>DATJJN010000072.1:0-68841 GCA_035492135.1 Paraburkholderia sp. | reverse complement strand
ACGACATCGATCGCTGGCTCGCCGCGAGCGTCGCCGACAGCGGGCTCAATCCTGCGCCACCCAATCCCCCGACTTCCCCCCGTGCTTCTCCAGCACCTTCACATCGGTGATGGTCATCCCGCGGTCCACCGCCTTGCACATGTCGTAGACGGTCAACAGGCCGACCTGCACCGCCGTCAACGCCTCCATCTCGACGCCGGTGCGCCCGAACGTCTCCACCTGCGCGGTGCAATGCACGGCTGACTGCGCCTCGTCGAGCGCGAAGTCCACCTTCACGCGCGTCAGCGCGAGCGGATGACACAGCGGAATCAGATCCGCGGTGCGCTTCGCACCCTGGATCGCCGCGATCCGCGCGACGCCGATCACATCGCCTTTCTTCGCGTGGCCGTCGCGGATCAGCGCGAACGTCGCGGGCAACATGCGGATCGAGCCGCGCGCAACCGCGATGCGCTTCGTCTCCGTCTTCGCGCCGACGTCGACCATATGTGCGTCGCCGGCTGCATCGAAATGGGTGAGGTCGGGCATGCTGAGTCTCCGAAGAAGGGCGCCTATCATAGCAGCGTCGTCGGGGTGGCGAGACGGCGCGGTAGCACCGTGCCCGTCCGGCCTCGCCGCTCGTCGTCGCGACCCGAATCGCGACGGGGATCGTGACACGAAGGCGGTCCTCGCGCCGTGCGCGCCGGACTACAATCGACGAGCAGTTTCGGCTCCCGTCGCGACGCGCGCGGCGAGTTCGGCGCCGCCTTCGTGTCCCAACGATTTCAGTCATCCCATGCGTGTGAAACGGCTACTCGCTGCGTGGTTGTGTGCATCGCTCGCGATGCCATCCGGCTCGTTCGCGCAGCGTCCGGCCGGTGAGATCGCGACCGCGCGAGGCAGCGTCGCGCCGGCCGACGCGGCGGCGCTGCGCCTGAGCGCTCTGCCGACGTCCTCCGGCGCGTCGCAAGGCGTCGGCGGCCCGCCGCTCGTCAGCGGCCCGCTCGACGACGCAGCCGACGCGTCCGTCCCCGCCTCGATCGCGCCCGGCGTGTTCGGCACCTACGGCGGCGCGCAAAGCCGCTTCGCCGACGGCCGCTCCGGCGCCAGTCTGCGCGCGCCGGCGTGGGCGCCGCAACTGCCCGACCTCGGCGACGGGTCCGGCGGCGCGCTGACCCCGGAAGCCGAGCGCCGCATCGGCCTGCGCGCGATGCGCGAGTTGCGCGCCGATCCCGACTACATCGACGACTGGCTCGTGCGCGACTATCTGAATTCGGTCGCGGCGAAGCTGTCGGCGTCGGCGAGCGCGCAGTTCGTCGGCAGCTATCGTCCGGACTTCGACCTGTTCGCGGTGCGCGACGGGCAGATCAACGCGTTCTCGATGCCGGGCGGCTTCATCGGCGTGAACAGCGGGCTGATCGTCGCGACGCAGACGGAGTCCGAACTCGCATCGGTGATCGGGCACGAAATGGGTCACGTGTTGCAGCGGCACATCGCGCGGATGCTCGGCCAGAGCGACCGCGACGGCTACACCGCGCTCGCGGCGATGCTGCTCGGCGTGCTGGCCGGCGTGCTCGCGCACAGCGGCGATCTCGGCAGCGCGATTGCGGTCGGCGGCCAGGCGTACGCGGTCGACAGCCAGTTGCGCTTTTCGCGGGCGGCGGAGCACGAGGCGGACCGCGTCGGCTTCCTGTTGCTGAACGGCGCGGGCTACGACGTGTACGGGATGGTGACGTTCTTCGAGCGCCTCGAGCGCGCGTCGATGGGCGACGCGGGCGTGCCCGCGTACGCGCGCACCCATCCGCTGACGACCGAGCGCATCGCCGACATGCAGGACCGCGCGCGGCGCGCGCCGTACCGGCAGCCGCGTCAGGCGCCGGAATACGGCTTCGTGCGCGCGCGGCTGCGCGTGCTGCAGGCGCGCTCGCACGCGGATCAGCTCGACATGATCGTGCGCATGCGCTCGGAGCTGGAAGACCGCACGGCGCTGAACGTCGCGGCGGAGTGGTACGGGCTCGCGTACGCGCAGATGCTGGTCGAGCGCTACGACGACGCGGCCGCATCGCTCGCGAATGCGCGCAAGGCGTTCGTCGCGTTCGAGTCGGCGGACGCGGCGTCGGTGCGCAGTTCGCCGAGCCTCGACGTGCTCGCCGCCGACATCGCGCGCCGCGCGGGCCAGCATGACGACGCGGTGCGGCTCGCGAGCGCCGCGCATCGCGCGTGGCCCGATTCGCATGCGGCAACCGATGTGCTGCTGCAGTCGCTGCTCGACGCCCGCCGTTTCGCGGACGCGCAGACGATCGCAACGCAGGAAACAGCGGCCGAGCCGAAGGAGCCGTCGTGGTGGCAATACCTCGCGAAGGCGGACGAGGGCGTCGGCGACACGCTCGGCCGGCGCCGCGCGCTCGCGGAGAAGTTCGCGCTCGATGGCGCGTGGTCGTCCGCGATCCGGCAGTTGAAGGAGGCGCGCGACATGAAGTCGGTCGGCTACTACGACCTCGCGCAGATCGACGCGCGGCTGCACGAATTCGAAGCGGGCTACAAGGAAGAGATGAAGGACGAGAAGGACGACAAGGGACGCGGGTGACGAACCCGCGCCGTCGCGAATCCGTTCGGCCAGCGGGTGCTCAGGGTTTGCCGGGTGCCGGTGCCGCCGAAGCCGAAGCCGAAGCCGAAGCCGAAGCCGAAGCCGGGCTCGCGACGAACCCGAACCGCGCGGGCACTTCGTCGCGCGCGATCGTCCGCAGCGGCATCGCGACGTCCGGGCGCCAGTGAAACGTGCCGCTCGCGCCGTCGTCGTCCAGGCTCGCCAGTTCCG
Organism: Paraburkholderia sp.; assembly: GCA_035492135.1. Lineage (GTDB taxonomy): Bacteria > Pseudomonadota > Gammaproteobacteria > Burkholderiales > Burkholderiaceae > Paraburkholderia. The sequence goes on along the minus strand of DATJJN010000072.1, from coordinate 66,047 downwards.
AAAACAGGTCGAGGTCGTGATCGTGCAGCAGCGCGATGCGCGGCGGCGTGCACGCATCGGCGAACAGCACCGCGCCTCGCTCGTCCAGATACGCGGCGGCCGGCGCGAACGGCCGGCCGGCCTGATCGGCGAGCGTCGGCACGCCGCCTTCAGCGCGCGACAGACGCACGACCCACGGCGTGTATTCGAGTTCGACGTACACGCGCTGCGGCCCGTTCTGGAAGAACCACTGACCGCGCTCGTCGCACTCGTAGTTGCGGTTGATGAAACCGATCAGCGCGGCATGGCGGATCGGCGTGCCGGGCGCGTTCTGCGCCTGGGCGGCTTCGTCGCGCATGCGCCAGTTGCCGCGCGCGTCGAGCCGCAGCCAGCCGGTGCAGTGCGGGACGTTCGGCCAGCGCGCGAGCGCCTGTTTGACGATCTCATCCATGGTCGGCGAACGGCGCGAGATAGCCGAACACGCGTTCGGCGAGCCACTGCGTGCGGCCCGGAAACGGTCCGGTCATGAACCCGACGTGGCCGCCGTGCTCGGGCTGGTCGAGTTCGACGGCCGCGCTGACGTCGGCGCGCCCCGGCAGCACGCTGCCCGGCAGGAACGGGTCGTTGCGCGCGTTCAGGAGCAGCGTCGGCACGGCGATCTCCCCGAGCATCGGCCGCACGGTCGCGCGCGTCCAGTAGTCGTGCGCGTTGCGAAAGCCGTGCAGCGGCGCGGTCACGACGTCGTCGAATTCGAACATCGTGCGGCTCGCGAGCATCGTCTGCGCATCGAAGAGGCCGGGGTACTGCTCGAGCTTGCGCAGCGCCTTCGTTTTCAGCGTCTTCAGGAAGTTGCGCGTGTACACCATGCCGAAGCCGCGCGCCAGCATCTCGCCGCCCGCATGCACGTCGAGCGGCGCGGAGATCGCGGCGGCGGCCGCGACGATCGACGCGTCCTCGCGCCGTTGCGAAAGCCAGTGCAGCAGCACGTTGCCGCCGAGCGACACGCCCGCCGCGACGACCGGCCCGCGATGCTGTGCGGCGAGGCGGCGCAGCACCCAGTCGGCCTCGTTCGCATCGGCGAGGTGATAGAAGCGCGGCAGCAGGTTCAACGGGCCGCTGCAGCTGCGAAAGTGCGGAATCACTGCGTGCCAGCCGCGAGCGCGCGCAGCCGCGGTCAGCGCGCGTGCATAGTGCGAGCCGGAGCCGCCTTCGAGTCCGTGAAAGAGCACGAAAAGCGGCGCGTCGTCCGCTGCCGCATAGCCGTCGGCCCAGTCGAGTTCGATGAAGTCGCTGTCGGGCGTGTCCCAGCGCTCGCGCCGGAAGCTCACGTGCGGCAGGCGCGAGAAGAGCGCCGGCACGATGGTTTGCGCATGCGGGCCGACGAGCCACAGCGGCGCGCGGTAGGAGTCGTATGAGGGCGTGTTGCTCATCCGGGCCTCACCGGGTTTTCGCAGGTTCAGTGCAGCGCGCCCGCGCCGTGGCGCATCTTCGCCGCGAACTGCGTCGCGGCCGAGTCCGGCATGCGGCTCGCGTGAATGTGGGCGATCCGCCATTCGCCGCGCTCGTGCACCATCACGTAGGTCGTGAACACCATCGCGGGCGTCGCCGCCGGATCGACCGGCCGATGTGCCTCCGCGATCGCATAGACGACCGTGCCGAGACTGTCGTACACGCGGATGTCGAGCGGCTCGATCGACACGGGCGCCGACTCGAACTGCGCGGTGAGCCCGGTGCGGATGTTCGACAGGCCGTGCAGATGCCACTCGTCCGGCCAGATGCAGCTCACGAACTCCTCGTCGATCCACAGGCCCATCAACGCGTCGATGTTCACTTCCGCGACGGCTTGATAGAACGCGTTCAGCGTGTCCGCGGCGGCTTCGAAGATATGGGCAAAACGTGGCATGGCTCGTCGGTCGGAGGGGCGCAGGTTGACGGTTGGCGGCGCGGGTTGCCGGGTTGCGTGTCGGGTTGGTCGGGGTCGGTCGCCTAACGTTGCGCGAGCAGCATGCCGCGCAGATCGCCGAACACCTGGGCGGCGGACAGCTCACGCAGGCAGTTCAGATGGCCGAGCGGGCATTCGCGCTGGAAGCAGGGGCTGCAATCGAGATGCAGCCATTGTACCTTTGCGAGCTCGGACAAGGGCGGCGTGTGGCGGGGATCCGTCGACCCGTAGACCGCGACCAGCGGCCGTCGCAGCGCCGCCGCGACGTGCATCAGGCCCGAATCGTTCGTGACGACCGCGCTCGCGCGGGAAATCAGCGCACATGCTTCGCCGAGTGCGGTTTGTCCGCACAGGTTGCGCACGTTCGACGCGCGCTCGGCGATGGCCTGCGCGAGCGGCGCGTCCTTCGGCGAGCCGAGCGCAATGATCTTCGTGTACGGGAACGACTGGCCGACCATCTGCGCGAGTTCCGCGAAGTGCTCGACCGGCCAGCGCTTCGCGGGACCGTATTCGGCGCCGGGGCAGAACACGAGCAGCGGCACGCGCGTATCGAGGTGAAAACGCGCGGACACGCGCGCCGCCTCGTTCGGATCGGCTTCGAGACGCGGCATCGGCAGGTCGCCGGGCACGCTCGCGCCGGGCGCGTACGCGAGTGCCGCGTAGTGCCCGACCATCGGCGGACGCTCGTTCTTCGGCGGATTCGCGTGGCGCACGTTCAGGAGGCCATACCGGTTCTCGCCGGTGTAGCCGATGCGAAGCGGAATGTTCGCAAGCCACGGGATCAGCGCGGATTTCAGCGAATTCGGCAGCACGTACGCGGCGTCGTAACCGACGTCGCGCAAGTCGCTCGCGAGTTGCCAGCGGCGCAGCAACTGCAGCTTGCCGTGCGCGAGGTCGGTCGCGTACACGTCGCGGATCTCGGGCATCCGTTCGAGCACGGGCGCAACCCAGGTGGGCGCAACCGCATCGATCGCAATGCGCGGATGCAGTTTCACGAGCCGCGACAGGAGCGGCTGCGCCATCAGTGCGTCACCGATCCAGTTCGGTGCGATTACCAGCGCGCGGCGCATCGGGATGTCTGTGTCAGAAGGTCAGGTCGCGATTCGTGCGCGAAGGCGCGCGAAACGCAGGGTTCGAAAAGCAGAACGCCGCCCGGGCCGGCCATGACGGGCGGCGGTGGGCAGCGGGCGTAGCAGGAGAGCGGCGAACGAGCGCGACCGGCGTCTCGCGCGACATCAATGGCCGTGCAGCACTTCGCCGTCGCGCAGCTTGTAGCGCGTGCCGCAGTACGGGCAGCGCGCTTCGCCGTGCGTGACGTCGATGAACACGCGCGGATGCATGCTCCAGCGCGGCATCGACGGATTCGGGCAGTACGCGGGCAGGTCCTTCGCGGACAGCTCGACCAGCGGCATTTCCTTGAGTTCGCTCATGGGGATCGGTCTCGTTATGGCTTCGGGCGCGCGGCGCGCGTGCCCGGTTGCGTGCTCGGTTGCGTTCTCTCTCGCGTGCGGATCAGTGAAGGCGCGCAGGACGTCGACGCGCTCACACCTTCGTCAGCCAGTGCGCGTACTTGTCGCTCTTGCCGGACACGACGTCGAAGAACGCGGACTGCAGCTTTTCGGTGATCGGGCCGCGCGTGCCGCTGCCGATCGTGCGGTTGTCGAGCTCGCGGATCGGCGTGACTTCGGCGGCGGTGCCGGTGAAGAACGCTTCGTCGGCCGTGTACACCTCGTCGCGCGTGATGCGCTTTTCGATCACCGGGATGCCGGCGTCGCGCGCGAGCGTGATCACGGTGTCGCGCGTGATGCCGTCGAGGCACGACGACAGATCCGGCGTGTACAGCTTGCCGTTGTTCACGAGGAAGAAGTTCTCGCCGGAGCCTTCGGACACGTAGCCGTCGACGTCGAGCAGCAGCGCTTCGTCGTAGCCGTCGGCGGTCGCTTCCTGGTTTGCGAGGATCGAGTTCACGTACCAGCCGGACGCCTTCGCGCGCACCATCGACACGTTCACGTGGTGACGCGTGAACGACGACGTCTTCACGCGGATGCCCTTCTTGATGCCGTCTTCGCCGAGGTACGCGCCCCACGGCCACGCGGCGATCGCGACGTGGATCGTGTTGCCCTTCGCGGCGACGCCGAGCTTTTCCGAGCCGACCCAGATGATCGGGCGGATGTAGCACGACTCGAGCTTGTTCTCGCGGACGACTTCGCACTGCGCGGCGGCGAGCGTCGCATGGTCGAACGGCACGTCCATCTGGAAGATCTTCGCGGAGTTCAGGAGGCGCTTCGTGTGCTCGGCGAGGCGGAAGATCGCGGTGCTGCCGTCAGCCGTCTGATAGGCGCGCACGCCTTCGAAGACGCCCATCCCGTAGTGCAGCGTGTGGGTCAGCACGTGGATCGTGGCGTCGCGCCAGTCCACCAGCTTGCCGTCCTTCCAGATCTTGCCGTCGCGGTCGGCCATTGACATACGAATTCTCCAGGCGGGTACAGATTGATTACGGGTTCGCACCGTCCGCGGCAAACGGACCGTCTGCGCGATGTCAGGGCCGGGTCGGGGCTTCGGCATCGGTCTGACGCGCACGGCGCGCCGGAAAAGCGGTTCTTGGGTCTGCGGGCGGCAAAGACCGCTATTTTAGCGTGATTTGGCGTCTGTACGATCAGGCGCCCGGTTTGCCGGCGCGTCGCCGGATTTCGCGGGCTCGCGCGGCCCGGGCTCCGGCGGATCCTCGCGCTGCCCGAAATATCGGACGTTCGCCGTGACATCCGTCAGATGGCGTTGGGGATCGGCTAAAATACGCCATCCTGCAGCCGATGCCGCCGCCGGGCACTGCTACGCATGCAACGAATGCACCGAATGCAACGATTGGCAACGAATCCCGATCGGCGGAGCCCGCCGCTGTCCGAGCACCGTCTGCCGCCGCCTTCCCACTCATTCGCGCAACTGTCATGTCCATGAACAAGATTCTGCGTCTTAACGATCTGATCTCCGAAGGCAAGCTCGCCGGCAAGCGGGTTTTCATCCGCGCCGACCTGAACGTGCCGCAGGACGACCACGGCAACATCACCGAAGACACCCGCGTGCGCGCATCCGTGCCGGCGATCAGGGCCGCGCTCGACGCCGGCGCGGCCGTGATGGTCACGTCGCACCTCGGCCGCCCGACCGAAGGCGACTTCAAGCCGGAAGACTCGCTCGCGCCGGTCGCGAAGCGCTTGGCCGAACTGCTCGGCCGCGACGTGCCGCTCGTCGCGAACTGGGTCGACGGGGTCGACGTCGCGCCCGGCAACGTCGTGCTGCTCGAAAACTGCCGCGTGAACAAGGGCGAGAAGAAGAATTCCGACGAGCTGTCGCAAAAAATGGCGAAACTTTGCGACATCTACGTGAACGACGCGTTCGGCACCTCGCACCGCGCGGAGGCGACCACCTACGGGATCGCGAAATACGCGCCGATCGCGTGCGCGGGCCCGCTGCTCGCGGCCGAGCTCGACGCGCTCGGCAAGGCGCTCGGCCAGCCGAAGCGTCCGCTCGTGGCGATCGTCGCCGGCTCGAAGGTGTCGACGAAGCTGACGATCCTGAAATCGCTCGCGGAGAAGGTCGACCAGCTGATCGTCGGCGGCGGCATCGCGAACACGTTCATGCTCGCGGCCGGCTTGCCGATCGGCAAGTCGCTCGTCGAAGCGGATCTCGTCGCCGAGGCGAAGGCGATCATCGACGCGGCGAACGCGCGCGGCGCCTCGGTGCCGATCCCGACCGACGTCGTCACCGCGAAGGAATTCGCGCCGACCGCGAAGGCCGAAGTGAAGGCCGTCGCCGACGTCGCCGCCGACGACATGATCCTCGACATCGGCCCGCAGACCGCCGCGGCGCTCGCCGCGCAGCTGGAGAAGGCCGGCACGATCGTGTGGAACGGTCCGGTCGGCGTGTTCGAGTTCGACCAGTTCGGCAACGGTACGAAAACGCTCGCGCAGGCGATCGCGAAGTCACCGGCGTTCTCGATCGCCGGCGGCGGCGACACGCTCGCGGCCATCGCGAAATACGGCATTCACGATCAGGTCAGCTACATTTCGACCGGCGGCGGCGCGTTCCTCGAATTCCTCGAAGGCAAGAAGTTGCCGGCCGTCGAGGTGCTCGAAACCCGCGCGGCCTGAGTCCGGGCGGGCGGGGTCATGTGCAGGCAGCGGGTGTGTCCACGGACCCCCGCCGCACTCAATAAAGCGACGCCGGCACGAACCGGCGCGCATTCCAACGGCCCGACCGACATGGATCGGGCCCGCCGCTCATCTCGCAGCAGCGCTTTTCATCACGATTCAATCCAGACGAGGAGATTCATGCATCGCGCTACCAAGATTGTCGCTACTATCGGCCCGGCTTCCAGCGCGCCGGACGTCCTGCTGCAGATGATTCGCGCGGGACTCGACGTAGTGCGTTTCAACTTCTCGCACGGCAGCGCCGACGACCACCGTCAGCGCGCCGAAATCGTGCGCGAATGCGCGCGCCAGGTCGGCCGCGAAGTCGCGATCATGGCCGACCTGCAAGGACCGAAGATTCGCGTCGGCAAGTTCGAGAACGGCAAGACGACGCTCGTGCCGGGCAACGCGTTCGTGCTCGACGCCGAGTGCGAACTCGGCAACGACGAACGCGTCGGCCTCGACTACAAGGACCTGCCGCGCGACCTGAAGCCGGGCGACGTGCTGCTGCTGAACGACGGGCTGATCGTGCTCGACGTCGTGCGCGTGATCGGCAGCGAGATCCACACGACGGTGCGCGTCGGCGGCGATCTGTCGAACAACAAGGGCATCAACCGGCAGGGCGGCGGGCTGACGGCGCCCGCGCTGACCGCGAAGGACATGGAGGACATCCGCACGGCGATGTCGCTCGGCGCGGACTTCGTCGCGGTGTCGTTCCCGAAGAACGCGACCGACATGGAAATGGCGCGCCAGCTCGCGAACATCGCCGGCGCGCCGTACGGGATCAAGCCGAAGATGATCGCGAAGATCGAGCGCGCGGAAGCGATTCCGGCGCTGCAGGAGATCCTCGATTCGTCGGACGGCATCATGGTCGCGCGCGGCGACCTCGCGGTCGAGGTCGGCAACGCGGCGGTGCCCGCGCTGCAAAAGCGCATGATCCGGATGGCGCGCGAATCGAACAAGTTCGTGATCACCGCGACGCAGATGATGGAGTCGATGATCCACGCGCCGGTGCCGACGCGCGCGGAAGTGTCGGACGTCGCGAACGCGGTGCTCGACGGCACCGACGCGGTGATGCTGTCCGCCGAATCGGCCGCCGGCAAGTACCCGGTGCAGACGATCGAGACGATGTCCGCGATCTGCGTGGAAGCCGAGAAGTCCGAGCATTCGGAACTCGACCGCGACTTCCTCGACCGCACGTTCACGCGCATCGACCAGTCGATCGCGATGGGCGCGCTCTTCACCGCGTTCCATCTCGGCGCGAAGGCGATCGTCGCGCTCACCGAGTCCGGCTCGACCGCGCTGTGGCTCTCGCGCCACTGGACGCACGTGCCGATCTTCGCGCTGACGCCGCGCGTCGGCAGCGAACGGGCGATGACGCTCTTTCGCAACGTGACGCCGCTGCATCTCGACACCAGCACCGATCGCGACACGGCGCTGCAACAGGCGCTCGAAGTGGTGGTCGGCAAGGGCTACGCGTCGCGCGGCGACATGGTCGTGCTGACGGTCGGCGAGCCGATGGGGCAGCCCGGCGGCACGAACACGCTGAAGATCGTCCGCGTCGGCGACGCGATCTAGTTTCAACGACCCGATGAGCCGCCGCGCGACGCGAGAACGCGCGGCGGCCAGTCTGCCGCGGCGCCGTTCGTGCGCGCCGCACGCAGCAGAACCCAGGCGGCCGAAATTGTTGCGCAATGTATCCTGGCGCCTGGAACAGACATTGCTTCGCGATAAAATTCGCGTTGACTAGCCGCGGCATGGTCCGCGCTCCGCGCCGCCGAGCGGCCCGAACGGTCGCACCAGACGACCGACGGCAAGACCCAATTCGTTTCAAATCAAAGGAGTAGCACAATGCCTCTCGTATCAATGCGTCAACTGCTCGATCACGCGGCCGAACACGGCTACGGTCTGCCCGCATTCAACGTGAACAATCTCGAGCAGGTGCAGGCCATCATGGCTGCCGCCGACCAGGTCGGCGCGCCGGTGATCATGCAGGCGTCGGCAGGCGCACGCAAATACGCTGGCGAAGCATTCCTGCGTCATCTGATCGAGGCGGCTGTCGAGGCCTATCCGCATATCCCGGTCGTGATGCACCAGGACCACGGCCAGTCGCCGGCCGTCTGCATGGCGGCGATCAAGAGCGGCTTCAGCAGCGTGATGATGGACGGTTCGCTCGAAGCCGACGGCAAGACGGTCGCATCGTACGAGTACAACGTCGAAACGTCGCGCAAGGTCGTCGAAGTCGCGCACTCGATCGGCATCACCGTCGAGGCGGAACTGGGCGTGCTCGGCTCGCTCGAGACGATGAAGGGCGACAAGGAAGACGGCCACGGCGCCGAAGGCACGATGACGCGCGAACAGCTGCTGACCGATCCGGAGCAGGCTGCCGACTTCGTGAAGCTCACGCAGTGCGACGCGCTCGCGATCGCGATCGGCACGTCGCACGGCGCGTACAAGTTCTCGAAGAAGCCGACGGGCGACATCCTGTCGATCGCGCGCATCAAGGAAATCCACGCGCGCATTCCGAACACGCACCTCGTGATGCACGGCTCGTCGTCGGTGCCGCAGGAATTGCTCGCGGAAATCCGCGAGTTCGGCGGCGACATGAAGGAAACCTATGGCGTGCCGGTCGAAGAGATCCAGGAAGGCATCCGCCACGGCGTGCGCAAGGTGAACATCGACACCGACCTGCGCCTCGCGATCACCGGCGCGATCCGCCGCTACCTGTTCGAGAATCCGTCGAAGTTCGATCCGCGCGACTACCTGAAGCCGGCGCGCGAAGCGGCGAAGAAGGTCTGCGTCGACCGCTACATCGCGTTCGGCTGCGAAGGCCAGGCGTCGAAGATCAAGCCGGTGTCGCTCGACAAGATGGCCGAGCGCTACAAGTCCGGCGAACTCGCGCAGATCGTTCGATAACGACACGCCGAACCGCTCGCGCGCGGGCCGCTTCGGCGACCAGCCGAAAACGCCCGCTTCGCCGCGAAAACAACGCCGCTCGTCGCCGTTTCCCGCCGTTGGGGAACGGCGACGGGTTTTTTGGTTTACCCTTTAGGGTTCCGGTTCCGGCCAGCATCGCGGCCTGAACGCCTGTTCCCGCCCTGTTTCTTCAAACGAATCCCGACGATGTCTACCCTATACGAATCCACGCTCCGCTCGCTGCCGCTCCTTGGCCGCGGCAAGGTCCGCGACAACTACGCGGTGGGCAACGACAAGCTGCTGATCGTGACGACCGACCGTCTGTCGGCGTTCGACGTGGTCATGGGCGAGCCGATTCCGGAAAAGGGCCGGGTGCTGAACCAGATGGCCGACTTCTGGTTCGACAAGCTGAAGGACATCGTGCCGAACCACCTGACCGGCATCGCACCGGAGACCGTCGTCGCCCCCGACGAGGTCGAGCAGGTGAAGGGCCGCGCCGTCGTCGTGAAGCGTCTCGAGCCGATCCTCGTCGAGGCGGTCGTGCGCGGCTATCTCGCGGGCAGCGGCTGGAAGGACTACCAGACGAGCGGCGCGATCTGCGGCGTGGCATTGCCGCCGGGCTTGCAGAACGCGCAGAAGCTGCCCGAGCCGATCTTCACGCCGGCCGCGAAGGCCGAGATGGGCCACCACGACGAAAACATCACGTACGACGAGATGGAGCGCCGCATCGGCACCGAGCTGTCGGCGACGATCAAGGACATCTCGATTCGCCTGTACAAGGCCGCGGCCGACTACGCGGCGACGCGCGGCATCATCATCGCGGACACGAAGTTCGAGTTCGGTCTCGACCAGAACGGCAAGCTGTATCTGATGGACGAAGCGCTGACCGCCGATTCGTCGCGCTTCTGGCCGGCCGACGAGTACCGGGTGGGCACGAATCCGCCGTCGTTCGACAAGCAGTTCGTGCGCGACTGGCTCGAAACGCAGGACTGGGGCAAGACGGCGCCGGCGCCGAAGCTGCCGGACGACGTGGTCGCGAAGACGTCCGCGAAGTACCAGGAGGCGCTCGAACGCCTGACCGGCCAGACGCTCGCGTGAACGAAGAAGGACGACTGATGACTGAAGCGCAGACCGCTCACCAGCACGCCGCGCCGCTCGTCGGCGTGCTGATGGGCTCCAGCTCCGACTGGGAAACGATGAAGCATGCGGTGGCGATCCTGCAGGAGTTCGGTGTCGCGTACGAAGCGAAGGTGGTGTCCGCGCACAGGATGCCCGACGAGATGTTCGAGTACGCGGAGCGCGCGCGCGAGCGCGGCCTGCGCGCGATCATCGCGGGCGCGGGCGGCGCGGCGCATCTGCCGGGCATGCTCGCCGCGAAGACGACGGTGCCGGTGCTCGGCGTGCCGGTCGCGAGCAAGTATCTGAAGGGCGTCGATTCGCTGCATTCGATCGTGCAGATGCCGAAGGGCGTGCCGGTCGCGACGTTCGCGATCGGCGAGGCGGGCGCGGCGAATGCGGCGCTCTTCGCCGTGTCGATTTTGAGCGTGACCGATGCCGGCTTCGCGAATCGGCTCGCGCAGTTCCGCGTGCGCCAGAACGAAGCCGCGCACGCGATGGTATTGCCGGCGCTGTAACGACGCGCCACGTCCCGCGCCGCCGGCTACGAAGTACGGCAGGCGGCGCGCCGACGTTAAACCCCCGGCCGGCGCTGCACGTCATCCCCCGGCGCAGCCGGCCGCGATCTACGACGAAAATGAACCCAGACCACAACACTCCGGTTTCCCCGATCCTGCCAGGCGCCTGGCTCGGCATGGTGGGCGGCGGCCAGCTCGGCCGCATGTTCTGTTTCGCCGCGCAGGCGATGGGCTATCGCGTCGCCGTGCTGGACCCGGACCCGACGAGCCCGGCCGGCACCGTCGCGGACCGCCATCTGCGCGCCGCTTACGACGACGACGCCGCGCTCACCGAACTCGCGCGCCTGTGCGCGGCCGTGTCGACCGAATTCGAGAACGTGCCCGCTGAAAGCCTCGACGCGCTCGCGAAGACGACGTTCGTGAGCCCCGCGGGCCGGTGCGTGGCGATCGCGCAGGACCGGATCGCCGAGAAGCGCTTTATCGCGGCGGCCGGCGTGCCGGTCGCGCCGCACGTGGTGATCGAGTCGTCGCAGGCGCTCGCCGCGCTGTCGGACGACGCGCTCGCGGGCGTGCTGCCGGGCATCCTGAAGACCGCGCGGCTCGGCTACGACGGCAAGGGCCAGGTGCGCGTCGGCAACGCGGCCGAAGTGCGCGAAGCGCATGCGGCGCTCGGCGGCGTGCCGTGCGTGCTCGAAAAGCGGCTGTCGCTGAAGTTCGAGGTGTCCGCGCTGATCGCGCGCGGCGTGAACGGCGCGTGCGCCGTCTATCCGCTCGCGCAGAACACGCACCGCAACGGCGTGCTGTCGCACACGATCGTGCCGGCGCCGGACGCGAGCCCCGCGCTCGTCGCGCAGGCGCAGCAGGCCGCGCTGTCGATCGCGGCGAAGCTCGGCTATGTCGGCGTGCTGTGCGTCGAATTCTTCGTGCTCGAAGACGGCACGATGGTCGCGAACGAGATGGCGCCGCGTCCGCACAACTCCGGCCACTACACGGTCGATGCGTGCGCGACGAGCCAGTTCGAGCAGCAGGTGCGCGCGATGACCGCGATGCCGCTCGGCGACACGCGCCAGCATTCGCCGGCCGTGATGCTGAACATTCTCGGCGACGTGTGGTTCCCGGCCGGCGCCGGCGAATCGAAGGCGCAGAAGGGCGCCGCGCCCGTCACGCCGCCGTGGGACGAAGTGGCCGCGATGCCGGCCGCGCGGCTGCATCTGTACGGCAAGGAGGACGCGCGTCCGGGCCGCAAGATGGGCCACGTGAACTTCACCGCGCCGACGCTCGACGAAGCGCGCACCGCCGCCCGCGACTGCGCGCGGCTCCTGCACATCGTCACGAAGTGACGTGGCGTGACGCGATGACCGCCGCACCGCACCCGACCGACGCCGACATCGAGCAAGCCGCTGCGCTGCTCGACGCGGGCGAACTCGTCGCGTTCCCGACCGAGACCGTGTACGGCCTCGGCGCCGACGCCGCGAATCCCGACGCCGTCGCGCGCATCTATGCGGCGAAGGGGCGGCCGGCGAACCATCCGGTGATCGTGCATCTGCCGCCGGGCGGCGATCCGCAATACTGGGCGGCGCAATGGCCGGACGCGGCGCAAAAGCTCGTCGACGCGTTCTGGCCCGGCCCGCTCACGCTGATCGTCAAGCGCCATCCGCGGATTCCGGATGCGGTCAGCGGCGGGCAGGATTCGGTCGGCCTGCGGTGCCCGTCGCATCCGGTCGCGCAAAAGCTGCTCGCGGCGTTTTCGCGCCGTCGCCGCGGACATGGCGGCGTGGCGGCGCCGTCGGCGAACCGCTTCGGCCATGTGAGCCCGACCACCGCGCAGCATGTGCGCGACGAGTTCGGCGCGAGCGTGCACGTGCTCGACGGCGGGCCGAGCGACGTCGGGATCGAATCGACGATTGTCGATCTGTCGCGCGGCTTTCCCGCGCTGCTGCGGCCCGGGCAGGTGACGCCGCACGACATCGCGCGCGTGCTGGGCGAGGCGCCGCGTCTGCCCGACGGGTCCGACGCCACCGCGCCGCGCGCGTCGGGCACGCTCAAGGCGCACTACGCACCGCGCACGCCGCTCGCGCTGCTGCCGTTCGAAGCGCTGGAGCCGATGCTGGCGACCGCGCAGGCGGACGGCGAACCGGTGGCGCTCGTTGCGCGCGCGTCGCGCGCGGGTGCCTGGGCGAGCACGCCGGGCGTGCATTTCATCGCCGCGCCCGAAGACCCGCCACGCTATGCGCGCGAGCTGTATGGCTTGCTGCGCGCGCTCGATCGCGCGAACGTCGTGCGCATCCTGATCGAGAAGCTGCCAGAGACGATCGACTGGGCGGCCGTCAACGACCGGCTCGGACGGGCGGCGGCGGCGTTCGAGGTCGAGCAGCGCTGAATCTGCGCCGTTCCAACGAAAACACCCCACGACCGTAGCGGTGCGTGGGGTGTTGTGTTTTCGGCCGTCGGCGCCGGGTTCGCCCGACGCCCGGCTCAGATCACTGCGGCGCCTTGCCGACGCCGATTGCCGCGAGTCGCGTCTCGACGAGTTGCGCGAACTGCGCATGCAGCGCCGTGGTCGGGTGCACCAGATCCGCGAACATGTAGGTCGTCGGCGCATTCGGTGCGTTCAGCGTCTGTTGCGAGCAGAACAGCGACGATGCGAACTGGGCGCCGTAGACCGCGGCATAGGCGTCGATCGTCGCTTGCGGCGTTCCGGACGGCAAACCCAGCACCGTGGCCGGATTCGATTGCGCGTAGGCCGTCGCGTTGGCCGCCATCTGCGGGAGGTTGCACGCGGTGTTCGTGTTCGTCACGCTGAAACCGCTCGCCGACGGGTTCTGCAGGATGCCGTCCATCCACGTCAGCGAATCGATCCACAGTACCTGGTTCGCACCGATCTGCGGGGCGAGCTGCTGCTGCAGCATGCCGTTGTACGCTGCCGCGACGAGCGTGATGATGCTGGACACCTGCGCGACGCTCACCGACGGATTCGCGGCCACCACGGCCTGCGCCACTTTCAGGCCGGCCGGCGTCTGGCCGACGTCGGGCACGTCCATCACGACCACGTGCGTTGCGCCTTTCGCGAGGATCTGGTTCTGGATCTGCGTCGCGAGCGTCTGCGCTGCGGCGGCGATGTTGCCGACGAGCGGGTCCGAGGACGGGTTGGCGATGATGTATCCGGCGACGGCCTGTACCAGCGCGGCCTGATTGGCGCTCGTCGGCGCGGCCTGGTAGGTCGCGAACGCGACCTGGAACGTGGCGTTGCCCATCAATCCGTTGAGGAACGTCCCCACCGACGTCGCATTCGTGACGAGGTTCAGCACTTCGTTCGCGCCGCCGTCGACGAGCACGATCTGATTCGCGTTGAAATTGCCGTGCTGGCTCAGGTACTGCTGGATCTGCCAGACGATCGGCATCTGCGTAGCCGACGCCGAATTGATCGTGCCGCCCACCGAAACCTGCGCGCCGCCCTGCGCGTAATTGAGGCCGCCGCTCGCGGTCAGCGGCGTGCCGAAGCCGCCTTCGAATGCGGGCGTCATCTGGCTGCCGAAATATTCGGACACCTTCATGGTCCACACTTCGCCCGGGTTGGTCGTGAAGCGGCCGCCGCCGAAGCCGAGCAGGATCGGGTGATACGTGCCCGCGTCGGACAGGCTCGTGCCGAACGACACCACCTGCATGTTCACGCCGCTCGGCGGCGTGTTGCTGCCGCTGCTGCCGCCGCCGCCGCCGCAGGCGGCGAGCAGCGCGAAGGCCGCGCTGGCGATGGCGATCTGCGTCGTGCGCAGCAGTGCGCGATGGGGGGTGGTCGGTTGCTTCATGTTCACTTCGTCTCCTTGTTATGCGCCGTTACGCCTTCTCGATGCAGGTCTTGCCGTGCCTTCCGTTGCGGGCGAGGCCGTCAGCCTACCGAATCCTGTGCGGTTCGCGCGATCCGCGTCCACCCTTGCTGTTGTTTTTGCGCACGATCGTTCGGTGCGCCGGGCCGGTCAGGATCGCGGTCAGCGTACACGGCTAATGCCCGCGCGCGGCGACGCTTTGCTAGAGGAAAGCTTCGAGCGCGCGCAGGCGGCGTACGCGTGCCGGACGCGTTCAGCGCTCGCGGCGGTGGCGCGCTTGCGTTCTGAGCAGATGCTTCGACACGCGCCTCGGATGCGGCTCGACGTAGACCGGCGCTTCCTCCGGCATCCCCTGGTAGACCCATTCGAGCAGTGCGTCGTGAGCGGCGCGCGCCGCTTCCGCGCGCGGATCGTTGATCAGGCTGACGACGATGTACGTCTGTCCGTCGGCGGCCGCGACGTAGCCGGCGATCGAGCGCACGTCGCGCAGCGTGCCCGTCTTGATGTGCGCGTTGCCGCCGACCGGCGCGTTGCCGAGACGGTTGCGCATCGTTCCGTCGACGCCCGCGATCGGCAGCGAGTCGACGAACACCTGCGCGACCGGGCTCGCGTTCGCCGCCTGCAGCAGGTTCGCGAGCGACAGCGCGCTCACGCGTTCTTCGCGCGACAGGCCGCAGCCGTTGTCGAGCGCGAGCTCCGGCATCGCGATGCCGTTGCGGCGCAGGAACGCGGTGACGGCCGCCGCGGACTTCGCGGTCGTCGACGGCGGCGCAGACGCCCTTGCGCCGAGCGTGAGGAACAGGTTGCGCGCCATCACGTTGTTGCTGAACTTGTTGATGTCGTGCACGACGTCGCCGAGCGGCGGGCTGTCGTGGACGGCGACGAGCCGCGCGCCCGGCGGCACCTTGCCTTCGCGGACGGTCCCGCCGAAGCTGCCGCCCGCCTGCTGCCACAGCGCGAGAAAGCCGCCCGCGAAGAAGGCCGAGTGGTTGATCGGCGCGGCCATGTTGATCGAGCGCTCGCCGCAGTGCATCGCGTACGCGCCGTCGAAACTCGCGATGACCGTGCCGCCCGCGCCCTGATCGAACTGCGGCGTCGGCATCACGCCGCGGCACGCGCCGGCGCGCATGTGGATGCGGTTGTCGATCTGCAGTTGCGAGATCGGCGGCACGACGTCGATCGACACGCCGCCGCGCGACGGCGCGAGCGTGAACGTCAACGCCTTGAACGCGTACAGCAGCGGGTCGGGGCCGACGTTGTACGGCGCGTCGGCGTCGTCGTCGAATGGCGGCAGGTCGCGCGTCGACGCGTCGAATTCGGTCTTGTCGAGCACGAGCGCGCCGTCGATGCGCACGATGCCGGCCGCGCGGATCTTCTGCACGAGGTCGATCAGCTCTTCCGGCACGAGCTTCGGGTCGCCGGTGCCCTTGATGTACAGGTCGCCGTGCAGCACGCCGGCCGTATCCACGGTGCCGGTCGCGTACGCGCTCGTGCGCCAGCGGAAGTCGGGGCCGAGCATCGCGAGCGCGGTCCATGTGGTGACGAGCTTCATCGTCGACGCGGGCATCATCGGCTGCGCGGCGTTGACCGCGACGCTCGGCAGCCGGTCGCCGACCTTTTCGACGACGACGCTCACGTCGGACAGCGGCACGTGCGCGCGTTCGAGCCCGGCCATCACCGAAGGCGGCAGCACGGTCGTCACGTTGACCGTCGGCGAGCGCGCGCCGGCGGGCGCGGGGGCGAGCGTGGACGGCTGCGCGACGAGCGGTGCGCGCTCGCCGACGGGCGGCTGTCCGAACGTCGACGCGGGCGCGGCGGCACGCGCCTGTGCGGCCGGGCCCGGTTGCGCGAGCGCGGGCTGCGCGAGGCCGAGCGCCGCGCACGCGAGCGCGGCGGCGACGAAACCGGCGAGTGGACGCGAGTGACGGGTGTTACGCGAGTGACGCGTGGCGCCGACGGTCGGCGCGGCGGCGGTCGCGTCGCGGGCGGCGCAAGCGGCGTGAACGTCGTAAGCGGCGTGTGCTGCAGGTGCTGCGGTGTCGAGCGGGCGCGGCGAACGAAGATCGGCGCGGGGCGAAGCGGGCAGGGCGGGTGACATGAAGGCGGTGGGTCGGCAAAAACGCGGAAAAGCGCCGCAAAAACGTGGCAAGGAACGCGACGGGAAGCGCGGCAAAATCGTATTGAAAACGCGGCAAAAGACGCGAAAACAACCCTAAGCGCGTCGCGCGCCGTTCACAGGCACGGTGGCGGCGCGACGCGTCGAACGACGAAGCGGCGCACAAGGCCGCGATGCGTCGCACGCCAGGGGGCGACTCATCGCGGCGCAGCACGCCGCAAGAGCGCCCATTGTAAAGACCTCACGTGACGCGTGCGCAATCGCTCGCCGCAAATCCGCGCCGATTGTGAGTGCGGCGCTCGCGCGGCGCTAGAATGCCGGATATTTCCGAATTTCCCGGCCTCGCGGCCGACACGATCCCGAGACCGTTCCGATGCGCATACTCCTTGTCGAAGATGACCGCATGATCGCCGAAGGCGTGCGCAAGGCGCTGCGCGGCGAGGGCTTCGCGGTCGACTGGGTCGAGAACGGCGACGTCGCGCTGTCGGCGATGAACGGCGAAGCTTACGATCTGATGCTGCTCGACCTCGGGCTGCCGAAGCGCGACGGCCTCGACGTGCTGCGCGCGTTGCGCTCGCGCGGCCACGCGCTGCCGGTGCTGATCGTCACCGCGCGCGACGCCGTCGCCGATCGCGTGAAGGGGCTCGACGCCGGCGCCGACGACTATCTGATCAAGCCTTTCGACCTCGACGAACTCGGCGCGCGGATGCGCGCACTGATCCGGCGCAACGCGGGCCGCAGCGAATCGACGATCCGCCACGGCGCGTTGACGCTCGACCCCGCGTCGCATCAGGTCACGCAGGACGGCGCGCCGGTCGCGCTGTCCGCGCGCGAATTCGCGCTGCTCGAGGCGCTCCTGTCGCGGCCGGGCGCGGTGCTGTCCAAATCGCAGCTCGAAGAAAAAATGTACGGCTGGGGCGAGGAGATCGGCAGCAACACCGTCGAGGTGTACATCCACGCGCTGCGCAAGAAGCTCGGCGCGGACCTGATCCGCAACGTGCGCGGACTCGGCTACATGATTGCGAAAGAAGCGTGACGCGACGGGACCCCTGACCAGCCGATGCGCTCGATTCGACGACAACTGCTGTTCTGGCTGCTCGCCCTCGTCGTGGCCGGCGTGGGGCTCGCGGGCTGGATGATCTACCGGCAGGCGCTCGCCGAAGCCAACGAACTGTTCGACTACCAGCTGCAGGAGATCGCGGCGGCGCTGCCGTCGGAGCCTTTCAACGCGATTCTCGGTTCGCGCGACACCGGCGAGGAAGGCATCGTGCTGCAGATCTGGAATCGCAACGGCGTGCTGATGTACTACTCGCATCCGCGTGCGCCGCTCGCGCCGCGCGCGAAGCTCGGCTTTTCGACGGAGCGCACCGATCGCGGCGACTGGCGCGTGTACGGCGCGATCGTCGGCGACAACGTCGTGCAGCTCGCGCAGCCGGTGTCGGTGCGCAACCGGCTCGCGGCGAACGTCGCACTGCGCACGCTGTGGCCGCTGATCCTGCTGCTGCCGCTGCTCGGCCTCGCGGTGTGGATCGTCGTCGGGCGCGGACTCGCGCCGCTCACGCGGGTCGCGCGCGCGCTCGACATGCGTCATCCGGAAGGCCTCGATCCGTTGCCCGAAAGCGGCGTGCCGCGCGAGATCACGCCGCTCGTGCGCGCGCTGAACGCGCTGCTCGCGCGGCTCGGCACGGCGCTCGACACCCAGCGGGCGTTCGTCGCCGACGCCGCGCACGAACTGCGCACGCCGCTCGCCGCGCTGCGCATCCAGGCGCAGCTCGTCGCGCGCGCGCAGGACGACGATGCGCGCCGCGACGCGCTCGCCGACCTGCAAATGGGCGTCACGCGCGCGACGCGTCTTGCCGAGCAGCTGCTGGCGCTCGCGCGCTCGGAACCGGACAGCCGCGCGCGCATGCGCGACGTGGACCTGCACGCGCTGCTCGAAGACTGCGTCGCTACCTACGCGCCGATCGCGCAGCAGCGCGACGTCGATCTCGGCATCGAGCGCAGCGAGCCGGCGACGCTGCGCGGCGACCCTGACGGGCTGCGCGTGATGCTCAACAACCTGCTCGACAACGCGACGAAATACACGCCGGACGGCGGCCGCGTCGACGTGAGCGTGCGCGTCGATCGCGGTCGTCCGGTCGTGACGATCGCCGACAGCGGCCCCGGCATTCCGGTCGACGAACGCCTGCGCGTGTTCGACCGCTTCTACCGCGTCGGCGAGGGCGCCGCCCGCGCGCGCACCGACGTGTCGGGCAGCGGGCTCGGGCTCGCGATCGTGCGGCGCATCGCGGCGCAGCACGAGGCGACGGTGACGCTCGGCGATTCGCCGTCGGGCGGCCTCCAGGTCGACGTCCGTTTCTGACATCCGTTTTTTTGACCGGCCGGCAGGGCCGTGCAGCCGGGCTTCCGTGCTCCGGGGCCGCCCCGGCCGGGTGCCGGAAGAATTAAGACTGCTTTAAGCGACGCCACGTACGCTTGCCTGCACCGTTTGAGGATTCCGCTGAAGGAGCCAGTAATGAACGTCAAAGTCCTTTCCCGCAGTGCCGTTGCGCTCGCTGTTGCCGCCGCGTTGTCGGTGGGGTTCGTGGCGGGGCGCCACGGCGTGCCGGCCCCGCAGGTCATCGCGCCGGCCGAAGCCGCGATGATGCCCGCCGAAGCCGCCGCAAAAACCGGCATTCCCGACTTCTCCGGCCTCGTCGAGACCTACGGTCCGGCCGTCGTCAACATCAGCGCGAAGCACGTCGTGAAGCAGACCGCGCGGCGCGCGAGCCCGCAGCAACTGCCGATCGATCCGTCCGATCCGTTCTACCAGTTCTTCAAGCGCTTCTACGGCGGCGTTCCCGGCATGCAGGGCAGCCCCGACGACGACGGCGGCGGCGACGACGACCGTCCGAGCGCGAGCCTCGGCTCGGGCTTCATCCTGAGCGCGGACGGCTACATCCTGACCAACGCGCACGTCGTCGACGGCGCGAACGTCGTGACCGTGAAGCTCACCGACAAGCGCGAATTCCGCGCGAAAGTGATCGGCGCCGACAAGCAGTCGGACGTCGCGGTGCTGAAGATCGACGCGAAGAACCTGCCGACCGTGAAGATCGGCGATCCGCGCCAGAGCAAGGTGGGCCAGTGGGTCGTCGCGATCGGCTCGCCGTACGGCTTCGACAACACGGTGACGTCGGGCATCATCAGCGCGAAGGCGCGCGCGCTGCCCGACGAGAACTACACGCCGTTCATCCAGACCGACGTGCCGGTGAACCCCGGCAACTCGGGCGGTCCGCTCTTCAACCTGCAGGGCGAAGTCATCGGCATCAACTCGATGATCTACTCGCAGACCGGCGGCTTCCAGGGCCTGTCGTTCGCGATTCCGATCAACGAGGCGATCAAGGTGAAGGACGAACTCGTGAAGACCGGTCACGTGAGCCGCGGGCGTCTCGGCGTCGCGGTGCAGCAGGTGAACCAGTCGCTCGCGGATTCGTTCGGCATGCAAAAGCCGCAGGGCGCGCTCGTCAGCTCGGTCGATCCGGGCGGTCCGGCCGCGAAGGCCGGCTTGCAGCCGGGCGACGTCATTCTGTCGGTGAACGGCCAGACGGTCGACGATTCGAGCGCGCTGCCGTCGATCATCGCGGGCATGAAGCCCGGCGCGAAGGCGGACCTGCAGGTGTGGCGCGACAAGTCGACGAAGACCGTCAGCGCGACGATCGGCAAGCTCGGCGACGCGAAGGTCGCGTCCAACGACACGCCGCAGTCGGAGGTCCAGGGGCGTCTTGGCGTGGCGGTGCGGCCGCTGACGCCCGACGAGATGAACAACAGCTCGCTCACGCACGGCCTCGTCGTCGGCCAGGTGAGCGGCGCGGCGGCGAGCGCCGGCATCCAGCCGGGCGACGTGATCCTCGCGGTCAACGGCCGGCCGGTGTCGAACGCGCAGCAGCTGAAGGACATGGTGTCGAAGGCGGGCAGCAGCATCGCGCTGCTGATCCAGCGCGACAACGCGCAGATCTTCGTGCCGGTCGACCTCGGCTGATCGCCCGCGGCACGCGTGCTCGCTGCGCGCGTCGCCCGACGAAAACCGCTAACCTGTGGTCAGTTTTCTACGCGGGCGGGGCAACCCGCCCGCGTAGTCGTTTGCCGGGGCGCACCGCGCATCCGGCTCCTTCCTGGCGGTTTCAGTCCGACGAGAACTGGGCACGCGCCTTGCGGACGCTCACAGTCGGTAAACCTTCTAAGGAGCGACCACGATGGAAAGGCAACGCAATTCGCACCGGATCGTTTCGACCATGATCGCGACTGCGCTCGCGTTCGGCCTCGCCGGCGGTGCGCTGGCGCAGCAGCAGATGCCGCAAGGCGGCAACGCGGGTACTTCAAACGACACCGGCTCGGACACCGCGCCCGGCACGGTCGGCGGAACGAACGCCGACAACACGAGCGCGGGCAACATCCACCAGACCGGCATGCCGCAGACGCAAACCCAGGGCGACGTGTCGTTCGTCACCGGCGGCGTCGGTCTCGACGAGTCCACCGCGCTGCGCGCCGCGCAGCACCAGTGGCCGCTGGCGCTGCGCTTCACGGGGCCGGCGTCGGCGTACGTGTCCAACGTGGACGTGCAGATCGTCGACAGCAAGGGCACGACCGTGCTCGACACCACGTCGAAAGGGCCGTACATGCTGGTGCGGCTGCGCCCGGGCCGGTATACGGTGCACGCGAGCTACAGCGACGTCGACCGCTCGCAGACCGTCACGGTGCGCGGCAACGGCAGCGCGCGGGCGACGTTCGCGTGGCAGGTCAGCCGCTGACCGGCCCGCGTCCCACCGCAAGGCGCGCCGCCAGAGGGCGCTTTTTTAAAGGTCGCGCGCTTGTCAGAAGTTTCGCCGATAATGAAAGCCACGGACGCACCGTGGCTTTTTTGTGCGGTGTCCGCGGAAAACGAGGCCGGCCTTGCGCAAATCGGGCCGGCCCGCGCAGCGACGAGCGGAATTCGCCCGTCGTGCATTGAGCCCAGGGGACGGATCATGGCGGCCGAAACAGACGCCGGTCATCGCATCGACATTGGCACGAACCATCATCGCGTGAGAGTGATCCACGGCGGAGTCACGTATGCGGACACGCACGATGCGCTGACGCTCGCCGAATCCGGTCTCCCCGACGTCGTCTATTTTCCGCGCGCCGACGTGAACATGGCGCGGCTCGAACGTTCGACGCACACGTCGCATTGCCCGTACAAGGGCGACGCCAGCTACTACCATCTGCGCACCGAGGACGGCCTGATCGAAAACGTCGTCTGGAGTTACGAAGCGCCGCTCGACGGCGTTCGGCGCATCGAAGGGTATCTGGCGTTTCATGCTTCGCTCGTCGATCGGATCGACCAGACCTCCTGACCGGCACGGGCACGCATATCGGGGAGGCCGCCATGGAACTGAAAGACGCATTAAGGATTCCGCTCGCGCCATCCACCGTGTGGGACGCGCTCCATGACCCCGCGCTCGTGCGCGCGAGCCTCGAGCATTGCGAGTCGTTCCACCGGCTCGCGCCGGGCGAGTACGCGCTGACGCTGACCGTGCCGCTCGGGCCGCTGCGTGCCCGTTACGAGGTGCGCGCCCATATCTCGAACGACGTGTCGCAGCCGCCGCAGACGC
Organism: Paraburkholderia sp.; assembly: GCA_035492135.1. Taxonomy (GTDB): domain Bacteria; phylum Pseudomonadota; class Gammaproteobacteria; order Burkholderiales; family Burkholderiaceae; genus Paraburkholderia. Next base: position 43,825 of record DATJJN010000072.1, on the reverse strand, counting down.
CGCGCCGGATGCTGAGCTTTCGTGCGCGCGCGGACGGCGTCGGCTCGCTGCGCGGCCAGATCGACGTTTCGTTGCGCGCGGAACCGTCGCCCGCGGGCGACAGCACGCAGATCGACTATTCGGTGTGGGCGACGCTGACCGGCCCGCTCGCCGACTTGCCGACGCGGCAGATCGAGCGGGCGCTGCACGACCTCGCGGACGATTTCTTCACCGAGTTCTGCGCGGTCGTCGAGGTGAAGTACGGGCAGGCGCCGAACCGCGTCGGCGATGCGCCGCGCCGCCAGCATGTGTTCCTGCGGCCGATCAGCATGGCCGGCCTCGCGCGGCGCGCACACCTGTTGCCGCAGCACTATGGTGCCGCGCTCGGCGGCCGCGCGGCCGGCGCCGTGCGCAACGAGCCGACGCCGCACGCTTTGCCGAACTGGGCGTGGGCGGCGATGATCTTCTTCGTCGCGCTGCTGCTCTACGTCGCCCGGCGGCTGACGGGCTGAGCGGCTGATCACACATCCGTCCTGTACCCGACGCGCGGATCGATCCGCGCGCCGATCCATGATTCCCACCCGTCCGAACTGAATCCGAGGAGTCCCCGATGTCCGCCACCCCGCGCCGCGCGCTTGTCGTGATCGACGTGCAGAACGAATACGTGAGCGGCGATCTGCCGATCGAATATCCGGACATCGAGACGTCGCTCGCGAACATCGCCCGCGCGATGGACGCCGCGCGCGCGGTCGGCGTGCCGGTCGTCGTCGTGCAGAACGTCGCGCCTGCCACGTCGCCGCTGTTCGCGCGCGGCAGCGCGGGTGCGGAGCTGCATCCGGCCGTTGCGTCGCGCGGGCGCGATCATCTCGTGGAAAAGTCGCTGCCGAGCGTGTTCGCGAAGACCGATCTCGCGGACTGGCTCGCCGCCCGCGACATCGACACGCTGACGATCGTCGGCTACATGACGCACAACTGCGACGCGTCGACGGCGTTCGAAGCGACTCATCGCGGGCTGAAAGTGGAGTTCCTCGCGGATGCGACCGGTTCGGTGCCGTACGAGAACGACGCGGGCTTTGCGAGCGCGGAGGAAATCCACCGCGTGTTCAGCGTCGTGATGCAGTCGCGCTTCGCGGCCGTCGCGAGCACCGACGCGTGGCTCGCGGCCGTCAAGGCCGGCGAGCCGCTGACGGGCGGCAACATCTACGCGTCGAACCAGAAGGCGCGCTCGCGCGCCGCTGCCTAGCCGGCCGGTCGATCCTTCGAGTCGCGTTGCGTGCCGCTCACGCCCGTCGCCCGCGGCGTCGACGGCACGCGAGCGCGCTTTTCGTCCGCATCGTCGGCGTGCCGGCGTGTGCTACGCGCTGCCGCTACGGGGCTTGCGTAGCGCCGGACTGAAACGCAGCGCGTCGAGCACCGCATCGACCGCTGCTTCGGCGCCCGTCGCGACGTCGAACAGATCCGGCAGGATCGCCATGTCGCGCAGCGCGCCGCCGATCATCGAGTGCACGACGCGCGCGGCGCGCGCCGGGTCGAGATCGGCCGGCAACTGGCCTTTCGAAATCGCGTTGCGCACGCCTTCCTCGAGCTTCGCGAGCGCATCGCGCATGTTCGACTGATGACGGTCCATCACCGGCCCCATTTCCTCGACGAACTCGCACTTCAGAAACAGGATGTCGAACACGCGGCGGCGGCGCGCGTCGGTGGCCGTATTGCGCAGACAGAGCGTGCACAGTTCGCGGATGCGGCCGAGCGGATCGGCCTCGTTCGGATCGACGGAGGCCGTCTTCAGTTCATCGAGCGGCAGCAGCACGCGGTCGAACATCGCCGTGAACAGATCGCCCTTGTTCTCGAAGTGCCAGTAGATCGCCCCGCGCGTGACGCCCGCCGCGTGCGCGATGTCGGCAAGCGACGTCCGCGACACACCCTTGTCGTAGAAAACCTGCTCGGCGGCGTCGAGGATACGGCAGCGCGTCTCCTGCGCTTCCTCTTTGGTGCGACGGACCATTTGTCGTATTTATCGGGGTCGCCCGGCGGCAGCGGGCATGGGTTAAAGGCGGGCCGCGTAATACTTCGTAAGCGTTTAGTCCCCCCGGGGGTGTTATACGTACGTTCACGAATGTATCTATAATAGCACCCCACCGACGGGTCGCCCCGATCCGTGATGTCCGGTTAATATCCGTCACTGGCCACAGAGATCGTACGAATTGCCTTTGTGCGGCGGATTTGATAGACGCCGTGCCAATTGTGTCGTCCGGCGGGCTCGCGCGGACCGTTGCGCGCCGTTCATCGCTCCCGGGGGGCAGTCAAGAGTCGTAGCCATTTGCTGGCGTGCGTCGTCGTCCTTCGGAGAGGCTGGGCGCCGCATTCCTTTCAATGTCAGTCATAAGACAGAGGTCGCTCCATGCGCGTCGAACGGGTTCCATTCCGCCTAATCAGTGCCGCGACGGCTGCCATCGTGCTTGCCGCGTGCGGGCAAAAGCAGTCGGCGCCCCCGCCGCAGGCCCCCGAAGTGGGTGTCATCACCGCCGAGCCGTCGCCGGTGCCGGTCGTCTCCGAACTGCCGGGCCGCACGAGCGCGTACCTCGTCGCGCAGGTGCGCTCGCGCGTGGACGGCATCGTGCTGCGCCGCGAGTTCACCGAAGGCACGATGGTCAAGGCCGGCCAGCGCCTCTACAAGATCGACCCGGCGCCGTACATCGCGACGCTGAACAATGCGAAGGCGACGCTCGCGAGCGCGCAGGCGAACCTCGTGTCGACGACCGCGCAGGCGAACCGCTACAAGGTGCTGGTTGCCGCGAACGCGGTCAGCAAGCAGGACTATGACAACGCCGTGGCCGCCGAAGGCCAGGCGCGCGCTTCCGTCGACGCCGGGAAGGCCGCGGTCGACACCGCGCAGATCAATCTCGGCTACACGGACGTCACGTCGCCGATCACGGGCCAGGTCGGCATCTCGCAGGTGACGCCGGGCGCCTACGTGCAGGCGAGCGCTGCGACGCTGCTGTCGACCGTGCAGCAGCTCGATCCGATGTACGTCGACCTCACGCAGTCGAGCCTCGAAGGCCTGCGGCTGCGCCGCGAGGTGCAGGAAGGACGCCTGAAGACCAACGGCCCGAACGCCGCGAAGGTCAAGCTGATCCTCGAAGACGGCCGCAACTATTCGGAAATCGGCAAGCTGCAGTTCACCGACGTGACGGTCGACCAGACCACCGGCTCGGTGACGATCCGCGCGATCTTCCCGAATCCGAACCACGTGCTGCTGCCGGGCATGTTCGTGCGCGCGCAGATCGAGGAAGGGATCAACAACACCGCGATCCTCGTGCCGCAGATCGGCGTCACGCATGACCAGAAGGGGCAGGCGAGCGTGTACGTGGTCAACGCCGACAACAAGGTCGAACTTCGTCCGATCACGACCGCCGGCACGCAAGGCCAGGACTGGGTCGTGCAAAGCGGCCTGAACCCGGGTGACCGCGTGGTCGTGCAGGGCCTCGTGAAGATCCAGCAGCCGGGCATGACCGTGAAGCCGGTGGCCGCGCAACTGCCGCCGCCGCCGCCGCCGGGCGCACCGTCGGCCGATCTCGCGACCGGCGCCTCGCCGTCCACGGGGGCGAGTCCGGCGCAGGCCGCGTCCGCCGCGAAATAACAGGGGACCTGCTTCATGGCAAAGTTCTTTATCGATCGCCCGATTTTTGCGTGGGTGATCGCCATCATCCTGATGCTAGCCGGGGTCGCGTCGATCTTCACGCTGCCGGTCGCGCAATATCCGACCATCGCGCCGCCGTCGATCCAGATCAGCGCGACCTACCCGGGCGCGTCCGCGTCGACGGTCGAAAACACCGTCACGCAGGTGATCGAGCAGCAGATGAGCGGTATCGACCACCTGCTGTACATGTCGTCCACCAGCGACGACACCGGTACCGCCACGATCACCATCACCTTCGCTGCCGGCACCAATCCTGACATCGCGCAGGTGCAGGTGCAGAACAAGCTGCAGCTCGCGACGCCGATCCTGCCGCAGGTCGTGCAGCAGCTCGGCATCCGCGTGACGAAGTCGAGCAACAGCTTCCTGCTCGTGCTCGCGTTCGTGTCGCAGGACGGCAGCATGAACAAGTACGACCTCGCGAACTACGTGGCGTCGCACGTTGAGGATCCGGTGAGCCGTCTCGACGGCGTCGGCACCGTCACGCTGTTCGGCACGCAGTACGCGATGCGGATCTGGCTCGACCCGCACAAGCTGAATAACTTCGGCTTGACGCCGGTCGACGTGACGAACGCGATCGCCGCGCAGAACGTGCAGGTCGCGGGCGGCCAGATCGGCGGCACGCCGTCGGTCGCCGGGCAGTCGATGCAGGCGACGATCACCGAGGCGACGCTTTTGCGCACGCCGGAGGAGTTCGGCAACATCCTGCTGAAGGTGAACCAGGACGGCTCGCAGGTGCGTCTGCGCGACGTCGCGCGCATCGCGCTCGGCGGCGAAAACTACAACTTCGACACGAAGTACAGCGGCCAGCCGACGGCCGGCCTCGGCATCCAGCTCGCGACCGGCGCGAACGCGCTGCAGACCGCGCAGCTGGTGCGCACGAAGGTCGCCGAGCTGTCGAAGTACTTCCCGCATGGTCTGGTCGTGCAGTATCCGTACGACACGACGCCGTTCGTGCGGCTGTCGATCGAGGACGTGATCAAGACGCTGCTCGAAGGCATCGTGCTCGTGTTCCTCGTGATGTACCTGTTCCTGCAGAACCTGCGCGCGACGCTGATCCCGACGATCGCGGTGCCGGTGGTGCTGCTCGGCACGTTCGCGATCATGGCGGTGGTCGGCTTCTCGATCAACACGCTGTCGATGTTCGGCCTCGTGCTCGCGATCGGTCTGCTCGTCGACGATGCGATCGTGGTCGTCGAGAACGTCGAGCGGGTGATGGCCGAAGAGGGGCTGTCTCCAAGAGAGGCGACCCGCAAGGCGATGGGCCAGATCACCGGCGCGCTCGTCGGCGTGGCGCTCGTGCTGTCGGCGGTGTTCGTGCCGGTCGCGCTGTCGGGCGGGTCGGTCGGCGCGATCTACCGGCAGTTCTCGCTCACGATCGTGTCCGCGATGGTGCTGTCCGTGCTGGTCGCGTTGATTCTGACGCCGGCGCTGTGCGCGACGATCCTCAAGCCGATTCCGCAGGGTCATCACGAGCAGAAGAAGGGCTTCTTCGGCTGGTTCAACCGCACGTTCGAGCGGAGCCGCGACAAGTACCACAACGGCGTGTATCACGTGATCCGCCGCTCGGGCCGCTGGCTGATCATCTATATCGCGGTGATCGTCGCGGTCGGCATGCTGTTCGTGCGGCTGCCGAAGTCGTTCCTGCCGGACGAGGACCAGGGCACGATGTTCGTGATCGTGCAGACGCCGCCGGGCTCGACGCAGGAAACGACCGCGCGCACGCTCGCGAACATCAGCGACTATCTGCTCCACGACGAGAAGGCCATCGTCGAATCGACGTTCACGGTGAACGGCTTCAGCTTCGCGGGCCGCGGCCAGAACTCGGGCCTCGTGTTCGTGCGGATGAAGGACTACCAGTACCGCCAGCGCAGCGACCAGAAGGTGCAGGCGCTGGTGGGACGCCTCGCCGCGCACTACGCGTCGTACAAGGACGCGATGGTGATTCCGGTGAATCCGCCGTCGATTCCCGAACTCGGCACGGCGTCCGGCTTCGACTTCGAGCTGCAGGACCAGGGGGGCGTCGGCCACGACGCGCTGATGGCCGCGCGCAACCAGTTGCTCGGGATGGCCGCGCACGATCCTTCGCTCGCGCTCGTGCGTCCGAACGGCCTGAACGACACGCCGCAGTTCAAGGTCGACGTGGACCGCGAGAAGGCGGAAGCGCTCGGCGTGTCGCCGTCGGCGATCGACCAGACGTTCTCGATCGCGTGGGCGTCGCAGTACGTGAACAACTTCCTCGATACGGACGGCCGGATCAAGAAGGTGTACGTGCAGTCGGACGCACCGTTCCGGATGAACCCGGACGACATGAGCATGTGGTACGTGCGTAACGGCTCGGGCGGGATGGTGCCGTTCTCGGCGTTCGGCACTGGCCGCTGGACGTTCGGTTCGCCGAAGCTCGAACGCTACAACGGCATCTCGTCGATGGAAATCCAGGGCCAGGCGTCGCCCGGCAAGAGTACCGGCCAGGCGATGACGGCGATGGAAGCGATCGCCGCGAAGCTGCCGGCGGGCATCGGCTACGAGTGGACCGGCCTGTCGTATCAGGAGCGTCAGTCGGGCTCGCAGGCGCCGATCCTGTACGGCATCTCGATCCTCGTCGTGTTCCTGTGTCTCGCGGCGCTGTACGAAAGCTGGTCGATTCCGTTCGCGGTGATCATGGTGGTGCCGCTCGGCGTGCTCGGCGCGCTGCTCGCGGTCACGCTGCGCGGCCTGGAAAACGACGTGTTCTTCCAGGTCGGCCTGCTGACCACCGTGGGTCTGTCCGCGAAGAACGCGATTCTGATCGTCGAGTTCGCCCGGGAGCTGCAGCAGGGCGAGGGGATGGGCCCGATCGAGGCGGCGATGGAAGCGGCGCGGCTGCGGCTGCGCCCGATCCTGATGACGTCGCTCGCGTTCATTCTCGGCGTGCTGCCGCTCGCGATCAGCAACGGCGCGGGTTCGGCCAGCCAGCACGCGATCGGTACCGGCGTGATCGGCGGGATGCTGACCGCCACGTTCCTCGCGATCTTCATGATCCCGATGTTCTTCGTCGTGATCCGCTCGAAGTTCGGCGGCGAGAAGGAAGACCCGGCGACGGCGCTCGAGCACTACGAGGCGCACCACGCGCACGACCATGACGACGAAGCCGGCGGCGGCAGCGCACGCGGCAACGGCGGAACGGATGGCGACGGCGGTGAAGGCGGCAACGACGGCTCGGGCAAGGAAGGACATTGAGATGCTTAAACATTCGGTAATCGCAGTCGCCGTCGCCCTGTTCGCGGCGGGCTGCACGATGGCGCCGAAGTACGTGCGCCCGGACGCGCCGGTATCGCCGCAGTATCCGCAGGGCGGCGTGTACAGCACGCAACCGGCGGCGGGCGCGAACGCGCGCAGCGCGAACGGCGCGGCGGCGACGGACATCGGCTGGCGCGACTTCTTCGTCGACGCGCGGCTGCAGCAGCTCATCGCGATCGCGCTGAAGAACAACCGCGATCTGCGCGTGTCGGTGCTGAACATCGAAGCCGCGCGCGCGCAGTACCAGATCACGCGCGCGGAACTGATGCCGTCGCTCAGCGCGACCGGCTCGGCCACGATCGAGCGCGAACCGGCCGGCGTGTCGGTGACCGGGAAACCGATGATCGCGCGGGTGTACAGCGCCGGTCTGTCCGCGTCGTGGGAGCTGGATCTGTTCGGCCGCGTGCAGAGCCTGAAGGACCAGGCGCTCGCGCAATACTTCGCGACCGCACAGGCGCGCAAGGCGGCGGAAATCTCGCTCGTGTCGCAGGTCGCGGACGAGTACCTGACGATGCTCGCCGACGACGACCTGCTGAAGGTCACCCGCGACACGCTGAAGACCGCGCAGGACTCGTACAACATCACGAAGGCGCAGTTCGACAACGGCACCGGCACGGAACTCGACCTGCGTCTGGCCGAGACCGTCGTCGAGACCGCGCAGGCGAACCTGCAGGCACAGGCGCGTGCGCGGGCGCAGGACGAGAACGCGCTGGTGCTGCTGATCGGCGAGCCGCTGCCGGCGGATCTCGCGCCGGGGCTGACGCTCGGTTCGCAGAACCTGCTCGCGGACATTCCGGCTGGACTGCCGTCGGACCTGCTGACGCGGCGTCCGGACGTGATGGAAGCCGAACAGCAGCTGCTGGCGGCGAACGCGAACATCGGCGCGGCGCGCGCGGCATTCTTCCCGCAGATCTCGCTCACCGGCATATTCGGCAGCGCGAGCCCGACGCTCGGCGGCCTGTTCAAGGCCGGCACGGCCGCGTGGACGTTCGCGCCGCAGATCGCGATGCCGATCTTCTCGGGCGGCTCGAACATCGCGAACCTCGATCTCGCGCACGTCGAAAAGCGCATCGAGATCGCGAACTACGAGAAGGCGATCCAGTCGGCGTTCCGCGAGGTGGCCGACGGACTGGCCGCGCGCGGCACGTACGACCAGCAGATCGCGGCGCTGGAGCGCAACACGTTCGCGAATCAGCGGCGGCTCGACCTGTCGGACCTGCGTTACCGCAACGGCGTGGACAGCTATCTGTCGGTGCTGACCGCGCAGACGGACCTGTACTCGGCGCAGCAGGCGCTGATCACGGCCCGGCTCGCGCGGCTCGCGAACCTCGTCGACCTGTATCGCGCGCTCGGCGGCGGGTGGATCGAGCACGCGGGCGATACGCCGCGTCCGGCGGATGCGCCGGTCGACTACGGCGCGGCAAGCGCGCCGGCGGCGGCTTCGGCGCCGGCCAGCTGATCGCTGCCGGCGCAGTCGCGAGGCAACGCGAAAACGCCAGGGCATCGCTGAACTGCACCCCAAGCGTTGGACAGAGATCCAACTCTTGGGGTGTTTTCCATTCGGCCTTCACGTCTGCGCGCGCGCCGGTATCATGCCTCTTTCCGTTCGCGACCCGATCCCCATCATGAGCCGCTCATCCGCGCGATTTCTCGGCATCGACCTCGGCACCGGGTCGCTGAAGCTCGCGATCGTCGATGGCGACGGCGTCGAGCGCGCGGCGTCGAGCGCTGCTTATGCGTTCGATTCGCCGCAGCCGGGCTGGGCCGAAATCGCGGTCGACCGCTGGTGGCATGCGCTCGTCGACGCCGCCGCGAAGCTGCCCGCCGACGAGCGCTCGGCCGTGCAGGCAATCGGTCTGTCCGGGCAGATGCACGGCGTCGTGCTGACCGACGCGTCGGGCCGCGCATTGCGTGCCGCGCTGCTGTGGCCGGACACGCGGGCGCTGCCGCTCCTCGACGCGTGGCCCGAGCCGCAGCCGAATCCGGTCGCGCCCGGGATGGCCGGCCCGCTGTTGCGCTGGGTCGCGCAGCACGAAAGCACCGTCGCGCACGCCGCGCATCGTGCGATGCAGCCGAAGGACTGGCTGCGCGTGGCGCTCGGCGGTGCGATCGGCGCCGATCCGTCCGATGCGTGCGCGACCGCGCTCGCGACGCCCGACGGCGACTGGGACCACGCGTTGATCGCGCGGCTCGGATTGCCGTCGCGCTGGTTCGCGCCGCTCAAAGCGTCGTTCGAGGCGGCCGGCACGCTGTCGGCCGACGCCGCGCGCACGCTCGGCTTGACGCCCGGCATCGCGCTCGCGACGGGCGCCGGCGACACGCCTTGCGCGGCGCTCGGCAGCGGTCTCGCCGACGACGGCGACGCGCTGCTCACGACCGGCACCGGCGGCCAGATCGTCGTCACGTCGCGCGGCGAGCCGGCGGCGGTGCGCGGCTTGCATCGCTACCGGTCGGCGACGGGCCACTGGTACACGATGGCCGCGATGCAGAACGTCGGCGTCGCGCTCGAAGCGGCGCGCGGCTGGCTGTCGTACGAATGGGCGCACGCGTATCGCGACGCGTTCGCCGCCGCGCCGTCCGACACGCTCGCGTTCCTGCCGTACCTGAGCGGCGAGCGCTCGCCGTGGCTCGATCCGGCGGCGCGCGGCGGCTGGCTCGGCGCCGGTCTCGGCGACACCCGCGGTACGATGATGCGCGCCGCGTTCGAAGGGGTCGCGTTCGCGTTGCGTGCGGGGCTCGATGCGATCCGCGCGGGCGGCATCGACGTGACGAAGCTTAAGCTCGCGGGCGGCGGCTCCGTCGATCCGCGCTGGCGGCAACTGCTCGCCGATACGCTCGACGTCGAACTGCACGCGATCGACTGTCCGAACGCCGCCGCGCGCGGCGCGGCGATGCTCGGCGCGCTCGCGTGCTCGCACTGGCGCGTGGACGATCTCGCGGCGCTCGCGCCTGCGTCGTCGCGCGTCGCGTCGCCGTCGGGCGACCCCGCGCTCGCGCGGCGCTACGCACGCTTCATCGATTTGTACGGCCGCGTCCGAAGCTGGTTCGCGGCCGCCTAACCCGCTATTTCTTGGCGATCCACAGGAGCATTCGAAGATGAAAACCAAAGCAGCCGTCGCATGGAAGGCCGGAGCGCCGCTCACGATCGAGGAGGTCGATCTCGAAGGGCCGCGCGCCGGCGAAGTGCTGATCGAAGTGAAGGCGACGGGCATCTGCCACACCGACTACTACACGCTGTCGGGCGCGGACCCCGAAGGCATCTTCCCGGCGATCCTCGGCCATGAAGGCGCGGGCATCGTCGTCGACGTCGGTCCCGGCGTCGGCACGCTGAGGAAGGGCGACCACGTGATTCCGCTTTACACGCCCGAATGCCGGCAATGCAAATTCTGTCTGTCGCGCAAGACGAACCTGTGCCAGGCGATCCGCACGACGCAGGGCAAGGGGCTGATGCCCGATGCGACGTCGCGCTTCTCGCTCGACGGCAAGCCGCTCTTTCACTACATGGGGACGTCGACGTTCTCCAACTACATCGTCGTGCCGGAAATCGCGGTCGCGAAGATCCGCGAGGACGCACCGTTCGACAAGGTCTGCTACATCGGCTGCGGCGTGACGACCGGCGTCGGCGCGGTCGTGTATTCGGCGAAGGTCGAGGCGGGCGCGAACGTGGTCGTGTTCGGGCTCGGCGGGATCGGCCTGAACGTGATTCAGGGCGCGAAAATGGTGGGCGCGGACAAGATCATCGGCGTCGACCTCAATCCGAAGCGCGTCGAACTCGCGAAGAAGTTCGGCATGACGCACTTCATCAACCCGAACGACGTCGAGAACGTCGTCGACCACATCGTGCAATTGACCGACGGTGGCGCCGACTACTCGTTCGAGTGCATCGGCAACGTGAAGGTGATGCGTCAGGCGCTCGAATGCACGCACAAGGGCTGGGGGCAGTCGTTCATCATCGGCGTGGCGGCGGCGGGCGAGGAAATCAGCACGCGGCCGTTCCAGCTCGTGACGGGCCGCGAGTGGAAGGGCTCTGCGTTCGGCGGCGCGCGCGGCCGCACCGACGTGCCGAAGATCGTCGACTGGTACATGGAAGGCAAGATCAACATCGACGACCTGATCACGCACACGCTGCCGCTCGATCGCATCAACGACGGCTTCGACCTGATGAAGAAGGGCGAGTCGATCCGCTCGGTGGTGCTGTACTGATTCGACGTTCCGTTCAAGGAGACGCACGATGCTGGAGTTGATCGAGGAACACGCGTGTTTCGACGGCGTGCAGCGGATCTACCGCCACGACTCGAACACGATCGGACTGCCGATGCGATTTTCGGTGTACTTGCCGCCGCAGGCGAAAGCGGGCCGCGTGCCGGCGCTCTTTTATCTCGCGGGGCTCACGTGCACCGAGGAGACGTTTCCGATCAAGGCCGGTGCGCAGCGCCTCGCGGCCGGGCACGGCCTCGCGCTGATCGCGCCGGACACGAGCCCGCGCGGCGCGGGCGTGCCCGGCGAGGCGGATGCGTGGGACTTCGGTGTCGGCGCGGGCTTTTACGTCGATGCGACGCGCGAGCCGTGGTCGAAGCACTACCGGATGTATTCGTATGTGCGCGACGAGCTGCGCGAAACGGTGAGCGCGCATCTGCCGGTCGACGGCGAGCGCATCGGCATCTTCGGGCATTCGATGGGCGGACACGGTGCGCTGATGCTCGCGTTGCGCAACCCGGACGTGTATCGGTCGGTGTCGGCGTTCGCGCCGATTGCCGCGCCGACGCGCTGTCCGTGGGGCGAAAAGGCGTTTTCCGGCTATCTCGGCGACGACCGCGAAGCGTGGAAAGCGTACGACGCGAGCGAACTGGTCGGCCGCGCGTCGCGTCGCTTCGACGAAGGCATCCTCGTCGATCAGGGGCTCGCCGACCCGTTCCTCGCAAACCAGCTGAATCCGGACGTGTTCGAGGCCGCCTGCCGCGCGGCGGGGCAGCGGCTGACGCTGCGCCGCCACGAGGGCTACGACCACGGCTACTTCTTCATCCAGACGTTCATCGCGGATCACATCGCGCATCACGCGCGCGTGCTGAAGCAGTAACGCGTCGAGACGGCTGCCTGTGCGTATGCACACGCAGCCGTCATTCGACATCAAACCGCCTTGATGACCGAGTGCATCAAGCGCATCAGGTCGTCGAACTGCGTGACCAGTTCGAAGCACACGAGAAACGCGAACATCGACGCCTGCCCGGGATAGCGCATCGTCCATTGCAGAACGGGCGCGGCCGTGCGGCGCCGTACGGCGTCGCGCGTCAGGACGAGGGTGATCACCACGCCGATTGCGGCGCCGACGATCAGATCGGTCGGGTAGTGAAAGCCGAGATACGCGCGCGGCAGGCAGATGAAAATCGCTGTGTAGAGAATCGCGAGCGTACCGATTCCGCGCCACACGAGGAAAATGCCGACTGAAATCGCCATCCATAGCATCGCGTGGTCGCTCGGAAACGAACTCCAGGTGCTGAGCCCGGCCTCGCGCAGCGAACTCGACACGAAGTGCAAGTGCAGATCCGGGTTGAACAGCGGACGCTGACGGAACGGCAAGAACTTCGCGAGCGAGCGTCCGACCGCGAGCGCGACGAGGCCGCTCGCCAGCGTCGCGATCACCATTTCGCGCTGCCAGTCGCGGCGCGGGCTCGGCTGGAACCAGATCCACCACAACAGCGGGATCAGCAGAAAACCCTTGAACGTATAGAGGCCGGCCACGACCCGGAGCGCGTGCTCGACGAGCGGGGGAAAGTGGATCTGCGTGAGCAGGCCGAGAATCGCGGTATCGAAGCTGTTCATTGTTGTTGGCCCTTTCCCTGTGATTCGATTTGTCGGAAAGGCGGCGGGGCGTATCCGGGCCGCCTGTTGCCTCCTGTTACAGGGCGCTTTGCATCGTAGATAGCGGCTCGATCCGTCGAAGTAAGCAATCGCAAGCAAGTGTAAGTGCGCGTCGGCGACCCGGGCCGCGCCAGGGCGGCCGCCGGCCAACCGCGCGCATGATGCGGCCGGCATGGCTGTTACCGTCGGACACACATCGTCGGGCGTCCGAAAGCTTTGCAGGCGGTCGCTATCCGGTCTTACTGCTTCGCGACGGCGAACGCGTACAGCTTCTGGTTATGGCCGTCGTAGCCGAGCCCGAGACCCTTCGTGTGATAGCCGGATCCCCAGTAGACCGAACCGTTGACGACCGCCGCCCCCGCCACCACCGAGCCGCCGCTCGCGAAACGCCATTTGATCGCGCCGGTCGCGGCGTCGAGCGCGTACATCGTCGAGCCGCTCCCCGCCAGCGAACCCGCGTAGACGACGCCGTTGGCCTCGGACATCGCGACGGTGTCCATTGCCTGTTGCGGGTCGGCGGTGCGCCACAGTACCTTGCCCGTCGCGGCGTCGAGCGCGGCCCACAGGCCGCCGGTCGTCGTCGCGGGGCCGTCGGGAGAATCGACCTCGATCGGCACGTGGTTCAGATTGCCGATCGACACGTAGATGCGCTTGCCGTCGACCGCGGTGCCCCACATCACGCCGTCGAGCAGGCTGCGCGGCCCGACCTGGGTCTGCCAGACGACGTTGCCCGTCTTCGGATCGAGCGCCCACACGATGCCGTCTTTCTGGCCCGCGCCGAGCAGCGTGACCGGACGGCCGTCGATCGTCGTCGTGTACAGGCTCGGGCCGGACGCGAAGTCGTAATCCGGGCCGTCGCCGTCGTCGCGATTGACGCTGGTCGACTTGTCGGCCGGCAGCGTGCTTTTCGTCCAGACGATCCTGCCGGTCTTCAGATCGAGCGCGACGAAGCTGTCGATGTGATCGTCGGCGGCGACCGGCGCGCAGTGCTGTTGCGCGGGCGAGCGGCACACGCCTTCGGGCACCGAGAAGTTGTTTCCGGTCGTCACGTACAGCATGCCGGCACCGCGATCGACGACCGGCGTGTTGCCCCAGACGGAGCCGCCCGTATAGCCCTCCGGCACCATGTAGGTCTTCCACAGCGGCTTGCCGTTTCGCGCATCGAGCGCGACGACGCTGCCGCGATACGTCGGCACGTCCCGGATCGATTCGGCGCGCGACGACACCCCGACGTACACGACGCCGTCGTCGATCACCGGCGACGCGGTGACGATCGCGGTCGGGTCGGCTTCGATCTTCGTGCGCCACAGCGGTGCGCCGTCGGCCGCCTTGATGCCGAGCACGAACGCGCCGGTCGGATGGTTCGCGAACTGCGTGCCCTGGCCGATCACGAGCGTGCCTCTCCAGTACGCGGGGCTGGTGCGCGACGCGTCGTCGGGCACGCCGCTGTAGTCGCTCACCTTCGTGCGCCACTTCACCTTGCCGGTCGCGGCATCGACGGCCCACAGCGACCCGCCGAAGTCCGGCACGTAGACGACGCCCGCGACGACGGTCGGCGTCGCGGACACGTCGCCATCGGTGTCGAGCGCCCAGCGCGGCGCAAGCTGCGCGACGTTGTCGAGACCGATCGCGCGTTCGTTCGTCGCGCTGCGGGTGTTGTGCAGGTTCTGGCCGGCGACGGGCCAGTCGGTCGCGGGCGGCGCGACGGCGGCGTCCGATGCCGCCACGGCCATGACGACGACGGCTACTACGGCGATTCCGGCCACTACGGCCAGCGCGCCTTTCGACGCGCTCGCTGCGACGCTTGCCGACGCCGGCGCGCGCGTCGATGCAGTCCGGTCGAAGGCCGGCTCGCCGGGTCTCCGCTTCATTCGGTTTCCTTTTTAACGAGGTTTCGGGCGAACACCGGGGGCGGTCGGCCTGTATCGCCTATCGTCGAATTGGTTGACTGACGCGTCGGTACGGCAAGGCACATCGCGCGAGCCGGATCGAGGTCGATCCGGCGTCGGCGTGCAGGAAGTCAAAGCAAAGAATAGTCAATCGGAGCCGCACATCGGGCGCGACGGCGCGAGGCGCGTGTTACCGATGAATACAGATCGTCAGCGGTTCGAAAGCGGTGTCGCCGCGGGGCGACGCTGCGCGCGCAACAAGCGCTCGACCCGCCGCGGAGCGGCCCATCGCGGGGCGCGCGCTAGCGCCGCCCGATCAGGCTTGCGCCGTAGACGAGCGCGGCGAGCGCGGTGATCCAGAAGCTCGTCGGCCAGTCGGTGTAGTAGGCGAGCGTCACGCCGAGCCACGCTTGCACGAGCGCGAGCGCGGCGGCGAGCACGAGGCCGGTGGAAAGACGCGTGGTCAGGTTCTGCGCGGCGGCGGCCGGGCCGACCATCAGCGTGAACACGAGCAGCACGCCGACGATCTGCGTGCATGCGGCGACCGCGAGCGCGGCGATCCCGAGGAACAGCACCGACACGAGCCGCAGCGATACGCCCTTCGCTTCCGCGAGTTCCGGCTGCAGCGACGCGAAGAGCAGCGGCCGCATGATCGCCGCGAGCGCCGCGAGGCTCGCGAGCGCGAGCGCGGCGAGCACCGCGAGCGTGTCGCGGCTCACGCCGAGCACGTTGCCGAAGAGCAGCGCGGTGACCTGCGTCGCATACGACGTGAAGAAGTGCAGAAACAGCAGGCCGAAGCCGAGCGCGAGCGACAGGATCACGCCGATCGCGACGTCGCGGCCCGCGAGCTTTTCGCCGAGCGCGCCCATCGAGATGCCGGCCGCGAGCGTGAAGCCGATCATCCCCCAGATCGGCGAGATGCCGATCAGCACCGCGCCCGTCGCGCCGGTGAAGCCGACGTGCGACAGCGCGTGGCCGGCGAACGTCTGCCCGCGCAGCACGAGGAAATAGCCGACGATGCCGGCCAGCACCGCGACGATGCCCGACGCCGCGAAGGCGTTCACCATGAAGTCGTAGTCAAGCATCGTGCGTGTGGTCGTGGCCGTCCGGATGACCCTGCCCGTGCGCAGGGTCGTGTTCATGTTCGTGTTCGTGATCGTGCTTCTCGACCTCGACGTCGCCGGACATCACGAAGATGCGGCCCCTCACGCGCATCACGTCGATCGGCGAGCCATACAGGCGCGACAGCACGGGCGCGGTGATCACCTCGTCGACGCCGCCGAGGGCGGCGACGCCGTTGCCGAGATACAGCACGCGGTCGAGCGCGTTCAACAGCGGATTGAGTTCGTGCGCGGAGAACAGCACCGCGATCCCGAGTTCGCGCTGCACGCGGCGCACGAGTTCGACGACCCCGCGTTGATGATTCGGGTCGAGCGAGATCAGCGGCTCGTCGAGCAGCAGCAGCTTCGGGTTGCCGAGCAGACATTGCGCGAGCAACAGACGCTGGCGCTCGCCGCCCGACAATTCGGACAGCGGCCGGTTCGCGAGCGCGCTCGCGCCGACGAGATCGAGCACGCGGTCGACGTCCGCGCGAATCGCGTCGTTCGCGAGCGGCAGGCCCCAGCGGTGACCGTCGGCGGCCATCGCGACGAAGTCGCGTCCGCGCACGCGCCGGTTCGCGAGCGCGCTGCGGATCTGCGGCATGTAGCCGATCGCCGGATTGCCGCGCACGACCGGCTCGCCGAGCACGCGGATCGCGCCGTGCGTCGCCGGCACGAGGCCGAGCACCGCGCGCATCAGCGTGGTCTTGCCCGCGCCGTTCGGCCCGAGCACGCCGATGAATTCGCCCTGTTCGATCGCGAAGTTCGCGTCGCGCAGGATCGTGCGCTCGCCGAGCGCGAGCGTGACGCCGGCGAGCGTCAGCACCGGCGCCGCGTGGCGATGCGCGCTCGCGTGCGTGTGTTGCCGTTGCGGATCCGGTTGACCGGGAGGCGTCGAGCCAGCCGCTGTCATCGTGTCGTTCCCTGTGTCTTCGTCGTTGCGCCGCTGCCGCTTCCGGCGAGCGCCGTGTCGAGCGCGTTCAGTTGCGCGAGCATCCACTGCTGATAGCTGACGTTCGGCGGCGCCGTTTCGGTGACGCTCGTCGTCGGCACCTTCGACTGCTTCGCGAGATCGAGCATGCGCCGCGTCAGCGCTTCGGTCGCCTGGCTGTTGTAGATCAGCACGCGCACGCGTCGCTCCCGCAGATCGCGCTCGAACGCGGCGATGTCCGACGGGCTCGCTTCGGTGTCGTTCATCGTCGCGAGCTGAAACCGCTGATTGCGCATGTCGAGCCCGAGCGCGTCGGCCATGTAGCCGAACACCGGCTCGGTGGCCGTCACCGGCGTGCCCTGATAATGCGCGCGCAGCGCGGCGACTTTCGCGTCGAGCGGCTTCATCGACTCGATGAACGTCGCGAGGTTCGCATCGTACACGCTCTTGTGCGCGGGGTCGGCGGCGGTGAGCGCCGCGCTCACCGCGCGCGCGAGCGCCGGCATCGTCCGCAGGTCGTACCAGATGTGCGGGTTGTCGTCGGCCTTCTTGCCGACGAGATCCGCCGCGACGATCGCCGTGCGTCCGGGAGCCCGGCTCGCGCCGAGCAGCTTCGCCATCCACGGGTCGTAGTCGGCGCCGCTGTACACGACGAGACGCGCATGCTGCAGCGCGCGCGCCGTCTTCGCGCTCGCCTCGAACAGATGCGGGTCCTGGTCCGGATTGGTCAGGATGCTGGTCACGTCGACGTGCGCGCCGCCGATCTGCTTGACCACGTCGCCGTAGAAATTTTCCGCCGCGACGACCGGCACCGGCACATCCGCGGCAAGCGCCGGGCGCGCGACGCCGGCCGTGCAGATCGCGAGCGCCGTCGTCACGACAGCCAGGACGGCGGCGCGGCGGCGCGCGAGACGCTTGAGCAGCGGCGGGGCATGAAGCGGCGTATTCATGTGGGAGCTTTCCTCTTGATGACGACACAGGCGCGAAGTCGCGCAAACGCGAGATGATATAACGTATCGTCGCGATTGGGCTATCGCGCTGCACCATCGAAAACCGTCGAGCCGCCTTGACACAGCCGGTCGCGTATCCGATCATTCGATCACAAATAGAGCAATTGTTCGCGCGATGGGCGATCGTTCAGATCGCAGCGACAGCCCCGTTACCGATGCAGCATCAAAAGCAGCACAGAACGTAGCCAACAAAAGGAGACAAGCGATGAAACCAGCCCTCAAGCCGGCGCTCGTGGCCATAGGCGCCGGTGCGTTAGCACTCGCGGCGTCGAGCGTGTTCGCTCAGACGGTCACGATCGCGATGTTGAACAACCCCGACATGATCGAGCTGAAGAAGCTCTCGCCGGCTTTCGAGAAGGCGAATCCGAACCTCAAGCTGAACTGGGTGATTCTCGAGGAAAACGTGCTGCGCCAGCGCGCGACGACCGACATCACGACCAACAGCGGCCAGTTCGACGTGATGATGATCGGCACCTACGAGGCGCCGCAGTGGGGCAAGCGCGGCTGGCTCGTGCCGATGACGAACCTGCCCGCGAGCTACGACCTGAACGACGTCGTGAAGACCGCGCGCGACGGCCTGTCGTACAACGGCACGCTGTTTGCGCTGCCGTTCTACGTCGAGAGCTCGATGACGTACTACCGCAAGGACCTGTTCGATGCGAAGGGCCTGAAGATGCCCGATCAGCCGACCTACACGCAGGTCGCGCAGTTCGCGGACAAGCTCACCGACAAGGCGCACGGCACCTACGGGATCTGTCTGCGCGGCAAGGCCGGCTGGGGCGAGAACATGGCGTACGTGACGACGGTCGCGAACACGTTCGGCGGCCGCTGGTTCGACGAGAAGTGGCACGCGCAGCTCACGACGCCCGAATGGAAGAAGGCGGTCGGCTTCTACGTGGACCTGCTCAAGCGCGACGGCCCGCCGGGAGCCAGCTCGAACGGCTTCAACGAGAACCTGACGCTGATGTCGTCGGGCAAGTGCGCGATGTGGATCGACGCGACGGTCGCGGCGGGCATCCTGTTCAACAAGTCGCAGTCGCAGATCGCCGACAAGGTCGGCTTCGCGCAGGCGCCGATCGAGGCGACGCCGAACGGCTCGCACTGGCTGTGGTCGTGGGCGCTCGCGGTTCCGAAGTCGTCGAAGTCGCAGGACGCCGCGAAGAAGTTCATCGAGTGGGCGACGTCGAAGGAATACATCGAGATGGTCGCGAAGGACGAAGGCTGGGCGTCGGTGCCGTCGGGCACGCGTCAGTCCACCTATCAGCGTCCGGAGTACAAGCAGGCGGCGCCGTTCGCGGACTTCGTGCTGAAGGCGATCACGACCGCCGATCCGAATCATCCGACCGCGAAGCCGGTGCCGTACACGGGCGTGCAGTTCGTCGGCATTCCTGAGTTCCAGTCGTTCGGCACGGTGGTCGGGCAGAACCTGTCCGGCGCGCTCGCCGGGCAGATGAGCGTCGATCAGGCGCTCGCCGCCGGCAACGCGGCGGCCGACCGGGCCGTTGCGCAGGCCGGCTATCAGAAGTAACGTGGTGCGGCGGCGGCGGCGCAGCGCGCGCCGCCTGCCGCATCGCCGGCTGTCATGCCGGCCGTAACGGCAGTGACCGCGGCGGCCCGGTGCTCCCCGCGCCGGGCCTGTCGCGGCGGCGTCCGCGGCACGGGTTCCCGTGCAACCGCGCGCGACGTCAAACGCAACGCGGACGAACCCGCGACCCAACCCTACAGGTGGTCACGATCATGCGTCATCTTCCTCTTCCCCTGCCACGCGCGTTCCATCGCGAACGCAGCAAGGCGCCGCTGCAGCGCATCGAGGAACGGCGCTCGGCGTCGCGCTGGCTTGTCGCGCCGTCTGTCGCCGTGCTGCTGCTGTGGATGACGATCCCGCTCGCCATGACGATCTGGTATTCGTTCCGGCGCTACAACCTGCTGAACCCGGACCTGACGGGCTTCGCGGGCTTCGACAACTACCGCTTCCTCGCGACCGATCCGGCGTTCGTCCCGTCGATCGTGCACACGCTCGAGCTGATCGTGTCGGTGCTCGTGATCACCGTGGTCGGCGGCGTGCTGATGGCGGTGCTGTTCGACCGCAAGTTCTACGGGCAGGGCGTCGCGCGGCTCTTCGCGATCGCGCCGTTCTTCGTGATGCCGACGGTGTCCGCGCTGATCTGGAAGAACATGATCCTGCATCCGGTGTACGGGCTCGTCGCGATCGCGATGCGCGCGGTCGGGCTCACGCCGGTCGACTGGTTCGCGACGTATCCGCTCGGCGCGATCATCGCGATCGTCGCGTGGCAGTGGCTGCCGTTCGCGTTCCTGATTCTGTTCACCGCGATCCAGTCGCTCGACCAGGAGCAGAAGGAGGCGGCGCGCATCGACGGCGCCGGCGCGTTCGCGATGTTCTTCTTCATCACGCTGCCGCACCTGCGCCGCGCGATCGCGGTGGTCGTGATGATGGAGACGATCTTCCTGCTGTCGATCTTCGCCGAGATCTACACGACGACCGGCGGCGGCCCCGGCAACGCGACGACCAACCTCACGTACCTGATCTATTCGATGGGCCTGCAGCAGTTCGACGTCGGCATCGCGTCGGCGGGCGGCATTCTCGCCGTCGTGCTCGCGAACATCGTGTCGTTCTTCCTCGTGCGGATGCTCGCGCGCAACCTCAAAGGGGAGTACGAAAAATGAGCCAGCTTGCCTCTTCCCCGACGCCCGCAACGCCCGCGCCGAATTCGCCGGACGCCGTCGACCGCTCGTCGCCCGTCGCGGTCGTCGGCCGCGCGCTGCCGGGCGTCCTCGCGTGGCTGATCTCGCTCGCGCTGTTCTTTCCGATCTTCTGGATGACGATCACCGCGTTCAAGACCGAGCAGCAGGCGTATGTGCCGTCGCTCTTCTTCGTGCCGACGTTCGACAGCTTCCGCGAGGTGTTCGCGCGCAGCAACTACTTCGCGTTCGCGTGGAATTCGGTGCTGATTTCAGCGGGCGTGACGGTCGTGTGCCTGATTCTCGCGGTGCCGGCCGCGTACTCGATGGCGTTCTTCCCGACGCGCCGCACGCAGAAAGTCCTGCTGTGGATGCTGTCGACGAAGATGATGCCGTCGGTCGGCGTGCTCGTGCCGATCTACCTGATCTGGAAGAACACGGGGATGCTCGATACCGTGTCGGGCCTCATCATCGTGTACACGCTGATCAATCTGCCGATTGCCGTGTGGATGGCGTTCACGTACTTCAACGAAATTCCGCGCGACATTCTCGAAGCGGGCCGCATCGACGGCGCGGCGACCTGGCAGGAAATCGTCTATCTGCTGATGCCGATGGCGGTGCCGGGGCTCGCGTCGACTGCGCTGCTGCTCGTGATCCTGTCGTGGAACGAGGCGTTCTGGAGCATCAACCTGTCGAGTTCGAACGCCGCGCCGCTCACCGTGTTCATCGCATCGTATTCGAGCCCCGAGGGCCTCTTCTGGGCGAAGCTGTCGGCGGCGTCGCTGCTCGCCGTTGCGCCGGTGCTGATCGTCGGCTGGCTGTCGCAGAAGCAACTGGTGCGCGGTCTCACGTTCGGAGCGGTCAAGTGACCCGACTGCGCACCGAACCGATGAGGCAACCGGTCCATGCGCTGATCTGCGACTGCGACGGCGTGCTGATCGACAGCGAAGCGGTCGCCGCGCGCGTGCTCGTCGCCGAGCTGGAAGCGCGCTGGCCCGGCGCGCAGGTCGAGCCGGTCGTGATGCCGCTGCTCGGTCAGCGCATCGAGCGCGTGCTCGCGGGCGCGGCGGCGGAACTCGGCCGCGCGCTCGGCGAGGACGACGTCGCGGCGATCCGCACCGTCGCCGAATCGGCCGCGATGGAGGCGCCGGTGTTCGACGGCGTCGTCGACGCGCTGAACGCGATTGCGCTCGTGAAGGCGTGCGCGAGCAACAGCTACACCGCGGTCGTGCGCACGGTGCTCGATCGCACGGGCCTTGTCGCGTTCTTCGGCGAGCGCGTGTATTGCGCCGACCAGGTCGAGCGGCCGAAGCCCGCGCCCGACGTGTATCTCGCGGCGGCGCGCGGACTCGGCGTCGAGCCGGCCGCGTGCGTCGTGGTCGAGGACAGCGTCGCGGGCGTCACCGCCGCGCGCGCGGCGGGGATGACGGTGCTCGGTTTTGTCGGCGGCTCGCATACCGGTCATGCGGGTCCGACGCACGTGCTCGCATTGCGCGACGCGGGCGCGCTCGACGTGTTCGACCGGATGAGCGCGCTGCCCGCGCTCGTCGACAAGCGGATGCGCAGCGGCGCGGCCAGCGGCTGAACGGCCGGTTGGCGCGCTCGACCATGCGCCGGTTAATGCGTCGGCAACAGCGTCGGCTAGTGCGTCGGCTAGTGTGCCGGCAAACGGGTCGGCAAGCGCCTCGGCAAACGCGCCGGCAAGCGCGAACGGAACAACGGCAGAGAAACGCGGCGCGAGCCTTGCCGGCCGCCGCGCACTGAAAGGAGACACATCATGGCAAGCGTGATTCTGCGAGACGTGCTGAAGCGCTACGACGACACCGAAGTGCTGCGCGACGTGAACCTGGACATCGGCGACGGCGAGTTCGTCGTGTTCGTCGGGCCGAGCGGCTGCGGCAAGACCACGCTGATGCGGATGATCGCGGGACTCGAGGACATCAGCGGCGGCGATCTGCTGATCGACGGCACGCGGATGAACGACGTGCCGCCCGCGAAGCGCGGCATCGCGATGGTGTTCCAGTCGTACGCGCTGTATCCGCACATGTCGCTGTACGACAACATGGCGTTCGGGCTGAAGCTCGCCGGCGCGAAGAAGCCCGAGATCGACGCGGCCGTGAAGAACGCCGCGAAGATCCTGCACATCGACCACCTGCTCGATCGCAAGCCGAAGCAGCTGTCGGGCGGTCAGCGCCAGCGCGTCGCGATCGGCCGGGCGATCACGCGCAAGCCGAAGGTGTTCCTGTTCGACGAGCCGCTGTCGAACCTCGACGCCGCGCTGCGCGTGAAGATGCGCCTCGAATTCGCGCGTCTGCACGACGAGCTGAAGACGACGATGATCTACGTGACGCACGACCAGGTCGAAGCGATGACGCTCGCCGACAAGATCGTCGTGCTGTCGGCGGGCAACGTCGAGCAGGTCGGCAGCCCGACGCGGCTCTACCATGCGCCGGCGAACCGCTTCGTGGCGGGCTTCATCGGCTCGCCGAAGATGAACTTCCTCGATGGCGTCGTGCAGAACGTGGCCGCCGACGGCGTCGTGGTCCGCTATGCGACCGGCGAGTATCAGAAGGTGGCGGTGGAACCCGGCAGCGCGAAAGAGGGCGACAAGGTGACGGTCGGCATCCGGCCCGAGCACCTGCACGCGGGGATGGGCGAGTACGGCGTGGCGGCGGGCACGATGGCCGTCGAGTCGCTTGGCGACGCCGCCTACCTGTACGCGGAATCGTCGGTTGCGGCCGACGGGCTGATTGCGCGGATTCCGCCGCTCGAACGCCACGAACGCGGCGAGACGCTGAAGCTCGGCGCGACGCCCGACCATTGCCATCTGTTCGATGCGGATGGCCTCGCGTTCGAGCGGAAGATCGTCGAGGTGCTGGCGGCTTGAGGTGCTGCTTGAGGTGCTGCTTGAGGTGCGGTCTGAGCGGCCGCTCGAGTGGCGCCTGAGTTGCGGCCCAAGTTGCCGCCTGAGTTGCCGCCTGACTTGTCACCCGTGCCGCCGCCTCGCGACGGCAGGCGGCGCGAGCCCGCCCGCGCCGTCCTGGCGCGACGACGGCGCCGCCGCGGCGGCCTTGCGGTTCCCACGCCGGCTGCCGGTCGACGGCTGCGCGGCGTCCGGCGTCGCCCCTTCGGCCGCCGCAAGCGCCGCGCGCGCGCACGCCTCGTCGGTCACGAGCCCCGACAGCCACCCGCCGCGCAGCGTCGCAATCACTGCATCGCGCTTGCGCGCGCCGCCCGCGAAACCGATCGTCGGGCGCTTCGGCGGCGAGTCGAGCCAGATGCTCGTCACGCGTCGGCCCGTCGGAGAATCGATCCGCTGGCCGTTCGCATCGATCGGCAGTCCGAGCATTTCGCCGATCGCACCGAGCTGCATCAGTTCGCGCACCTCGTCCGACGTGAGAAAGCCGTCCTCGTGCAGCGGACAGTTCAGCCCCATGTTGCCGATGCCGACGAACGCGACATCGGCCTCTCCCGACAGCGACTCGACGATCCGGTACAGCCGGTGATTGCACCACTGCGCGCGCTCGGCCTCGTTATCGGCGATCAGCGGCGCGGGCAGCAGAAAGTGCTTGCCGCCCGTCTTCTCGGAGATGTGCAGCGCGACGTCATAGCGGTTCGACGAGCCGTCCTGCGCGATTGCGCCGACCATCGACACGAGCCGGTGCTGCGGCCGCTCCAGTTGCGCGATCTGGTCGACGGCCGCCTTCAGCGTGCGGCCGCTGCTGACCGCGATCACCATCGGTCGTTCTTCGGTCAGATAGCGCTCCATCACCTGCGCGCCCGCGACCGCGAGCTTGCGGTCGATCTCTTCGACGCTGTCGTCGTCCACCGGCACGACTTCGCACATCGCGAGGCCGTAGCGCTTCGTCAATTGATCGGCGAGCGCGAGACAGTCGGCGAGCTGATGATCGACGCGCACGCGGATCAGGTTCTTCTCGACCGCGAACGCGACGAGCCGCTGCGCGACCGGACGCGACACCTGCAGCTTCTCGGCGATCTCGTTTTGCGTGTTGCCGGCGACGTAGTAGAGCCACGCGGCGCGGGTGGCGAGATCGAGTTTTTCGTTGGACCTGGACACGGTGTTCTTCAAGCTCGGAAAAGGCGTGATCGACTCAGGAGGGCTTCGTCCTGTATCAGGCGAGCCGCTTGCGCGACGGCTCGTAAAGCGGACGCACGTGCCGGTACAAGGCGCGAAAGCGTTCGTGCCGCTCGCGCAGCGCGGCATGGCGTGCGGGGTTCGGCGTGAACTCGGCGGCGACCGGCGCCTTCTGCAGCACCTCGGCGGGCGCGCCGCCCGACGCGAGCCAGCCGAGCCGCGCCGCGCCGAGCGCCGCGCCGGTCTCGCCGCCGCCGTGCTGACGCGTCGGCGTCATGAACGCATCGGCGACGAGCTGCGACCAGTACGCGCTGCGCGCGCCGCCGCCGAGCATCGACAGCGCGCTCACCTCGGTGCCGGCGCTGCGCAATGCGTCGAGGCCGTCGGTCAGCGCGAGCGTCACGCCTTCGAGCACCGCGTAGCCGAGCAGCGCGCGGTCGGTCGCGTGCGTCATGCCGAAGAACACGCCCTGCGCGAACGGGTCGTTGTGCGGCGTGCGCTCGCCGGACAGATACGGCAGGAAGAGCGGCGCTTCGGCCAGCGCGTCGGGTGCGAGCGCGGCGACTTCGGCGAGCAGCGTCGGTTCGTCGGTCGACGCGAGCTTGCAGACCCAGCGCAGGCAACTGGCGGCGGACAGCACGACGCTCATCTGATGCCAGCGGTTCGGAATCGCGTGACAGAACGCGTGCACGGCCGATGCCGGGTTCGGCCGGAAGCGGTCGCCGATCACGCACAGCACGCCGGACGTGCCGAGCGACACGAAGCCGTCGCCGGGCTGCGTCGCGCCGATGCCGATCGCGCTCGTCGCGTTGTCGCCGCCGCCCGCGGCGACGATCACGCCTTCGCGCCAGCCGAATTCGCGCGCGACCTCGGGCAGCAGCGTACCCGACGGCGCGCTGCCTTCGACGAGCGACGGCATCTGCGCGCGCGTCATCCCGCACGCGTCGAGCAGCGCATCGGACCAGTCGCGCTTCGCGACGTCGAGCCACAGCGTGCCGGCCGCATCGGACGGATCGGAGACCTTGCCGCCGGTCAGCTTCATCCGCAGGTAGTCCTTCGGCAGCAGCACGCAGGCGGTCCGGCGAAACAGGTCCGGTTCGTGGCGCGCGACCCACAGCAATTTCGGCGCGGTGAAACCGGGCATCGCGAGATTGCCGGCGATCTGGTGCAGTTGCGGCGCGCGATGGGTGAGCTGCTCGCATTCGTCGACCGCGCGCATGTCGTTCCACAGGATCGCCGGGCGCAATATCTGGTCGTGCGCGTCGAGCAGCACCGCGCCGTGCATCTGCCCGGAGAGGCCGATGCCGCGCACCTGCGCGAACTCGTGCGGATGACGTTCGCGCAGCGCATGGAGCGCGCGGCGCGTGCCGTCCCACCAGTCGCGCGGATCCTGCTCGGCCCAGCGCGGATGGGGACGCGCCACGGAAAACGGCGAGCCGGCCGTGCCGATCACGCGGGCGTTGCTGTTGCCGCTCGCCTCCGTGGCGAGCAGCAAAACTTTTACTTCGGACGTGCCGAGATCGATACCGAGGTACATGGTGGGCGCCACGTGTTCGTCGTTGCGGATGCGCTACTTTAGCCGCGCGCGCCGCGCGACGCGAGCCACGCGTCGACGCGCGCGAGCGCATCGCGCAGCGCGCGGGCAAGCGGCTCGCCGCCCGCGAGGCGGCCCCACAGCAGCTTGTCGTCGCAGAACACCGCGAGCGGATCGGGTGCGGCGAACATCCGGTGCACCGCCGCTTCGTCCATCACGCCGTCCTGATACGTGTACGGCAGCGCGCCGGCGTGCCAGCGTTCGAGGAAGCGGAAGAACAGCGCGGGCAGCACCGCGGTCGACGCGGGCTCGGCGCCGGCCGCGATCCGCTGCGCGAGCGTCGGCGTGATGAAGCCGGGGATCTTCGAGAAGCCGTCGGCGGCGACGCGCTGGTTCGTGTCCTGGATGAACGGATTGCTGAAGCGGTCGAGCACGACGTCGCGGTACTGCGCGAGGTCGATCGGGCTCGGGCTCAGACACGGGATCACGTCGTCGGTCACGTAGTCGTACGCGAAGCGGCGGATGTCCGGATCGGCCGTGCCCTCGTGGATGTACGCGAGGCCCGTCAGCGTGCCCGCCCACGCGATGCAGCTATGCGTCGCGTTCAGCACGCGGATCTTCGCTTCCTCGTACGGCATCACCGACTCGACCATCTGCGCGCCCACGCGCTCCCAGGCCGGACGCCCCGCGCGGAAGTGATCCTCGATCACCCACTGGATGAACGCCTCGCCCATCACCGGGCACGCGTCGTCGACGCCGGTCGCGGCCTTCACGCGCTCGCGCACGTCGGGCGTCGGGCGCGGCGTGATCCGGTCGACCATCGAATCCGGGCACGTCGTGTTCGCGTCGAACCAGTCGCGCAGCGCGGTGGCGCCGCGCAGCGTCAGGAACTCGCGCATCCCGTTGTGAAAGCGCTTGCCGTTGCTTCGGAGGTTGTCGCAGGTCTGCAGCGTGAGCGGCTCGCCGCCGCGCGTGCGGCGCGCGTCGAGGATCGCGGCGAGCGCGCCGTAGATCGTCGTGCGCGCGCCGTTCAGATCGGCCGCGAGATCGGGGTTCGCGGTGTCGAGGCGGTCGTGTTCGTCGAGGTAATAGCCGCCCTCGGTCACCGTGAACGCGATGATCTTGCACGCCGGGTCCGCGCCGGCTTCGATCAGGCCGGACAGGTCCGCCGACCACGGCAGCACGCGCGTGATCGAGCGGATCGTCTCGTAGTGGCGCTCGCCGTGC
Source organism: Paraburkholderia sp. (assembly GCA_035492135.1). Taxonomy (GTDB): domain Bacteria; phylum Pseudomonadota; class Gammaproteobacteria; order Burkholderiales; family Burkholderiaceae; genus Paraburkholderia. Next base: position 16,524 of record DATJJN010000072.1, on the reverse strand, counting down.
GGCGTCACCGTTTCGAGCGTGTAGACGCCTTGCTGCGCGGCGAGCGCGTCGAGCACCGGGTTCATGTCCGCGCGGATGTTGCCGACCGAGAGCGACCAGCGCGGCTCGTCGCCCGCGCGCGCGAGATTCGCGCGATGCAGATACCACGCCTGATGCGCGCGATGAAACGACCCCGCGCCGAGGTGAAGGATCACGTGCGTGGCGTTGCGTTCGCTGTTCATGACTTGTCTCCTGGGGGCGCGGCGCGCGTCGGGCGCCGGGCATCGCGCCGGCAAGCTCGGCGCCGGCCGCTGCCGATATGGAACATTTGCTCTTTGATTGAGCGAATGATCGTATCGGGGCGGCGGAAAGTCAAGGCGGTGGGCGGGCCTTTCGTTGGCGCACTGCGGCGTGCGGCGGATGAGGCGCGGGAGCGAAAGACGCGGAGCAGGGCGCGGCGGCGGACGATGCTGTGTTGCACAAACCCGGTTGCCGGCAAGCGGGCGGCAAAGGGACGAGGAGGACGAGGAATGCTGCTTCGACGCCATGCGTGCCCGCTGCGCCGTGATCGGCCAGCGGTTCACAAACGCGTCGGCGTATTCGATTCCGCAAGCAGGTGCGGGGCCTTTCCCGGCCGGCCGCCCGGGCAGGGCAGCGCTATGCCCCGACGATCCGCTCGATCGCGTCCACCGTGCGCGCCGTCGCATCGTCCGCGCAGCAATCGACGACGGTCCGCTCGGGCATCGAACGCAGCCACGTCAGCTGGCGCTTGCACAGCTGCCGCGTCGCGAAGATGCCCTTGTCGCGCATCGTGTCGTAATCGGTCGTGCCGTCGAGGTATTCCCACGCCTGCCGGTAGCCGACGCAGCGCATCGACGGCAGCCCCGGATGCAGGTCGCCGCGCGCCCGCAGCGCCCTGACCTCGTCGATGAAGCCCGCCGCCAGCATCGCGTCGAAGCGCCGGGCGATCCGCTCGTGCAGCACCGCGCGGTCCGACGGTTCGAGTGCGATCGGCACGAAGCGGTAACGCGCGGCATCGTCGGGCGCGCGCGCGGACTGCTCGGCGAGCAGCGCCGACATCGGCTGCCCGCTCAGCATGAACACTTCGAGCGCGCGCTGGATGCGTTGCGAGTCGTTCGGCGCGAGGCGCGCGGCCGTTGCCGGATCGACGGCCGCAAGCCGCGCGTGCAGCGCGGGCCAGCCTTCGCGGGCGGCGTCGGCGTCGAGCGCCGCGCGCACGGCCGGGTCGGCGCCCGGCAGATCGCTCAAGCCGTGCGTGAGCGCGCGGTAGTACAGCATCGTGCCGCCGACGAAAAGCGGCACGTTCTGTCGCGCGAGAATCTCGCCGGTCACGCGCAGCGCGTCCGCGCGGAACTGCGCGGCGGAATACGCATCGGCCGGGTCGACGATGTCGATCAGATGATGGACGACCGCCGCGCGCTCGGCCGCCGACGGCTTCGCGGTGCCGATGTCCATCTCGCGATAGACGAGCGCCGAATCGACGCTGACGATCTCGACTTCGCGGCCCTGCGCGCGCGCCTTCGACGCGAACGCGAGCGCCGCGGCGGTCTTGCCCGACGCGGTGGGACCGAGCACGCACGCGACGGCAGTCGCGTCGCCGGCGGCCGGACCGGCAACCGAAGCCGAAGATGAAACCGTCGAAGCGTTCATTGACCGCGCATGAAAAGCCGGTCGAGGTCGCCGAGCGTCAGCTGATACCAGGTGGGGCGGCCGTGATTGCACTGGTCCGCGCGCTCGGTGGCTTCCATCTGGCGCAGCAGCGCGTTCATTTCGTCGAGCGTGAGCCGCCGGTTCGCGCGCACCGCGTGATGGCACGCGAGCGTGCCGAGCATTTCGTGCTGACGCTCGGTCAGCACGCGCGAGCCGCCGTACGCGTGCAGATCCGCGAGCACGGCGCGCGCGAGCGCGGGCAGGTCCGCGTCCTTCAGCAGCGCGGGCACCGCGCGAATCGCGATCGACGTCGGCGACAGCACCGCGAGATCGAAGCCGAGCGCGTCGAGCGTGGCCTTCTCCTCGTCGACGACGCCGACCTCGACCGGCGTCGAGGGCATCGCGAGCGGGATCAGGAGCGGCTGCACCGCGAGCGAGCGCTCGGCGAGCGCGTGCTTGAACTGCTCGTACAGAATGCGCTCGTGCGCGGCGTGCATGTCGACGATCACGAGCCCGCGCGCGTTCTGCGCGAGCACGTAGATGCCGTGCACCTGGCCGATCGCGAAGCCGAGCGGGTGATCGTCGGCGGTGCCGAAGTCCCGCGCCGATGACGCGGCGAACGGCGGCGTCGCGGCGTCGTCGGCCGTGTGCAGGACCGTCGCGCGTTGCGCGGTGCCGGCGCCGACGTCCTTGCGGCCGAACAGTGCGTCGTAGAGCGCGAGCGGTTGGGCGACCGGCAGCGAGCCCTGGGTCATCCGCGACTGGCGCAGCCAGGTGTTGCCGGTGCTGTTTGCGTTGCTGCCGGAGGCGCTTCCGAAGCCGCCGCCCGAGCCGCCGCCGAAGCCGCTTCCGCCCGAGCCGCCGCGAGACGCGGAGCCGAATCCGCCCGAAGCGCCGCCCCCCCAGCTTGCAGTACCCGACGCGCCCGACGCGCCCGACGCGCCCGAATCCCCGCCCGTCGCTCCCGCGCCGAGGCCGGCCGCGCCGCCGCCGCCGAAACCCGCGCCCTCCGCGGCGCGCGCTTCGACATGCGCCGCGTGGCCGCCGGCCGTCGTGTCGGGCGACGCGCCCGCGTGCCGCGCGAGCGCGCGCTGCACCGCATGGAACACGAACTGGTGAATCGAGCGCGAATCGCGAAAGCGCACTTCGATCTTCGACGGATGCACGTTCACGTCCACCGCCTCGGGCGGCAGATCGAGGAACAGCACGTACGACGGAAAGCGCTCGCCGTGCAGCACGTCTTCATACGCGGCGCGCACCGCATGCGTGAGCAGCTTGTCGCGCACGAAGCGGCCGTTCACGAAGAAATACTGCTGGTCCGCGCGGCCTCGGCTCGCGGTCGGCAGCCCCGCGCAGCCGTACACGGCGAGCGGCCCCGCCGATTCGTCGAGCGGCAGATGAGCGGTCGCGAACGTCTCGCCGAGAATCTTCGCGACGCGCGCGGGCGGCTCGCTCGCGTTCCAGTGCTCGACCGCGCGGCCGTTGTGCAGCACCGAAATCGCGACGTCGGGCCGCGCGAGCGCCGCGCGCCGGATCATCTCGACGCAGTGGCCGAGTTCGGTCTGCTCGCTCTTCAGGAACTTGCGGCGCGCGGGCGTGTTGAAGTACAGCTCGCGCACTTCGATCGTCGTGCCCTGGGTGCCGGCTGCCGGCGCGAGCACGCCCGTCGTCGCGTCGATCTTCACCGCGTGCGGCGCGTCGGCCGTGCGGCTCGTGATCGTCACCTCGGCGACCGATGCAATCGACGCGAGCGCCTCGCCGCGAAACCCGAGCGTCGCGACGCTTTCGAGTTCCTCGAGCGAGCGGATCTTGCTCGTGGCGTGCCGCATCAGCGCGAGCGGCAGTTCGCGCTCGGGAATCCCGCAGCCGTCGTCGGTGATCGAAATGCGCTTCACGCCGCCTTCGTCGAGCAGGATGCGCAGCGTCGTCGCGCCGGCATCGAGTGCGTTTTCGAGGAGTTCCTTCACAACCGACGCGGGCCGCTCGACCACCTCGCCGGCGGCGATCTGGCTGATCAACTGGTCGGGAAGCGGCTGGATCGCGCGGGCGGCCCGAGCGACGCGCTGCGGCGCGAGCGACTGGCTCGCCTGGGCGTCCGCTGGCGCCGGGTCGGCGGCGGGCGGCGCGTCGCCCGGAACGGCAGGATCGGTGTACGAGGACATGCGCGCCATTATAGCGATTCGGTTTTACGCGGCCGGACGCCGGAAGTGGGGACGCCGTGGCCGGACGCCGAGTCAGGACGTCGAGTCAGCACGTCGAGTCAGGACGTCGAGTCAGGACGTCGAGTCAGCACGCCGAATTCGGCCCCTCGTCCGCACGATCCCGGCGCTTTCTACGTTCCTTAAGACTCTTTCGGTATCATGACGCGGTCATTCGCCGATCGTGGCGATCATTCACCGTTCTTGCGCCGTTCATTCACTTCTCGCGCGCCGCGGCGCACCGGCTTCGACGGACCTCGCGGTTTCATCGAAGCGGACTGCCGCGCGCCACAACCAGGATACCCGCTTGGATACGCTGCTGCATTTCGTCAACCTTGTCCTCCACATCGACACGTTCCTCGGCGACTTCATCCGCGATTACGGCACGTGGGTCTATGTCGTGCTGTTCCTGATCGTGTTCTGCGAGACCGGTCTCGTGATCGTGCCGTTCCTGCCGGGCGACTCGCTGCTGTTCATCGGCGGCGCGTTCGCGGCCACGGGCGCAATGAGCCTCACCGGCCTCATCGTGCTGCTGCTCGTCGCGGCGGTCGGCGGCAATACGGTCAATTATCTGATCGGCCATGCAATCGGACCGGCGGTGTTCAACACGCGGATTCGCGGGCTCGAACGCTTTCTCGATCGCGCCGCGCTGCAAAAGACGCACGACTTCTATGCGCGCCACGGCGGCAAGACGATCGTGATCGCGCGCTTCGTGCCGGTCGTGCGGACGTTCGCGCCGTTCGTCGCGGGCATCTCGCAGATGAGCATGCGCCGCTTCCAGTTCTTCAACGTCGCCGGCGCGCTGATGTGGGTGTTGCTGCTCGTGCTGCTCGGCTACTTCTTCGGCAACATTCCGTTCATCCGCCAGTATCTGAACGTGATCGTGCTGGTCGGCGCGGCGGCGGCCATCGTGCCGGTGATGATCGGCGGACTGTGGCGCGTGATGCGCGGCAAGCGCGCGGTCCAAAGCGGCGAAGTGCGCTCGCCCAATGGCGGGCCGCGCCCCTGACGCGAACCAGCGTCGGCGCGCCGGAACACGACGCGGCATCGCTCATCGGGCGATGCCGCTTTTCCTGATGCGCCGGCGTCAGGCGGTGCGGCGGATCAGCGTCGGCGTTTCGGGCGTCGGATAGCCGGCTTCGCGAAACGCCTCGACGATCGCGCGATTCGCGTCGAAGTACACCTGCCAGTAGTTCGCATTGCTCGTGTACGGGCGCACGCACAGGAGCGGCCCTTCCGGCGTGAACGACAGCAGCTGGACGTCGGGCGGCGGGTTCTCGACGACATTCGGAATCTTCGCGATCGCCGCGCGCAGGCGGTTCGCGGCTTCGACGGGATCGACGCCGTTCGCGATCTTCGCGGTCAGCTCGACGCGGCGCACCGGCAGCGCGCTGAAATTCGTGATCGTGTCCGAGAAGATCTTGTTGTTGCCGACGATGTTGACGACGTTGTCCGGCGAAATGATCGTCGTGCCGAAAATGCCCAGTTCGTGCACGGTGCCGGTCACGCCGCCGGCCGTCACGAAGTCGCCGACCTTGAACGGCCGCAGCATCTGCATGAACACGCCGGCCGCGAAGTGGGCGAGCAGGCCGCCCCACGCGGTGCCGATCGCGAGCCCGAGACCGGCGAGCAGCGCGGCGAACGACGTCGTATGCACGCCGAACAACTGCAGGATCGCGAGGATCAGCAGCAGGTTCAACAAGCCGCCCAAAATCGCACCGAGGTAATGCGCGAGCGTCGCATCGACCCGTTGCGTGCGCACGAGCATGCGCCGCATCAGGCCCGTCGCCAGATTGATCGCCCAGCGGCCGACGATCCACACCACGATCGCGGCCAGTACCTCGGTCCCGAAGTCGATGCCCCGGGTCGTCACGAACGTGCGGATGGTCTGCAGATCCACGATGCCCTCGCTGGAAGGTCGATGAGTCGGATCACCACATCAGGACGCTCGTGAGTTATAGGCGACGGCGCGCGGCCTCGCAAGCCATGTTCCCGCCACGTGTGGGCTGGACGCCAATGCCGGCGGGGCGTCGCGCGACGGCGTTCAACGAACTGAAAGGTGATCGACCGTTCGGACGATTGTTTGAATACATCGGCTTGGGTAAAGTGATCGCTTCTTCGTTTACGCAGGCTTCGCCCGATGAACGTCTTCACCCGCCGCGCCCGTCGCTACACGGGCACCGCCATGCTGCTGCACTGGCTGATTGCCGCGCTGATCGTCTGGGGCTTCGCGCTCGGCTGGGTAATGACCGACATCCCGGGAATAACGCCGACCAAATTGCGTTATTTCGCATGGCACAAGTGGATCGGCGTCACGGTGCTCGCGCTCGTGCTGGTTCGGATCGTCTGGCGCGCGACGCACGCGGCGCCGCCGCTGCCCGCGGCGCTGCGCGGCGTCGAGCGGCTCGCGGCTCACGCGGGCCACGCGGCGCTGTATGCGCTGATGGTGGCGGTGCCGGTCAGCGGGTATCTGTACAGTTCGGCGGCCGGCATTCAGGTCGTGTATCTCGGCGTGTGGCCGATGCCGGTGCTGATCGGCCCGGACGCCGCGCTCAAGGCCGCGCTGCGCGTCGTGCACGTGACGCTGGACTACGTGCTCCTCGCGGTGGTTGCCGTGCATCTGCTGGCGGTCGTCAAGCATCAGTGGTTCGACCGGCAGCGCATTCTCGCGCGGATGCTGCCGTTCGGCTCGCCGCACGATTGACCGGCCGCGCGAGTGGCCGTTCCGTGCCTTATCCACCGTTTTAACCGTTTCGCTTTCGGTGAACCGACATGAACCGACGCTTCGTTAGCACTGCTTCCGCCCTCGCGCTCGCCGCCGGCGCGGTGTTCTGCCCCGGCGCGAACGCTGCCGCGCCACCCGCGCAGAGCACCGTGACCGCCGTCTTCAAACAGATGAACGTGCCTGTCGAAGGGCGCTTCAACAAGTTCGCCGCGGACGTGCATTTCGATCCGGCCAACGTGGCCGCGTCGAACGCGAAGATCGACGTCGACGTCGCGAGCTTCGACATCGGCTCGCCGGACTACAACCAGGAAGTGGCGGGCGACGAATGGTTCGACGCCGCGCACTTTCCGCGCGCGACGTTCGTGTCGTCGCACATCACGCCGGGCGCGAACGGCGCGTACACGGTCGCGGGCAAGCTGACGATCCGCGGCAAGACCACCGACGTCACGGTGCCCGTGCAGTTCCACAAGGACGGCGCAAACCAGGTGTTCGACGGCACGCTGCCGATCAAGCGGCTCGCGTACGGCATCGGTACGGGCGAATGGAAGGACACGTCGGTCGTCGCGGACGACGTGCAGATCAAGTTTCACATCGTCACCGCCGCGCGGTGATCCGTTCAAACGAGAGGAAACAACAGGACATGAAGACCAACGTCATCGCCGCGGCACTGCTCGGCGCCGCCTTCGCCGCTCCCGCGTTCGCCGCACCCGTCACGTACAACCTGGATCCGGCCCACACGTATCCGAGCTTCGAGACGGACCACTTCGGCGGGCTGTCCGTGTGGCGCGGCAAGTTCACGAAGTCGAGCGGCACCGCCGTGCTCGACCGCGAAGCGAAGACCGGCACCGTCGACGTGACGATCGACGCGTCGTCGATCGACACCGGCAACGCATCGCTCGACAAGCACGTGCGCTCGGGCGAGATGCTGAACGTCGAGCAGTTCCCGACCGCGACCTACAAGGGCACGTCGATCCGCTTCGAAGGCGACCGGCCGGTCGAGGTGATCGGCACGTTCACGCTGCACGGCGTGACGAAGCCGCTGAACCTGACGATCGACTCGTTCAAGTGCATGCAGCATCCGATGCTCAAGCGCGAAGTGTGCGGCGCCGACGCGAAGGCCGAGTTCAATCGCGCCGACTTCGGCGTGAACTACGGCCAGAACTACGGCTTCAAGATGGAGACGAGGCTGCAGATCCAGGTGGAAGGCGTGCGGGCGGATTAAGGCGTTCGCCGTGCCGTCGGCGCCCGCGCTCGCGCGCGGCGCTCGACCGTCGAAGGGCCCGCATGCGGCGCGTGTGCGGGCCCTTTGTCTTGCGGCTTCTGCGAGCGGGCGTGTCAGCGCACGACGCGCGGCTGCAGCCCGACATCGACGACCTGCTCGTGCCATACGGCGCACGTCGCCTTCACCGGCACCCACAGATATTTGCCGCGCACTTTCGCGAAGCCGCGCATGTGGATCAGCGAATCGAACGGCGTGGCCGGCGCCGTGGCGGTCGCCGACGACGCCGGCGCGGGCACCGGCGTCGCGCCGATCGTGCCGTCGTTCGCCTCGATGCGCGCGTTCAGCACATGGCGGTCCGGCACGAGCACGGAGTCGTAGCGCGGCGCGTGGTGGACCCAGCGGTCGAGCGCGGCGACGCAGTTGACCACCGTGTCGGGCACGCGCAGACGGCGCAGATATTCGTAGCTCTCCTGCGGGGCGGGCTGAAGTTGCGCATGCACGCGCATGCTGATCCAGAAGAGCGCGACAAACGCGCAGGCGAACGTTGAGGCTTTCATCGGCGGGACACATGCAACAGCGGGGGAAGGGCGAGTATACCCATCGCGCGGCCTGCGATGCACGAACGTTTGCCGCAGACGGCGCAATCAGCGCTCGGCGAGCCGGCTCGCGAGGCGCTTCGCGTCGAACGGCGCCTTCACCTTCTGGTCGTTGTCGAAATAGCAGAACACGTCGCGGTGCCGGCGCGCAGGCGGCCGCGCCGACGAGATCCGTACCGCGTCGTCCGGCTCTCCGCCCGACGCCCACGTTTCGATGCGCGCGGCCCAGCGGTCCAGCGCCGGGTCCGCATAGGCGCCGCCGTACAGCGTCTCGGTGCCGTGCAGCCGCAGATAGACGAAGTCGGCCGTGACGTCCTCCGCATACGGCCAGTCGGCGATCGCATCGGAGACGACCAGCGCGGCGCGGTGCCGGCGCAGGATCGCGACGAACTCCGGCACGCAAAAGCTGGCGTCGCGAATCTCGATTGCGTGACGCAGCGGGCGATCGCCCGGCGCATCGAACCACGGTGCGCGAACCCGGGCGTCGTGGCGCTTCGCGAGCGCGACCGCGGCCTGCGTGTGCGTCGGCAACAGCGACAGGAAGCGCTCGAGTCGATCGGGATCGAAGTGGAACGTCGCCGGAAACTGCCACAGAAACGGGCCGAGCTTCGCATCGAGCGCCAGCACGCCGGACGCGAAGAAGTTCGCGAGCGCAGGCTCCGCGGTTTCATCGCGAAAACGCAGCATGTGCGTCAGATAGCGCGGCCCTTTAACGCTGAACACGAAGCCGTCGGGCGTCGCGTCGTGCCACGCGCGAAAGCTGCCGATCGATTGCAGCGAGTAGTGCGTGCCGTTGATCTCGATCGTTTGGACCGCCCGCGAAGCGAACGCGAGTTCGCGCGACTGCGCCAGACCCGGCGGATAGAACACGCCGCGCCATCCTTCGTAGCGCCAGCCGGAGATGCCGATGCGAATGGTCATGGTCCAGTGCGGGTAGCGTATTTCGGGGCCGTTGCAACGCAGGTCGAGCGACGGCGAGTGCGCAAACGCTGTGCCGCGGCGAACGCGTTGCTTCGATGGCCCATCGACGCGCCGGGGGCTGTCGATGCATCGTTTGGCCCGCGTCAACGGCGCGGTTTGAGGCTGTACGCATGCGTTCGTTTGTGCGGGTACAGTCTGCGGGCTGCCACAAGCAGCGTCACTGTTGTTGCAACGCGTGTGCCGGATTTACGGGACCGGCACACGCTCCACGAAACGATAGTGGGGATTTCTGCAGTGGGGGGAGTCGGGGTCTATGAGCCGGTTCGCGAGAACCGGCTCTTTTCTTTTCTGCGGCGTTTTCCTGCGCGCCCGGCGCGCGTTCGCGGGCCGACCGGCTCCGCGATTCGTTCGCCGATCGGCCGGATCACCGTCGCATCAGCACGCTTTCGAGCATGTGCGGCGGCGGCAGACGAGTCGCCGCATACTGCGCGAACGTGACGATTTCCACGCGGCGATCCGGCTGCAGACACGCGACGAGCGTGCCGAGCGGCTGCTCGCCGCACTGCGTGACCGGATCCTGTTCGCCGAATCCGCGTGCATCGATGCGATCGGGCGGCACGCCTTCGTCGACGAGCAGCGCCTTCACGGCGCTCGCGCGGCGTTGGGACAAACCGAGATTGTAGGTCGACGGGCCGATGCGATCGGTGTACCCGCGTACCTCGATGCGCGAGAAGCGCATCGTGCGCAGTTTGGCCGCGACCGTGCGGATCTGCGAGTGGCCGCCTGGCAGAATGTCGCGGATATCGCCGCGATCGAAGCGGAACAGTGCGTCGGCCTCCAGCCTGATCACGTTCAGCACGGCGGGCGGCGGCGGCGGAGCCGGCCTGCGATGCGACGCCATCGCCCATTGGCCCCGCATCCACACATAGCCGCCTGGTTGCCAGCTCCAGTAGCCGTGTTGCGATGCACATCCTGCGTGCGGCGGGGGCGTGGGTTCGCAAGGGGGAGCTGGCGGCGTCAGGACCACGATCTGCGCCGACACGGGCAACGGCGCGACGAAACAGGTGGCGACAAAGGCGGCACTGGCCGCGAGACGCGATGTAGAACGATTTTTCATGTTGTCTCTTGCGAAGTGGGGTTACGTGGCGTGTGATCCGGCACGACAGGCCGTCGTCAAAGCGTAGCCACCCGCACGATGAAAAACGTTTGCAGAGTGTAAGGAAGTGTCGGTGACCAGTAGGTATCCCGTGAGCACCCGGAGCCGGTGGCCCGCGCCGGGCGCCCGCGCGCGAGGCGGGCTCGCACGACGCCAGGTAATGCCAGGTAATCAGCGAGTGTGCGGACGCGTGCAATCGCGCGCCGGTGGTGATGGCCGGCTACTGCAGGCGCGAGAGTGCGTATCCGAGGCGACGGTTTCGTTACATGCCGCCGCTCGTTCCGCCGCTCGTGCCGGTGCCCGAACCCGTGTTCGTGCCCGAGGTCGACGTCGTATTCAGATCGATCCTTCCGTAGACGCCATCGGCTTCGTCGTTCGGCCCCGCCGCGAAGAACAGCGTATTCGACGGCTGATTGCTGCGGTCGTTGCCGAACGCGATGCCCCACAGACCCGGCTCGACGATCGGCCTGCCGTTCGATCCGTCGAGCGGCCCCATCGGCTGGCCGCTCGACGCATTGAACGCGTTGATCGTGCCGTCGCCGAAATTGCCGATCAGGATCGCGCCGCTCATCGAGCCGAAGCTGGCGGGCGCCTGCGCGATGCCCCACGGCGCGTCGAGCGCGCCGCCGCTCGCGAAGTGCTGCATCAGGTTGCCCGCCGTGTCGTAGACATCCACCATGCCGCGTCCCGCGCCTGCGACGTCGTCGTGCTTCGCCGCATCCTGCATCGCATACGTGACGAACAGATTCGAGCCGATCGCCTGAATGCCGAATGGCGCGAAGCCCGCGGGAATCGCCGGGTCCGTGAACGCGCCCGGCATCGTGACCTTCGTGAACGTGCTGTCGAAGACGTCGATCTTGTTGTTGTGGAAGTCGGTCGCGTAGAGGAAGCTGGCGCCGTTCATCGCGGCGAGCGCGAGCCCCTTGTACACGGCGCCGCCCGTGCCGTCGTCGTACATCACGAAGGCGGTCGTCGGCCCGACGGCCGGCGCCCACGCGGTGAGCGTGCCGCCTTCGCCCGCGAAGACGAACGCCGCGACGCCCGACTCGCCGTTCGCGGTGACGGTGAAGCCCGGCGTGCCGTTGAAGACGATGCCTGTCGGCGATGCCGAACCGTTCTTGCCGCCCGGAATCGTGACGACCGGCGATTGCGGTACGCCGTCACCGTCGTAGAGCGTCGCGACATCGGTGCCGTTATCCGCGACCCACGCGAAGCCCTGCGGATTGAACGCGACGCCCCAAGGGGTTTTTCAGTTTCGCGTCCGTGTGCGCGGCGGCAACCACGCCGTCGGACACGAGTGCTGTCGCCGTGAACGACGACGGCGACTGGGCGACCGGCGTCGAAGTCGAGCTGGTCGAACTGTTCGAGCTGGAACCGCCGCCGCATGACACGAACGTCGCGATGGCCGCGCCGCACGCCACGACCTTGAGCGCGTCGACTAGAGAATTCATGACCCTGCTCCTTGTGTGTGCGAAGGAAGTAACGGTCACTGAACGGCGCGGCATCGGGGTTTATTCCGGCCTCGCGTGCGATGTGATGCGACCACAATGGGCGAGCCGGCTCATCAACGCGCGTCCGGTGCGAATCGGCGCGTCGCGCGAAGATCGCATACGTCGTCTCGCGTCAGACCGATGGAGATTCATCGTGAACAGTCGCTTCGACATCCGTCATCGGCACATCGCAATCGCGTTCAGGTTCGTGATGGCCGCACTTTTCGCGACTGCGGCGCTCGTCGCCGGGCGAAGCGCACAGGCGGCCGATCTCCCGTTGGCGCACGTCGCCGACATGGCGTTGCCGGGGCGCGCCTCGCGGCTCGACTACGTCAGTTACGACGCGGACCGCCACCTGCTGTTCATTGCGCATCTGGGGGACAGCGAGATCGTCGTCGTCGATACGCAGGCGTCGCGTGTCGTCGCCCGCATCGGCGGCGTCGCCGCCGTGCACGGCGTGCTGGTCGTGCCCGCGCTCGCGCGCGTGTACGCGTCGGCAACCGGGTCGAACGAAGTCGTCGCGATCGACGAGACCACGATGAAGATCACCGCGCGCGTGCCGGCAGGCGTCTATCCCGATGGAATGGCCTATGCGCCGGACGCGTACAAGCTCTATGTGTCGGACGAAACCGGTGGAACCGAAACGGTGATCGACACGCGCGCGAATCGCCGCGTCGGCACGATTGCACTCGGCGGCACGGTCGGCAACACGCAGTACGACGCCGCGTCCCGCCACGTATTCGTCAACGCGCAGTCGCGGCGGCAGCTCGTCGAAATCGATCCGTCGAACGATACGATCGTCGCGCGGATCGATCTGCGAGGGGCAAACGGCAACCACGGTCTCTACATCGCCGCGCCGCTTCATCTGGCGTTTATCGCATGCGAGGACAATGCGAGGCTGCTGGTCGTGAACCTGCTCACGCGACAGATCGTAGAGACGTTCGACGTCGGGAAAGACCCCGACGTGCTCGCGTTCGACCCCGGTCCTGGCACGCTTTACGTCGCGGGCGAAGCGGGCATCGTGTCGATGTTTTCCGTGCGGCCGGGAGCGATCTCGAAGATCGGCGAAGGCCTCGTGGCACCCGATGCGCATGTGGTCGGCGTCGACCCGGCGACGCATCGTGTGTGGTTCCCGCTGAAAGACGTGGACGGACATCCGGTGCTGCGCGTGATGGCACCCCGGTAATTTTCGGTCCTCGCGCAAACCCCACCGGAACGCGCGCCGAACTGCGCAGGATGGAATAAAAACATGGCCCGCCGCGTTATTCGCACAGGATGATTCTGCGCGCGCTCGCGCCCGGACATCAGGAGACGTGCGTATGAAAACTTCACGCGAGGGATCGGGCCGGCGCGTGCTTCTCGTGGTCGCACAGTGAGTTTCGACGCCGATGTGATCGCGTGGCTTCCGCAGTTGCGCCGCTATGCGCGCGCGCTGACGGGCGACGCAGCGTGGGCCGACGATCTGGTTCAGGATACGGCGGAGCGGGCGCTCGCGCACTGGAAGGCATTCCGGCCGCAGAGCAACCTGCGCGCGTGGCTGCTGACGATCCTGAGACACCTGTACATCGACCAGTTGCGTCAGCGTCGCGAAGTGGCCGTCGACGACGACAGCGCGCCGTGGCGCCACCTGGAGACGCCGCACGGCGAAGTGGACGGTCTCGTGCTGCGGGACGTCCAGCGCGCGTTATACGTGCTGCCGCTCAAGCAGCGCGAAGTGTTGCTGCTCGTCTGCGTGGAAGAGCTGAGCTATCAGGAGGCGGCCACCGTGCTCGGCGTGCCGATCGGCACGGTGATGTCGCGGCTCGCGCGTGCCCGCGAGCGCATGCGCGAACTGCTCACGGAAGGCACCGCGCACAGGAGTGCCACCCTGTCGGTAGTGAGAAACTCACAATGAACCACGACGATCTCGAACCTTCGTCCGAAGGCGTGGCGGATCTGCTCACGCTTGGCGCATTCGTCGATGGCGAACTGCCGGAGTCGGCTCGTCCGCGGGTGCAGGAGCGGCTCGCGCGCGACCCGGAAGCGGCCGCGCGCGTCGCCGCGTGGCGCGCGCAGCAATCCGCGCTCAAGGCGTTGTGCAATGGGCTCGATCATGAGGATTTCCAGGTAGTCGTGCTGCGCGCGCCGCCACGCGGCTGGCGGCGCTACGCACAGGCGGCGGCGTGGGTCGCGGCGGGCGCCGGCCTCGCGCTTGTCGTCGGATCGATCGTCGGGCCGCTTGCAACGGGCTGGAATCGCGACGGGACGACGAGCTTCGCGAGGCGTGCCGACATCGCGTACGCGGTGTACGCGCCCGAGCGGCGACATCCGGTCGAGGTCGACAGCAGCGAGGAGGCGCATCTGATCGCGTGGCTGTCCATGCGGCTTCACCGGCACCTCGCGGCGCCGTCGCTGCAGGAATACGGCTATGTGCTGGTCGGTGGCCGCCTGTTGCCCGGCGAGGCGGGACCGGCCGCGCAATTCATGTATCAGAACGAGAACGGCGCACGTCTCACGCTCTACGTGACCGGCGTGTCCCGCGACGAAACCGCGGTCCGGCTCCTTCACGACGGCAACCGCGGCACGTTCTACTGGGTCAGCGATCACACCGGCTACGCGCTGTCGGGGCCGATGTCGGAGGGCAAGCTCCGCGAGATCGCCATCGAGATGTGCGGCGCGCTCGGCGGCCGGCCCGAGAAATGGCAATGACGCGAACGCGTCGGCGACCGGCGGCGGCAGTCGATGCAGCGCCTCCTCGCCGCATCGGCCGATGTTGTCGCTGAAGGTCAGACGTCGGCATCAATGGTGGGATCGCTCGACGGGCAGCGTCCAGTCGGTGATGTTCGGCACGTTGTCGTCGACTGCCGCAAAGTGCACGGTTTCGTCGCTGACCTTAGAAAACGCGAGTCCGAACGCGCCGCCCTGAGCCGGGTCGACGGAAAGCTGCGCGACGAAGCGCCCTTGCGGCGTGAACTCGGTGATCTCGCTCGGCTCTTTCGGATTGCCGTTGATCGCATCGCCGTTGGCCGTGAACAGATGGCCATTCGGACCCAGCGCAAGCGCGAGCGGTCCGTGAAGGTGCGCATTGTCGGCATAGATCACCGCGCCCTTGCCGGCATCGTTGCGGGTGTGGCCCGCGCCGAACACCGCGAAGATCGCGTTGTCGACAGTCGACGCGACGTACAGCACATCGCGTTGCGGATCGTACGCGAGGCCCGTCGGACCGACGACCAGTGCCGCCGGATCGCCGCGGAACGGATAGCCGGATGCGATCCGCGTGCTGTGCAACAGGTGAATGCCGTTGTTGTCCATCGCGACGTCGAGCCGTACGACGGTCCCGTTCAGCACGTTCGACACGAAGATCTTCGCGGTCTCGCCCATGTCGAAGACGGTCAGGTCCCAGGGGCCGTCGAGGCCGGCGTTCGCAGTCGTCCACTGGGCGATCACATTGCCGGTCCGGTTCAGCACGAGCAGCGCGCCGGGCTTGATGGTGGCGAACGTCCCGTCGGTGGTGGGTACGTTGCCGACCAGCACGAAGCCCGCTCTCAGCACGCCGAGGGCAGTCGTGAGTCCGAGTCCTTTCGGGCCTCGAAAAAATACCGTCGGCTTGCCGTTCGGCACGATCTTGACGATCGTCGTGCCCGTGCCTTGCAGGTTCTGCGCGTTGTTGAAATTGGAAACGAGCAGATCGCCGGCGGCGATCGTGCCGTAGGACGGGAATCCGCGCGGGACGAACGCGACGCCATACGGATTGACGTCGCCATTGGGAGGCACTGTCGACGACGTGACGGCGGGAGGTGGCAGTAGCTGGGACTCGTCGGCGATCGCAGGCGTCGCCGCACCCATCCCGCCTGCGCCCGGCAGCGCCGCAATCACGACAGCTGTCATTGCACTGCGTCGCCAGCGAACGGGCGGCAGCGGCCGGCGATCACGGGCTCCTTCAGCAAACGCAAGGAAACGACTCATGGCGGTTCTCCATGACGGCCCGCGGCGGCGGAGCGCGTGTTGGCCGGCCGCGAGCAGGTTGAGCCCTCGCTGCACGATGTATTCGCGCGTCGCCCGTGCACGAGGCACGCGGCGGTGCGGAGTCGAAGTTGTCGGCTGATCGTCCCGTGCAGGAAGGCCGAAGGGGAGACGGGCGGTTGGAGTGGGTTCGTGTGACGCGACCCGATGACGGCAAGTTGCCGCGTAAACGTTCGCGTGACGCCGGATATTCCGCGCGTGCGATCACGCCGATGTGTTGCGCCTCGTGCGGTAAGCAGAAAAAACAAAAAAAGCCCGGCCGGTTAAGGCTGGGCTTTCCTGCTTGATTCCCTGGCGGGTCGTACCGGATTCGAACCAGTGACCAACGGATTGAAAGCCGGATCAAGTGCCTTGCAGATTACTGGTAGTTTCTTGATTTGTCTGGAAATCCGCTTGAAATCAGACGTTATGTCCAGTAACTGGTAGAGGTGGCCTCACTCCTTCGGACAGCTTTCTGAGATTTTTAAGTGGAACGTCCGAGGCAATCATGCTGCCGATTTGATCGCAGGCAGCGTCGCGAAGTATGCCTCATCCGGCGTCTGGTCCGCCAGGCTCGAATGGGGC
>DATJJN010000071.1:0-38461 GCA_035492135.1 Paraburkholderia sp. | reverse complement strand
GCCCCATTCGAGCCTGGCGGACCAGACGCCGGATGAGGCATACTTCGCGACGCTGCCTGCGATCAAATCGGCAGCATGATTGCCTCGGACGTTCCACTTAAAAATCTCAGAAAGCTGTCCGAAGGAGTGAGGCCACCTCTGCCGGTCACATCGACCAGGTTATACAGGCGCGCTTCGCCATCTTTCCATTTGCAGGCCTATTGCCGAAGCGCGCGCTGCTTCGGATTTACCTTTGCGTCTTCGCATCGATCCAGCGGACGGCGAATCGACATTGTTTAAATGCATACCACGGAACCTGTACCGAGGAACGTCATGACCAATCGCGTAACAACGAACAGCAGCCCTGCCACCCACTGGGACCACGGCGATCACGGCACAATGCCGAGCCCCCCGGCGCAAGGGCGGACATCACCACAACGCCCCGTTATGGGCGGCCCGTTCGCCGATATGCGCCAGGCGCCGCCGCGGCCTCCGAAGGTGCCGCTGGACTCATCGACGCAGGCGGCCTCGCAGCGGCCACGGACGGCACCACCGGTCATGCAAGGGACTTCGCCAACGCAAGTCCAGATGCTGATGCACAGCGCGATGTGGCAAAACACAGCGCCCCGGCAATCGCAGGTTCAAACTGGACAACGGCAGTCGCTACCATACCCGACGGATAGTGGCTATGGGCACCCGCAGCGCCCGGTTCTCACGCCCCAGCAGGGTAACCCGATGTTCGCGGGCAGTGGCCCACAACGATCGCATTCAGCGCCCCCGCGCATGCAGGGACAAAGCGCGACGCCCGGCCATGGCAGCGGTCATTCCATTGGCCAGACTAATCATGGTGGGTCAACGCAATCGACTGAAGTTGGCGGGCGCCGAAGCTCCATGAGTTCTCTCAAGAGTGCCTTCAGGAATTTCTTCTCATCGAACCGCGGTTCTGGGCATATTTCGTCGGAGAGTCCCCCAGCAAGCCTCCCTTCGGGCCGCAGTAATAGCAGGCAGGACGACATCAATAGCGGCTATTACGGTCTTTCCGACGGGCGTCATAAAAGTAACGAAGACGAGAGCTTTGTGGAGGGCCGGTTTGGCCCCCGATGAATGCCTGTACCTTGTTGCCGCTTGAACGCCACGTTGCCAGTATGAGGTCCGTCCCGGTTCGCGTGGAATCCGCGCATGCGCATTCCACGACGACTCTTCCGGTTGAAGAACATGCGATCCGATTTTTTTACGGGGGCAAGACGGTACGCACAGGTATCGCTGGTGAGGGTCGACAGGAGTTCATCGTGCGATACACAAGATTCGGCAATGATCGTGGGGGCTCACCCGCGGTCCCGGGAAATCAGGCTTGGGACGTTAGCGACTTCGCCGGCGTGGCCAGATTTTGCTTCATCGGGCTGGGGCTGAGTTATACGGTCATCGCGGGTGCGCCGGAGTTTGTCCTTGCCATTGCCAGCGCGTTTGCCTCGTTCTGCGGTGTGCCGCCTGCTACATGAGCAGGGAAATCGCGCCGCCCCCCGCGCGAATAATGAACCCGAGCTTCGCGCCTGGCCACAATCCCGACCAGGCGCCGCCCGACATCCCCCTGCACGAATGCGCCGAGAGACTCAGTAGGTCTTGTACGGCAGAAACTTGCCCGACAGCACCACGTTGACGCGATCCCCCTTCGGATCGGCCTGGCGCTGGATGTCCATCGAAAAGTCGATGGCGCTCATGATGCCGTCGCCGAATTCCTCGTGAATCAGCTCCTTGATCGTCGTGCCATAGACGCTGACGATTTCGTACCAGCGGTAGATCAGCGGATCGGTCGGCACGGCCGTCGGCAGCGAGCCTTTGTACGGCACGATCTGCAGCCACGCCACCGCCTCGTCGGGCAGCTCGAAGAGCGCACCGATCGTCTCGGCCTGCTTCTTGTCCAGCGTCATTTGCCCGAGGCAGGCGGCGGTCGTCCATTCCTTGGACAGGCCGACTTGTTCGGCTACGTCAGACCACTTGATTCCCTTGCGCACCTTCGCGGCAAGAATCATGTCGGTCACCTGATTGCGATTCGAAATCATGAATGGGCTCCGTATAAAGTAAAACGTGAAACGACTGCGTGATCTAGTTGACTACCGCGAGGTGTGCGGGCCGACTGCCGTGAGGATCGGCCGCATCGGCCTCTGCGAGACCCGGGCGTACGACGCGAGGCGCCGCCCGCGAATCCGGCGAGCGCTCGCCGTCCTGCTGGATCTCCGACGAGCGGCGCACCAGAAAGTCGATCAGATGATTGCGGATCCGGTAAAACTGCGGATCGTGATGAAGCGACTCGCGGGTCCGGTCGCGAGGCAGCGTGTTCACCACGATTTCCGCGAGGCGCGCACGCGGGCCGTTGCTCATCAGGAAGATCCGGTCGGCGAGCAGGATCGCTTCGTCGACATCATGCGTGATCATAAAAACGGTTTGGTGCGTGGTGGACCAGATTCTCAGCAGTTCGTCCTGGATGACGCCGCGAGTCAGCGCATCGAGCGCGCCGAACGGCTCGTCCATCAGCAGCATTTTCGGCTCGACGGAGAACGCGCGCGCAATGCCGACGCGCTGCTTCATCCCGCCCGACAGCTCCGATGGCTTCTTGTCGCCGGCATGCGACAGCCCGACCATGTCGAGAAAGCGCGTCGCGTGCGCATCGACTTGCTGGCGCGACCATTCGGGATGCCGCGAGCGCACCGCGAACGCGATGTTCTGCCGGGCCGTCAGCCACGGCAGCAGCGCATGGCTCTGGAACACGACGCCGCGATCGAGGCTCGGCCCGTCGATCTCCCTGCCGTCCACGATCACGACGCCGCCCGTTGCCTGTTCGAGGCCGGCCAGCACGTTCAGGATCGTGCTCTTGCCGCAGCCCGAGTGCCCGATGATGCAGATGAATTCACCGCGTTCGATGCGGAAGTTCACGTCGTCGAAAACGGGCGGAAGATCCTCGCGATAGTGCTTCGATAGCGCATCGACTTCGACGAACGCGTGACCGGTTGCCGGCTGGCCGTGATTACTCGACATAGGTGACCTTCTTTTGAATGGATGCGAAAACCAGATCGAGCAACATGCCGACCACGCCGATGATCAGCACCGCGAAGATCACATGGCTCAATGACAGGTTGTTCCACTCGTTCCAGACGAAATAGCCGATTCCGGTGCTGCCGACGAGCATTTCGGCGGCGACGATCACGAGCCATGCGATGCCCATCGAGATCCGCATGCCGGTGAGGATGGTCGGCGCGGCCGCCGGCAGGATGATCCGGAACGCCTTGCGCAGCGGCGCGACTTCGAGCGTGCGGGCGACGTTCAGCCAGTCCTTGCGCACGTTGGCGACGCCGAACGCGGTGTTGATCAGCATGGGCCACAGCGAGCAAATGAAGATCACGAAAATCGCGGAGATCGACGCGTTCTTGATGGTGTAAAGCGCGATCGGCATCCATGCGAGCGGCGAGATCGGCTTCAGGATCTGGATGAACGGGTCCAGCGCGCGATAAACCAGCGGCGACGTCCCGATCAGGAAGCCCGCCGGAATCGCGACGCAGGCGGCGAGCAGATAGCCGGCGAGCACGCGCAGCAGCGACCACGCGAGCTGAATGCCGATGCCCTTGTCGTTGGGGCCGTTGTCGTAGAACGGATGCGCGAGTGCATGGGCCGCCGTTTCGGCGAACTGTCGCGGCGTCGGAAAGCCGTTGTTCTTCGCCGGCGCGGCGTTGTCGATCGGCTGTCCCATCAGCTTCGCGTATTCGATCTGTTCGGGCGTCATCGTGGTCTGTCCCGTCTGCTGGCTGCTCGTGGTGGCGATCTGCCAGATGCCGGTCAGGACCAGCAGCAGCAACACCGACAGCAGGGCGGCGCGAATCCGGAGCGAGGTTTTCATGGCGTGATGTCTCCTTCAGCTTCGCTTGATCGAAAACCCGGCGAGGTAGCGCCCGGGTGCGGCGGGGTCGAACTCGCGGCCCATCACGCTGAACTTCTGGTAGCCGGTGGCCGCGGCCGGATTCACGGCTTCGCCGAGTTCCTTCATGTGGGCTCTCGCATCGGTCAGCAGGAACACTTTCTCGGCCAGCGCGGCGTAATCCACGTTGCCCTTGACGTAGCCCCAGCGCTGCATCTGCGTGAGCATCCACGTCGCCATCGAGTACCACGGCAGCGGATCGAAGCCGATGCGATCCGGTTCGTTGCGCACGTTGCCGAGGCCGTCTGCGAAATGGCCGCTCAGTGCCTGCAGCACGACGGTCTCGGGCTGGTTCAGATAGTTCGGCGTGGAGATGGCCTTTGCGATGGCGGGACGGTTCTCCGGCTTCTGCGCGACGGAGGACGCGGTCAGGATCGCCCGGTACAGTGCCGCGAACGTGTTCGGATTCTGCCGGATGAACGCCTCGGAGGTGCCGAACGAACAGCACGGGTGTCCGTTCCAGATGTCCTTCGAGAGGATGTGGATGAAGCCCGCCTGCTCGTAGACCGCGCGCTGGTTGAACGGATCGGGGCCGAGAAAGCCGTCGATATTGCCGGCGCGAAGATTCGCGATCATCTCGGCCGGCGGCGTGATGCGCAGCTGCACGTCGCGATCCGGATCGAGTCCGTACTGCGCGAGGTAGTAGCGCAGCAGGAAGTTGTGCATCGAGTAGTCGAACGGAATCGCGAACCGGAATCCCTTCCAGTTGCGCGGATCGCGGTTGTCCTTGTGCTTGAGCGCGAGCGTGATCGCCTGGCCGTTGACGTTCTGTATCGTCGCCACCCGCATCGGCTGCGGGGCCGCGCTGAGTCCCATCGAAATCGCGAGCGGCATCGGCGCGAGAAAGTGCGACGCGTCGAGTTCCCGGTTCAGCATCTGGTCGCGCACGAGCGCCCATCCGGCGGTCTTGCTCAGCGTGACGTCGAGCCCTTGTGCCTGGTAGAAGCCCATCGGGTCGGCCATGATGAGCGGCGTCGCGCAGTTGATCGGAATGAAGCCGATTTTCAGGGCTTTTTTCTCGGGCGGACCGTTCTTCTCCAGCGCCATCGCCTTCAGGTCGGCGAACGGCAGCACGCTCGCGATCGCGGCTTGCGCGGTGCGCACGCCCACGGCTTTCAGGAACCGGCGTCGCAGGCCGTCGTCGGGAAACATCGCCTTCACGGCCGCCGCTTCGATGAAGTCGCTCGACAGGGTTTCTGCGTCCTGTTGCCGGCTTTGGTGCGAGTCGTGTTCGGCCTGGCTGCCATGCTGCCCGCACGAGCAGGACATCAGCGTGCTGTCAGGGCAATAAGGCCGATAGGGGCTGTCGGTAGTCATGCTCGGGCGCCTTCAAGTGGGGGAGTCGAGGGTGGGGTAGCTCATTCGGCGTCGCGCGGCGCGATATGCCCCGCGTCGAGTCGCGCGACGATCCGGTTGTCGTGCCATTGATTGACGAGGAGGCCGTCGCCGGCCGTTTTGGGCGCGTCCCAGACACCGCCGGCGACGGGCATGCCGCGCAGGACGATCGGCAGCGAGCGGGTCTTCAGCCGGATGACCGGCACCGCGTGTCGATAACCGTCGTGCGGGCGCGCCAGCGCGTGGTGCGCGAGCGTCGACGCCTGCCGGGCAATCGGCTCGATGAAACGGCACGGCACGCCCGCCACGCTGACGCAGTCGCCGAGCGCATAGATGTGCTCGTCGCTCGTTTGCATGGTCCGGGGATCGACGGCGATGCCGCGGTCGAACGCCAGCCCGGCTGTCTGCGCGAGGCGCGGTTGCGTGACGAGCCCGGTCGCGGCGACGATTTCGTCGACCTCCAGCGTGTCGGTTTGCTCGCCACGGTCCGCGTCGATGGCGATACGGAGCGCGTGGCCGGCAGGCCGGTCGATCCGCCGGATCCGCGTCGAGCCGAGATAGCCGATGCCGGCCTCGCGCAGCTTCGCGATCAGTTGTTCGGCGACGACCGCCGGGACGAGCCCGGTCAGCGGGTGAGCGTTGATGTCGATGAGCGTGACCCGGTGACCGGCGCGCGCCAGGTCCTCGGCGAGTTCGCAGCCGACCATGCCGGCGCCTACCACCGCGACGCGCGCGCTTTTTCCGTCAAGCTTCGCATGCAGACCGGACCAGCCGTCGAGATCGTTGATACGCCAGCACAGTTGGGCGGGCAGGGTGTCGGGCAGCGCGGGACGGGCGCCCGGCGCGAGGACGAGCTTCGTGTAGCGCAGTGCGCCGCGTGTCGTTCTCAGTTGCCGCGCCTCGGGCGACAGGCCGACCGCGAACGTGCGCGGCAGCAGCGTGACGTTGAGCCGGCGCGCCGCGTCGATGCCGCGTTCGCGGATCAGATCGGGTGGGGCGAGGCCACGGCCGAGCGCGACCGAGAGTTCCGGCTTGTGGTAGCGATCTCCGCCGCAGGCGGTCACGAGCGTGATGGGCACATCGTCGTCGAGCGCGCGCAACGCCTCGGCGGCGCTCCAGCCCGCGATGCCCGCGCCGACGATGACGACGCCCGTGCCGGTGCGGCGCGGCGACGAAGGCGCCGCGGGCAGCGCGTGTTCCGCGCCGGACGGCGCGGCGCCGTCATAGGGCTCGAAGTCCGCCTTCATCACGCCGCAGAGCGGGCAGACCCAATCGTCGGGGATGTCCTCGAAACGCGTGCCGGGCGCGAGTCCGCTGTCCGGATCGCCCAGCGCCTCGTCGTAAACGAGGCCGCATGCGCGGCACAGGTATTGCCGCCACGGCTCGACGGGGGTCGCGGTCGTCATGCCGGTTGCTCCTCGCGGCTCAGGCGGTCCATCTCCCAGCGCAGATGCTTGATGGCGGGCGTCACGATCGCGACGAACTGCGCTTCGCGTACGAGCCGCTGCGGCGCGGCGCTGGCGAGGTAGCCGCGCGCGCCCTGGTGCATCAGCGCCGATTGCGCGGCCCGCAACGCGAGTTCCGCGCCTTGCACGCGCGCGTCGAGCACCGTGATCAGATAGTCCGTGCTGCCGTCGTAGGGCGTCGCCGACAGCATCGAGACCCGCTCGCCGAGTGCGTCGTACTCGACCTGCAACTCGTCGGGACGATCTTCGAGGAAGCGGTTGACGTGGCCGAGCACGGGCTCGACCTCGCGCATCGCATCGATGCCCGCCTGCGCGATGCCGAGCGCCATGCCCGCCTGCAGCAGCACGAACGCCGCGCGAATGCGGGCAATGAACGGGCGCGCGGGGTCGGCGATCAGGGCGTCCTCGCCGACGAACAGATTGTCGACCCGCACGCCCCACGTGCTCGTGCCTTCCATTCCCGAGAATTCCGGGCACGGCCGCAGCACGACGTCGTCCGTGATGCGCAGCAGAAAGAGGATTTCGTGCGAGAGGCTGCCGTCGTCGCCATAGACGCCCGCCATCGCGCCGCAATACTGCCCGCGCGCGATATGGCTGACCCACGGCAGCGCGCCGCTGACCCGATAGCCGCCGGGTACGCGCGTCGCGCGGAACAGCAGCTTTTCGATGCCCGCCAGCGCCTTCATCGGATTGGAAAGCGCGGTGCCGCCGAAGGTCCGGCCGTCGACGTGCGCGTCCAGCACGGCGCCGGTCAGCGCCGGGTTCCCCGACTGCTCCAGGTACAGGCCGCAGACATCGTGGCACCACGTCAGAAAACCCGTCGACCCGCAGCGGCGGCTGATCGCGCGCATCGCGTCGAGCGCGAGGCCGACGCGCCGGCCGCCGGACTCCAGATGGGCGCCGAACGCGCCGGCCCGTCCGAGCGCCGCCATCAGGTCGAGCGGGTAATGGCCTTCGTGATCGATGCGATGGGCCGCCTCTGCGAGCGGACCGTCGGCGATCGCCGTCACTTCCTGCATGATCGTTCGATCGGATTGCGCGGCGTCCTGCAGGTCGCGGGACGAAACAGCAGCGTTCATGGTGGGGTGTGCTCCCGAGAGGCGGATGGCGGGCGGGAGGGGCTTAGTCCGCCAGCGAAATGCTGAAGGGCACCGGATTGCGCATCGTGTTGGCGACCGGCGAGAAGTAATTGGCGTGCTGAACGATCGAATCGAGTTCTTCGCGGCTCGCGTCGCCGTCGATCACCACCTTGACGCGGATTGCCTGGAAGCCCATGTCGCCGGGCTGCCGGTCCGCGCCGCCGGCGCCCCACGCGCCGGTGTTGCCGATGTCGGCTTCGAGGAAGATTTCGAGGCGCGACAGGCGCACTTCGCGGAAGGTCGCGACGGCCGTGATGCCGACGCACAGGCAGCCGCCGAGCGCGGACAGCGCGATTTCGCCGGGGGCCGGCACGGTGTTTTCGCCGAACAGGTGGAGCGGCTCGTCGACGACCACCGGGTTGTGCGTGCCGACGTAGCTCCACGAGCGGAATTGCCCCTGCATTACCGTGTGGACCTTGTTGATGCCGCGCCGCGCGGGATTCTCGCGGCCCGCGGCGGCGAACTTGAGCAGTCCGTCGCGATCGATCGGGCGCAGGTACGACTTGACGGTTTCGACGGCGTCGGAAGAGGAAGTGGTCAAAGCATTCTCCAGTTGGCAGTGGCGGTCCCGGCAGGACCGTTTCCATTCGATCGGGAACGATCGCGAGCTATCAAACGCAATAGCCGTGCCAGTTGGCGGGAGTGCATCTAATGCTTTGTTTATTAAGGAGAATCTTTGGCGATGACGGGGGCGTGGAGCGCGGGCCGGCCTCAGGTGTTAACAATTGTCGACATTTGTCGACAATCGGCCGTGTGCTGGACGGCGGATGGTCAGCAGCAAAGCTTCGACCAACGGTACGTGAATTGGCGCGCCGTCAAACCGAGCAGCTGGGCCGCGCGGGACTTGTTGCCGCCCGCGGCACGAACCGCATCGCGCAGTTCAGCGGCCGTGTGCGAGCTGTTGGTCATGTAAGAAGCGCGACTCGAAATGGGTCCGCTCGCGGACTCGGGCTCGCGCGGCGGACGATCGACGGGATCGGGAGCGGCCGCGGCGGCTGCCGGGATGAACCGTTCGAGATCGACGGCATTGAGGATCGGCTTGTCCGACAGCAGCACGATGCGCTCGATCAGATTCGAGAGTTCGCGGATATTGCCGGGCCACCGATGGGCTTCGAGGCGCGCGAACGCGTCCGGCGCGAGATTGACGTTGCGTTGATTGGCCTGATTCAGGCGGTTCAGGAAATGCAGCGCCAGTTCGCGGATGTCGCCGCGGCGCTCGGCCAGCGACGGCAGGCGAACCGGAATCACGTTGAGGCGGTAATACAGATCCTGCCGGAAGCGTCCGTGAGCCACTTCGGTTTCCAGATTCCGATTGGTGGCCGCGACGAGCCGGATGTCGACACGGATCTCCTGTTTGCCGCCAAGACGCGTGAGCGTGCCTTCCTGCAGCGTGCGCAGCAGCTTGCCTTGCATCGACAGTGGCAGCTCGCCGATCTCGTCGAGAAAAATCGTGCCGGTGGATGCCTGCTCGAACAGCCCCTCGCGGCTGCTGCTGGCACCCGTGAATGCGCCGCGTTCGTAGCCGAAGAGTTCCGATTCGAACAGCGTGTCCGGGATGGCCGCGCAGTTGACCTTGATGAACGGTTTGTCGCGCCGCTGCCCGGCCAGATGCAGCGCGCGAGCGAACAGTTCCTTGCCGGTGCCCGATTCGCCCAGCAGCAGAACGCTGGCGGTCGCATCGGAAACCCGTTCCAGTTCGGAAATCGCGCGTAGCAGCGCGGGCGACGTGCCGACGATGCCGTAACGCGCGCTTTCGTGCTCCAGCGCGTGGACCAGAATCCTGTTCTGCTCTTCGAGGGCGCGCGTTTTGGCTTCCAGCATCGCATTCAACTGAAGAAGCTGACCGATGAGGGTCGAAATGATCCGCAGGATAGCGATGTCGCTGGCGAGCGCACGGTTGCGGGCGCGAATGCGGTGACACGCGAGCACGCCGACTGTCCTGTCCTCGATCCGCAGCGGCAATGCGATGAACGACACCGGGCCCTGACCTTGAGGCAGCTTGTCTCTCGTGACGGCGCGGGCAAGAAAGGTGTCGTCCTGATCGATGTCCTGAACGATGACCAACTGTCCGTGCATCAGGACGTGGCCGGTCACGCCTTCGCCAGGTCCGTAGCGACCTCTTGCGATTTCGTCCTGGGTGAGTCCGTACGCATGGCAAATGCGGGACGTGTCGCCCGACGCGTCCCGCAATACCACGCGTCCCCGGTTCAGTCCGAGCAGTTCGGACATCAGATGCAGTATTTCGCGCAGCACGACGTCGGGCGACAGGCTCTTTCCGATCAGTGCCATGGTTTGCTGAAGCAGCAGCATTTCCTGCTCGCGCCAGAAGGCGGGGGAATCGGTATCTCGGGGGCGGGCACTGGCGGGCGATGGCATGGCGGCAGAGAACTGTTTGCGGTCGAAAGCGAGTTCGGAAACGTCGGCGCACGGTGCGGCCATACGCATGCCGATGCCGCTGGACGTCTGCCATTTTCCTTCAGGTCGCCATCCCATGTCTGCTGAACAAAATTGCCGGAGCGATTCACGTTCGCTGAACGCCCCTCGCTGCCCGCCCCGGATGCCGCCCTCAGCAAACCCGCCGTGACTTTGCTACGCTCGCACGGATGTGTACCCCGACCACTCCAAGGAGCCTCACGCATGGACAACCCCGCCGATTACGTGCCGCCGAAGGTCTGGACCTGGAATAAGGAAAGCGGTGGCCGCTTCGCCAGCATCAATCGCCCGGTGTCGGGCGCGACGCATGAAAAGGAATTGCCGGTCGGCAAGCATCCGTTGCAGCTTTATTCGCTCGCCACGCCGAACGGCGTGAAAGTCACAGTGATGCTGGAAGAACTGCTGGCGCTCGGCAAGACCGGCGCCGAATACGATGCATGGCTGATCCGGATCGGCGACGGCGATCAGTTCGGCAGCGGCTTTGTCGGCGTGAATCCGAATTCGAAGATTCCGGCGCTCGTCGATCGCAGCGGGCCGAAGCCGGTTCGCGTGTTCGAGTCGGGCGCGATCCTGCTGTATCTCGCCGAGAAGTTCGGCGCGTTCGTGCCGACCGACCCCGCGGCGCGCGCCGAGTGTCTGTCCTGGCTCTTCTGGCAGATGGGCAGCGCGCCGTACGTCGGCGGCGGCTTCGGGCATTTCTATGCGTACGCGCCGACGAAAATCGATTACGCGATCGATCGCTTCACGATGGAAACGAAGCGGCTGCTCGACGTGCTCGACAAGCGCCTCGCCGTCAGCGAGTACGTCGCGGGCAGCGAGTACACGATCGCCGACATCGCGATCTGGCCGTGGTACGGCGGGCTCGTCAACGGCTGGCTGTACGACGGGGCCGAGTTCCTGTCGGCGCACGAATACCGGAACGTGCGGCGCTGGGCCGATGCGATCGGCGCGCGTCGCGCGGTGCAGCGCGGCCGCATGGTGAACCGCACGTTCGGCGAGCCGTCGAGCCAGCTGCACGAGCGCCACGACGCGTCGGACTTCGACACGCGCACGCAGGACAAGCTGGCGGCCGCGCAAGGCGAAAAGTAAATACGCAGCGCGCGCCGGTGCGCAACGCATCGGCGCGGCGACGCGAACCGACGCGGCGCCGATTCGCTTTCGCTATCGCCCTATACGCCATTCGAATTGTTCGGCTATCGGCGCGACCGTATATTGGCGGGACACTCGAACGAAACCCCGTCATGGACCGTGTGCGGCCGGAGGCGCAATGAACCAGCTCGATCTGAACAACCGGACGGTGGTCATCACCGGCGGCGCGCGCGGGCTCGGCTACGCGGTGGCGCAGCGCGCGCTGCGCTCGGGGGCATCGGTCGCGCTGTGGGACCTCGACGCGGCGCGGCTCGAACGCTCGCGCGGCGAGTTATCCGCGCTCGGCAGCGTGTCCACGGTGTCGGTCGAACTGACCGACGAAGCGGCCGTCGCCGACGCGGTCGCAGCGACGCTGAAGACCCACGGCAAGATCGACGCGCTCGTGAACAGCGCGGGCATCACCGGCGGCAACGGGCTGACGTGGGAGCTGCCGGTCGACGTATGGCGCCGCGTAATCGACGTGAACCTGACCGGCTGCTATCTGACCTGCCGCGCGGTGATCCCTCACATGCTCGAAGCGGGCTATGGCCGGATCGTGAACATCGCGTCGGTGGCGGGCAAGGAAGGCAATCCGAACGCCTCGCACTACAGCGCGTCGAAGGCCGGCCTGATCGGCCTCACGAAGTCGCTCGGCAAGGAACTCGCGACGAAGAACATTCTCGTCAACGCGGTCACGCCGGCCGCCGCGAAAACCGAAATCTTCGATTCGATGTCGCAGCAGCACATCGATTACATGCTGTCGAAGATTCCGATGAACCGCTTTTTGCAGCCCGACGAGGCGGCGTCGCTGATTCTGTGGCTCACGTCGGAGGATTGCGCGTTCAGCACCGGCGCGGTGTTCGACCTGTCGGGCGGTCGGTCGACTTACTAGGCGACGCGGTTCGCGATCGATCGCCGTCGTGCGGCGGCGCACGATGCGCCCGGACCCCGCCTCCCGCCGACCCCTTCACGGAGCAAACCGTTCATGGGCATGCCAACCATCAAGCACGTTCGCGCGTCCGTCGTGCGCGGCGGCGGCGCCGACTATCACGACCAGGCCGACGGCCACTGGATCGACGATCACATCGCAACGCCGATGGCGCGCTATCCGGAGTACCGGCAGAGCCGCCGCTCGTTCGGCATCGACGTGCTCGGCACGCTCGTCGTCGAGATCGAAGCGAGCGACGGCAGCGTCGGCTTCGCGGCGACGACGGGCGGCGAGATCGGCGCGTTCATCGTCGAGCGGCATCTCGCGCGCTTTCTCGAAGGCCAGCGCGTGACCGACATCGAGAAGATGTGGGATCAGATGTACTACGCGACGCTCTATTACGGCCGCAAGGGCGTCGTGCTGAATACGATCTCCGGCGTCGATCTCGCGCTGTGGGACCTGCTCGGGCAGATCCGGCAGGAGCCGGTGTACCAGTTGCTCGGCGGCCCGGTGCGCGACGAGCTGCAGTTCTATGCGACCGGCGAGCTGAAAAAGCCCGAATACGCGTAGATGAAGCTCGTGAAGATCGCGTACGGCAATGACGACGACCAGAAGTCGTTCGTCGAGACGCAGGGTCTGTTGCAGGCGTATCCGAACCTGAAGGCGATCGTCGCGCCGACGTCGGTCGGGATCGCGGCGGCGGCGCGCTACATTTCGTCGTCGTCGAGCAAGGGCAAGGTGATCGTGACCGGCCTCGGCACGCCGAACCCGATGCGCGCGTTCGTGAAGAACGGCACCGTGCAGGCGTTCCAGTTGTGGGATCCGGGCGCGCTCGGCTATCTGGCCGCGTATGCGGCCGCGAATCTCGCGTCGGGGACGATCAGCGGCAAGGAGGGCGAATCGTTCGACGCGGGCAAGCTCGGCAAGCGCACGATCGGCAAGGACGGCGAGGTGATCCTCGGGCCGCCGACGACGTTCGACGCGGCGAATATCGACAACTTCGACTTCTGACGCACGCGGCGCCAAGGGGACGGGTTTTTCGTCCCCGTCATGTGCGCGCACAACGATCGTGGCGGGGCCGGAGCACTAACGTTTGCGCGTGGCGTGCAGCCGGTATTTCGCCGCTCCCTGCCGGCGTCGCGGCGGGAAAGACCCCGTGCGTTCGCGGCGAATCCGGTCTGCCGGCGCCGGGTTACCCTGCTAGAATGCGTGAGCCGTAACGTAGTGGATCGCAGATGAAATTGCTTGATGCCCTCGTCGAACAACGGATCGCCGCCGCGGCGGCGCGTGGCGAGTTCGACGATTTGCCGGGTGCCGGTGCGCCGCAGGAGCTGGACGACGAGCCGCTCGTGCCGGAAGAGGTGCGGGTCGCGAACCGCATTCTGAAGAATGCGGGCTTCGTGCCGCCGGCCGTCGAGCAGTTGCGCGCATTGCGCGACCTCGAGAACGAACTCGCGAACGTCGGCGACAACAAGGCCGAGCAATGCCGGCTGCGCGCGCGGATGCTCGCGCTCGACATGGCGCTCGAATCGCTGCGCGGCGGGCCGATGGTGGTGCCGCACGAGTATCGGCGGCGCATCGCCGAGCGGCTTTCGGGCCGCGCGCTCGCGGGCGGCGCCGACCTCGGGAAGACGTCGTGACGGCGACGAGCGCGACTGCCGCTTCGCCCGGCGACGTCGAGACGACCCCCCACGCAACACCGCTTGCCGACGCCAGCATGGAATCCGCCGAGCCGCCAATCGATGCGATCGCCGAGCGCGACCGCCATTTCATGCGCCTCGCGCAGGCCGCCGCCGAAGAGGCGCGGGCGGCCGGCGAAGTGCCGGTCGGCGCGGTGCTCGTGCGCGGCGACGAGGTCGTCGCGAAGGGCTTCAATCATCCGATCGGCGCGCACGACCCGTCCGCTCACGCCGAAATGGCCGCGCTGCGCGCCGGCGCCGAGGCGCTCCACAACTATCGTTTGCCGGGCTGCGAACTCTATGTGACGCTGGAGCCTTGCCTGATGTGCGCGGGCGCGATCATGCACGCGCGGATTGCGCGCGTCGTGTTCGGCGCGCACGACCCGAAGACAGGCGCGTGCGGCAGCGTCGTCGACGCGTTCGCGAATCCGCTGTTGAATCATCACGCGACGGTCGTCGGCGGCGTGCTCGCCGACGAATGCGGCGCGGCGCTGCGTTCTTTTTTTGCCGAGCGGCGGCGGGCGAGCCAGCTGGCCCGCGCGGCGCGGCTCGCCGACGCGACCGGCGCGGCCGAAGCCGCTTCCGATGCTGTTTCCGACGATTCCTCCAACAATCTCTAAGCCGGCACCCGCTCACTCATGATCGCTCCCCGCACGATCGAACTGATTGCCCCATCGGGCTACCCCCAGGACCCGGCCGCGATCGAGCGCGGCCTGCAGCGACTCGCGGAGCAGGGCCATCGCGTCGAGGGGCGGGAGGCGACCGGACGCCGTTACCAGCGCTTTGCGGGCACCGACAGCGAGCGCGCGGCGGACCTGAACCGGCTCGCCGACCCTGCGCGCAAGCTGCCGGACATCGTGCTCGCGGTGCGCGGCGGCTACGGCGCGGTGCGGCTGCTGCACGGCCTCGACTACGAAGGGCTGCAACGGCGCCTGACCGGCAAGCCGATCGCGCTGGTCGGCCACAGCGACTTCACGGCGATCCAGCTTGCGCTGCTCGCGCAGGCCGGGCTGACGACGTTCGGCGGCCCGATGTTCGCGGGCGACTTCGGCGCGCAAGAGGTGAGCAGCTTCACGATGGATCACTTCTGGCGCGCGCTGACGACGCACCGCTTCACGCTGAAGGTCAGCGAGCCGCAGAGGCAGCCGGTGACGGCATCCGGCACGCTGTGGGGCGGCAATCTCGCGACACTGGCGTCGCTCGTCGGCACGCCGTACATGCCGCCCGTCCAGCGCGGCATTCTGTTCGTCGAGGACGTGAACGAGCAGCCGTTCCGGATCGAACGGCTGATCTATCAGCTGCATCTCGCGGGGATTCTCGGGCAGCAGCAGGCGCTCGTGCTCGGCGACTTCTCGGGCGGCAAGTCGTACGACTACGACAACGGCTACGACCTCGCCGCGATGATCGAGCAGGTGCGCTCGGTGATCGGCATTCCGGTGATCACCGGGTTGCCGTTCGGCCATGTGCCGGATCTGGTGACGCTGCCCGTCGGCGCGCATGCGCGGCTCGAAGCGGACAAGGACGGATTCGAATTGACCGTTGGCGGGTATCCGCACTTGGGGTAGGCGGGGCGAGGTTCCCGAAGAAAGCGCCTTGCGGGGCGCTTTTTTGAGCGCCAAGTACGCAACTAACGGTCCGATTTTGCGTCCGACCTCGACGTCGACCAAGGCCCTTGTTCCGTTTCAGATTGTCGACAATTTTTGGCCCGGCAAGAGCGCTCGGCTTCACCTGTAAGGTGCAAAATGCCCCGGAAAGAAGGCGCATTTCCCCATGATGAAGCATGCGCGCTGCGCCACGCCCCAGTCTTATCCCGCCATGCCGCGATA
This sequence comes from Paraburkholderia sp., assembly GCA_035492135.1. Lineage (GTDB taxonomy): Bacteria > Pseudomonadota > Gammaproteobacteria > Burkholderiales > Burkholderiaceae > Paraburkholderia. The sequence goes on along the minus strand of DATJJN010000071.1, from coordinate 22,581 downwards.
AAAATTGTTGACAATCTTTATGTCCACTCTACGATGAGCCCAACAACGCCATACCGATCGACCTCTTCCGTGACCGACGCCGAGCCGACCTCGACGAAACCCGACGCGATCGCCGCGCGCATCCGCGCCGCGATCCTCGAACACCGGCTGTCGCCCGGCGCGAAGCTGACCGAAGCGCAGTTATGCGAAGTATTCGGCGTGAAGCGCGGGCCGATCCGCCAGGCGCTCGCGCTGCTCGCGACCGACCGGCTCGTCGATCTGGAGCCCAATCGCGGCGCGTTTGTCGCGAGTCCGTCGCTGCAGGAAGTGCACGAAGTGTTCGAGATGCGTCGGATCGTCGAACTCGCGGTGGTCGAGCGCGTGTGCAGCGCGCACCCGGGCGGGCGGCGGCTGAAGGGCATCGGCGAGTCGATCCGGCGCGAACGCAAGGCGTTCGATGCGCGCGATTTTCCGTCGTGGATCCGGCTGTCCGGCGAGTTCCATACGGCGCTCGCCGCGTTGACCGGCAACACGGTGCTGTGCGATTGCCTGAACGGCCTCGTCGCGCGCTCGACGCTGATCTCCGCGCTGTACGAATCGCCGGGACGCAGCCCGTGCTCGTTCGACGATCACGCGGCGATACTCGCGGCGCTCGAAGCAGGGCGCGCGGCCGAAGCCGCCGAATTGATGACGCACCACCTGCAGGCGCTCGAATTGAGGATGCTCGACCGGCCCGCGCGCGCAGCCGTCGATCTGCACGAAGTGTTCGGCCCGCGCACTGCGGCCACGCCGCGCTGATCCGGCGCGCGGCGGGATCGGTCGGGGTGCAGCGGCTGGCATGCACGATGCAAGCGGTCGTGTCCGGTTTTTTCCGTGTCGGCGTTTTCACCCCAGAGGAGCGGATCATGGCGCAGTTCAGCGCAGCACCTGGCAGTCCTGCAGTGCCCGGCTTCAGCCCGGACGACAGCGGCCGCACGCCGGCCGGCTACAGCGAGCGACTTTACAACCACGACCTCGCGCCGCTCTCCGACCAGACGTGGGGCGCGTACAACATCTTCGCGTTCTGGATGTCGGACGTGCACAGCGTCGGCGGCTATGTGTTCGCCGGCAGCCTGTTCGCGCTCGGGCTCACGAGCTGGCAGGTGCTCGTCGCGCTGCTCGTCGGCATCGGCATCGTGAACGTGCTGTGCAACCTGATCGCGCGGCCGAGCCAGCGGCACGGCGTGCCGTATCCGGTCGCGTGTCGCGCGACGTTCGGCGTGCTCGGCGCGAACATTCCGGCCGTGATCCGCGGGCTGATCGCGGTCGCGTGGTACGGCATCCAGACCTATCTCGCGTCGAGCGCGCTCGTGATCGTCGTGCTGAAGTTCTTCCCGCAGCTGATGCCGTATGCGGATGTGCACCGGCACGGGATGTTCGGTCTGTCGTCGCTCGGCTGGGTCGGCTTCATGACGCTGTGGGTGCTGCAGGCGCTCGTGTTCTGGAACGGGATGGACACGATCAAGAAGTTCATCGACTTCGCGGGGCCGGCCGTCTATCTCGTGATGTTCGTGCTGACCGGCTACATGGTGTATCGCGCGGGCTGGCAAAACATCGGGCTCAATCTCGGCGGCGTCAAGTATCACGGCGCGCAGGTGCTGCCGGTGATGATCACCGCGATCTCGCTCGTGGTGTCGTATTTCTCGGGGCCGATGCTGAATTTCGGTGACTTCTCGCGCTACGGGAAGACGCTGAAGAGCGTGCATCGCGGCAACTTCTGGGGGCTGCCGGTCAACTTCCTCGCGTTCTCGCTCGTCACCGTGATCACGACGTCCGCGACGCTGCCGGTGTTCGGGCAACTGATCACCGATCCGGTCGAAACGGTCGGGCGCATCGATCATCCGACCGCCGTGGTGCTCGGCGCGCTGACCTTCACGATCGCGACCATCGGCATCAACATCGTCGCGAACTTCGTGTCGCCCGCGTTCGACTTTTCGAACGTCGCGCCGAGCCGCATCAGCTGGCGTACCGGCGGGATGCTCGCGGCCGTCGCGTCGGTGTTCATCACGCCGTGGAATCTGTTCAACAATCCGGCGGTGATCCACTACACGCTCGACGTGCTCGGCGCGTTCATCGGCCCGCTGTATGGCGTGCTCGTCGTCGATTTCTATCTGGTGAAGCGCGGCCGGATCGCGGTCGACGACCTGTACACGGTCGCGCCGTCCGGCGCGTACTGGTATCGCGACGGCGTCAACTGGCGCGCGGTCAGCGCACTGTTGCCCGCCGCGCTGATCGCCGTGCTGTGCGTGATGGTGCCGACGCTGACGGGTGCGGCGAACTTCTCGTGGTTCATCGGCGCGGCGCTCGGCGCGCTGTTCTACCGGCTGTTCACGCTCGGCGCACGCGCAGGCGGGCAGACGGGCTACGTCGACGCATGAATCGCGGAGGCGTCATGCGCATCAAGCTGATCAATCCGAACACGACACAGCGGATGACCGTCGCGATGGGCGCGTGCGCGCGCGCGGTCGTCGCGCCGGGCACGGAGGTTGTCGCCGTCAGTCCGCCGATGGGGCCGCCGTCGATCGAGGGCTACTACGACGAGGCGCTGGCCGTGCCCGGTTTGCTCGCGGAGGTCGAAGCGGGCGAGCGCGAGGGCTTCGACGGGTATGTGATTGCGTGCTTCGGCGATCCGGGGCTTTACGCGGCGCGCGAACTGGCGCGCGGGCCGGTGGTCGGCATCGCCGAGGCCGCAATGCACGCGGCCAGCGTGCTCGCGCCGGGCTTCTCGGTCGTCACGACGCTCGCGCGCACGCGAGGCATCGCGTGGCATCTCGCGGAGCGCTACGGGATGACGCGTTTTTGCCGCAACGTGCGGGCGATCGACGTCGCGGTGCTCGAACTCGACGAGCCGGGTTCGTCGGCGCGGCGCGCGATCGTCGACGAGTGCCGGCGCGCGCTCGACGAGGACGGCGCGGATGCGATCGTGCTCGGCTGCGCGGGCATGACGGCGCTGTGCGCGCAGATCGAGGACGCGCTCGCGGTGCCGGTCGTCGACGGGGTGACGGCCGCGGTGAAGTGGGTCGAGGCGCTCGTCGCGCTTCGGCTCACGACCGCGAAGCGCGGCGACTTCGCGCGCCCGCTGCCGAAGCGTTATGACGGCGACTTCGCGCGCTTCAGTCCGACGGATCCGCCGGGGGCAACACGGCCGCCGGCGCGCCCACGACGCCTCGGGTAAACGCGGTGCGCCGCGCGTTCATACGGATTCGGTGAGCCGAACTATCTGCGCGTTCGTATGGGCCGGTGCGGACGATTTCGCTACACTGGTCCGCACCGCAAGCGCGCCATGCGAAAGCGGCCGGCCGCGCGAGCGTTGCCGCCAGACACCGGTTCCATTTCGTCACCTTCCGTCGCGTCGTCCACCATGCCACTCGATTCCCACTATCCTCGCGATCTCGTCGGCTACGGCCGCCATCCGGTGCACGCGGACTGGCCCGGCCGCGCACGCGTCGCGGTTCAATTCGTGCTCAATTACGAAGAGGGCGGCGAAAACTGCGTGCTGCACGGCGACGCTTCGTCCGAGCAGTTTCTGTCCGAGATCGTCGGCGCGGCCGCGTATCCGGCGCGTCACATGAGCATGGAATCGATCTACGAATACGGCTCGCGCGTCGGCGTGTGGCGGATCTTGCGCGAGTTCGAAAAGCGCGGGCTGCCGCTGACCGTGTTCGGCGTCGGGATGGCGATCGAACGCCATCCGGAGGTCGGGCGCGCGTTCGTCGAACTGGGACACGAGATCGCGTGCCACGGGTATCGCTGGATTCACTACCAGGATGTGCCGGCCGAACTCGAAGCCGAACACATGCGGCTCGGGATGGAGGCGATCGAACGCGTGACGGGTGTTCGGCCACTGGGCTGGTACACCGGCCGTGACAGTCCGAATACCCATCGTCTCGTCGCCGAGTACGGCGGCTTGCTGTACGACTCCGACTATTACGGCGACGACCTGCCGTTCTGGATGGAAGTCGACGTGAAGGGCGGCGCGAAGGTGCCGCAACTGATCGTGCCGTACACGCTCGACACGAACGACATGCGCTTCGCGTCGCCGCAAGGCTTCAACACGGCGGATCATTTCTTCACGTATCTGCGCGACGCGTTCGACGTGCTGTACGAAGAGGGCGACGACGTGCCGAAGATGATGTCGGTCGGCATGCACTGCCGTCTGCTCGGCCGCCCCGGACGCTTTCGCGCGCTGCAACGGTTTCTCGATCACATCGAGCGGCATGAGCGCGTGTGGGTCGCGCGCCGCGTAGACATCGCGCGTCACTGGCGCGACAGGCATCCGTGGCAGCGCGCGCAAGCATGAAGCCGACGCGCACGCCACTCGACGAGTTGAACCGGATGCCCGCCGACGCGTTCGTCGCGGCGCTCGGCGGCGTGTTCGAACAGTCGCCGTGGGTTGCGGCGGCGGCGCAGCGGCAGCGTCCGTTCGACAGCATCGACGCGTTGCACCGCGCGATGGTCGAGGCCGTCGAGCGTGCCGGCGACGAACGGCAACTCGCGCTGATCGCCGCGCACCCGGAACTGGCCGGCAAGGCGGCGGTACGCGGCGAGCTGACTGCCGAGTCGACGCGCGAGCAAAGCGGCGCCGGCCTCGATCGCTGCACGCAGCAGGAGTTCGACACGCTGCAGCGGTTGAACCGCACGTATCGCGAGCGTTTCGGCTTTCCGTTCATTCTCGCCGTGCGCGGCTACGACCGGCGCGGCATCATCGAGAATTTCGAGGCGCGCGTGCACAACAGCCGCGAAGACGAACTGCGCGCGAGCCTCGATCAGATCTACCGGATCGCACGCCTGCGGCTCGACGATCTGATCGACGCATGAAGCACCACAGACACGACCCACGAAGGACGACAACGATGGCCCTCCCGACACTCGACCCCAACGCGCCCGACTTCACGCGCCGCTATGTGAATCTCGCGGACCCGCGTCTCGGTGCGCTCGCGCTCGAAGCGAGCGACGACTTCTTCGCGCCGAAGGAGCGGATGCTCAATCCCGAGCCCGCGGTGTTCGTTCCCGGCAAGTACGACGACAACGGCAAGTGGATGGACGGCTGGGAATCGCGCCGCAAACGCACGGCCGGTTACGACTGGTGCGTCGTGAAGCTCGCGCGGGCGGGCATCATCAAGGGCTTCGATATCGACACGAGCCATTTCACCGGCAACTATCCGCCGGCCGCGTCGATCGACGCCGCGTCCGTCGCCGACGGCGAGCCGGATGCGTCGACGCACTGGACCGAGATCGTGCCGTCGATGGCGCTCACGGGCAACAGCCATCACTACGTCGAAGCGAACCTGAGCGCGGCGTACACGCATCTGCGCGTGAACATCTATCCGGACGGCGGCATCGCGCGGCTGCGCGTGTACGGTCAGCCGCAGGTGGACTGGAGCGCCGCGAGCCGCACCGACCTGATCGATCTCGCGGCGATGGAAAACGGCGCGTATGTCGTGGCCGCGAACAACCAGCACTTCGGTCTCGCGTCGGCGCTGCTGATGCCGGGCCGCGGCGTGAACATGGGCGACGGCTGGGAGACGCGCCGACGCCGCGAGCCGGGCAACGACTGGGCGATCATCGCGCTCGCGCAGCCGGGCGTGATTCGCAAGATCGAAGTCGATACCGCGCATTTCAAGGGCAATTATCCGGATCGCTGTTCGTTCCAGGCGGCGTGCGTGCGCGGGGGCACCGACAGTTCGCTCGTCACTCAGGCAATGTTCTGGCCAGTGCTGCTCGACGAACAGAAGCTGCAGATGGATCAGCAGCATTTTTTCGAAAACGACCTCGTGGCGCTCGGGCCGGTGACGCACGTGCGCTTCAACATCTATCCGGATGGCGGCGTGTCGCGTGTGCGTCTGTGGGGCACGCTCGCATGAGGCCGACCGGTGCGGTGGGCGTGATGACCGATGACACGCGACAGACCCTTGCCATCGAGCCGCTGACGCGCAGCGCATTCGCGCCGTTCGGCGACGTGATCGAGCTTGACGGCGCGAAGCAGATTCCGATCAATCTCGGCACGACGATCCGCTATCACGATCTCGCGAATGTCGATGTCGCGGACGGCGGCGGGCGGCCGCTGATCAACGTGTTTCGCGGCGAGCCGCGCGCGTTGCCGTTCGAGGTCGGCATGATGGAGCGGCATCCGCTCGGCAGCCAGGCGTTTATTCCGCTGACGGACCGGCCGTATCTGATCGTCGTCGCGCCGGCCGGCGAGCTGGAGCCGGCGCGACTGCGCGCGTTCGTGTCGCGCGGGTGGCAGGGCGTGAATTACGCAAAGGGCGTGTGGCACCATCCGCTGATTGCGCTCGGCGACGTGAGCGATTTCATCGTCGTCGACCGCGGCGGCGAAGGAGCGAACCTGAACGAGCAGGACTTGCCGTCGTCGGTATGGCTGACCGAAGCGGCGTTGAACGCGGCACTTCGTTAGTGATCCTGCGGGATGCGGGTCTGTCCCGATCCGCCATCGTGGCCGAATCTGCCGATTGATCTTGGCGATAAATTAGACGATAGTCGAAACGGCTTCCCGTCTACGGTCCACGGTCCGGCCGTGGCTCACTATGTTCGGCGTACCTCGTCGAGACGATGCCGGCCCTTCGCAGTGCGTGCGCTGTAAAGCCAGGCTTCATGCGCCGCTGATGTTCTGTCCGCACTGCGGCGCGAACCAGTTGGCCAGTCCTGCCCCGGCGGCGGCAGGCGGCGATGCTGCGCCGGACGAACGGCCGGATTCGCCGGACTTGTCGGGCCGTCTGCGCGCGGTGGGCGGCGCGCTGGCGGCAGTGTTCACGAACGCAGCGCCATTCGGAGACGATTCCGCCGTGGGCAGCTACGAATCCATCGACGAAGAACGCGTCGCGCAACGCTCCCGGCTGCCGCTGTATGCGGGCGGTGTGGTGGCGGTGGTCATCTTCGCGGTGGGCGTGTACATGATGCTGCCGAGCGATCACTGGCAGCCGAGGCCGGGCATTCAGGTGATCCAGGGATCGGTGGGCACGGCGCCGCAAATCGCACCGCCGGTGCCGCGCGGCGCGCCTCAAGCGGACGGTTTCATCGCGCCGCGTCGGGACGTGCCGGTGACCGGGCCAGTGACCCGGCCGGCGGCGAACCCGCCGGGCGCGCCGATCAACGCGCCGGTCGCCGCCGGTCACGCGGCGCCGTCTGCGAAGCCAAACGCGCCCCCGCGCGTCGACGTCCCACGTCAACTGGCGATTGCGCGCGCGAATCTCGCGCGAAGCAGCCTGTGGCCGGCGCGCCGCGCGATCCAGAACGTGCTCGCGGCGCAGCCCGGCAACGGCGAAGCGCAACGGATGCGAGCGGACCTCGTGTCGCGCGAGCGGCAGCGCGACTCGGCGCTCAACGACGCGCGCTTCTGCGCGCGCGGTCAGGAGTGGGCGTGCGTGCGCGAAACGGCGACCAAGGCGGCGAGCATCGATACGTCGAGTCGCGACGCGAAGCGTCTGATCGCGCAGGCGGTACGGCAGGAACTGGCTGCGGCGCGCAGCGCCGATCCCGGCATGCCGGCCTGGCTGCGGCGCTGGGTCGGCCAGCCGCCGGACGCACGCGCGAGCGCACCACGCACGCCTCAGATGCCGCCGTGGCAGCATCCGTAGCGGCACTCACTGCGCCGCGCCGCCTTCGACCCACGCGGCGATCTTCTGCCGTTCTCCATCGGTCATCTTCGTCACGTTGCCAAGCGGCATCGCTCTTAGCGTGACCGCCTGCTGATACAGCCGCTGTACATTCTGCGCGACCTCCTCGCGGGTATCGAACATCACGCCGGCCGGCGCCGCGCCCATCAGCGTCGGATGCGCCGAGTGGCACGCGGCGCAGCGCTGCTGAAGGATCGGCATGATGTCGGCGAGTGTCGGCGCGGGGCCGTTCGCGGCCTCGTTCTGACCTTGCGGCGCGACGGGGCGCGGCACGGTCCACGCGAGCGCGGCGAACATCAGCACGACGCCCGCGACCGGCAGATACCACAGCACCTGTCCGCGATGGCGCATCACGAAGAACTGGCGGATCAGCGCGCCGGCCAGCATGATCAGCGCGAGCACGGCCCAGTTGTGCGGATGCGTGTAGGTCATCGCGTAGTGGTTCGACAGCATCGCGAACACGACCGGCAGCGTGAAATACGTGTTGTGCACCGAGCGCTGCTTGCCGCGCCTGCCGTAGACGGGATCCGGCGCGTCGCCCTTCAGCATCGCGTCGACCATCTTGCGCTGGCCGGGGATGATCACGAAGAACACGTTTGCGGACATGATCGTCGCGAGCATCGCGCCGACGATCAGGTACGCGGCGCGGCCCGCGAACAGATGGCACGCGAGATAAGCGGCGGCCAGCACGTAGAGCCCGACGCACACGCCGAGCAGCGTGTCGCGTGCGCCGAGCAGCCGGCACAGCGAGTCGTACACGAGCCACCCGGCCGCGAGAAAGCCGAGCGCGGAGAAGATCGCGACGACCGGACCCATGTCGAACACGGTGCGGTCGATCAGGTACGTGTTCGGCGCGAACAGATACAGCGCCGTGAAGAGACCCGCGCCGGAGAGCCACGTCGTATACGCGGGCCATTTCGACCAGTGCAGGTCGTCGGGCATTTCGGGCGGCGCGACCGTGTATTTCTGCATGTTGTAGAAGCCGCCGCCGTGCACGTGCCACAACTCGCCGAACACGCCGCGCCGACGCTGGTTCGCATCGGTCGGCGGCTTCAGGCCGTTGTCGAGCGCGACGAAGTAGAACGACTCGCCGATCCACGCAATCGCCGCGACCACATGAAACCAGCGCAGCGCGAGATTCAGCCAGTCGATGATGAAGCCTTGCATGGAGCGTCTCCCCTCGTGAGTCGGCGCCTGCGCGTGGACGTCGAACGATGTTTGCAGTCGTCGCGGTTAGAGCATTTCGCGTGCGGGCCGCGTCGCTAGCTGCCGCGATAGGTGCTGTACGCCCACGGCGACACGAGCAGCGGCACGTGATAGTGCGCGTTCGCGTCGGCGACGCCGAAGCGCAGCACCACGCGATCGACGAAGCGCGGCTGCGGCAGCACGGCGCCGGTCGCGGCGAAATAATCGCCCGCATCGAACACGAGTTCGTATTCGCCGGCGACGAACTCGGCGCCTTCGAGGAGCGGCGCGTCGCAGCGGCCGTCGTCGTTGGTGACGGCGGTTTTCACGAGGCGCCGCGCGTTGCCCGCGAGCGCGTGAAGTTCGATGCGGATGCCCGCGCCGGGACGGCCGTTCGCGGTATCGAGCACGTGGGTGGTCAGCTTGCCCATTCGCAGTGGTCCTTGGTCGGTGATCGTCGTGAACGGCGCCCGGCCGCACGTTGCCCCACGATCGATCGTAGCGGTGCCAAAATTGCGCGTTATATCGCCTGACTGAACTCCGGTATGGGTGCCGCACGAATTGCCAGCCGGTTTTTGGCGGCCGAACTTAGGCGGCGTACCCGCGCGGCCGGCTTGGCGGGCCCTCATTCATCGATCGGAGCGAAACGTCCATGCACGACCCCACGGCGCCCGCCGCGAAAAAGAAGACGCTGCTCGTCAAGCACGCCGACGTCGTCGTGACGATGGACGCCGCGCGCCGCGAGATCCACGACGGCGGGCTGTACGTCGAGGACAACCGGATCGTCGCGGTCGGCCCGACCGACGCGTTGCCGCCCGACGCCGACGAAGTGCTCGATCTGCGCGGCCATCTGCTGCTGCCGGGGCTCGTGAACACGCATCATCACATGTACCAGAGCCTCACGCGGGCGGTGCCCGGCGTGCAGGACGCGGAACTGTTCGGCTGGCTCACCGGGCTCTACCCAGTATGGGCGAACCTCACGCCCGAGATGATCGAAGTATCGACGCTGACCGCGATGGCCGAACTGCTGCTGTCGGGCTGCACGACGTCGAGCGACCATCTGTATCTGTATCCGAACGGCAGCCGCCTCGACGACAGCATCCGCGCGGCGCAGGCGATCGGCATGCGCTTTCACGCGAGCCGCGGCAGCATGAGCGTCGGCCAGAAGGACGGCGGCCTGCCGCCCGACGCGGTGGTCGAGCGCGAGGACGCGATCCTCGCGGACACGCAGCGCCTGATCGACACGTATCACGACGCGGGCCGCTACGCGATGCTGCGCATCGTCGTCGCGCCGTGTTCGCCGTTCTCGGTGAGCCGCGACCTGATGCGGGAATCGGCGAAGCTCGCGCGGCACTACGGCGTGTCGATGCACACGCACCTCGCCGAAAACGCGAACGACGTCGCGTACAGCCGCGAGCGCTTCGGGATGACGCCGGCCGAATACGCGGAGGAGCTCGGCTGGGTCGGCCGCGACGTCTGGCACGCGCACTGCGTTCAGCTCGACGCTCACGGGATCGGTCTCTTCGCGCGCACCGGCACCGGCGTCGCGCATTGTCCGTGCTCGAACATGCGGCTCGCATCGGGCATCGCGCCGATCGGGCGGATGCGGCGCGCGGGTGTGCCGGTCGGGCTCGGCGTCGACGGCTCGGCGTCGAACGACGGCGCGCAGATGGTCGCGGAAGCGCGCCAGGCGATGCTGCTCGCGCGCGTGCGCTTCGGGCCGGATGCGATGTCGGCGCGCGACGCGCTGGAGATCGCGACGCTCGGCGGCGCGCGGGTGCTCGGCCGCGACGACATCGGCGCGCTCGCGCCGGGCATGGCGGCGGATTTCGTCGCGTTCGACTTGCGGCAGCCGCTCTTTGCGGGCGCGCTGCACGATCCGGTCGCGGCGCTGGTGTTCTGCGCGCCGTCGCAGGTCGCGCTGTCGGTGATCGACGGGCGGATCGTCGTGAATGACGGCGTGCTGCAGACCGTCGAACTCGCCCCGGTCATCGAGCGTCATAACCGGCTCGCGGCGCGCCTCGCCGAAGCGGCGCGCTGACGTGCGCGGGCTTTTTCGCCGGCTCGCGCTCCCGGCAGGCGCATCGCAGCGTGCGTCAGGCGTTCGCGACGAGCGTCTTCGTTGCGTCCGCCACGACGGAGCGCAGCCAGCGCACTTCGTCCGAGTAGTGGGAGCGCTCGTGCCACAGCTGGTAGTACTGCATCGGCGGAAAGTCGAGCGGCGCGGGCAGCACGGTGAGCGGCAGGAAGCGCGCGTAGTGGTCGGCGAACAGGCGCGTGGTCGTGAAGATCAGGTCGGACTTCATCAGCACGTACGGCGCGAGGTTGAAGTACGGCAGCGTGACGACGACGTGGCGCTTGAGCCGCTCGCGCGCGAGGTGCACGTCGATCGCGCCGCGCTGGCCGACGGAGTACGGCGTCGGCGCGAGGTGCGGCGCGGCCAGGTACTGGTCGAGCGTGAGGCTGCCGCGCTTCGCGAACGGGTGCGAGCGGCTCATCAGGCAGACGATCTCGTCGACGAACAGATTCGACAGATGCAGCTGCTCGGGCGGCTCCGGCCAGTTGCCGACGACGACGTCGAGCTTGCCTTCCTCGAGCGCGAGTTCGTAGTCGAACGCGGGGCCGAGCGAGTGGAATTCGAGCGTCGCATTCGGTGCGGCCTCGCGAAAGCGCTGGACGACGGTCGGCACGAACAGCACGTTCAGGTAGTCCGGGCAGCCGATCCGGTAGCTGCGGATCGACGTGGCCGGGTCGAAGCTGTGTTGCTGGAAGCGGATCCGCTCGATCTCGCGCAGCGCGTTCTGCACCGGTTCGAGGAGGCGCAGCCCGTACTCGGTCGGCACCATGCCGGCCTTGCCGCGCACGAGCAGCGGGTCGCCGGTGATGTCGCGCAGGCGCCGCAGCGCGGCGCTGATCGCGGGCTGCGACTGGTTGAGCTTGACGGCCGCGCGCGTGACGCTGCGCTCCATCAGCAGCGTATGCAGGACGCGCAGGAGCCAGGTGTCGATCGGCTCGCGTTGCTGGCTCATGAACTCTCCGCGGGTTTATACGGTGTAGCGGATCGATAGGGCAGGTCGGTATATGACTTTTAGTATGGCCATTAAACGCCGTCAAGCGCGCCGCATCGCCGGCGGGCAGGCGGGCCGGCGCGAATATTGTCGGCTCGACTGACGTGAGGCGAACGGGTATCGTCATCGCCGCGCTCGCGACGCGCGACGCGCGCAGTGGTGTTGACGGTGACGTTGGTGACGGCAGGCGGAGCACACGCAAGAACGACAACGGGATCCTCATGGGCGACACTTCTTCCACACGCAGCGAGGCGGGCACGGTACCGCGGCTCGAACTGGTCGGCATCACGAAGCAGTACCCGGCGGTGCGCGCGAACGACGACGTCACGCTGACGGTGGCGCCCGGCGAGATCCACGCGCTGCTCGGCGAGAACGGCGCGGGCAAGAGCACGCTGATGAAGATCGTCTACGGCGCGGTGCGCCCGGACGCGGGCGAGATCCGCTGGGAAGGAAAGCCGGTCGACGTCGCGAGCCCGGCCGCCGCGCGCCGCCTCGGCATCGGCATGGTGTTCCAGCACTTCTCGCTGTTCGAGACGCTGACGGTGGCCGAGAACATCGCGCTCGCGCTCGACGAGCCGTTCGACCTGAAGGCGCTCGGCCGGCGCATCCGCGAGGTGTCCGCGCAGTACGGGCTCGACGTCGATCCGCAGCGGCACGTGCACAGCCTCGCGGTCGGCGAGCGGCAGCGCGTCGAGATCGTCCGCTGCCTGCTGCAGAACCCGCGTCTTCTGATCATGGACGAGCCGACGTCGGTGCTCACGCCGCAGGCCGTGCGCAAGCTGTTCGGCACGCTGCGGCGGCTCGCGTCCGAGGGCTGCAGCATTCTGTACATCAGCCACAAGCTCGACGAGATCCAGGAACTGTGCGACACCGCGACCGTGCTGCGCGGCGGCCGGGTGGCCGGCAACGTGACGCCGCGCGACGAGACCCATGCGTCGCTCGCGCGGCTGATGGTCGGGCGCGACGTGCCGGACTACACGCGCCGCGCGCATACGCCGGGCGAGGTGCTGCTCGACGTGAAGCGGCTGTCGATGCCGAGCGACGATCCGTTCGGCACGTCGCTCGTCGACGTGTCGTTCAGCGTGCATGCGGGCGAGATCTTCGGTGTCGCCGGCGTGTCCGGCAACGGTCAGGCGGAGCTGCTCGCGGCGCTGTCCGGCGAGCGGGCAGACGCGCGCCGCACCGTTCCCGACGACGCGGTGACGATCTGCGGCAAGCCGGCCGCGCGGCGCTCGGCGGCCGCGCGTCGCGCGCTCGGCTTCGCGTTCGTGCCGGAGGAACGGCTCGGACGCGGCGCGGTGCCCGCGATGTCGCTCGCGGAGAACGCGCTGCTGACCGCGCATCGCGAGGGGATGGTGCGCGCCGGGTGGCTGAAGCCTCGCGCGATGCGCGAGTTCGCGCAGCGCTGCATCCGCGCGTTCGACGTGCGCTGCAGCGGACCGGACGCGCTCGCGCAGAGCCTCTCGGGCGGCAATCTGCAGAAGTACATCGTCGGGCGCGAGATGCTGCAAAAGCCGAAAGTGCTCGTCGTCGCGCAGCCCACATGGGGCGTCGACGTGGGCGCGGCGTCGTTCATCCGGCAGCAGCTGCTCGACCTGTCGGCGGCCGGCGTCGCGGTGCTCGTGATCTCCGAGGAACTCGACGAACTGTTCGACATCTGCGACCGGATCGCGGTGCTCGCGGGCGGGCGGCTGTCGCCCGCGCGTCTCGCCGGCGACACGAACGCCGAGGAGATCGGCCGCTGGATGGCGGGGCTCTTCGGCGAGCGCGGCAGCGGCGAACCGCCGGTGCAGCCCGCGGCGCCGGCCGAGCACGCATGACGCACGCGCCGCGCGTGTGCCGCGTCATTCCCGAAGCGCCGATATCGAACCAAAAACATCGTTCATCGCCATGATCCTTCCGTTCCGACTCGAAGCCCGCACGACGCCGTCCCGCGCGATGCGCTTCGCCGTTCCGCTGATCGCCGCGCTCTTGACGCTCGTGTTCGGCTTCGTGATTTTCGGGCTCGTCGGCCGCGATCCCGCGCAGGCGATGGTGGCGTTCTTCATCGAGCCGCTGTCGACGATCAACGGCTGGTCCGAGCTGCTGCTGAAGGCGTCGCCGCTGTGCCTGATCGGCCTCGGGCTCGCGGCCGGCTATCGCGCGAACGTGTGGAACATCGGCGCCGAAGGGCAGATGGTGCTCGGCGGCATCGCGGCGAGCGGCGTCGCGATCGCGTGCGACCAGCTAAGCGGCTGGTGGATCCTGCCGACGATGATGGCGGCCGGCATCGCGGGCGGCGTCGCGTGGGCGGCCATTCCCGCGTGGCTGAAGACGCGCTTCAACACGAGCGAGATCCTGACGAGCCTGATGCTCACGTACGTGGCGACGCAACTGCTCGTCTATCTCGTGAGCGGCCCGTGGCGCGACCCGATGGGGATGAACTTCCCGCTCTCCGAGATGTTCGGCGGCGACGCGCTCTATCCGACCTTCGGCGGCGACTGGCGCTGGCACCTGCTGCGCGGCACGCGGCTCAATGCGTCGATCTTCGTCACGATGATCGCGGTGCCGCTCGTGTGGCTCTTCATGCGGCGCAGCTTCGCCGGATACCGGATGAGCGTCGGCGGCCTCGCGCCGCTCGCCGCGCGTTACGCGGGCTTCTCCGACAAGAAGACCGTGTGGACGTCGCTGCTGCTGTCGGGCGGCCTCGCGGGCCTCGCCGGCATGGGCGAGATCGCCGGGCCGATCGGCCAGTTGCAGGCGACGTGGTCGCCGGGCTACGGGTTCACCGCGATCATCGTCGTGTTCGTCGGGCGGCTTTCTCCGGTCGGGATCGTGCTCGCGAGCCTGCTGATGGCGCTGCTGTACCTCGGCGGCGAAGCGGTGCAGACGTCGCTGCAACTGCCGCAGGCGCTGTCCGGCGTGTTCCAGGGACTGCTGCTGTTCTGCCTGCTCGGCGCGGATCTGTTCGTCAACTATCGGGTGCGCCGCCGTCACGCGGTGACGCCCGCGCATTGACCGCCGCTTAAAACGAATCCAATCCACAGGGCTTTCGACACATGGACCTCCAACAGGCCAGCTCGCTCGCATCGAGCGCCGTCACCGCCGCGATCCCGCTGATGTTCGCGGGACTCGGCGAACTCGTGACCGAAAAGTCGGGCGTGCTCAATCTCGGCGTCGAAGGGATGATGCTGATGGGCGCGGTCACCGGCTACGCGGTGACGAGCGTCACCGGCAGCCCGTGGCTCGGGCTCGTCGCCGGCATCGCGGCCGGCGCGGCGATGGCGCTGCTCTTCGCGTTCCTCACGCTGACGATGCTCGCGAACCAGGTCGCGACCGGGCTGTCGCTGACGATCTTCGGCGTCGGGCTGTCCGCGTATGTCGGCAAGCCGTATACGTCGGCGGCGGTGGCCGCGAACATCGGCGCGTGGCCGATTCCCGGGCTGTCGCAGTTGCCGGTCGTCGGCCCGGCGTTCTTCAGCCTCACGCCGGTCGACTATCTCGCGTTCGCGATGTTCGCGCTCGTCGGCTGGTTTCTGTATCGCACGCGCGCGGGGCTCGTGCTGCGCTCGGTCGGCGAGTCGCCGCCCGTCGCGCACGCGGTCGGCTTTCCGGTGATCGGCGTGCGCTACGGCGCGACGCTGTTCGGCGGCGCGATGGCGGGCCTCGCGGGCAGCTACTACTCGGTCGTGCAATTGCACCTGTGGCAGGAGCAGCTGACGGCCGGACGCGGCTGGATCGCGCTCGCGCTCGTCGTGTTCGCGACGTGGCGCCCAGGGCGCCTGTTGATCGGCGCGTTGCTGTTCGGCGCGGTGACCGGCCTGCAGTTCTACGCGCAGGCGATCGGCGTGCCGGTGCCGACGCAGTTCCTCGCGATGCTGCCGTACGTCGCGACGATCGTCGTGCTCGTGCTGATTTCGCGCAACCCGAACACGATCCGGCTGAATGCGCCGGCGTCGCTCGGCAAGCCGTTTTTTCCGGCGGCTTGAGGACGCCGTCGCCTTCGAAAAGAACCCGTCATACCGATACCCACCGACCTACGGATTCACGACAGGAGCAACGACAATGAAGAAAATCATCCTGAGCGCCCTTGCCGTCGCCGCCGCGTGCGGCGTGGCCGCGAGCGCCGCGCAGGCGGCCGGCGCGCCGGGCGTCGCGTTCGTCTACCTCGGCAACCCCGGCGACGCGGGCTGGACCTTCGCGCACGACAAGGGCTCGCGCGCCGCGGAAGCGCAGTTCGGCGACCGGATCAAGATCACCCGCGTCGAGAACGTGCCCGAATCGGCCGATTCGGAGCGCGTGTTCCGCGACCTCGCGTCGAAGGGCAACAAGATCATTTTCGGCACGAGCTTCGGCTATCAGGACTTCATGCTGAAGACGGCGAAGGACTTCCCGGACACGACGTTCCTGCACGCGACCGGCTACAAGAAGGCGCCGAACTTCGGCACCTATGACGTGCGGATGTACCAGGGCGCGTACCTCGCGGGCGTCGCGGCCGGCTACGCGACGAAGACGAACACGCTCGGCTTCGTCGCGTCGGTGCCGATTCCGGAGGTCGTGCGCAACATCAACGCGTACACGCTCGGCGCGCGCTCGGTGAATCCGAAGGTGCACACGAAGGTCGTGTGGATCAACAGCTGGTTCGATCCGGGCAAGGAAAAGCAGGCGGCCGAAACGCTGATCGGGCAGGGCGCCGACGTGCTGCTGCAGAACACCGATTCGAGCGCGACGCTCGCGACCGCCGAAGAGAAGAAGGTCCACGCGTTCGGCTGGGATTCGGACATGAAGAAGTTCGGACCGAACGCGCATCTCGGCTCGGTCGCGGCGGACTGGGGCGTGTACTACAAGGCGGCGATCCAGCAGGTGCTCGACGGCAAGTGGACGAATGCGCCGGTCTGGTGGGGCATGCCGCAGAAGGCCGTCGATCTCGTCAGCGAGAACACGGCCGCGTTGCCGCCGGCTGCGGTGAAGGAAGTCGCCGCGAAACGCGAGGCGCTCGCGAGCGGCAAGTGGGACGTGTTCACCGGGCCGATCAAGGACCAGTCCGGCGCGGTGAAGGTGGCGGCCGGCAAGACGCTGACGGACCCGGAACTGCAGCGGCTCAACTGGTACGTCGAAGGCGTGGACGGGTCGCTGCCGAAGTAGTCGCGCAACGCGCGGGCGGGAGGGGGCGGGGCGGAGCCGGGCGGCCGCGCTGCGTCCGGCCCGTGCGCGGTCGGTCGACGGGATACCGGCCGCCCGGAGTCGGTTGGCCGGGTCCGGCTATTCGACCTCTCCGACGCCGCGCGCGTCGGCGGCCGATGGTCCGGCGCTGCGCATTCTGCCGCGGCCGGGCGTGCTGCCCGCCGAGCGTCGCGTGCCGCCGCGCTCGTCGACGACGCGGCGGCCGTGGGCGCCGAGCGCTTCCAGCGCGCCCGCGATGCCGTCATTCCTCGATTCGCAGTCCCACCTTGATCGTCACCTGCCAGCGGACGATCTTGTCGTTTTCAATCTGTCCCCGCGTCTCGACGACTTCGAACCAGTGCAGGTTGCGCAGCGTCTTCGACGCGCGCTCGATCGCGCAGCGGATCGCATCGTCGCTCGACTGGGTCGACGAGCCGGTCAGCTCGATCTGCTTGTATACGTGGTCGTTCATGATCGCGTCGCTCCTTTCGGTTGTCATGGCGTTCAACGAGTATAGGCAAGCGCGGGCAAGCGCCATGCCGCCATGCGGGGCGTGACCGGCGCCGGTATCATCGCGCTTTCGCGCGGGCCGCGAGCGTGTGCGGCGGCCACACGGCATGAAGAGAGGAGCGGGTAAGCGAAGATGGAAAAACTACAACTCGGATTTTGCGGACCGGGCCTGATGGGCGCGCCGATGATCCGTCATCTGCTGCGTGCCGGGCATCGGGTGCAGGTGTGGAACCGCACGGCCGCGAAGGCCGCGGCGCTCGTCGCGGACGGCGCGCGGCTCGCCGCGACGCCGCGCGAGATGGCGCGGGAGGCGGACGTCGCGATGCTGTGCGTCGCCGATGCGGCGGCAGTCGAAGCGGTCGTCTTCGGCGCCGACGGGCTGCTCGGCGACGCGTCGGCGGCCGGTCCGGTGCGCGTGAAGCGGATCGTCGATCATTCGAGCATTCCGCCCGACGTCACGCGCGACCTCGCGGCGCGCGCGGCGGCGCGGGGCGTCGGCTGGGTCGATGCGCCGGTGTCGGGCGGCGTCGGCGGCGCGCAGGCGGGCACGCTCGCGGTGATGGCGGGCGGCGCGGCCGCCGATGTCGACGCGGTCGCGCCGCTCCTGCGCGCGTACTCGGCGCGCGTCACGCACATGGGCGACGCGGGCGCCGGTCAGACGACGAAGCTGTGCAACCAGGCGATCGTGACCGCGACCGTCGCCGCGATCGCGGAAGCCGTGAGCCTCGCGCGGCGCAGCGGGATCGACGCGACGAAGCTGCCCGACGCGCTCGCGGGCGGCTGGGCCGATTCGGCGCTGCTGCGCACGTTCGTGCCCCGAATGACGGCGGAGCAGCGGGAGCCGATCGGCGCGCTGAAGACGTTCCAGAAGGACGTCGACACGATCGCGGCGGCCGCGTGGCAGACCGGCACGCCGATGCCGGTTGCCGGCACGGTCCAGCAGTTGCTGCGTCTTGCGGCAGCGATGGGTCTCGCCGAGGCGGACTTCTCTGCGTTCGTCGACGTGCTGCACACGCCGAGAGGCTGACGCAGCCAGAGATCGCATAAGCTGCTAAAATTACAGGTTTTTCGCCGATTGGCGAACCGTCCGTCCGGGACGATTCGGGACAAATTCAGGGACTTTCCAGGGACCAAGCCGTGCTGTCAACCGCCAACATCACCATGCAATTCGGGCCGAAGCCCTTGTTCGAGAACATCTCGGTCAAATTCGGCGAAGGCAACCGCTATGGCCTGATCGGCGCGAACGGTTGCGGCAAATCCACGTTCATGAAGATCCTCGGCGGCGACCTCGAGCCCAGCGCGGGCAACGTCGTGCTCGAGCCGAACGTGCGCCTCGGCAAGCTGCGTCAGGACCAGTTCGCGTACGAGGACGTGCGCGTGCTCGACGTCGTGATGATGGGCCACACCGAAATGTGGGCCGCGATGACCGAGCGCGACGCGATCTACGCGAACCCGGAAGCGACCGACGACGACTACATGCACGCGGCCGAACTCGAAGCGAAGTTCGCCGAATACGACGGCTACACCGCCGAGTCGCGCGCGGGCGAGCTGCTGCTCGGCATCGGCATCGCGACCGAGTTCCACAGCGGCCCGATGAGCGCGGTCGCGCCGGGCTGGAAGCTGCGCGTGCTGCTCGCGCAGGCGCTGTTCTCGAAGCCCGACGTGCTGCTGCTCGACGAGCCGACCAACAACCTCGACATCAACTCGATCCGCTGGCTGGAAGATGTTCTGAACGAGTACAACTCGACGATGATCATCATCTCGCACGACCGCCACTTCCTGAACCAGGTCTGCACGCACATGGCGGACATGGACTACGGCACGCTGAAGGTGTGGCCGGGCAACTACGACGACTACATGCTCGCGTCCACGCAGGCGCGCGAGCGTCAGCAGGCCGCGAACCAGAAGGCGAAGGAGCGCGTGGCGGACCTGCAGGACTTCGTGCGCCGCTTCTCGGCGAACAAGTCGAAGGCCCGCCAGGCCACGAGCCGTCTGAAGATGATCGACAAGATCAAGATCGAGGAATTCAAGCCGTCGTCGCGGCAGAACCCGTTCATCCGCTTCGAGTACGAGAAGAAGCTGCACAACATCGCCGTCGTGGCCGATTCGATCACGAAGACGTACGAGCGCACCATCTTCCGCAACTTCAGCCTGAGCGTGCAGCCGGGCGAGCGCATCGCGATCATCGGCGAGAACGGCGCGGGCAAGACCACGCTGCTGCGCTCGCTGCTCGGCAGCCTGCCGCTCGACGGCGGTTCGGTGAAGTGGGCCGAGAACGCGAACGTCGGCTACATGCCGCAGGACACGTACGAGGAATTCCCGGACGACGTCACGTTGATGGAGTGGATCGACCAGTACCGCAAGGAAGGCGACGACGAGCAGTCGGTGCGCGGCACGCTCGGCCGGCTGCTGTTCAACGCGGACGACATCCGCAAGTCGGTGAAGGTGCTGTCGGGCGGCGAGAAGGGCCGCATGATCTGGGGCAAGCTGATGCTCGGCCGCCACAACGTGCTGCTGATGGACGAGCCGACGAACCACATGGACATGGAGTCGATCGAGTCTCTGCAGATCGCGCTCGAAAAGTTCGACGGTACGCTGGTGTTCGTGTCGCACGACCGCGAGTTCGTGAACGGCCTCGCGAACCGGATCATCGAAGTGAAGACCGACGGCACGATCAACGACTACAGCGGCAACTACGAGGACTTCCTCGCGAGCCAGGGGCTGCAGTAACCGTCCCGCCGCGCCCATTCATGTGACACCGATGTCCCATGGATGTGTGGGTCGTCGTCGACAGCAATCTCGAACATCAGCTTGACGATGTCGCCCGGATTCATCGAGCGCCGTTCCCTCTCTCCGGGTATCCAAGACGTTTCAGGCGACCTGTGGTGCTGCGCCACACCTATGGAAGGTGGACGAAACTCCGGCTGCCTGAAGGTCCAGCCGGGGTCCAGCCGAGCACCGACGCCATTCGATACGAGTCGGTGTGCGAAGTCTCGGACCCATTTCTCGTGATCCTCGACGCTCGCGAATTGCCGACTCCGGACCTACGGGCCGGTCATCCGGATTATCGACAACGAGATCGTGCCGGACTTCCCGGCCGAGAAAGTCGAGGACGCAAAGCGCGCTGTGCGCAGACATCTTCGCATCCGGCGTGGCCGCGTCATTGAGAGAGCCATGCAAGCCATACCGTTGATTGCTCCCCTCTCGATTCGTGAGCTGCCGCTCGAAGAAAAGTCGAAGTGACCAGTTTCCGTTGCGATGATGCCAGGCGGTGAACAGGTGGTCGTCAGCCGGTACGGCGACGACGTATGGGACTTCTGGCCATATCTGCCTCACGAAGACAAGAACAACGCCCTGAAGCGCATAGACTGGTCGTTCGACCTTGGCGACGGCACGAAGCTGATCGATGCTGAAAATGCGATGCTTCTTGCACCATGCAAGGATTTCATTTGGTCTATTTTTCCGAGCAGCCCGCAGCCACGGCCGGGCAGCCAGGTTCGGCCCTCGGTGCAGGCTGTCGAGCCTGCTCGACCATATGGAATTCACTCGAAAAAGCTTCGGCTTTCGGAATGGACGTTCGCGTTCCCGGCGTGGAACCAGACGCGCGAGGAACTGCGGAAGATTTCACGCAACGCGACATCCTTAAACGTGCTCAGCACCCTCGAGCGAGCGCGCGCTCTCGCAATGGACGAAATGGCGGGCTAGCCGGTTCTGCTGTAATGGGCTGATCGGTGCGGGCGAGAATCAATAGGGTGAGCGGGCCTGATGCGATCGTCGCGCGGGCGCAGATTGATGAGGAAGCGGCCGCTGTTAAGCGTCATGTCGACGCCGTCGATGCCGACGTACGACGCGAGCGAGCTCACGTCGGGGTCCTTCAGGGTCGCGTCCGCGAGCGCCTGCTGCCGCTCGACCCATGGTCGAGTACGACACCGGGTTGTCCGCGACGCTGATGCCCTCGATCACGCCGATGTCCTGCACCGGAAACAGCCCTTTGGAATCACGACGTACAGCGCGAACATCGGCATGATCGTGCCGAGTACGACGATGAGCGTGAGCGTCCGATGCTCGAACGCCCAGCGCAGGCCGCGCTCGCAGGCGTGACGGCCAACTCGGCGAGCGGCTCTTTGCGGAATGTTCGCGCTAGTGGATGTTTGTTCGGATGTCCGGAAGTTTTTCTATCGTTACAGACGGCAGACTCCTGTTCTAAATTCGATCGTTTTGGTCCGTCTTTAACGCGGCGAGAGAGCCATGTCATTCATTCGGAGAGCAAATCCGCCTATAGATCCTTCTTTCGGACCTGTAGACGCGTACCACGTTGCCGGGAATCACTCCACCCCCATGGCGAAAGGCACGCCGTCTCCGGGCGGTGGTGCCGCGTTGAATGGTTTGGCGACACTGAATGCGCGACGCGGCCAGATGCCTCCGACGGCCGCGCCTGATGGACGGGGACGGCCAGACAGGTCCCCGATGACCGGCCAACCGCTCAGGCGCAATGGCTTGCCTGGCGGGGAGCCTACCGCGCTGATGTTCGCCGTGCATAAAGGCCATGGTGAGGTGATCGATCAACTGGTGAAGGCAAACGCTGACGTCGATAAAGCAGACCAGGATGGCTTTACCGCGCTGATGGTCGCCGCGCAGAACGGCCATGGTGAGGTGATCGAGCAACTGGTGAAGGCAAAAGCTAACGTCGATAAAACAAACGAGAAAGGCTTTACCGCATTGATGCTCGCTGCGCTGAACGGCCATGGCGCGGCAATCGAGCAACTGGTGAAAGCAAACGCTGACGTCGATAAAGCAAACCCGCGGGACCGTACCGCGCTGATGCTCGCTGCGCTGAACGGCCATGGCGCGGCGCTCGAACAACTGGTGAAAGCAAACGCTGACATCGATAAAGCAGACTCGCTGGGCTTTACCGCGCTGATGCTCGCTGCGCAGAACGGCCATGGCGCGGCGATCGAACAACTGGTGAAAGCAAACACTGACGTCGATAAAGCAGACCCGCGGGGCCTTACCGCGCTGATGCT
>DATJJN010000070.1:0-79779 GCA_035492135.1 Paraburkholderia sp. | reverse complement strand
GCGGCCAGACCGGTGATGATCGCGGCAACCGCCACGATCAGCATCGGATTGAACCGTAATAAAAAGCCGACGATGATGACGGCCACGCCAATGAGCGGCCATAGACTGACTGTTGTCTGCATCTGGATCTCCAAACAGGGTTTCAACCTCGCCGCTTGTGGCGGCTAACGTGTGCCGGCGCTGCTGATCCTCGCGCCGTTTTGTTGCCACGGCTCTTGCTGGCCGCGTTGCTTCGACTACACCTGCACCTGCTGCTTATTGTTATTCGACGGTGTTGTTCCACTCGGGGTACTGCGAACTCTCCTGCACCTGGCAAACGCCCCGCAAGGAGCGGGGCGTTCAGGGCACGGCAATGGGTCGACTCACGCTGACGGGTTCATGCGAGTCCGCGCGGCTCACACGCTCGCGGCGCCCGCCGCGTGTACTTCAATGCCGGCTTCCTCCAGCGCGCTGCGGATGCGCCGTGCGAACGCCAAAGCGTGCGGACCGTCGCCGTGCAGGCAGATGGTTTGCGCGTTGAGCGGCACCCAGTGTCCGTCCACCGCCTGCACGCGGCGCTCCCGCACCATGGCGAGCGTGCGAGCCAGCACCACTTCTTCGTCGTCGAGCAGCGCGCCAGGCTCCTTGCGCGGCACCAGCGAGCCGTCGGCGCGATAGCCGCGGTCGGCGAATACTTCTTCTACGGCGATCAGGCCTATTTCGCGCGCGGCGGTCACGAGGCCGCTGTTGGCCAGCGCGAACACGGCGACTGACGGATCGAAATCATGGACCGCCGAGACGATCGCGTCGGCGATCTTCGCGTCGCGCGCAGCCTGGTTGTAAAGCGCACCGTGCGGTTTGACGTGCGCGATACGCCCACCCTCGGCCTGCGCGATGGCCGACAGTGCGCCGAGTTGATACAGCACGCCCGCGTAGATCTCGCTCGCCGGCAGGTCCATTTCCTTGCGGCCAAAATTCTCGGGATCGTTGAAGCTTGGATGCGCGCCGATCGACACGCCTTTTTGCACCGCCCACCGCACGCAGTCGCGCATCGCATTGGCGCCGCCGGCGTGCCAGCCGCACGCGATGTTGGCCGAACTGACGAGGTCGAGCAGCGCCTCGTCGGAGCCGCAACCTTCGCCGAGATCGGCGTTCAAATCGATTTCCATGGTGTTCCTCAACTAAGTGTTACAGCACACCGAGCGCCGTCTGGCGCGCGCAGCGTTCCTCGTGCATGGCGATCGCGGCGTCGATCTGCCGCAGATACGTACGTTCTTCCAGTAGCGCCTGACGCGCCTCGTAGACTGTCGTCGGGATGAAGCGGATGGCGGCGTTCAGGCGAACCTGGGCAAGCTTCCACAGGTCGGCCTGAATCACGGCGCCGATCTTCGGATAGCCGCCGGTGGTCTGCGCATCGCTCATCAGCACGATCGGCTGGCCGTTCGGTGGAACCTGAATCGTGCCGGGCAGCACCGCATGCGAGAGCAGATCGCTTTTCTCGCTGCGCTTGAGTTGCGTGCCGGCGAGACGGTAGCCCATGCGGTTGCTGTTTGGCGTAACCAGCCATTCGTCGGACCAGAACGATTCGTGCGCCGCTTCAGTGAAGCTGTCGTACTCGGGGCCCTGCAGCACGCGGATCGGTACGGCCCACGGCACGCCGGACGGATGCCGGCCGCGCCGCAGTGGCTCGTGAACCAGCACGAACTTGCACCAGGCCGGCGCTTTCACGCCGAACTCCGGCGCTTCCGGGGTGAAGCCGAGATGGCCGCGTTGGGGCGGCGCGCCGACCGGCAGACGATCGCCGTCGCGCAGCGCCCGGCCGCCGAGTCCGCCGAACTGGCCGGCGAGATCGGTACTGCGCGAGCCGAGCATCGGCAGAACGTCGATGCCGCCGGCGATGCAGACGTAGCCGCGCATACCGCGTTTGGCCGCTTGCAGAACCAGTTCCTGACCGGCCTGCACGGGCAGGCTCCACCATGAATAGACCGGCTTGCCGTCGAGCGTCGCACCGAATTCGGTGCCGGTGATGGCCACGCGCGTGGCGCGCAGAAAGCGCAGCACGGTCGGACCGAAGGTAATTTCCAGGCCGGCCGCATCGGGCCGGTTGCCGACCAGCCGGTTGCCGACTTCGAGCGACAAACGGTCGAGCGCACCGCCCATCGCGACGCCGAGGTGTCGGTAGCCGTGGCGGCCGAGGTCCTGAATCGTAGTCAGGAGGCCCGCGCGGATCACATCGATCATGCGTGTATCCCCGCAACGGTAAAGCGCACCCGGTCGCCCGGTTGCAGCAGCGTGGGCGGGCGCCGGGCCGGATCGAACAGCGGTAGTTCGGTGCGGCCGATCAACTGCCAGCCGCCGGGGGAGGTGGCCGGATAAATGCCGGTCTGCTCACCGCCGATGCCGACCGAACCGGCCGGCACTTCCAGCCTCGGCGACGAACGGCGCGGTGTGTGCAGCGTTTCGTCGAGCCCGCCCATATAGGCGAAACCCGGCTGGAAGCCCAGAAAGAACACCACGTACTCGCCCTCTGCATGGCGTTGCACGACCTCGCGCACGCTCAGGCCGGTGTGATCGGCGACCGCCCGCAGGTCGGGGCCGAACTCGCCGCCGTATTGCACCGGGATCTCGACCTCGCGGCCGGTTGCGGGCGTGTCGCTCACCGCGTCCCAGGTTGCTTGCAGGTGGTTCACCAGCGCGTCCCGGTCGGCTTCGAGCGAATCGAATACGAGCGTCAGATTGTTCATGCCCGGCACGACCTCCAGCACATGCGGCCAGTCGCGCGCGGCCTCGGCAGTGGCCCACACGCGCCGCTGACATTCCAGCGTGGCAGGCGGCGGCGCCTCGCAGACTAGCGCGGCATCACCGAACGGAAAGATTCTTGGCTGGCTCATTGCTCAATGGCCCTGGTCGAGTCGCAATTGTCGAACATATCGGACCCCGTGGTGTTCGTCTGGATGGGGCTGCGATGTTTGGAGAGTACATTATCAATAAAATATCGACAAATTATCAATAAGCGTTTTCGCCAGGCTCCCGGGAAGGGGTTGCTCGTCGTACACTCCCGACACCTTCCCTTCGTGCTTTCGAGAAACATCACCATGTCGCGCCACCCTACCAAGATCGTCTCTTCGGAACATCTCGTGTCTGACACAAGCGCGGAGTTATCCGAGCTCGAGTACGCACTGATCATGGCTGGCAACGCGTTTAACCGCTGGATGGTGCGCTGCATGTCGGCGGCCGGCGAAAAAGACATGACCGCGATCGAAGTTTCGCTGCTGCACCACGTCAGCCATCGCGAACGGCGCAAGAAGCTGGCCGACATCTGCTTCGTGCTGAACATCGAAGACACCCACGTCGCCACCTACGCGTTGAAGAAGCTTGTAGCTAGAGGGTATGTAAAAAGCGAAAAGACCGGCAAGGAAGTGTTCTTCTCGGCCACCGATGCCGGCCGGGAACTGTGTCTGAGGTACCGCGAGGTGCGCGAGAGCTGCCTGATCTCGACGCTGAAGGAAAGCGGCATGACCAATGAGCAGATCGGCGAGGCGGCGCAATTGATGCGCAATGCGTCCGGACTGTACGACACGGCCGCGCGGGCAGCGGCGTCTTTATAACGGGGTGGGGCCGCTGGGCCGACTGGAGGGCGCGCCGCGCGCCGTGCCCGTCAAACGCTTAATTCGCCGCGGATGGGTAGCAGCCGGCTTCCGTCACGATCAGATCGAGCGGGATGTCGTGGGTCTCGCGTTGCAACGCGTCCGTGCGGCACGCTTCATACGCGATGCCGAGCGTGACGGGCTTTTTCGCTCCCGGCCAGCCGGCAAGCGTGCGATCGTAGTAGCCGCCGCCGTAACCGAGCCGGTAGCCGTCGGCGTCGAAGCCGACGCACGGCACAAATAGCAGATCGGGAATGACGACGCGCCCCGAAGTGGGTTCGGCGATCTTGTGGTGGCCGATCTTCATCGGCGTATCCGGGGCCCATGCCTGAAATTCGAGCGGTGCGCCGCGCTCCTTGACGACCGGTAAGCTCGCCTCGCGTTGCGGGTCTGCCGCGAGCCAGACCGCGATCGCGGCGCGCGCGTCGAATTCGCCTGTCAGCGGCCAATAGAATCCGACACTGCTCACGCCGTAGTGCTTCAACGCGTCGAGAATCCGGCGGCCGAGCGCGGCATTGCGTGCGGGCTCGGAAGCCGCTTGTAGCCTTGCTTCCAATAGCATTCGACGCAGCGCCTTTTTCGATTCCGCGACGGGGTTGCATGCTATGCTTGGGATCAATTCGCGCTCCAGAAACAACGATGTCAAAACGCCTCTATCAAGTATATCGCGCGGTCGCTCTGGCGCTTGGCGCCGCGGCACTCGTCGCATGCAGTACGGCCTCCGCTATCAAGCCCGTTCCCCTTTCTCAACTGACGAACGACGACCAGATTTTCGTCCAGCTGCGCGAAGCCGCTCGCTCGAACGACGCGGCGCGCGCCGCGCAACTGGCGAGCATGATTCCGAACTATCCTGCGCCTTCGTATCTGGAGTACTTCCAGATCAAGCCGCAGTTGTTCGATTCCAGCGGCCATGCACGGATCGATGCGCCGGATGCGCCGGTGCTGGCGTTCCTGCAGAAGTACGACGGCGAGGCCATTGCCGACCGCCTGCGCAACGACTACCTCACGGTGCTCGGCGCACGTCACGACTGGCGCAACTTCGATCAGCAATACGCGCGCTTCGTGCTGAACGACGATACGCAGGTGAAGTGCTATGCGCTCGAATCGCGTGCTGCGCGCGGCGAAAACGTTGCCGACGCGGCGCGTGCGCTGCTGGTCGATCCGAAGTGGTACGGCGACGGCTGCGTCGATCTGATTACGTCGCTGGCGGTCAATCAGCAATTCACGTCCGACGACGTGTGGCAGCAGATCCGTCTCGCGTACGAGCAGAATTACACCAGCACCGGCAGCAAGCTTGTCGATGCGCTCAGCAACCAGCCGCCCGACCCGGTGCTGTTCGGCCAGGCCACGAGCACGCCACCGTTGTTGCTGGCACGCGGCGTCGGCCCGGACACGCAGTCGCATCAACTCGCGTTGCTCGCTATCACGCGCATGGCGCGCAACGACCCGGCCATGGCCGCGGCCACGTTTGCTTCGGTGGCGCCGTCGTTGAGCTCACCCGAGCGGGCCATCGGCTGGGGCACGATTGCCTATCAGGCCGCGGTCAAGCAGATGCCGGGCGCGGTCGACTGGTACCGTCTCTCGGTGAATGCGCCGTTGTCGAACCCGGCGTATGAATGGCGCACACGCACCGCGCTGCTTGCGGGCGACTGGACAATGGTGCGCTGGTCGATCGAACAGATGCCGGCGGCGCTGCGCAACCAGCCGTCGTGGGTGTACTGGCACGCCCGGGCCCTCAAGCAGGCTGGCGACACGACCACCGCCAACCAGGAATTCGCGTCGATCTCGCAAGGCTTCAACTTCTACGGCCAGCTGGCTTCGGAAGAGCTGGGTCAGAAGATCACCGTGCCGCCGAAAACGACTGTGACCGACGCGGAAATCCAGCAGGCCGGCAACACGCCGGGCTTCGATCTGGCGCAGCGGTTCTATGCGCTGAATCTGCGGCTCGAAGGCAATCGCGAGTGGAACTGGCCGCTGCGCAACATGAGCGACCGGCAACTGCTCGCTGCGGCCGAATACGCGCGCCGGATTCAGTTGTATGACCGCACCGTCAACACGGCCGATCGCACGAAGAGCGAACACGATTTTTCGCTGCGTTATCTGTCGCCCTTCAAGGACATCGTGGAGCGCGACGCGCAGTCGAACGGGCTCGACGTCGAATGGGCATACGGGCTGATTCGCCAGGAGTCGCGCTTCATCATGAATGCGCGCTCGGAAGTCGGCGCGAGCGGTCTGATGCAGTTGATGCCGGGCACCGCGCAACTGGTGGCGAAGAAGATCGGCCTCGGCCCGATTTCGCGCGAGCAGATGAACGACATCAACACCAACATCCTGCTAGGCACGAATTATCTGTCGATGATCTACAATCAATTCGACGGGTCCGCCGTGCTGGCCACCGCCGGTTACAACGCCGGTCCCGGCCGTCCGCGCAACTGGCGGCAATCGTTGCAGCGTCCGGTTGAAGGCGCGATCTTTGCCGAGGCGATTCCGTTCCAGGAAACGCGCGACTACGTGAAGAATGTGTTGTCCAATACGGTCTACTACGCGGCATTGTTCGAAGGCCGTCCGCAATCGCTGAAGGCGCGTCTCGGCTACATCTCGCCTTAAGCGCTTGTCGCGGGGCCGCTCTTTCGTTTCGTCGACGAAGGCGACCCGCGATCCGCGGCGGCGCCCGGCGCACGGCCGGGCACGGGCGATGCGCCGCCTCGCACGAGGGAGGCGGACATGCGACATCAAGCTATCGCGGTTGTCGGTGGGTCGGGTTTCATCGGCAGTCATCTCGTCAATGCACTCGTCGAGGCGGGCAAGGAAGTGCGCGTCGCGACCCGCCGCCGCTACAACGCGCGCCATCTCACGCTGCTGCCGATCGACGTGATCGAAGCGGACGTGCTCGATCCGGTTCAGCTCGCGAGCTTCGTCGAGAACGCCGACGCGGTGATCAACCTCGTCGGCACGCTGCACGGCGGCCGCGGCACTCCGTATGGTCCCGGCTTCGCGAAGCTGCACGTCGAACTGCCGACGAAAATCGTCGCCGCGTGCGAGGGCAAGGGGGTGCACCGGCTGATTCACGTCAGCGCGATCGGTGCGGACTCGCGCGGGCCGAGCATGTATCTGCGCTCGAAGGGCGATGGCGAGCGAGCGGTCGCCGCAAGCGCGGCGCTCGCGACGACGGTGCTGCGGCCCTCGGTCGTGTTCGGTCCCGAGGACTCGTTCCTGAACCGCTTCGCGCTGCTGCAGAAACTCGCGCCGGTGATCCCGCTCGCGATGCCCGATGCGAAGTTCCAGCCGGTGTACGTCGGCGACGTGTCGAAGGCGATCGTCAACGTGCTCGATCTCGATGCCGCGAGCGGCCACACGTATGAACTCGGCGGTCCGGCCGTCTATACGCTCGAACAGTTGCTCAATTATTGCGGCGATGTGGTGGGCCGCCATGCGCGGATCGTGCGGCTGCCGAATGCGATCGGCAGACTGCAGGCGCTGTCGTTCGAATTCGCGCCGGGCGCGCCGATCCTGTCGCGCGATAATCTCGACTCGATGAAAGTGGACAGCATCATGAGCGGACCGCTCGCGCCGGAGCTCGGGATCGAGCCCGCGAGCATCGAGACGATCGCGCCGCTCTATCTCGGCAACGCGTCGCTGCGCGCGAAGCTGAACCACTTTCGCGCGAGCGCCGGGCGTTGAATCGCGCGCGGCCTTTTTCCTCCATCGTTAGGTGTTGGCACTGATGAGACTCGTAATCGGAGACAAGAACTATTCGTCGTGGTCGATGCGCCCGTGGGTGCTGCTCGCGCATTTCGGCATTGCGTTCGAAGAAACGCTGATCGAACTCGATCGGCCCGGCACGAAGAGCGCGATCCTCGCGCACTCGGCGTCGGGCAAGGTGCCGTGTCTCGTGATGGACGACGGCGCCGCGGTGTGGGATTCGCTCGCGATCGCGGAGACGCTCGCGGAACGCTATCCGCAGCACGCAATGTGGCCGCGCGACGCGAACGCGCGCGCGCGGGCGCGCAGCGTCAGCGCGGAGATGCACTCGGGCTTCGCCGCGCTGCGCAATGCGATGCCGATGAACATTCGCGCGTCGAAGCCGGGCGCGGGCGCGACGCCCGAAGCGCTCGCCGACATCGCGCGCATCGACGCGCTCTGGCGCGACTGTCTCGCGGCGAGCGGCGGCCCGTTCCTTTTCGGCGCGTTCACCATTGCCGATGCGATGTATGCGCCGGTCGTGATGCGCGTGAACAGCTATCGGCCGACGTTGTCGGACCAGGCCCGCGCGTACGCGCAGCGCGTGAGCGCGTTGCCCGCGGTCGCCGCGTGGATCGACGCCGCGCGCCGCGAGACGCACATCGTGCCGCACGACGAAATCTGACGCATGAAGATCTATGTCGTAGGCGGTGCGGTACGCGACGAGATGCTCGGCTTGCCGGTGCGCGATCGCGACTATGTGGTGGTCGGCGCGACGCCCGATCAGATGACTGCGCAAGGTTTTCGTCCGGTCGGCAAGGACTTTCCGGTGTTCCTGCATCCGCAGACGCAGGAGGAATACGCGCTTGCGCGCACCGAGCGCAAGACCGCGGCCGGCTATCACGGCTTTCAGTTCTACTACTCGCCCGAAGTGACGCTCGAAGAGGATCTCGCGCGCCGCGACCTGACGATCAACGCGATGGCCCGCGAAATGCAGCCGGGCGGCGTGCAAACGGGCCCGCTGATCGATCCGTTCAACGGCGCCGACGACCTGCGCGCGCGCGTGTTCCGTCACGTGGGCGTCGCGTTCGTCGAGGATCCGGTGCGGATACTGCGCATCGCGCGTTTCGCTGCGCGCTTCGCGGATTTCACCGTTGCGGCGGAAACGAACACGCTGATGCGCAAGATGGTCGAAGCGGGCGAGGCCGATGCGCTGGTGCCCGAACGCGTGTGGCAGGAGGTGTCGCGCGGGCTGATGGAGACGAAGCCGTCGCGGATGGTCGACGTGCTGCGCGCGTGCGGTGCGCTCGCGCGCGTGCTGCCCGAAGTCGACAGCCTGTTCGGCGTGCCGCAACGCGCCGACTACCACCCCGAAGTCGATACCGGCGTGCACGTGATGATGGCGATCGACCATGCGGCCGCGCAGGGCTACACGTTGCCGGTGCGCTTCGCGGCGCTCACGCACGATCTCGGCAAGGCGACGACGCCCGAAGACGTGCTGCCGCGTCACATCGGCCATGAAGGCCGCAGTGTCGATCTGCTCAAGCCGCTGTGCGACCGGATGCGCGTGCCGAACGAATGCCGCGACCTCGCGGTGCTCGTCGCGCGCGAGCACGGCAACGTGCATCGCGTGATGGAGATGGGCGCGGCGGCGCTCGTGCGGATGCTGGAACGCTGCGACGCGCTGCGCAAGCCCGCGCGTTTCGCCGAGGCGTTGCAGGCGTGCGAAGCGGATCTGCGTGGACGGCTCGGGCGGGAAAGCGAGCCGTATCCGCAGGCCGAGCGGTTGCGCGTCGCACTGATCGCGGCGCGCGGCGTCGACGCAGGCGCCATTGCGCGCGAATGCGACGGCGGCGCCGGGAAGATCAAGGAAGCCGTGCATCGCGCGCGAGTGCAGGCGGTCGAGCAGGTGTTGGCGGCGCAGTCGTAGGCGCTGCCTGTTTGCCGGTCGTGCGATCGCGCGATAAAGAGCCGGGCGCTCGCCCGGTTCGCGCTTCTCAGGTCGCGCCGACTGGCGGCTGGGCGTCTGCGAACGGCAGGTCGCGTTGATCCACGACCGGGTTGCCGTCGTCGCCGATCAGCGTGTACTGCAACGTGGCGCGGTCGCCGACGGCGTCGCGCAGCCCGTCGAGCGCCACGCTCGCGCTCGAAAACGGCGCGATCGTGTCCATCGTCTGCTCCGCAGAGCGCTCGCCGACCGTGACGCGGGCCATGCTGATCGTCGCGTGGTAAGGCGTCGGGTTGTCGACGGACAGCGTGAGCGTGTTCCCGCTTCGACGCAACGCGAACACCAGATGCTTCGCCAGCTCGGTCTGCGGATACGGAAGCTTGTCCGGCCGCACGAACACTTTGATCTGCGTGCGCATTGTGACCGTCAGGCTCACTTCGTCGGCCGCGCGGTGTGTCGGCGTTGCGGGAATCTCGAAGAGATTGAGCCACAGGAGCGATTCGCGGTCCGTCGGCAGGCTGCGGGTGTCGACGTTGATGAGGCGCAGGCTCGTCTGCGCACCGGCGCTCATCCGGAAGACCGGCGGCAACGCGATCACCTGCGCTTTCGACTGCTGCGGCAACGCGTCGATCCGGCCGTCGTCCACCCACGCCTGCCCCAGCACCGGATACGGGTTCACGTTGAACAACTGCAACGACTGCTCGACAGAACCCCCGTTGAAGACGACCCGCGACACTTCGGGCGTGACGCCCGCGTTCGCGACGGCGGTCCACGCGAACAGCGTGAGCCAGCCGAGCACGTGCGCCGCGTGCAACAGCCAATCCGAAACGAGACGGGCAAGCGGCGCGCGGCGGCCGCTGCGCGCCGCAGTGAGAACGATTACTGGATCGTGCATCGAACGGACCCGCCTACTGCACGCGCACGATGACCTGCGCGGTCGCGTTGTAGTGCCCCGGCGTGACCGGCGTGACACCGGGCGCGAACGCCTTGAACGTCGCGTTGACCGTGCGCGTGTACTTGACGATGCCGCTGACCTGCGGCCCGTCTGCGGTCGCGTCGTTCAGCACCGGATCCCAGCCGTCTTTCGCGCCGCCGGTCGTCACGTACTGATTGGTGAGGAAGTTCAGCGGCGTGCCGTCCGGCCGCGACAGGGCCACGCCGACGCCGGTCGCCGCGCTCGGGTCGGTGCCGTAGCCGTCGGAAAGCAGCCAGGTGACGCCGCTTCCCGCCGTCCTGAGTCCGGCGCTGATGGCGCTTTGCGCATTCTCCGGCTGAGCGAGCAGGCCGAGCGCCGTCTGCGTGGCCGCTGTTCCGCTCCTCAGCGCGTCCATGTTGAGGGGCGTCGTAGACTGGCATTGCATCTGGATCGTGACGGGCAGCTGTTTCGATTGGCCTCGGTTCAGATCGGACACGGTCATCGTCGGGAACCGCACGAACGGCGTGGCGTTCGTGACCGCACAGGTCGCGGCTCTTCTGACGTTGACCGTGAGGTAGGGGTTGATGGCGCCCGGCCATGTGAGATGCCAGCCGTTCCAGTTCGTTGCGGCGTCCGCGCCGACGGACAGGTTGCCCTTGATGATGTTGCCGCTATTGCCGCCGACAAACGCCACGTAGCCGACGGGCTGGCTTTCCGGCGACGAGCCCGTGCCGGTCGTGGCGCCGGCCTGGCAGGTCGTGCACTGGAAGTATTCGAGCTTGTACTGACTGAAGTTCTTCGCCTTGACGAGAAACCATCCCTTGCTGTCCTTATCGAGTCCGGTGAGCGGCCGCGCCTTCCAGTAGCGCGAGAGGATGTCCCCGTTCGTGACGTTCGTGACCCGGAAGACGGAGCCCGTGTAATACGCGAGGTAAGTTCCAGGAATGCCGGACTGTGCGCTCACATCCGTCGCGCCGGCCCACGCGGAATCGCCGTTCGTCGAGTAGTACTCGTACATGCTGCCGCCGGAATCGGGCGAGCATCGGAACAGCACCTGCTCGGGGCTGTAGCTGCCGATACCACTGCTGCCGAGGTTGTAGATGGGCGAGATGACGCTGCCGAGCAGCGTGCCGTCGGGTACGAACGGCGGCGCATTGATGTTGATGGTCATCGCGAAGGCGCCTTGTCCCGCCGCGTCGATCGAGCCCGACCAGGCCCGGGTGACCGTTCCCGGATCGGTGTAGTACTCCGAAGTCGCGATGCTCGTGGGGACCTCGATCTTGTAGCAGCCATTCGCCTGCGCATTCGCGCGTATCGGAATGACGACGAGTGCCGCGACGGCCAGCATCGAAAGCGCGATGGTCACGCATCGGGAACGCGCGAACGCCGACAGATTCAGTGAACGAAAGAACATCACGCAAGCATTCCGGATAGCGGCCAGGCCCGGTACGGGGTCGGCCTGACGAGTCGAGTGGATGTGGGGAGTCATTGCGCGTCCGCCTTCGCGCCGCTCGCCGGCGATGCCGATGCCGATGCCGCCGTGCACGATGCGTCGATATTCGTGATCAGCGGTTGATGCGCATATTGGCTGACGTCATACGCAATCGCGCATTGCTCTGCCGTTGCGCTACCCCATTTCACCGTGAGCGTGCCGCGCTCCGACGGCACGCGTGCGTACACCTGGCTTCCCTGTCCGACCACGCCGATCGTCGCGCCGGTGTCGTCGAGCACGTCGGCGCCGAGCGGCAGCGGGTCGCCATCGGGGCGCGTCGCGCCTATCAGCAGCGCGTGACCGGTCAGCGTCTCGAACTTCATCAGTACCGCGGACCCTGCGATCGGCGCAACGCGCGCCTGTGCGCCGGTGAGTTCCGCGTTCTCGTTGATGCCGCGGGTGTCGAGCGCCACGTCGTTGTAGCGATAAGGCGTGAGCGACGGGACGATCGCATAACCCGCGCCGTTCACGCGCGTGCCTTGCGTGTTGCGCACGGTCGCGCCTTGCGCGCCTTTCGCCTCGACGATGCCGAACGTATCGCTCAGATACGGCCCCGGCGTGACCCCGCCCGCATGCACGACGGCCGCGCCGCGCGCGTTCGCGCCGGCCTGCCAGTAGCCGCCGCCCTGCGAGTAGTTCGCTCCCGCGGTCAGCACCGACAGGTTCTTCTGCAGGTTGCCGGCGAAGCGCTTCGAGCCGCCCTGCGTTTCGCCGGATGCGGTGATCCCGTAGCTGAGCGTCTGCGCGGCGTCCGCGATGCCGCTCACCGACGCCTGCCACGTCGACCCCTGGTCGCTGCTGTGCGAGAAGCTGCCGGAGAGCGACGCCGAGCGCGGCCCGGAGCCGAGCGGGATCGACACGGTCGCCATCAGCGCGGTGGTCGAACGCGAGTTCGTGCTGGGGCTCATCGTGGTGCCGCCGATGAGCCCCGGCGTGCGCGCGCCGTACAGCGTGCCGGTTCGCTGGCGGATCAGCGACAGGTTGTAGCTGATCGAGCGGAAGTGGTTGCTGTAGCTGAGCTGGTACTGCGTGTCGCGCGAGCGCCCGCTGTAGTAGCTGCTCGTCGACGCGGAGCCCGACAGAAAGCCATACCGGCCGAAGCTCTGGTTTACGTTCACGACGAACTGGTCGCGTTGGCGATACGTGCTGGACGACCAGTTGAACCCGTTCGCCGCCGCCTGACGCGCGCTCAGCGCATCGATGAAATCGCGGTAGCCGCCCGTCGAATAGCGGTAGCCGGCGAGCGTGACCGTCGTGCCGGTCTGGTGGATCGTGCGGCTGTAGTTGATCGAGCCTAGCCAGCCGTTCACGTGGCGGCCGTCCGCGTCGAGCGCGTGCGACCACGACGCGTTCAGTCCGAACGCGCCCGCCGGCGTCGCGACGACGGCGCCGGTGACGAACGACTGATAGTCGGTCGCGACGCGCGCGCCGCCGTTGACGGTCAACGCGTTCGTCAGGCCGCGCTCGTAAGTCAGGTCGACGAACTTGTCCCGCGCGTTGCCGACCTGGCGCACCTGGCCCACGGTCGCGCTCCAGTGAGAAAGCCCGGGCCGAAGCGAGTTGGGCACCGCCGAGAACGGCACGGTGAACGTCGACACCTGCCCGTTCGCCTCGATCACCTGCACGTTCAGGTCGCCCTGGTAGCTGGTCGGATTGAGGTCGCGAATCGAAAACGGGCCCGGCGCGACGGTGGTCTGGTAGATCACATGGCCGTTCTGGCTGATGACCACGCGGGCGTTGGTGTTCGCGACGCCGTTGACGACCGGCGCATAGCCGCGCAGCGAGTCGGGCAACATGCGGTCGTCGGTTTCGATATGAAGGCCGGTATAGCCGACCGAACTGAAGAGGGTGCCCGACGTGTAGTTCTGGCCGACGACGAGCCGGCTGCCGAGCGAAACCAGCGGACGCTCGGCATACGCGCGGATCTGGTTCCACTGGCTGCGGCTCGCGCCGGCGCCGCTTCCGTACGAGTACGCGGACTGCTCGCGCAGGCGCCACAGCCCGACGTTCACGCCGGCATTGAGGCCCGTGTAGAACGAGTCGGTGCGCAGGCCGGACGCCGACGCGGTGAAGTAGCTCGCGTCGTAGTTCACATAGCCGACGGTTTGCCCCGCGTCGTAGTTCGACGGATCGACGGAGCCGCGCGGCACGTGTTTCATCTGCGCCTGCGGCACGCGGAGGTCGAGTCGCAGGCGCGGCAAGTCGAATGCGGTCGATGCCTGGGGCACGCGGCGCGCGAGCGGCACGCATTGCGCGGCGGGCTCGCCGCCATCCGGTGCGGCCGGTTCAGGGGCTGCGTCGCCGGGCGCGGCCTGCGCGATGTCGATACCCGCCGACGTCAGCAGGCTGTCGCCCAGACAAGGCTCGACGCCGCTGCCGGTGCTGCGGAATTCGATCGACTCTCGCGTGACGAACACGTCGTTGACGTACACGTCGACCCGATAGTTGCCCGGTTGCACCGTGCTCGCCTGGTTGAACCGTTCGATGTTGGCCACGCCGACCGACGAGCCGAGCAGCAGCCGGCTGTCGAAGCTGTATGCGAGCGTCGTGTCGCGGGCCGAACCGTTGTCGCCGACCGGCGCGGCGAGTGCGACGCACGGCGCGCCGGCGAAGCCCAGCGCGGCGCCGATCAGCGACACGCGTGCGGGCCAGGTCGGCACGCGCCGGCCGCCACGCGGGCGCGATGCGGCGTGATGGCTGCGCCGCGTCATGTCATTTCGCGCTGCCCGCAGCGACCGGATAGTCGGCCTCGCGGAATGCGCCGTAATCGTCCACGTAGTGGACCTTCACGCGGGCAGGCGTGGCGCTGGCGGGGCAGGAGCCCTTGACGTCCCATTGCGCGTCGGAGCGCGGGGCGATCATGCCGGCGGAAAACTTCGCGGTCTGCGGGCCGCACGCCAGTTCGCCGCCGACCAGCGACACGTGATAGCCGGACGCGTTGCTGACCGCGATCTGCGTGCGTTTGCCGTCTTCGAGCACGCTGAACGCGAGCTTGTCGGCCGCGTTTTGCGGGCGGCCTTCGATGCCGCGCGGACGATAGAAGATCTTCAGGCGATTGCGCAGCATCACCATCATCTGGTTCTGGTCTGCATACGCGGCGTTGGCGGACGGAACCTGCAGCGTGTTCAGGTAGAACACCGATTCGCGGTCCTGCGGCAAGTCGGCGCCGGTGAACACGAGACGTGCCGTCTGACCGGCGTGCGGTTCGATGCGAAAGACCGGCGGCGTGACGATGAACGGTGCGTTGGCGGTTTTCGGCGTCGAGTGTTCGTCTCCGGAATCGACCCACACTTGCATCACGCTCGGCCCATCGTCCTGATTCGTGAACTGCAGACTCTGCTCGCGCGCGCCCCCGTCGTAGATCACGCGGGTGTTGGGCAGCGTCACGCTGGCGGACGCGGTGCCGATCGACGCGAACGCCGCGATACCCATGGCGATAGCGGAGAAGGCGATGGAGTGACGGGAAATCATGAGCGCAACCGACTTCGAAGAAACGAACGAATTCACCGGAAGGCGCATGCGGCGGCAGACGGGCGCGACTGCCCGGCCGCCGCGTGCGCCGTGCGGGTTAGTGGTAGACCACCGCGTACTGCACGCTGCCGAGCACCGAGCCCGGCATGGCGCCGCCTTCCTCGGTCACGTACTGGACCGCGAAGTCGTACGATGCGGATGTCGAGCCTT
This sequence comes from Paraburkholderia sp., assembly GCA_035492135.1. Lineage (GTDB taxonomy): Bacteria > Pseudomonadota > Gammaproteobacteria > Burkholderiales > Burkholderiaceae > Paraburkholderia. The sequence continues at coordinate 64,435 of DATJJN010000070.1, read as the reverse complement.
GTTCGATGATCAGGCCGGGTGCCTTGACGCCATTGACGTTGCTCAGCACGAAGGGTGAAGTGGGCGAGTTCGGATCGAGAAGCTGCAACTCGACGTTCGTCGCGCTGCCGGTGTTGGCGAGATTGCCCGAGGGGGTGGTCTGGTTGCCGATGAACACAGTGTCGACTGTCTGATTGAACGTGGGCGCCATGCAGTCGCTGAGGCCGACGGTGAACCTGGTCCGCCCGGCGATTTGACCCATGGTATTCAGCGCCGCGGACGTTACCGTCGGCAGCAAAACCGTCGCATTCCCCGTATTGCCGTTGATCGTCACCTGACAGGTCTGGTCGGTGACTTCACCCTGAAAGTTGATGGTGTTGTCGCTCGGAGCAGCCAATGCGAGGGCCGGCAGAGCGGCGATCGTGACCGCGAGAATATGTTTCTTCATGAGTACTTCCTTTTGAAAAGGCAAACACACGCAGCGAACCGGTCGCGAAACCGGCCTGATGCGGTTCGTGAGAAGGTGGGGGCGTCGCGCCTTTCCTGCATTGCGCCGTTTCGCGCGACGGCCGTGCAAAGAGACAACCCGTGATCGATGCGAGCCGGCGATCCCTGCCCGGCGGCCACCCGCGCTGCAACAGCGCCGGATGATTATGTTTGGCGGCTTGACGCGTACGAATAGGCAAATTCCGAATTTGTCCTTATTCGTGACCGTATTCGCTAGGCGTTTTTAATGGATACGCGTATTGGTCCGGCACCCATATGGGGCGGGCGACGCGCAGCCAGTAGAGGGGTCGATTCGCGCGTCAGAGCACGCGAACGATGAACGACAGCAGCATCGACAGCACGAGCGTCGACATGAAGGGCAGGGGATATTCGCGGCCGAAGAGCCGCAGCGTCACGTCGCCGGGCAGACGGCCGATGCCGATCTTGCGCAGCCACGGCGACGTGCCGGACAGGATCGCAACCGCGATGAACGTGGTGAGGAACCAGCGGATCATCGTCAGAGCGTGTGCGAGCGGTCGCCGCGCGAGAACGCGGCGAGCGGCGCGGCTTGCGCATCGAAGCCGCGAGCGAAGGCGATCACCTTGAAGAGCTCGCCCATCTCCGATTCGGAGACGAGCTTTTGCACCGCGTTCGCGGCCGGCAGGAAGCGCTCGACGTCGCGCGGGTCCAGTTCCGACAGCACGTCGGTGATGCCCGCGTTCATCAGAAAGCGCGCCTGCGACGTGAAGCCGGCCAGCGTGGCGCCCGCTTCGACGGCCGCTTGCGCGATGCCGGTGAAATCGATGTGCGACGTGATGTCCTGCAAGCCGGGGTACAGAAACGGGTCGCCGTGCGCGCGATGCCGGTAATGGCACATCAGCGTGCCCTGCGTGCGTTGCGCGTGGTAGTACTCGTGACGCGGAAAACCATAGTCAATGAAGAACGCGACCCCGCGCGCGAGCATCGACGAGACCGTTCGCGTGAAGGCGAGCGCCGCCGTGTGCGTTTCGGTCACGTAGTCTTCGCTGCCTTCGATTGCGGCGAGCGGGTTGTCGTGCGAGGTATCGTGCGCCCGGTTCAGCGGGCGGTCGGAGAACGCGAACGCGCCGTCGTCCGTTACCGCGACGCCTCGTTCGTGCCACACCGCGTCGTGGCGCGCGAAGAGCTGCACCGGCATCGCATCGAGCACCTCGTTGCCGACCACGACGCCCTCGAACCGCTCGGGCAGCGCATCGAGCCAGCGCACTTTGGCGGCGAGCGTCGGAGCGTGCGCTTCGATCGTCGCGCGTTGGCGCTCGCGCAACTCGCCCGACAGCTCGACGATCGAGTACGCGTCGAGCGGCACGCCGGCCGCGTCGAGCGCCGCGAGCAAGCCGGCCGCGAGCTTGCCGGTGCCCGCGCCGAATTCCATTAGCTGCGTGGTGCCGCTTGCAGCGAGCGCCTCGCCGACGGCCCGCGCGAGCGTCGCCGCGAAAAGCGGCGACAGTTCCGGCGCGGTCACGAAGTCGCTGCCGTCGTCGCCGCGCCAACCGAATTTCTGCGCGCCGCCGCTGTAGTAGCCGAGGCCCGGCGCGTACAGCGCGCGTTCCATGTAGCGGTCGAACGGCAGCCAGCCGCCGGACGCGGCGATCTCGGCGCGGATCGTCGCCGCGAGCGCCTCCGACTGCGCGAGCGCGGTCGGTTCCGGAACAGGTAAGTTATCGGGTTGGTGAGCTTTCGGGTTCATCCCGGCATTGTAAAGGCGGTTTCGTTGTTTGCCGGGATAGCAGAGGATCGCTGATGATAATAGTTTCGACTGGCCAGATTGGCGGCACTTGAATTTTGTTTCGCCCAATTTCATGGGTTTCGATGCCGCTGTGCCATCAGCGCGCCAGGGCTGTTATCGCGACACAAGACCTGGTTTGCCGGTCCGTAATGACCCGGAATTACGCTTCTTTCGTGCGCCTGGCCGAAGTTTCCGGCCGTCGAGCGAATGATTCGGCCCTGAAAAAAGACGATACGGTCGAAAAACCGCTCACACGCCGGTTTTCGGCTCGCCGCGCGCGCCGCAGCGCGCGCCTGAGCAAATCCGCCGGAATCTGGCAGGATTCCGCTTCGAATTCTTTCTCCGATCTGCTCGAATTGTCCCCATGCCCGACGTGGCGCTTCTGTTATTCGCTTGCTCGCTTTATCAGCTATTACAGGCGCGTGAATATTCGGGGTCGCCCGCTAAACAAATCTATAGCGCGCAGCGGCTTGCATTGGTCTTCTTGTTACGAATCGTCGGCTTAAACCAGAAAGTCTGGTACGCGACTATCGACAACGACATGGCGAAGAACAATCAGGTGCCGACGAGGCGCAGCAATCCCGGTCTTCGGCGCCTTTTCACGGCATCCTTCGTGACGCGACGTCCCGCTGCCGAGTAGAAAGCGGTTGCGCTGCTTATCGCCGGCACCAATACGTTGACCCGTTGTCGACGGATGCAATCGACAACGGCGTACTGCTAGACTATTGCGGTCAGCTACTGCGCCCGGCATTGTCCCGACGGTGTGTCGAAACGTCGATCTCCTTCCCTGCGTGCAACGCCGAATCAATCTAGTCCTCGCCGAATACCATGAAAGACCATATCGTTGAAGTGCAGACGCTGGACTGGCTTTTGAATTCCGCATCGGACGCAATGCTTATCGTCGACCACGATGGTGTGGTCGTTTTCGCCAATCCCCCTGTGGAACGGCTTTTTGGCTACACACGGGACGATCTTTCTGGAAAGCCGCTGGAGATCCTGATGCCCGAGCGGGTTCGTGATTCCCACGTTGCCCGCCGCATCGATTTTTTCGCCAATCCTCGACCCCGTTCGATGGGGGTCGGGCTCGAGCTTCTCGGCTGCCACCGTGACGGCACCGAGTTTCCCATCGAGGTGAGTCTGTCGCCCCTCAAAACGGATCGCGGGCTGGATCTCGTCATGGCGACGATCCACGATATCACGGCTCGCAAGCGCGCCGAGCAGGCGCTGCTGGACGGTGAAGCCCGGATGCGCGCCATCGTCGATACCGCGGTTGACGCCATTATCACCATCGACGAAACGGGCGTGGTCGAACGCGTCAATCCGAGAACTCAACAATTATTCGGTTACGACGCATCGGAAATGGTTGGCCGGAACATATCGATGCTGATGCCTCAGCCGTACCGCGACATGCACGACGGCTACCTCGCACGGTATCGACAGACTGGCGAAAAAAGAATTATCGGCATCGGCCGGGAGGTCGTCGGTTTGCGCAAGGACGGCAGCACCTTTCCGATGGATCTCGCCGTTTCCGAAATGTATCTCGGGCAGCGTCGGATGTTTACGGGGATCGTTCGGGATATTACGGAAAGAAAGCGCGCGGACGAACAGCGCTCGCGCCTGTTGCAGGAGATCAGCAGCGCCAATGAGGAACTGACGAACTTCGCGTATGTCGTTTCGCACGACCTGAAAGCGCCGCTGCGTGGTATCGGATCGCTCGCCGACTGGCTGTCGGTCGATTACGCGGACAAGTTCGACGACGAAGGCCGCGAGCACATGCGGCTGTTGATCAGCCGCGTACACCGGATGAGTGCGCTGATCGACGGCATCCTTCAATACTCGCGGGTCGGCCGGGTGCGGGAAACCCCGGTCGTGATCGATCTGAACGTTCTGGTGCGCGAGGTGATCGATCTGCTTGCGCCTCCCGAAACCATTACCGTGACCGTGGAGGACGCATTGCCCACGGTGCTGGCTGAGCGGACCCGAATTCAACAAGTGTTCCAGAACCTGATTTCCAATGCGATCAAGTATATGGACAAACCCGTGGGCAAAGTGCGTATTGGATGCACCCAACATGCGGGTAAATGGCAGTTTTCCGTTAGCGACAATGGACCCGGCATCGAGCCGAGGCATTTCGAGCGCATCTTCCAGCTGTTTCAGACGCTTGCGCCACGTGACCGGGTTGAAAGCACGGGTGTCGGTCTTACTCTCGCGAGAAAGATCCTCGACATGTATGGCGGCGAAATCTGGGTAGAATCAGTCGTCGGGCTTGGCAGCACGTTTTATTTCACATTACCTTTCAGCGCTAAACAAGACCGCTTTCGGGAGAATATTGCATGAAAACGCCGAACAGGCCGATCCTTCTCGTGGAGGACGACGAGGTCGACATTATGACGATCCGGCGCGCGCTGAAGGAAATTCACGTAACGAATCCGGTCATTCCGCAGGAAAACGGCGAACGGGCATTGGCCTATCTGCGTGATCCCGCAAACGAAAGACCGTGCATCATCCTGCTCGATCTGAATATGCCGGTCATGAACGGCATAGAGTTTCTCCAGGTTGCCAAGGCAGACGAAGAGTTGCGTCGCTACCCGGTGGTGGTGTTGACCACATCCGAAGAGCAGCAGGACAAGGTGAACAGCTTCAACTTCAGCGTAGCCGGCTACATGGCGAAGCCGGTCGACTATCGTCAATTCGTCGAGGTGATGCGTTCTATCGACCTGTACTGGTCCATTAGCGAAATGCCATGAATACGTGTCGCGTACAACCTTCATGACCGCCGAGCCGGAGAAAGCGGTCATGACAAAGCCGCAGATTCGCGTGCTGCTTGTCGAGGACGACGCGGTGGACCGCATGGCGTGCCGCCGCGCATTCGTCGCGAATCCGCTGGTCGACTTCGTGCTCGTCGAAGCGGAAACCGGGCGAGAGGGATTGCGGCTGCTGATATCGGAAAAGCCGGATTGTGTGCTGCTCGACTATAACCTGCCGGACATGACCGGTCTGGAATTCCTCGCCGAACTGGCCGGCGACGCAGGCGAAATCGTCGTACCTGTCATGGTGCTCACCGGCGACGACAGCGCGGCGGTGGCGGCCGAGTTGATGCGCAGAGGGGCGAGGGATTACCTCGGAAAGGACTCCGAGTTACTGTATCTCGGCCAGCTTCCGGCCGCGATACGGCGCATGTTGAGCACGCAGCAGATGCTCGAGGCCAAGCGTCAGGCAGAGGCCAAATTTCGCACGCTGGTGGAGCAGATTCAGGCGATCACCTATATCTCGTCTTCGGACGAATCCGCTGCTCTTCAATACATCAGCCCGCAGATTGCGATGCTCGGCTTTTCCGCTGAGGAATGGCTCGCGGATCCGCAGCTTCATCAAAGCAGAATCCACCCGGACGATCTCGAGCGTGTACGCGACGCTTTCGCGGCGCGGGCCGGCGCTCACGAACCGATGCGAGTGGAGTACCGGCTGATCGCAAAGAATGGGGACGTCCTATGGTTTCGCGACGAAAATCAGGCCGTGTTCGACGATGCGGGGCATCGGATTTTCGTCCAGGGCATCCTCGTCGACATTACGCAAAACAAGGCGTCCGAAATCGCCTTGCGACAATCGCGCGAAGCGCTGCGCTCGCTGGCGGCACACCAGGAGGCGATCAAGGAGGACGAGCGCAAACACATCGCCCAGGAAATACACGACGAGCTGGGCAGTCTGCTCACGGGGATCAAGGCGTATGTCTCCGTTTCAGTCGACCGGTCCGTCGAGGCGGGGCACGCGCCCGACCCCTTGCTCATGGATGCCACACGGTTGGCGGACGATGCGATCGAGGCCGTGCGCAGGGTCATTACCGACCTGAGACCTAGCGTGCTCGACCAGCTCGGCGTTTGGGAAGCGCTTGAATGGTATGCGAACCAGATCGAAAAGCGTTCCGATCTGGTGTGCGAGTGCAGTATTGCTTCCGATGTCGTGTCGGTCGAACTGGGTCCGGACCGGAGCACGATGCTGTTCCGGATCGTGCAGGAAACGACGACCAACGTTTTGCGCCACGCCGAAGCGTCACGCGTTTCCATTCGCGCGACGAGGTCCGATGACGCGCTGCTGGTCGCGATCGTCGACGATGGAAAGGGTATCGAAACGGAGGCGCTGAAAGATCGATCATGGGGAATACTGGGCATGCGTGAGCGGGCGTATCACTTCGGCGGCGAATTAACCGTTACCGGCGCGCCCGGGCATGGCACCACCGTCCTGCTGACACTACCCCTGGAAAGAGGAGTAGCGGGTGGCTGAGTCAATCAAGGTCCTGCTCGTGGACGACCACACGGTTGCCCGAAACGGTGTAAGGCTGATGCTCGGGGCGGCCGCCGATATTCGTGTCGTGGGCGAAGCCGAAACGGCGGCCGATGCGTTGCAGCAGGTGCAGACCCAGGATTTCGACGTTGCGCTGGTCGACATTGCACTGCCGGGCAAGAATGGCCTCGAGTTGCTCAAGTTGCTGCGCGCTGCCCACCCCGGGCTCGCGGTCCTGATTCTCAGCACCTATTCCGAGGAAATCTATGCGCTGCGAGCGCTCAAGCTCGGCGCGTCCGGCTACCTGACCAAGGACAGCCCGACCTCGGCGCTGATCGCGGCAGTCAGGAAGGCCGCAGTTGGCGGCAAATATGTGAGCCCCGCGCTTGCGGAAAAATTCGCCAGCGTGCTCAGTGGAAAAAGCAGCGCGTCGCACGAGGCGTTGTCGAATCGCGAACTCGAAGTCCTCAAGTTGCTCGCACGAGGTGAAAGCCTGATCAGAATCGGCGAAATGCTCCATCTCAGTCCCAAGACGGTCACGACATACCGCATGCGCATTCTCGAGAAAATGGGTTTGAGCAGCAATGCCGAACTCACTCGTTATGCAGTCGAAAACGGGCTGCTCGCTTGAACGGATCATTGAACCCCGAGCGTCGTCTTTGTAGGGAAACACCTACAACACTGCACTGGGTTCGCCGATAGGCGGCCTCTTGGCGTTGCCGGGAAAATCATTCCATCACCCGATGTTCCAGCGCCCCGTACGGGCGCTCCAACAACCCTGTACGCGGCAAGGCCGTCGTCCGTGATGGAGAGCCCCATGATCGATGCTGCAAACCCGTTAGCGACCGCTCGCTCGTTCCGTTTTCCCGTCCCGCCGTCTGTTTACGTCGCGTCGGCTGACGCGTCGGCCGTGAAGCCGGAGCATGGGCAGGCCCTGCAGCGTGTGCCGCTGCCCGCAAGCAGCAGCGTAGCCGGGCAAATCGTTCGACGCGAGTTTGCCGGCTCTGTCAATTGCCGACATTGCGCGACACGCGACCTGTGCATGCCGGCCACGCTGCGCAATCAAAACGCGATCAGCCCGATCGGCATTTTCGGCAATAGCCGAAAGGTCAGGCGCGGAGAAACGGTCTACCGGGCAGGAGACGCGTTTTGCAACCTGTATGTGATCCGGGCCGGATCGTCGAAGACGGTTGCCATGCATACGGATGGTCGCGAGCAAATCACGGGTTTTCAGATCGTCGGGGACTTTCTCGGCATGGAAGGCATCACCTCGGGCAAGCACACGCTGGATGCGATCGCGCTGGAAGACAGCGTTGTTTGCGTCATACCGTTCGCGACGCTCGAGATGCTGAGTTGTGAGAACAAGGAATTGCAGCATCACTTGCATTCGATGATGAGCCGGGAAATCGTGCGTGAATCGGCCCATATGATGCTTATCGGTTGCATGACGGCAGAGGAGCGCGTCGCTTCGTTCCTGCTCAGCCTGTCGAAGCGTTACCGCGAGCGCGGTTACTCGTCAACGGAGTTCCAGTTGAGAATGACGCGGGAGGAAATCGGCTGCTATCTCGGGCTCAAGCTGGAGACGGTCAGCCGGATGCTCACGCGGCTGCAGCAACGTGGGGCGGTCAGCATGAAAGGCAAACAAGCCAGGATCGTCGACATCGACAGCCTGGAGCGGGTCTGACCTGGTCGGATTCACACGCGCATGGTTCCGCGCAGCACGCCGAAATCGGTGCGCGCCCGCAGGGGTTCGGGCGCTCGATCAGGCAGGCCGAACACGGGGAGCGGATGCGCAGGTGAGCATCTTGCGGGAATATCGGCCGGGCAGTTCGCGAGCGCCCGGCCATATCGTCCGGCCGCCTCGTCGTATTTCTGACGCGCTTCGAGAATGTCGTCCGCCGCGACGGCAAACTGCACACGGAGGCGCGCCACGTCCGGATTTGCCGACAGCGCGCGATCATGATCGATGGCGGCGAGAAGCGTTGCCAATGTATCCGACAGCCGGCTCTCGGCGGCTTCGAACCGGTGAAACGCTTCGGCGTTGTCGGGCATGTCCGCACGCTCCGCTGTGACTTCGGCATTCGCGGCCGCAGCGGCAACCGCGGTCTTGAGTTTGCCGAACGCTTGCGTTGGGCACTCGTCAGGTTTCGAGCCGCGGCGCCGCCCCGGCCGCGATGTCTCGCAGTGCAACGCAGCTTCCAGCGGAGTCACGAGACTGGCACGGTAGCGATAGCTGTCGAGCACATCGTCGAACGCTGTCTGAATGCGGATTTCATCGAGAGGCGCGAGATGCTCGCCATATCCAGCGCTCGAGCATGCAAGGCCGATCGCGCACCCGAGGATGAGCCATTTCATTTCCGTGGCCTTGTTCGAATCACGTCATCGTCTATAGGCTCGCCCGGCGGCCCGAACGACCGCGACGCGTTCGTATCGGCCACGCGTTTCGTGCAGCCGCAGATACGCGAGCGAGCCAAGGCCCATGCAGAAAAGGGCGGACAACGTCGGCAAGATTCCGTTCAACATGATTTGTCTTCCTGACTAACAGTGGAGAAAGAAACGTTGCCGACATCACGCCAGGAGGATCGTTCTGAAGGCGATAGACCGCGCCATACTTCGAGACCACAGGCGAACAGCGCATATCCTGCGCCGGCCACGACCGTAACCAGAAGCCAGACGTATGCGAGCAGTTGCTGGAATTCATCCAGCCGGCTTTGTGCAACGGCATCTCGATACGCCTCTTCGTTGTCCGGCGCGTTCGCGAAGCTGCCGCGATAAAGGAATAAAGCGCGGCAGATGCCATCGTCCGGCAACGTCGACGTCAGCAGCGACCCGGGTTTCATCGTGCGTACCGCTGTGCAATCCGGGGATTGCATTCCGGCGACGATCTCGTCGTCGACGGGATGGTCGTAAATTGCGCCCGCCCACGTGGCAGCCATGGAGACCAGTGTTGCGACGCAGGCCACCCTGACCGCATTGACAGTCCATCGACGGACATGTCGCTGGCGCTTTACGCTGGCCGTTTTCATCGCGCAACTCCTTGTCGTTTGCACTGGCATGAATACAGGTTAAAAGGGCGTGCCGGTTGTCAATTGAGCGAGATCAACCGGCATCGAAGCCCGGGATGAAATCGCGTATCAATCGTTCTGACAAATATAGGGGCGTAAAAAATTAATCCGACTCAGATCAATTACGGATTCGAGGCAATCGGTCATTCATAAGGGATGTTGAAAGGTTCGCGAGCGTAATAGATGGAATGCGGTGATTGCTGGAATATTCAAGACGGAAAGAGCATTCCTTCATTGGATTGACAAGGCGGTTTTTGTGCGTCGCACCTGTCGAAATCGCTTCATTTTCCATTCGGTTTGTAAGAAAAATATCGTTTTCGTATGTTCATACGAGGATTGATTCAGATCAGTAGTGGCCTGTCCGCCCAACCTACACTCCATCCTGTTTATCGCCGGCATTGATTAAAGAGTTTTTGCAATGGCGATGGCGCCAATTCACCTGACAAGAACATGAAATCAGGTTTATCCGAGTCAGGGTCTCCGGGGAAATTACGCCGGCAGAGATTAAATCTTGCGGAATAAAATCAGGAACGAGCATGGAACTCATTCGGTATCTATTTAGCAGCCAGCCACTGCTTGCACTTTTCGCGACGATCGCGCTCGGCTACCTCGTCGGCAAGATCAAGGTGGGGAATTTCGTGCTGGGAGGGATTGCCGGCACGCTGCTGGTCGGTGTCGTCATTGGTCAGCTCGGTGTCGACATCGACAGCAACATCAAAAACATTTTTTTTGCGCTGTTTATCTATGCCGTCGGATTCCAGGGCGGCCCGCAGTTCTTTCACGCACTGAACCGGCGCTCGCTCAACCAGCTAGTGTCGTCGTTCGTCATGTGCCTGACAGGCCTGTTGTGCGTTCTGGCCGCGGCGTGGATGTTCGGGCTCGACCGGGGCATGGCCGCGGGACTCGCCGCAGGCGGGCTCACCCAGTCCGCGATTCTCGGCACGGCCGGCGACGCGCTCGCGAGGCTCGGATTGTCGCCCGTGCTCGTCAAGACCATGCAGACCAACGTGGCTGTCGGCTATGCCGTTTGCTACATCTTCGGTTCGCTCGGCCCGATCATCATGGTCAGCTGGTTCTTCCCGGTGGTCATGAAATGGGATATCCGTGCGGAAGCGCTCAAGCTGGCCAAGACGATGTCGGGAGGACGCACCGAACTCGAGCCCGGCCAGTTCAACGCAATACGCGACATCGCCACGCGAACCTATGAGGTCACGGCGAACAGCCATGCGATCGGCAAGACTGCGCTAACGCTGGACAAGGAACTCGACGATGCCGCTGTGGAAGCAGTGTTTCGGGGCAGCGGTGCGCTGGAGCTTTCCGACGCCACCGTCATTCAGGCCGGCGACCGGGTTGCCGTCACTGGCATGATCGACGTCCTCGGTACCGCGGGCAACGTCATCGGGCATGAAGTCACCGCGCCGCGGGATCTCGCGCTCGTCGAGGAAAACCGCGAAATCATTCTGACCAATCGCTCGCTCAATGGTCGCGAAGTCGGCGAGATTCACGACCATGCCGACGTCGAGATTCGCCATGGCGTCTTCCTCACCGCCGTCAAGCGCATGGGACGGGATCTGCCGCTGCTGAACAAGCTGCAGCTGAAAACGGGCGACGAGCTGCACTTCGTTGGCAGTCCAGTCGATCTCGATCGCGTCCAGTCGAAGGTTGGCTACAAGATCACCGCCGCCGAAGTCACCGATTTCATCTTCTTCGGCATCGGCATGCTGTTGGGCGTCCTCATCGGGATGATCGAGTTCCGGTTGTGGGGCGTTCCGGTCTCGATCGGCAGCGGTGGCGGCTGCCTGCTGTCCGGCCTGCTGTTCGGCTGGCTACGCAGCGTGCATCCGCGATTTGCCGCTCTGCCGGTGGGCGCATCAAACTTCCTGCGCGACTTCGGGCTGGCTGTGTTCGTCGGCATCGTCGGGATCGGGGCGGGCCCGCAGGCACTCGTCGCCATCAAGCATTACGGCTTGACGCTGTTTTTCCTCGGCGTCGGCGTCACGTTGATCCCGCAGATCATCACCTTCTTTTTCTCCTACTACCTGCTGGGTATCAGGAATCCCATCGAAGCGCTGGCGTGCGTTGCCGGCGGCCGCAGCGCGAACCCGGCTTTCGCCGCGTTGCTGGCCAAGGCCGGCAACGCGACGCCGGTTGTGTCATTCACCGTCACCTACGCCGTCGCCAACGTGTTCCTTACGCTCTGGGGACCTGTCATCGTCGGCGTGATCACCAAAAACGCCGTTCTCTGAACGTAATCGATACGAGGCTTACCATGAACAATCAGGATTTCAGCCAGTTTGCCAATCTCAGTCCGTTTGAACTCAAGGACCGGCTGATAGAAATTGCATCTTCCGACGCGCAGCGTCTCATGCTGAACGCCGGACGCGGCAACCCCAACTTTCTCGCCACGCTACCTCGCCTCGCCTTCCTGAGTATCGGCGAGTTCGCCATGCAGGAAGCGCAGCGTTCGTACTCGTACCTGAACAGCGGGTTTGGCGGCTTGCCGGAACACGACGGCATTGCGCAGCGATTCGAAATCTACGCGGATACGTGTGGCGGAAAAGACGGCGTGCGTTTCCTGCGGGCGGCCATTTCGTATGCGAAGGACCAGCTCGGGATCGACCAGGATACGTTCCTGTTCGAAATGGTCGGCGCGTTCCTCGGCTGCAGCTATCCCACGCCGCCGAGAATGCTTCAGCATACCGAAGAGATCGTCAAAGCCTATCTCACGCTGGAGATGTTCGGGTCGGTACCGCGAAAGGGCGACTTTTCGGTGTTCGCGACCGAAGGCGGTACGGCGGCGATGACCTATATTTTTCAGAGCCTGCGCGAAAACGGTCTGGTTCGGCCGGGCGACAAGATCGCGATTGCCACGCCGATCTTTTCCCCGTATCTGGAAATTCCTGTCCTCGCCGACTACGGACTCGACATCGTCGATATCCGGATGGACGAACACGCCGACTGGCAACTGCCGCAGTCGGAACTCGACAAGCTGCTCGACCCGGCAATCAAGATCTTCTGTCTGGTCAACCCGAGCAATCCGCCTTCCACGAAGCTGTCCGACGCGATGCTGGACCAGTTGGCCGAGCTGATCGCAACCCGCAAGCCGGAGCTTTTCATCGTCACGGACGACGTGTACGGGACCTTCGCGGACGACTTCGTCTCGCTGTTCGCGAAGTGCCCTCGCAATACCCTCTGCGTATATTCGTTTTCCAAGTACTTTGGCGCTACCGGTTGGCGGCTCGGCACCATCGCACTGCACGACGACAACGCATTCGACGCGGCGCTGACCCGCTTGCCCGAAGACGAGAAGAAGCGGCTCGACGCGCGATACGTGTCGCTGACGACGGAGCCGCGCAAGCTGCGCTTCATCGATCGTCTCGTTGCCGACAGCCGCGCCGTGGCTCTGAACCACACGGCCCGGCTGTCGGTGCCGCAGCAACTGCAGATGGCGCTCTTCGCATTGAATGGGCTGATGGACCGCGAGCATCACTACAAGAACGCGGCCAAACAACTGATACGGCAACGCTACAAGACGCTCTACGCCAATATGGGTGTCGACGTCGAGCACGAAGCCAACGACGCGAACTACTACACCCTGATCGATCTGCAGGAGCTGGGCGGATCGTTGTATGGCCCCGGGTTCGAGGCCTGGTTCAGAAAGAGCGATCTGGGCACCCGCTTCCTGTTCCGCCTGGCGGAGGAAACGGGGGTCGTACTGTTGCCCGGCAATGGATTCGAGGTTGTGAATACGTCCGCTCGCGTCTCTCTCGCCAATCTGACCGATCGCGAGTACGCGTCGATAGGGAAATTTACGCGTCGCGTACTGGAGGAGTACTACGAAGAGTTCAGGCGCAGCAGGGATCGGCAGACGTTCGGCCCGGCGTCGCTGCCGTCCGTTTCGCTGACCGCATCCGATGCGGATACGCTCGAACAACCCATTGTTTCGACGGAAATCCAGTCATGAAGCGGCAAGGCACAACGGGTTCGAAGCCTGTGCGCAAAAAACGTGTCGTCGCGCCGCTGGTCACGATGAGCGTTGCGGCGGCCGTAAGTCAGTCCAACCTGGCTTTGGCGGCCGCCGGAACGGTGACGCCGACATCGGCCACGTCCGCCGTTGCCGGCACGACGGGTGCCGCCGCTGTCGATCGGCCTCGCGTCCTGATCCTCGCCACGGGCGGGACCATCGCCGGCAAAACCGATCCCCGGGCTGAGAACGCGTACGACGCCGGCAGCGTGTCGGCCCAGCAACTGATCCAGTCCGTTCCTGACATCGACAAGCTCGCGGACCTGCGCGCGGAGCAGATTGCGTCGATCGGATCACAGGACATGAACGATCAAGTGTGGTTCCGGCTGGCGCGGCGCATTCAGCAGATATCCGATCGCAATGAGGCTGATGCCATCGTCATCACGCACGGCACGGATACGCTCGAAGAAACGGCCTTCTTTCTCGACAACGTGTTGCACACGGACAAGCCCGTCGTACTGGTCGGCTCCATGCGGCCGTCCACTGCCATCGGCGCGGGCGGTCCTGCCGATCTGTACGAAGCGGTCGAGGTGGCTGCAAGCCGTGACGCGCGAGGGCGCGGCGTGATGGCGGCCCGGGACGGAATCGTCGTCGTGCGCTCGACACGCGTGGGTCCGGATCCGTCAACCGGAACGTCGAGGTCGACGACGACAAGGCGGGCTTCGTCGTGTCGCTCGACCTGAATCCGCAGAAGGCACGCATCCTCACGCAACTGCTCGTCGCGAACGGCATCACGTCTCCCGCGCGCGTTCAGGACGCATTCGTTGCGACTCACTAGATCGACAAGGCCCGCGCTACGGGCGAAGGGTTCGGGCGCGGCCGGTCGTGCAGGCGCTGCAACGACGCAAACCCGTATGAATCGGAATATCGGGTTTCGTGAATCACTCAGGCCGTTCGCGCGCATACAGGTCCATTACGGCGTACACGTTCGTTGTTGACGCGTCGCTTCGCGACCCCTGGCGCGCGGTGCTGTTTCGAGCCAGCCCCATTCCTTCACGGCCGCGCTCAGCACGTGCGAAAATGTAGCCGGCGCGCGGACGCTCCCCGCCTTGATCGGCTTCTCGCCGCGGCTTGCAGGTCAGCATGACTTCCTCGCGATACTTGTCGATCCTCTCGCGCACGGTATGGCCCCCGACCTCGATGCGCTGCATGCAGCGTCCCGCGCGTAAATCGGCTTCCACCTGTTCGGCCCACTGTTTGGCGAGGGTTTTGCTGTCGAAAGTGCGGGTCTGCGGGTTGTGCCCCGGCGTGTGCCAAAAGGCGAAATATGCGCTCGAAAATATGGATAAAATGCTGATTATTAAGAGTTTTACTCGGCACAGCGGACTGCATTGCAAATGAGCGCCATGTCCGGCACGCAGCGAGGCGGCGTTTCGCCTGCCCCCGCTTCCGCTTCCGTTTCCGCCCCCGATTTCAGCGAGACGCCTCGCGGCGCCGGCCCCGCGCCCGTCGTGCTGGTGACCGGCGGCGCGCGCCGGATCGGCCGCGCGTTCGCGCTCGGTTTCGCGGCGCGCGGCTGGGACGTCGCAGTCCACTACGGCGCGTCGCGCGACGAAGCGGCGGACGTGGTCGCGCAGATCGAAGCGCTCGGCCGTCGCGCGATCGCGCTGCAGGCGGATCTCGCGGTCGAAGCGCAGGTCGCGGGACTCGTCGGCGCGTGCGGGGCGGCGCTCGGGCGCGTCACGTGCGTCGTGAACAATGCGTCGCAATTCGACGAGGACACCGCGCACGACGTCGGCTACGAGCGTCTGCTGCATCTGACGGCGGTAAACGTCGGCGCGCCGCTCGTGCTCGCGCGCACGCTGTACGATGCGACGCCGGAAGCGGCCGCGCACGACGAAGCGCTGCGCGCGGTGGTGATCAACGTGCTCGACCAGAAGCTGTACAACATGAACCCGGATTACCTGTCGTACACGCTGACGAAAGCCGCGTTGCAGAACGCGACCGTCGCGCTCGCGCAGGCCCTCGCGCCGAAGGTGCGCGTGGTCGGGCTCGCGCCGGGCCTGACGCTGCAATCGGCGGACCAGACCGAGGCGGGCTTCGCGGCTGCGCATCGCGTGACGCCGCTCGGCCGCGCGTCGCGGCCCGAGGATCTGGTGGACGCGGCGCTGTATCTCGCCGGCGCGCGCGGCGTGACCGGCACGACGCTCGTCGTCGACGGCGGCCAGCATCTGCTGCCGCTGCCGCGCGACGTGATGTTTCTGACGGGCGCCTGAGCGCTCCCATGCAACACCGGCGGGCGCCTCGCGTCCGCCCTCGTGCGTTCGACGCACGCCTTGAAATGACTGGAACCCACATGCCCGCCGCCTTCGCCACTCTGGCTCATCCCCGGCTCGCCGACTGCCGCCGGCTCTTTCTGCGCAACTACGAAGTGCACATCAACATCGGCGTGCACGACTTCGAGAAGCGCGGCGAGCAGCGCGTCGTGATCAACGTCGATCTGTACGTGCCGCTCGCGGCATCGACGCCGCACGACGACCGGCTGCACGAAGTCGTCGACTACGACTTCATGCGCGCGACGGTGGCCGAGCGCGTCGGACGCGGGCACATCCATCTGCAGGAGACGCTCTGCGACGACCTCGCGAGCGCGCTCCTCGCCAACCCGAAGGTGCGCGCGGTGCGCGTATCGACGGAGAAACCCGACGTCTATCCGGACTGCGACGCGGTGGGCGTCGAGGTCTTTCGCATCAAAGAGGACTGATTCATGAACGCCCCCGCAACGCTGCCGCGCGATGGCGACGCCACGACCACGGACATGAGCACGGACATGAGCACGAATACGGCACCGGACGAAACCACCGCCCGCCGCGCGCTCACGCGCCGCGAGCAGAAGGAAGCGTACGAGAACAACAAGCTGTTCAAGCGTCTCGCGCGCCAGGTCGGCCAGGCGATCGGCGACTACAACATGATCGAGGACGGCGACAAGGTGATGGTCTGCCTGTCGGGGGGCAAGGACAGCTATGCGCTGCTCGACGTCCTGTTGCGTCTGCGCGAGCGCGCGCCGATTCACTTCGACATCGTCGCGGTGAACCTCGACCAGAAGCAGCCGGGCTTTCCGGAACACGTGCTGCCCGAGTATCTGACGCAACTCGGCGTGCCGTTCCACATCGAAAATCAGGACACGTACAGCATCGTCAAGCGCCTCGTGCCCGAGGGCAAGACCACGTGCTCGCTGTGCTCGCGGCTGCGCCGCGGGATCCTGTATCGCGTCGCGGGCGAACTGGGCGCGACGAAGATCGCGCTCGGCCATCACCGCGACGACATCCTGCAGACGCTGCTTTTGAACCTGTTCTACGGCGGCAAGCTGAAAGGCATGCCGCCGAAGCTGCAGTCCGACGACGGCCGCAACGTCGTGATCCGCCCGCTTGCGTACGTGAAGGAGACCGATCTGGAAAGGTACGCGGAGCTGCGCGAATTTCCGATCATCCCGTGCAACCTGTGCGGCAGCCAGCCGAACCTGAAGCGCGCGGAAATGAAGGCGCTGATCCGCGAATGGGACAAGCGCTTCCCGGGCCGCGTCGAAAACATGTTCAACGCGCTGTCGAACGTGGTGCCGTCGCATTTGATGGACCCGAAGCTGTTCGGGTTCGAGGGGCTGCGCGCGAGCGGCGTTGCCGATGCCGACGGCGACATCGCATTCGACGACGATCCGTGTTCGACCGACACGCCGCAAGGCAACGGCGCGAAGACGATCTCGATCGTCCCGTTCGACGACCTCGACTGACTCGCGCCGAAACGGCGCGCACGTTTTCATACGTGCGCGCCGATCGGCGCTAATGGGGCCTTCAGAGCCCCGTCCGGTGCGGCTTTCAGCGCTCGGGCCGCAGCTGCTCACCCGGGCTTGCAACAACGCGCGTGCTAGAATCCAGCGCTTCTTTTCCGTCTTTTTCATCGATGCCATGAACATCGTGATTCTCGCGGCAGGCATGGGCAAGCGCATGCACTCCGCGTTGCCGAAAGTGCTGCATCCGCTCGCCGGCCGACCCCTCCTTTCCCACGTTCTCGATACTGCCCGCTCGCTGAATCCGACGCGCCTCGTCGTCGTGATCGGTCACGGCGG
This sequence comes from Paraburkholderia sp., assembly GCA_035492135.1. GTDB lineage: Bacteria > Pseudomonadota > Gammaproteobacteria > Burkholderiales > Burkholderiaceae > Paraburkholderia. The sequence continues at coordinate 46,778 of DATJJN010000070.1, read as the reverse complement.
CGACGCGGTGCGCGAAGCCGTCGGCGCGCCCGACGTGCAGTTCGCCGTGCAGGAACAGCAGCTCGGCACCGGCCACGCGCTGCAGCAGGCGCTGCCGCTGATCGATCCGTCGGTGCCGACGCTCGTGCTCTATGGCGACGTGCCGCTCACGCGCGCGTCGACGCTCAAGCGCCTCGCAGATGCGGCCGGCTTGTCCGGCTACGGCGTGCTGACCGTCACGCTCGCGGATCCGACCGGCTATGGCCGCATCGTGCGCGACGCGGCGGGCAACGTCGTGCGGATCGTCGAGCAGAAGGACGCGACGGAAGCCGAGCGGCGAATCGCCGAGATCAACACCGGGATCGTCGTCGTGCCGAGCGCGCCGCTGCCCGGCTGGCTGAAGGCGCTGAAGAACGAGAACGCACAGGGCGAGTTCTATCTGACCGACGTCGTCGAACATGCAATCGAGACCGGCGTGCGGATCGTCACCGCGCAGCCCGACGAAGCATGGGAAACGCTCGGCGTGAACAGCAAGCAGCAGCTCGCGCAGCTCGAGCGGGTTCATCAGCGCAATATCGCGGACGAACTGCTCGTCGCAGGCGTGACGCTCGCGGACCCCGCGCGCATCGACGTGCGCGGCAAGCTGACGTGCGGGCACGACGTGTCGATCGACGTGAACTGCGTGTTCGAAGGCAACGTGACGCTCGCCGACAACGTGAGCGTCGGCCCGAACTGCGTGATCCGCGACGCGACGATCGGCGCGGGCACGCACATCGAAGCGTATACGCACATCGAGAACGCGGTGGTGGGCGCGCAGGTCCATCTCGGGCCGTATGCGCGGCTGCGCCCCGGCGCGAACCTCGCGGACGAAGTGCACATCGGCAACTTCGTCGAAGTGAAGAATTCGAATCTCGGTCACGGATCGAAGGCGAATCACCTGACCTACGTCGGCGATTCGGACATCGGCGAGCGCGTGAATCTCGGCGCGGGCACGATCACGTGCAACTACGACGGCGCCAACAAGCATCGCACGATCATCGAAGACGACGTGTTCGTCGGTTCGGACACGCAGCTCGTCGCGCCGGTGCGCGTCGGACGCGGCGTGACGATCGCCGCGGGCACGACGGTCTGGAAGGACGTCGACGAAAACGTGCTGGTGCTCAACGACAAGAAGCAGACCGCGAAGAGCGGCTATGTGCGTCCGGTCAAACAAAAAAAATGACGGATAGCCGGCCGCGCGCGCAAGCGAGTGCGCAGCGGCCGGCCGCGTGTTTCAAACCTATTGCAAAGGATCACTCACCATGTGCGGCATTGTCGGCGCGGTAGCTCAACGTAATATCGTCCCGGTTCTGGTCGAAGGCCTGCGGCGTCTCGAGTACCGCGGCTACGATTCGTGCGGCGTCGCGGTGCTGGCCGAAGGCGGTCCGCGCCGCGTGCGCGGCACCGAGCGCGTCGCCGACCTCGACGCGCAAACGCGCGAGATGCGCTTCGAAGGCGTGACCGGCATCTCGCACACGCGCTGGGCGACGCACGGCGCGCCGACGATCACGAACGCGCACCCGATGATGTCGAGCGACGTGCTCGCGCTCGTGCACAACGGGATCATCGAGAACTACGAGACGCTGCGCGAATCGTTGCGCGCGAAGGGTTATGTGTTCGAGTCGCAGACGGACACCGAAGTGATCGGGCACCTGATCCACAGCCTCTATCGCGGCAATCTGCTCGACGCGGTGTCGGGCGCGTCGCGCCAGTTGCACGGCGCGTATGCGATCGCGGTGATCCACAAGGACGAGCCGCACACCGTCGTCGGCGCGCGCGCGGGCTCGCCGCTCGTGGTCGGCTACGGCGACGGCGAGAACTTCCTCGCGTCGGATGCGCTCGCGGTCGCGGGCCACACCGATCGCTTCGCGTATCTGGAAGAGGGCGACATCTGCGAGATCACGCTCAACGGCGCGCGCATCGTGGATCGCGACGGCAACGCGGTCGAGCGCCAGGTGCACAAGGTGGCGGCCTACGGCGGGGCGGTCGAACTCGGGCCGTATCAGCACTACATGCAAAAGGAAATCTTCGAGCAGCCGCGCGCGATCGGCGACACGATTCCGCAGATCGATCCGTTCGATCCCGAGCGCTTCGGCGACGACGCGAAGCGCGTATTCGAAGGGATCGACAGCATTCTGATTCTCGCATGCGGCACGAGCTATTACGCGGGGCTCACCGCGAAGTACTGGATCGAGTCGATCGCGAAGATCCGCACCGAAGTCGAGATCGCGAGCGAGTACCGCTATCGCGAGTCGGTGCCGAATCCGCGTGCGCTGGTCGTGACGATCTCGCAGTCGGGCGAGACCGCCGACACGATCGCCGCGCTCAAGCACGCGAAGTCGCTGGGCCACGCGCATTCGCTCGCGATCTGCAACGTCGCGACGAGCGCGATGGTGCAACTCACCGAACTGAAGTTCATGACGCACGCGGGCGTCGAGATCGGCGTCGCGTCGACGAAGGCGTTCACGACGCAGCTCGTCGCGCTGTTCATTCTCGCGGCGACGCTCGGCAAGATGCGCGGCTATCTTAGCGACGCGCAGGAAGTGGAGTACGTGAAGCTGCTGCGCCACCTGCCGGCCGGCTTGAACGGCGTGCTCGCGCTGGAGCCGCAGATCATCTCGTGGGCCGACGTGTTCGCGCGCAAGGAGAACGCGCTGTTCCTCGGCCGCGGGCTGCATTACCCGATCGCGCTCGAAGGCGCGCTGAAGCTGAAAGAGATTTCATATATCCACGCGGAGGCGTATCCGGCCGGCGAATTGAAGCACGGGCCGCTCGCGCTCGTGACCGAGGCGATGCCGGTCGTCACCGTCGCGCCGCACGACGCGCTGCTCGAAAAGCTGAAGTCGAACATGCAGGAAGTACGCGCGCGCGGCGGCCATCTCTATGTGTTCGCCGATGCGGACACGCAGATCGTCAGCGAAGAAGGCATCCACGTGATCCGGATGCCGGAACACTACGGGCTGTTGTCGCCGATCCTGCACGTGGTGCCGTTGCAACTGCTCGCGTATCACACTGCGTGCAAGCGCGGCACCGATGTCGACAAGCCGCGCAATCTCGCGAAATCGGTGACGGTGGAGTGATGGAAAGCGTGCGGGTTCGTTTCGTGGACGGTGCACGGTGATGCACGGCCGTCTGAACGCCCCCGTCACCGCGCTCGTTGCTGCCGCGTTGTTCGGCGCGACGACGCCGCTCGCGAAGCAACTGCTCGGCGCGATGTCGCCGTTCATGCTCGCGGGCCTGTTCTATCTCGGCAGCGGCATCGGCTTGGGCGCGATACTGGTCGCTCGCAGGTTGCTGCAAACGTCCGCCGCGCAGCCGGCGGAAAACGGCTTCCAGCGCGGCGAAATCGCGTGGCTCGCCGGCGCGATCGCCGCCGGCGGCGTGGCTGGACCCGCGCTGCTGATGCTCGGCCTCACGACCACGCCCGCCGCGACGAGTTCGCTGCTGCTGAATCTCGAAGCCGTGTTCACGGCCGTCATCGCGTGGGTCGTGTTTCGCGAGAACGTCGATACGCAAGTGTTTGCGGGGATGGTCGCGATCGTCGCCGGCGGTGCGCTGCTGTCCTGGCAGCCCGGTGCGGCTGCGGTGCCGGCCGGCGCATGGCTGATCGCCGGCGCGTGCCTGTGCTGGGCGATCGACAACAACCTGACGCGCAAGGTATCGACGCACGACGCGGTGCTGCTCGCGTGCGTCAAAGGGCTGGTCGCCGGCCCGGTCAATCTCGCGATCGCGCTCGCGCGCGGCGCGGCGCTGCCCGGCGCGGGCCACCTGTTCGCGGCGATGCTGACCGGTTTCGCGGGCTACGGCGTGAGCCTCGTGCTGTTCGTCGTCGCGCTGCGCAACCTGGGCACCGCGCGCACCGGCGCGTATTTCTCCGTCGCGCCGCTGTTCGGCGTCGTGCTGTCGCTCGCGCTGTGGCCGGCGATGCCTTCGGTGCTGTTCTGGTGCGCGACCGCGTTGATGGCGTTCGGCGTGTGGCTGCACATCCGCGAGCGGCACGAGCATCCGCATACGCACGAGCCGCTGGAACACACGCATTGGCATCGGCACGACGAGCATCATCAGCACGAGCACGATTTCGCCTGGGACAAGCAGGAGCCGCATCGGCATCCGCACCGGCACGTGCCGATCACGCACACGCACGCGCACTATCCGGACATTCATCACCGGCATACGCATTGAGCGTCGAAGACGGGCGGACCCCTGCCCTCCGCCCGCTGTCCCGCATCAGAACCTGTGGATCATCGCGACGCGCGCCACCAGCTGGTTCGGCGACGACGAGATGCCGCCCGACGCCGGCGTCTGCGCGTTGTCGAACTGCGTGCCGGTATTCGCGCTTTCGACGTGCTGATACGCGCCCTGCACATACACCGACGTGCGCTTGCTGAGGTCGTAGTCGAGCATCAACGAAGCCTGGTGCCACTTCGGCTGATAGCCGCCGGCCGTCGTGTCGAGATGTCCGATCGTGTACGTGTACGACGCGCCGGCCCACCACTCGGGCGTGATGTAGTACTGGCCGTTCAACTGGAAATTGTCGAACTTCCACGACGTCCACGTGCCGCCGTTCGCCGGCGTGATCGGTTCGGTGAAGTACGCGTTCCCGGTCGGATCGTCGACGCTCGTGTGCGAGTACGCGAAGCCGACCAGCACCTTGCTGAACCGGTACGACAGCGCCGCGTCGAGATTCTGCTGCTTGCGCGCGGTGAACACGGTGTCGTTGGTCACGGCGCCCACCGTGCCCTGGCCCGGCTGATCGATCCGCAGGTAGCCGACCACCGCGGTCAGGCCGCCGGTCTGATACTGCCCGGCCGCGCTGATCACGCGATTGTCCGCAAAGCCGGTCGAATTGCTGAAGCCGTACATCGCCTCGCCGGAGAAGCCGTTCCAGACCGGCGACGTGTACTTGACCGAGTTGTTCACGCGGAAGTCCCAGTCGGCGTTGTCGTTGTCGAACGGCGCCGACGCGACGTTGCCCGCCCAGTTGCCGGACGCGGTCATCGCGCTGAACAGATCCGACGTCGGGTCGTACTGGCGGCCGAGCGTCAGCGTGCCGTAGCGGTTTGAACTGAGGCCCACGTAAGCCTGGCGGCCGAACAGCCGGCTGCCCTGGCCGAGCGCGCCGGTGCCCGCGTTAAAGCCGTTTTCGAGCCGGAAAATAGCGGACAGACCGCCGCCCAGATCTTCCGCGCCCTTCAGTCCGAAGCGGCTGCCGAGCACGTCGCCGCTGCTCATCTTCAGCACGCTGCCCGTTCCCGCGTTGTTCGTGTAGCTCAGTCCTTCGTCGATCACCCCGTACAGCGTGACGCTGCTTTGCGCATGCGCGGCGCCGCAGACGAACAGCGCGGGAACCCATACTTTCCAGCTTGTTTTCATGGTCTTGTAGTCTCGTTGGCAGTGTGAGGACGGAATATCCGGTCCCTCCGTCCGGAGGACGCCCGTCGCTTGCCACGAGTGACGGCGGCGGGCGAAAAACATCAGGATGGCGAAATAAAGCATGCGTGCCGGTGCGCGGGGAACGCGCATCGGTGCTGCATTGAATCACGCAGGCGGCGCATGCGCCGCCGGACGGTCAAATCGAATCAGGTCGCTTCGCGCACCGCGCGCAGGAACTGCTGCGTGCGTTCGTGCTGCGGCGACGTGAAGAACTGCTGCGGCGGCGCCTGCTCGATGATCTTTCCCTGCGAGAAGAAGCACACACGGTCCGCGAACTCCTTCGCGAAACCCATCTGGTGCGTGACCATCAGCATCGTCAGGTTGTGCTCGGCGCCGAGACGGCGCACGACGTTCAGCACTTCGCCGCACAGTTCGGGGTCGAGCGCGGACGTCACTTCGTCGAACAGCATCACCTTCGGGCGCATCGCGAGCGCCCGCGCAATCGCGACGCGCTGCTGCTGGCCGCCGGAGAGTTGCGACGGATAGTGATCGCACTTGTCCGCAAGACCGACCATCGACAGCAGCTCGCGCCCGCGCTCAATCGAATCGCGCCGGCTCATGCCGAGCGACGACAGCGGCGCTTCGATCGTGTTCTGCAGCGCGGTCATGTGCGGGAACAGGTTGAAGCTCTGGAACACCATGCCGATCCTGCTGCGCACCGCGCGCATGTGGCGCTCGCTCGCGGGCACCAGCGTGCCGTTGCGGCGCATGTGCGTGAGCGGTTCGCCGTCCACTTCGATCGTGCCGGACGTCAGCGGGTCGAGCGTCATCAGCACGCGCAGCAGCGTCGATTTGCCGGAGCCGCTCGGCCCGATGATCGCGACTTTCTCGTTACGCGCGACGTCGAGGTCCAGCTCGTCGAGCACGGTCAGCGCGCCGTAGCGCTTCGTCACGCCGCGAAAGCGCACCATCGGCTGACCCTGCAGCGCGTCGGCTGCCGCGCCGACGGCCGGATCGAGGTCCCGTTTCATCTCTTTCTCCTGAATGTCCATGGTGCGAATCACGGCAGCCTCACGCGCCGCTCGAGATGCCGCACGCCCGACGCGAACGTGATGCTGATGACGAGAAAGAAGAGGCCCGTCATCGTGATCGGTTCGAGGTAGCGGAAGGTTTCCGAGCCGATGTTCTTCGCCTGCTGCATCAGTTCGACGACGGTGATCGCGGACAGCACCGGCGTGTCCTTGAACATCGCGACGAGGTAGTTGCCGAGCGCCGGAATCACCGGCCGGATCGCCTGCGGCAGGATCACGCTGCGATACGTGCGCGAGCGCGACAGCGACAGCGCGCACGCCGCTTCCCACTGGCCGCGCGGCACGCCGTTGAGCCCCGCGCGATACACCTCGGACACGTAGCACGCGTAATGCACGGCGATGCCGATCGTGCCGGCGGTCAGCGCCGTCATCGTGAGGCCGTAGAGCGGCGCCACGTAGAACAGCACGTACACCTGGATCAGGAGCGGCGTGCTGCGGACGAACTCGACGACGAACGCCGTCGAGCGCGACACCGCGCGAATCGGGCTGCGCCGCAGCAGCGCGAGCGCGAGGCCGAGCACGAGTGCGATCGAAAAGCCGACGAGCGTGATGCCGATCGTGTACAGACACGCCTGCAGCAACGCGGGCGCGATCTGCAGCGCGTAGCGGACGTCGAAGAAGTGGGTCATCGCGCGGCTCCGGTCAACATGCCGTGGCCCACGCGCCGCTCGACGCGGCGCATCACCAGCACGAGCGCCTGCGCGATCGCGAAGTAGATGACGAGCGTGAGCGCGAAGATCTCGGCGGTTCTGAACGTCGCTTCGTCCAGTTGCCGCGCGCGGAACGTGAGGTCGGACAGCGTGATCAGCGACACCAGCGACGTGCCCTTGATCAGCTCGATCATCAGGTTCGTCGCGGGCGGCAGCGCGTTGATCATCGCCTGCGGCAACACCACGCGAAAGAGCCGCGCACGCGCCGACAGGTTCAGTGCGAGCGCCGCCTCGTACTGGCCGCGCGGCACCGAGCGCAGCGCGCCGCGCAGGATCTCAGAGCCGTACGCGCCGTAGTGCAGCCCGAGGCCGACGATCGCGACGGTGAACGGCGTCAGTTCGACATGGAACGGCGGCAGCGGCAGCACGAAGAAGAACCAGAAAAGCTGCACGAGCAGCGACGTGCCGCGGAACACTTCCACGTACGCATTCGCGAGCCAGCGAACCGCGCGCCAGGGCGCCGCGCGCAGCGCCGTGGCGAGGCTCGCCATCGCGACCGCCACGGCGATCGAGCAGACCGCGATGCCGACGGTGACGCCGGTGCCTTGCAGCAGCAACGGCAGAAGTTCGTTCAGGTCACCCATGTCTATTCCTTGCGTCGGCGCACTGGCGGTGTCAGCCGCCGCACAGCTGCGCGGCGGTCTTGGTCGGCAGGTTCGTCTTGTCGAAGCCGAACGGCGCGACCGTCGCCAGGTGGTCCGGCGTGCCGATCCACGCGTGCAGCTGCTTGTTCACCGCGTCGCGCAGATCGGTGTCTTCCGGCCGGAACGCGAGCGCGCCATAGCCGGTGTGCTTCGGATCGTCGACGAACTTCTGCTGCGCTTCGACCTGGTCGGGCGCCTTCGCGGCGAGATCCTTCATCGTCAGCGCGGTGCCGGCCGATGCATCCGCGCGGCGCGCGCGCACGGCCTGCAGTTGCGCGGTCGTGTCGGGCACCTGCAGCAGCTGCGCGTCCTTCACGCCGGAATCGCGCGCGTAGCCGTATTCGACGGAGCCCGCCATCACCGCGAGCTTCACATCCGGGTTCTTGCCGATGTCCGCGTAGCTATGCAGATGCTTTGGATTGCCAGGCAGCGTGAGCAGCGTGTCCTGGATCTGATATTGCGGGTCCGCGAACGCCACCTGCTTGCAGCGCTCCGGCGTCACGTACATGCCGGCCGCGATCACGTCGAAACGGCCTGCGCGCAGCCCCGGAATCAGCGAGCCCCATTCGGTCAGCACCGCGTCGACCTTCTTCACGCCGAGCTTCGCGAAGATCTTGCGGGCGATCTCCGGCGATTCGCCGGTCACGGTGCCGTCCGGCGTCGTGTACGCAAACGGCTTTTCGTTCGCGTAGCCGATGCGGATTTCACCGGTGCGCTGGATGCGCTGCAGCGTGGTCTCGGCGTGCGCCGTCGCGATGGCCGTGCCTGCGGTGAGCGCGAGCGCGCCGAGCGCGATGATGGCTTGCTTCAGTTTCATTTCGTGGATCCCGTTGTTGGTCCGTCGCTCTTTCGTGTGGGCGCCGCCCGCTGCCGGCAGGCCTGCGGCGTAATGGAAAACCCTTGTCCAGCAAGGACTTGCGTTCGTTCCCCGCTGGTATGAACGGAGCATACAAAGCCATATTTTTATTACTGATTGCTCTAGGACAATAATTTTCGCGCCCGCAAATGAGCGACCATGAGTGTCAGTGGAAGGAGAAAGACGTGGCAGGAAGGGCAAACGAACGCGTGTCGGCAGACTGGCGCGACGCGGTGGGCGCGGCGCACGGCGCCGAATCGAAATACAAGCGGCTCGTGAAGGCGATCGCCGGCGACATCGAACGCGGCGCGCTCGAGGCCGGCGTGCGTCTCGCGCCGCAGCGCGAAGTGGCGGCGGAACTCGGCATCAGCGTGCAGACGGTCACGAACGCGTACAAGGAACTCGAACGACAAGGGCTGATTCGCTGCGAGGTGGGACGCGGCAGCTTCGTGTCGGCGCGCGTGACCGAAGCGATGTCGAACTACATCCTCGATACGAGCGAGCGCGAGATCGTCGATTTCTCGATCGCGCGAATCTTGCACACGGCCGAGCATGACGCGTGCTGGCGCGAAGTCTGCGCGACGTTGTCGACGCTCGACGACCAGCCGTGGATCCGTTCGTTCCGTCCGATAGCCGGCTTCGAGCATCACCGCCAGGCGGGCGTCGCGTGGCTCGCGTCGCTGAACATGCCCGCGCACGCCGACACGCTGCTCGTGACGAACGGCACCGCGCACGCGATTTTTCTCGCGCTCGCGTCGACGGTCGGCCCGGGCGACACGGTGCTGTGCGAAAGCCTCACCGATCACGGCGTGATCGGCTCCGCGAACGTGCTCGGCTTCACGCTGAAGGGGCTCGAAGTCGACGAGCACGGGATCCGGCCCGAGCACTTCGAGGAGATGTGCGACAGCGAACGGGTGAGCGCGCTCGTCTGCACGCCGACGCTGAACAATCCGACCGTGTCGGTGATGCCGGATTCGCGGCGCCGCGCGATTGCAAAGATCGCCGATCGCTACGGCGTGTACGTGATCGAGGACGACGTGTACGGCGCGCTGCCCGCGAAGGCGAACACGCCGATCGCGAGCCTGATTCCGGACCTCGCGTTCTACGCGACGAGCATGACGAAGTCGGTGCTGACCGGGCTGCGCACCGGCTACCTCGCGATGCCGCGGCGCCTTGCGCTGCGCGTCGAAAGCGTGCTGCGCGTGAGCAGCTGGATGGCGACATCGCCGATCGCGGAGATCGCGACGCGCTGGATCGCCGACGGCACCGCGAAGCGGCTCGTCGAGCTGCAGCGCGAGCGGATTGGCGCGCGTCAGGCGATGGTGCGCGCGGTGCTCGGCGACTATGTGCTCGGGAGCCATCCGCAGGCGTTGTCCGCGTGGCTGCGCGTGCCGGACTACTGGCAGGCCGACCGCGTGGTGCGCGAGCTGCGCAAGCGTCAGATCGCGGTGACGTCGCCGGACCCGTTCGTCGTCGGCGGCACGGAACGGCCGAACGCGGTGCGCCTGTGCGTGGGCGCGGAAGTGTCCGACGCCGCGTGCAGAACGGCGATCGAGACGATCGCCGAGGTGCTCGAACAGTACCCGCATCTGCACGATTTCAGCTGATTTCCAGCCGACATGGCCCGCTGTACCGGTACGGCGGGCAGCACAGCCGGGCACGAGGCGCGCGGATTGTATCAGTACATTAGAAAGGCCAATTGGCGACATTAGACTGGGACGCACTGAAACATTTCTCAGGTCGTGCGTCTCATGTCTTCACTTACGCTTGCCGACGTTTATCGCGCGCGCCAGCGGCTCGCCGGGCGCGTCGCGCATACGCCGCTCGTCGCATCGGCGTCGTTGTCGGAGCGGGCCGGCGTGCCCGTTTATCTGAAGCTCGAAACCGTGCAGCCGACCGGCAGCTTCAAGCTGCGCGGCGCGACCAACGCGCTCGCGCAGCTCGCGGAAGACGGCGTGACGCGCGTCGTCACCGCATCGACCGGCAATCATGGTCGAGCGGTCGCGCATGCGGCGCGCGCGCTCGGCATCGAGGCGGCGGTGTGCATGTCGTCGCTGGTGCCGGAGAACAAGGTTCGCGCGGTCGCCGCGCTCGGCGCGCGCGTCGTGATCGTCGGCAAGAGCCAGGACGACGCGCAGACCGAGGCGCAACGTCTCGTGCGCGAAGAGGGCTACGCGTTCGTGCCGCCGTTCGACGATCTGCGCGTGATCGCCGGGCAAGCGACGATCGGCGTCGAGATTCTCGAAGCGCTGCCCGATGCCGCGACGATCGTCGTGCCGCTGTCAGGCGGCGGGCTCTTCAGCGGCGTCGCGTTCGCGGCGAAGGCGATCCGGTCCGACGTCGCGATGATCGGCGTCTCGATGCATCGCGGCGCCGCGATGCATGCAAGCCTCGCAGCCGGCAAGCCGGTGCTGGTCGACGAACTCGAAACGCTCGCCGATTCGCTCGGCGGCGGCATCGGGCTCGATAACCGCCATACGTTCGCGATGACGCGCGAGCGGATCGACGACCTCGTGCTGCTCGACGAGGCGTCGATCGCGCGCGGCATCGTTCACGCGTATCGCGAGGAGCGGCTCGTCGTCGAAGGCGCGGCGGCGGTCGGCCTGGCCGCGCTGCTCGATGCGCGCATTCAGCCGGCGCGCGGGCCGGTCGTCGTCGTCGTCAGCGGCGCGAACATCGATATGGCGTTGCACCGGCGCCTCGTTGCGGAGAACTGACCCATGCGTCGCCCGATCACGCTTCTCGGCGAAGCCGAACTGCGCGCGCTCGTCCCGCTCGACGTCGCCGCGATCGACCAGGTGGAGTCGGCGTTCGTGTCGCTCGCGACCGAGGCCGTCGCGATGCCGCCGATCCTGAATCTCGCACTGCCCGAGCACCACGGCGAAGTCGACGTGAAGACCGCGTATCTGCCGCGCTTCGACAGCTTCGCGATCAAGGTGAGCCCCGGCTTCTTCAATAATCCGTCGCTCGGCCTGCCGAGCCTCAACGGGCTGATGCTCGTATTGTCCGCGCGCACCGGGCTCACCGAAGCGGTGCTGCTCGACAACGGTTATCTGACCGCGGTGCGCACCGCCGCGGCCGGCGCCGTGGCCGCGCGCTGGCTCGCGCGTCGCGACGCGAAGCGCGCCGCGATCCTCGGCGCGGGCGAGCAGGCGCGCCTGCAATTGAAGGCGCTGATGCGGGTGCGCGACATCGAAGCGGTCGCCGTGTGGTCGCGCGATGTCTTGCAGGCGCAGCGCTATGCGGCGGACGTGAGCCGCGAGTATGGCGTGCGCTGCACGGTGGCAGCGTCGGCGCACGACGCGCTCGCGAACGCGGACGTCGCCGTGACGGCGACGCCGAGCCGCGAGCCGTTCGTCCACGCGGAGGACCTGCACGCGGGCCTGCACGTGACCGCGATGGGCGCCGACGCGGAATACAAGACCGAAATCGCGCCGTCGGTGTTCGCGGCGGCGCGCTACGTGTGCGACCGGCTCGCGCAGACGCGCGTGCTAGGCGAACTCTCGCATGCGATTCGCGCGGGCGCGGTGGCCGCCGACGCGAGCTTCGCCGAACTCGGCGACGTGATCGCCGGGCGTCGCGAAGGGCGCACGCACGCGGACGACATCACGATTTGCGATCTGACCGGCACCGGCGCGCAGGACACCGCGATTGCGGTGCTCGCGCTGCAACGCGCACGCGCGGCGGGCGCCGGGACGATCTTCGACAACCACTCCTGACACATCAGGCACTGAGAGGGAATGATGTCAGTAACAGAAGGGCAAGCACATAAGCACGGCGCCGGATCCGGCCCGCGCCTCGCGTTCGCGCGCAGCGAATACGACGCGCGGATCGCGAAGACACGCCGCGCGATGCAGAAGGCGGGCATCGAATTGCTGATCGTCACCGATCCGACGAACATGGCGTGGCTCACCGGCTACGACGGCTGGTCGTTCTACGTGCACCAGTGCGTGCTCGTGCCGATGGCGGGCGAACCGGTCTGGTACGGACGCGGCCAGGACGCGAACGGCGCGAAGCGCACGACGTTCCTCGCGCACGACAACATCGTCGGCTATCCGGACATCTACGTGCAGTCGCCCGTCCGGCATCCGATGGATTACCTGTCGACCGAGGTGATCGCCGCGCGCGGCTGGGACCGGCTCGCGATCGGCGTCGAACTCGACAACTACTATTTCAGCGCCGCCGCCTACGCGTCGCTGCAAAAGCACTTGCCGAACGCGCGCTGGGTCGATGCGACCGCGCTCGTGAACTGGCAGCGCGCGGTGAAGTCGGCGCGCGAGATCGAGTACATGCGCGTCGCCGCGCGCATCGTCGAGAAGATGCACGCGCGCATCGTCGACGTGGTCGAGCCGGGCATGAAGAAGAGCGACCTCGTCGCGCAGATCTACGAGGCGGGCATCACCGGCGCGGACGGCTTCGGCGGCGACTATCCGGCCATCGTGCCGCTGCTGCCGACCGGCGCGGATGCGGCCGCGCCGCACCTCACGTGGGACGATTCGAAGTTCGAAGCCAATGCCGGCACGTTCTTCGAGATCGCCGGCTGCTATCGCCGCTATCACTGCCCGCAGTCGCGCACCGTCTATCTCGGCAAGCCGCCGAAGCACTTCATCGAAGGGGAAAAGGCGGTCATCGAAGGCATCGAGGCGGGCCTGGCCGCCGCGAAGCCGGGCAACCGCTGCGAGGACATCGCGAATGCGTTCTTCGCGGTGCTCGCGAAATCGGGCATCGAGAAGAACAGCCGCTGCGGCTATCCGATCGGCGCGAGCTATCCGCCGGACTGGGGCGAGCGCACGATGAGCCTGCGTCCCGGGGACCGCACCGTCCTCGAACCCGGCATGACGTTCCACTTCATGCCGGGCCTGTGGCTCGACGACTGGGGCCTCGAGATCACCGAAAGCATCCTGATTACCGGGACCGGCGTCGAGACCTTCTGCAACACACCGCGCAAACTGTTCGTGAAGGAGTAAGCCGATGCGAGCGTCACCGATTTCGCCGACGGTCGATTTCAATCTGGACGGCGAGCAGCACGGCTTTCTGAAGCTGCCGTATTCGCGCGACGATTCCGCGTGGGGCGCGGTCATGATCCCGATTACCGTGATCCGTCGCGGAACGGGTCCGACCGTGCTGCTGACCGGCGGCAATCACGGCGACGAGTACGAAGGACCGTTGGCGCTGTCGAAGCTCGCCGGTTCGCTTACGGCGTCGGAGGTGAACGGCCGCGTGATCGTCGTGCCGTTCATGAACTACCCGGCGTTTCGCGCCGGGCGGCGCACGTCGCCGATCGACGCGGGCAACCTGAACCGCAGCTTTCCCGGCAAGCCGGACGGCACGGTCACCGAGAAGATCGCCGACTACTTCCAGCGCTATCTGCTGCCGATGGCCGACTACGTGCTCGACATTCACTCGGGCGGACGCACGCTCGACTTCGTGCCGTTCGCGGCGATTCACGTGCTGCAGCATCGCGAGCAGGAAGCGCGTTGCGAGCGCGCGATGCGTGCGTTCGGCGCGCCGTATTCGATGCGGATGCTCGAACTCGACAGCGTGGGTCTGTTCGACAGCGCCGTCGAGGAAGCGGGCAAGGTATTCGTGTCGACCGAACTCGGCGGCGGCGGCACGTCGACGGCGGCGAGCGTCGCGATCGCCGAGCGCGGCGTGCGCGGTTTTCTCGCGCATACGGGGGTGATCGCGCGCGCATCGCAGGCGCCGGACGCGTCGCCGCGCACGACCACGATGCTCGACATGCCCGACGGCGACTGCTTCACGACGAGCGAGCATCACGGTCTGCTCGAAATGTGCCGCGATCTCGGCGACATGGTCGACAAGGGCGACGTGCTCGCGCGCGTTCACGACGTGAACCGCACCGGCGCGGCGCCGGTGGAGTACGTCGCGAAACGCGCGGGCCTCGTCGCCGCGCGGCATTTTCCGGGGCTCGTGCAGGCGGGCGACACGATCGCGGTGGTCGCGGAAGTCGTCGAACGCAACATCCCTGTGGCGGCGTGACTTGATCAAGCTCGACCGCTACGACCTCGCGATTCTGCGCATCCTCGCGCGCGACGGCCGGATCACGAAATCGAAGCTCGCCGACGAGGTGAACCTGTCGATTTCGCCGGCCTGGGAGCGCGTGCGCAAGCTCGAAGAGAGCGGCGTGATTCGCGGCTATCGCGCGGACATCGACTGGACGGGCGCGTTTCGCGGCAGCCGCATCGTCGTGGAGGTGACGCTCGCGCGTCATACCGCGCACGACATGCGGCGCTTCGAGGCGCGCATCGCCGCGTCGCCGGAGGTCTCGCAGTGCTATGCGACGGGCGGCGGCGTCGATTACGTGATGCACGTGATGTCGCGCGACATCGACCATTACCAGCGCTTCGTCGACGCGCTGCTGATGGAGGATCTCGGCATCGAGCGTTATTTCACGTACATCGTCACGAAGGTCGTCAAGCAGGCGGCCGACGACGTGCCGGACTGGGACTGAAAACTTTCTGCCGCGCGTGCCGACAAACAAAAAAAACCACGGAAATAGCGGCTGAAAACCGAAATTTCGCAGAGGGCGGTCGCGACAGAATGATGGCTAACCCGTTGCGATACGTTATCGAGGAGACGACATGCTGCCCGGACACCCCATCCTGTTCAAATCGCTGTGCTACGTGGACGGCCGCTGGATTCACAGCGACACCGCCGCGACGGTCGCCGTGCAGAACCCGGCCGACCAGAGCGTGATCGGCCACGTGCCGATGCTCGAACGCGCGCAGATCGTCGCGGCCGTCGATGCCGCGCAGCGCGCATTCGACACGTGGCGCTGGGTGCCGCAGCAGCGTCGCAGCGCGGTGCTGCTGCGCTGGCACGAACTGATTCTGCGTCACGTCGACGATCTGGCTGCGCTGCTGTCGCACGAACAGGGCAAGCCGCTCGCGGAATCGCGCGGCGAGATCCGCTACGCGGCGAGCTTCGTCGAGTGGTTCGCGAACGAAGCGAAGCGGCTCGCGGGCCGCACGATTCCGACGCACATCGACGGCGCGCATCTCGGCACCGTGATGGAGCCGGTCGGCGTCGCCGCGTTGATCACGCCGTGGAATTTTCCGGTCGCGATGATTACCCGCAAGGCGGCGGCCGCAATCGCGATCGGCTGCACGACCGTCGTGAAGCCCGCGCACGAAACGCCTTACTCGGCGCTCGCGCTCGCGCAGCTCGCGGAAGAGGCGGGCTTTCCGGCCGGCGTTTTCAACGTCGTGCTCGGCGAGCCGCAAATGGCGATGGAAACGCTCGTATCCGACACGCGCGTGCGCTCGGTGAGCTTCACCGGCTCGACGCGCGTCGGCGGCCTCGTCACGCAAGTGGCCGCGCAGGCGGGCATCAAGAAGGTCGCGCTCGAACTCGGCGGCAACGCGCCGTTCATCGTGACCGAGGACGCGGACCTCGATCTGGCGGTGAACGTGGCAGTCGGCGCGAAGTTCCAGACGTCGGGGCAGGACTGCTGCGCGGCGAATCGCATCTTCGTCGCGCGGCCGCTGTATGAAGCGTTCGTCGAGCGCTACGCGGCTGCGGTGCGCGCGCTGAAGACGGGGCCGGCATTCGAGCCGGGCGTCGATGTCGGCCCGCTGATGCATCAGGCTGCATTCGATGCGACTGTCGCGCGCGTCGAAGACGCCCGCCGCAAGGGTGCGCGGATCGTCGCCGGCGGCCATGCGCATGCGCTCGGCGGCTGGTTCTACGAGCCGACGGTGATCGCCGACGCGCGGCGCGGCATGCGCGTGTACGACGAAGAAAACTTCGCACCGATCTCGGCCGTGTGCGCGTTCGACACGCTCGACGAAGTCGTCGCGAAGGCGAACGACACCGAATACGGACTCGCCGCGTACGTGTGCGCGACGCGCATCGACACGATCTTCCAGCTCGTGCGTCGGCTCGACTTCGCGATGGTGTCGGTCAACGGCGTGAAATTCACCGGCGCGCCGATTCCGTTCGGCGGGATGAAGGCATCGGGCCTCGGCCGCGAAGGCGGCGCGGAGGGCTTCGAGCCGTTCGCCGAAACCAAATACTTTTGCCTGGGCAATCTCGGCCTGCCGCTTGTGGCAAATGTCTGAACGATTAACTGAAATGACTCAGGAGCACATCATGACCCAGTCTCTCGACGCGCTGTTCCAACAGGATCGCGCGCACTTCATGCACCCGTCGACGCACGCGTACGATCACGCGTCCGGCGCGCTGCCGGGCAAGATCATCCGCGGCGCGAAGGGCATCCGGATCGAAGATCACCAGGGCAAGCAATACATCGACGCGTTCGCGGGGCTGTATTGCGTGAACATCGGCTACGGCCGCACGGAAGTGGCCGACGCGATGCACGAGCAGGCGAAGCAGCTCGCGTATTACCACACGTATGTGGGCCACTCGTCGGAGGCGATCATCGGATTGTCGTCGCGGATCATCGACTGGGCGCCGGCCGGCATGAAGAAGGTCTACTACGGAATGTCCGGTTCGGACGCGAACGAAACGCAGATCAAGATCGTCTGGTACTACAACAACGTGCTCGGCCGCCCGAACAAGAAAAAGATCATCTCGCGCGATCGCGGCTATCACGGCTCGGGCATCGTGACGGGCAGCCTGACCGGCCTGCCGAGCTTCCATCAGCACTTCGACCTGCCGGTCGACCGCGTGAAGCACACGGTCTGCCCGCACTGGTATCGCAAGGCGCCGGCCGGCATGAGCGAAGCGCAGTTCGTCGCGTACTGCGTCGACGAACTCGAAAAGATGATCGCGCGCGAAGGCGCGGACACGATCGCCGCATTCATCGCCGAGCCGGTGATGGGCACGGGCGGCATCATCGTGCCGCCGCAAGGCTACTGGGACGCGATCCAGCAGGTGCTGAGAAAGCACGACATCCTGCTGATCGCCGACGAAGTGGTGTGCGGCTTCGGTCGCATCGGCTCGAAGATGGGCTCGCAGCACTTCGGGATCCAGCCGGACCTGATCACCGTCGCGAAGGGGCTCACTAGTGCGTATGCACCGCTGTCCGGCGTGATCGTCGGCGAAAAGGTGTGGGACGTGATCGCTCGCGGCTCGCAGGAGCACGGTCCGATGGGGCACGGCTGGACGTATTCCGGCCATCCGGTGTGCGCGGCGGCGGCGCTCGCGAACCTCGACATCCTGGAGCGCGAGAACCTGACCGGCCATGCGGCCGACGTCGGTGCGTACTTCGGTCAGCAACTGCACGCGGCGTTCGATGCGCATCCGCTCGTCGGCGAGGTGCGCTCGGTCGGGATGCTCGCGGCGCTCGAATTCATGGCCGACAAGGACGCACGCAAGCCGTTCGACGCGGCGTTGAAGGTAGGTCCGCAAGTGTCGGCGGCGGCGCTGCAGCGCGGCGTGATTGCGCGCGCGATGCCGCACGGCGACATCCTCGGCTTCGCGCCGCCGCTCGTGATGACGCGCGCCGAAGCGGACGAGATCGTCGGCATCGTGAAGGCGGCAGTCGACGAGGTCGCGGAGCGCACGCTGGCCGTCGCGGGTTGAGCAACGGGCGGCGGGCTTGCCGCAATTGCCCCGCAAGCCTGCTGCCGAAGTGAAATAGCCAGGCATCCGCGTGCGATCCGTGCGCTGCAGCCCGCGCCCTCTCCACCTGATGGCCCGTTGATGCGCGGGCGCGATGGTAACGGTAACATCTAGCGATTGTCCGTCCGGGATAGCACCCGGAAGCAAAAAACGAGACATTGGATGCCGTTTTCCTTCCCGCCGCCGCGCACCTTCGCCTTCATCGAGAAAGAGGAATTCACTTGAACCCGACCCGCAAGAAGACCCCCGAGCAGCTTCGCAGCTATCGCTGGTACGGCGTGAACGACCTGCGTTCGTTCGGCCACCGCTCGCGCACCGCGCAGATGGGCTATCACTCGTCCGACTACATGGGCAAGCCGGTGATCGCGGTCGTGAACACGTGGAGTGAGATCAACTCGTGCCACACGCACTTCAAGCAGCGCGTCGAGGAAGTGAAGCGCGGCATCTGGCAGGCGGGCGGCTTCCCGGTCGAAATGCCGGTGATGACGCTGGCCGAGCCGTTCCAGAAGCCGACCACGATGCTCTATCGCAACTTCCTCGCGATGGAGACCGAGGAGCTGCTGCGCTCGTACCCGTTCGACGGCGCCGTGCTGATGGGCGGTTGCGACAAGACCACGCCGGGTCTGCTGATGGGCGCGCTGTCGATGAACCTGCCGGCGATCTTCATGCCGGCCGGCCCGATGCTGCGCGGCAACTGGAACGGCCGCACGCTCGGCTCCGGTTCGGACACGTGGAAGTACTGGGCGGAACTGCGCGCGGGCAACATCACGGAGGAAGAGTGGCAGGGCATCGAGAGCGGGATCGCGCGCTCGCCTGGCCACTGCATGACGATGGGCACCGCGTCGACGATGACGAGCGCGGCTGAAGCGCTCGGCTTCACGCTGCCGGGCTTCGCGTCGATTCCGGCGGCCGATTCGCGTCACGCGCAGTTCGCGTCGCTGACGGGCCAGCGCATCGTCGAGATGGTATGGCAGGACCTGAAGCCGTCCGACATGCTGACCGCGAAGTCGTTCGACAACGCCGTCACGACCGTGCTCGCGATGTCGGGCTCGACGAACGCGATCGTTCATCTGATCGCGGTCGCGCGCCGCGCCGGCATTCCGCTCACGACCGCGCGCTTCGACGAACTCGCGCGCAAGACGCCGGTGCTCGCCAACGTGCGCCCGGCCGGCAGCTATCTGATGGAAGACTTCTTCTACGCGGGCGGCCTGCGCGGTCTGCTCGCGGAACTCGGCGACCTGATCGACGGCTCGCAGTTGACCGTGAACGGCCAGACGATCGGCGAGAACATCAAGGGCGCGGAAATCTTCGACGACGACGTGATCCGCCGCCGCAGCAATCCGCTCGTCGAGCGCGACGGCCTTGCGGTGCTGACCGGCAACCTCGCGCCGTCGGGCGCGGTGATCAAGCCGGCCGCGATGGAGCAGCGCCTGCTCAAGCATCGCGGACCGGCCGTCGTGTTCAAGGACTACAACGACATGGCCGCGCGCATCGACGATCCGGCGCTGCCGGTGACGGCCGACTCGGTGATCGTGCTGCAGCACGCGGGTCCGGTCGGCGCGCCGGGCATGCCCGAGTGGGGCCAGCTGCCGATTCCGCAGAAGCTCCTGAAGGAAGGCGTGCGCGACATGGTCCGCATCTCGGATGCGCGGATGAGCGGCACGAGCTACGGCGCGTGCGTGCTGCACGTCGCGCCGGAATCGTTTGTCGGCGGGCCGCTCGCGCTCGTGAAGGACGGCGATATCGTCGAACTGGACGTGCCGGGCCGCCGACTGCACCTCGACATCGGCGACGACGAACTCGCGGTGCGCAAGGCCGCATGGCAGCCGCCGAAGCGCATCTTCGAACGCGGCTATGGCGTGATTCACCAGCTGCACGTGACGCAGGCGGACAAGGGCTGCGACTTCGACTTCCTCGAAGAGCCGACCGCGCAAGCCACTGACACGCGCGACGCGGGCGAGCCCGAAATCCACTGATCCCTCGCTGCACTTATTTCTCCGATACGGGACGAACGTACGACCACCACCGAAGTGACCGTGAGCGACATTGCGCTCGAAAAACTCCGTCGCGTGAGCACCGCGACGCTCACCACGCAGCTCTTCGAGCGCGGGCTGCGCAACGTGTTCATTCAGAACGGGAAGCCGCTCGTCGCGACCGGACTGCCGCTATACTGCGCAGGCGCTGCTGCGCCGCTGAATCTGGCGAAGCATCACGCGGTCGACATCGGCGTGCCGATCGCGTGCGGCGTCGTGATCGTGCCGCGTCATTTGTCTGAAGAAATTGCGCACATCGAAGCGGGCCGTCCGCTGCCCGGCATGTATCCGCCGAACGAGGAAACGCTCGCAGGGTTCGAAACCTGGCGCAGGAATCGCGCTTAAGAGGCAGTCATCAACGCACACGCGGGCCCGCTCCGGAAGGAGCGGCGGCCCGCGTTTTTGCCATTCAAGAGGGGAGATAAACGACATGGGTCAGTTTGCAAACTACATCGACGGACAATGGATCGAGAGCGACAAGGTCTCGCGCAACGTCAGTCCGTCGAATCTCGACGACGTGATCGGCGAGTTCGCGCAGGCCACCGCCGAGCACACGCATCACGCGATCGCCGCGGCGCGCGCCGAGTTTCCGAAGTGGTCGCAATCGACGCCGCAGCAGCGCTTCGATCTGCTCGACCGCGTGGGCACCGTGATCCTCGAGCGCAAGGCCGAACTCGGCAAGCTGCTCGCGCGCGAGGAAGGCAAGACGCTGCCCGAGGCGATCGGCGAAGTCGGCCGCGCCGCGCAGATCTTCAAGTTCTTCGCGGGCGAGACGCTGCGCGTCGGCGGCGAGATCGTGCCGTCGGTGCGTCCCGGCATGACCGTCGAAATCACGCGCGAGCCGCTCGGCGTGATCGGCCTCGTCACGCCGTGGAATTTCCCGATCGCGATTCCCGCGTGGAAGATCGCGCCGGCGCTCGCGTACGGCAACTGCGTGGTGATCAAGCCGGCCGACCTCGTGCCGGCGTCGACCTGGGAACTCGTGCGCATCATCGCCGAAGCGGGCGCGCCGGCCGGCGTGATCAACCTCGTGATGGGCCGCGGCTCGGTGGTCGGCGAGGTGCTCGTGGAGTCCGCGGGAATCGACGCGATCAGCTTCACCGGCTCGGTGTCGACGGGCCGCGCGATCGGCGCGAAGTGCGTGCAGTCGGGCAAGAAGTTCCAGCTCGAAATGGGCGGCAAGAATCCGATGGTCGTGCTCGACGACGCGGACCTCGACGTCGCCGTCGAAGCGTGCGTGAACGGCTCGTTCTATTCGACCGGCCAGCGCTGCACGGCATCGAGCCGTCTGATCGTGACCGAAGGCATCCATGACCGCTTCGTCGAAGCGGTGAAGGCGCGTCTTGCGAAGACGCGCGTCGGCGACGCGCTCGACGACGCGACGCAGATCGGCCCGGTGGTCGACGAGCGGCAGCTGGAGCAGGACGAGCGCTACATCGCGATCGCCCGCGAAGAGGGCGGCACGGTGTTCGGCGGCGAGCGCGTGACGCGCGATACGCGCGGCTTCTTCCTCGCGCCGGCGCTGGTGACGGGCACGACGCCGTCGATGCGCATCAACCGCGAAGAAGTGTTCGGGCCGGTCGCATCGGTGATCAAGGTGAAGGACTACGACGAGGCGCTGGCCGTCGCGAACGACACGGAGTTCGGCCTGTCCGCGGGCATCTGCACGACGTCGCTGAAGTACGCGAACCACTTCAAGCGCAACGTGCAGGCCGGCATGGTGATGATCAACACGGCAACGGCCGGCGTCGACTATCACGTGCCGTTCGGCGGCCGCAAGGGATCGAGCTACGGTCCGCGCGAGCAGGGCAGCTATGCGCGCGAGTTCTACACGACGGTGAAGACCGCGTACGTGAATCCGGGCGCGCTGTAAGCAGGCGGTAGTGGGTGCAACGCGGCGGTTCGTCGAACGCCGCGTTGTCTTGTTGTCTCCTGTGTGAAGCGTCGCGATGAAGCGCTCAGGCGGCGCCCGGCTTGCGGTGCGTCGACGGCCGGCTCGATCGCGCGATCGAACTGCCGGTGTCGAAGCCGTCGATGTGCGCGTTCGGCGGCTCGCAACTCGATACGCTGTCCGTCGCGTCGATCCAGCCGGCGGGCGCCGTCGGCGAGCACGACGGCTGCGTGCTGATGCTGAACCCCGGCGTGACCAAGCTGCTGGAGCCGGCGTTCGCGGGCACGTTTTGACGGGGGCATGGCGGGGCGCAGTTGCGCCCGTTCGTTGGCCCGCTCATCCGCCGCCGTGCCCCGACCGCCACCCCCGCGCACAGGCTGCACCGGACGCATCAACACGATTCCAGACCAGCCCGCATAATGAACGCCGGTTTCCCAGGGAGACAGCAATTGGCCGATTTCGAACCAGCCCGCCCGCCGCGCCTGTACGTGTTCTCCGGCGCGGGACTTTCGGCGGAGAGCGGCATCTCGACCTTTCGCACCGGCGATGGCATCTGGACGCGCGCCAGCATCGACGAGGTGTGCAACTACATCACGTGGCGTCGCCATCGCCCGGCCGTGTTCCGCTTCTACAACGAGCGGATCGCCGAGAGCGCCGACGCGCAGCCGAACGCCGCGCACCGGCTCCTCGCGCAATGGCAGCAGCGCTGGGGCGAGCGCCGCGTGCATCTGATCACGCAGAACATCGACGACATGCTCGAACAGGCGGGCGCGCGGGCGGTCATGCATCTGCACGGGGACATGATCTCGCTCTTGTGCACCGACTGCGACCTGCGCTTTCCGAAGGCGACGCGCGCGCTCGACCCCGAAGCCGCGTGCCCCGAGTGCGGGCAGGTCGCGAGCGTGAAGCCCGGCGTCGTGTTCTTCAACGAGGCCGCGCCCGAATACGCGAATCTGTACCGCCTGCAGCGCGAGATGACCGATGACGACGTGTTCGTCGCGATCGGCACCGCGTTCGAGGTGATCTCGCCCGAGCGGCTGTTGCCGGCCGAACGGTGCTGGCGTCACGAGCGCAATTTCCTCGTCGACCCGGCGCCGCGCTGCCAGGACTTCTTCGGCACCGTGGAGGCGTCGACGGCGACCGTCGGGCTCCAGCGTCTGTCGACGACCGTCGAGCGGCTGATGGACGCCGATTGAGCCCGCAGCGGCCTCTTTCTTGCGACTCGCACTGAAACGCGCATTACCGGAGCGGACATGAACGTGTCGCGTCAGGTCGGGGGGAGTCTGCGCTCGCGCGGACTCGTGCTCACCACGGCCGAGTCATGCACAGCCGGATTGATCGCATCGATGCTCGCCGGAGGTGTCCGGCAGCGGCGGTTGTCCCGACATCGGATTCCCCGCTTCATGAACGACGTTTTCGCGCGCTTGCCGTAAGCGTTGCGCGTTGCGATGCGACGCTGCTGCGCATTCGTGCAGCACGCATCGCAGGCGATACGCGTACGCGTTTACGGTTTGATTGTTTACTTATAGATATAGGTAGTAATAGTTAACAAAGTAGCGCCTGTGCTGTGGAAAACCCTGGATTTGCGTTGCGCGACAGCACGATGCAAAACAGACAGCCGTGCGGACAAACCCGGTACGCGGCGTGCATCGTCGGGATAAGTCTGCATCCACGCAGGCGAGTGCGCGAGTTTTCAACGATTGGTCCACAGCGCGTTAGCGGCGCGATCCCCAGGTTGTCCAAAGGGCGGCGTGGATAAGTGACGATAAAAAAGCCAGAGCATCGCTCTGGCTTCTTTGCATCGGCGTGGCGCGTACGGCGCCTGCTACGCCTGCGACGCGTCGGCCGGCAGGCCCTTCTCGATCAGTTCGGTGAGCAGGCCCGTCATCCCGCCGGGATGACTCTGCGCGCGCGCATTCAGCCGCGCGACGAGTTCGACGTTCAGCTTGCACGCGAACGGCACGAGCCCTTGCGCCTGATCGAGACGGCGCTGCTCGCGCCGGTCGGCGACGGCGGGCGCGCCCTTGCCGAAGCGGTCCGGGCCGGACTGCTTCATCGTGTGGATCAGCTTGAGTGCCTTGTTTTTCTCAAGGTCCGTTTTCTTCATGGCCATGCGAGGGCTCCGGATTGGTCGGTGGCGCGCATTGTACGCACTTGTCTGCCGCCTGATCGCGCGGAGGCGGGGAAAGCGCCGGTTTCGTCACCGCGTCGATCACGCTGCGCATCCGCTTCCAGTGCGAGCCTTCCCAGAACACCCGCCGACACACGTCGCAGGTGACGAAACGGCTATGTCGATCGAACACGCCCGCCGGCACGCGATCGCGCGCCGCTTCGCGATCGAGCGGACGCAGCGGCGCATTGCACGCGAGGCACAGCCGAAACGGCCGCGCACTCGCCGCGAGATCCAGCCGGTCGAACAACTCGCGCAGCTGTGCGTGAGGCTCGAGCGCGCGCACATAACAGCCGTGGGTGATGCTGCGGCGCTTCAGCAGTTCGCGATCGCGCGACAGCACGATGCGTTCTTCGGTGTGCGCGATCGCTTCGATTTCGTCGTCCGGATAGCCGTTGTCGTACAGCGTGTCGAAGCCCGCGAGCCGCAGCAGTTGCGCGAGCCCGCCGAGATGCGCGTCGGCCACGAAGCGCGGATCGCGCAGCGGTTTGTCGCGCACGCGCAGCAGCGGCCGGATATCGAATCGTTCGAACTTCGGATACACGGCGATGCGATCGCCCTCTGCGAGCAGATGATCGAAGCCGACCGACGCGCCGTTCACGAGGATCAGCTCGACCTCCGTGTGCGGCACGCCGAGCGCCTCGATCATGTGCTTCGCGCTCGCGTTGCGCGCGCATTCGCAGTCGAACGAGCGGTAGCGCAACGGACGCGCGATGAAGTCGTTCAGCTCCTCGTAGAAGCGGAAAGTGGCGGTGACCATGCGCGTCAGTATCGCACCGCCCTGTCGGCCGCGCCTGCAGATGTCACGCCGGTGTGTTCTACTGCCGGTTCTTGCTATGAAGGAGCGTATCAATGGACATTGGTTTTATCGGCCTCGGTGCGATGGGTAGCGCGATTGTCGCGAACCTGCTGAAGGCTGGACATCGCGTGCGCGTGTGGAATCGCAGCGCGGAGCGCGCCGCGCCGCTCGTCGACGCCGGCGCGCAGGTGGTCGCAAACGTGGCCGACGCATTCACCGGCGACGCGGTGATCTCGATGCTGGCTGACGACGCCGCCGTGCAGGCGGTGATCGACGCGGCGCTGCTCGCGCACGCGCCGCGCGGCCTCGTGCACGTGAACATGGCGACGATCTCGGTCGCGCTGGCCGAGCAGCTCGCGCGCGAGCACGCTGAGCGGGGGCTGCAGTACGTCGCAGCGCCGGTGCTCGGCCGCCCGGACGCGGCGCAGGCCGCGAAGCTGACGATCATCGCCGGCGGGCCGGCCGAGGCGCTCGACCACGTGCAGCCGCTGTTCGACGTGATCGGGCAGAAGACGTGGCGCATCGGCTCGCTGCCGCAGCAGGCGAACGTGATGAAGCTCGCGGCGAATTTCATGCTGGCGTCGGCCGTCGAGACGCTCGGCGAGGCGGGAGCGCTGCTGGCGGGCCACGGCGTCGCGATGCGTGATTTCCTCGACGTGGTGACGGGCGGCCCGTTCCCCGGTCCGATTTATCAGGGCTACGGCGCGATGATTGCGGAACGGCGTTACGAACCCGCGCTGTTCAAGGCCCGGCTCGGGCTGAAGGACGTGCGGCTTGCGCTGGCGGCTGCCGAATCCGTGGCGACGCCGATGCCGGTCGCAAGCGCAGTGCGCGACAGCCTGACCGAAGCGATCGCGCACGGCGACGGCGAACTGGATTTCGCCGTGCTCGGCAAGGTCGCGCTGCGCCGCGCGGGGCGGTCATGATTCAAATTGGGACACGATGCGGGGTTGAATCGCACGACTGTCCCGGTGATGTTGTATTTATGAGACAGGTAGGGTGCACACCACTTTACATGTTGCATCGCATCACGTAGTCCGCTATACTGGTTTTTGTCTCCTCCATGTCTCCTCTGATATGGATTCAGCCCGCCAACTCGGCGGGCTTTTTTTCGTCCAGGCTCCGGGCTCCAAACTCCGGGCATCGGTTGCTCCGGGCGAAAAAAAACCGGCTCAGCGAGCCGGTTTTTTTCGCCCCTGCTATCGAGGCGACCTTCAGGCAACCTTCGGGCGGCCATCAAGCCTTCAACCCCGTATCCTCCGCCGCGCCGATCGCGAGGTTCATGCACTGGATCGCCGCGCCGGACGCGCCTTTGCCCAGGTTGTCGAGCCGCGCGACGGTCACGAACCGCTCGTCGTTGCCGAACACGAACAGGTCGACCCGGTTCGTATCGTTGTTCGCCTGCACGTCGAGCATCCCGTTGTCGAGATTCGCTTCCGAATCGAACGGCGCGACCCGCACGAACGGCTCGCGCGCGTAGTACTCGGCGAACAGCGCCTGCACGTCCTGCGGCTTCACGCGTTTCGCGAGTTGTTGCGGCGAAAAATAGGTCGTGACCGACAGTCCCTTGTAGAAATTGCCGACGATCGGCGTGAACACCGGCGCCGACTTCAGGCCGCCGTGAAACGCCATCTCCGGCAGATGCTTGTGCACGAGGCCGAGCGCGTACGGGCGCGGGCTCGTCAGCTTCGCGTTGTCGGCTGCTTCGTACTCCGCGATCATCTTCTTGCCGCCGCCGCTGTAGCCGGTCAGCGAGTAAGCGTGCGCGGCGAAATCGGGCGCGACCACGCCCGCCTCGACGAGCGGGCGCATCGCGAGGATGAACGCCGACGCGTGGCAGCCCGGCACCGCGATCCGCTTCGCGTCGCGCACGCGAGCGCGCTGCGAACGGGTCAGCTCCGGCAGGCCGTATGCCCAGTCCGGGTTCGTGCGGAATGCGGTGCTCGCGTCGATCAGCACGGTGTTGCCGTTCTCGACGAGCGTGGCCGATTCGCGCGACGCGACATCCGGCAGGCACAGGAACGTGACGTCGGACGCGTTGATGAGACGACGGCGTTCGTCGACGTCCTTGCGCTTCGATTCGTCGATGCGCAGCATTTCCACGTCGCTGCGCTGCGACAGATATTCGAAGATCTTCAGGCCGGTCGTGCCTTCCTGTCCGTCGACAAAAACTTTCGTGCTCATCTCGTCTCTCTGAAACGCGGGGATTGCGGGGCGTTTCGCCACTCGAACGGCGGCGAACCGCTATTTTAAGCACTGACGGGAGGCTGCGTGTGTGCGCCGTGCGACGGTGCGTGCGTGGCGAGACGTTCCGGCCCCGCGTGGCAGGCGCGTTGCTACGGTGCTGGAGGGGCCGGACGCGCCGGACACGCCCAACGCGCCGATTCGCCGACTCAGACCGCAGCCGCCTTCCCGGCGAGCCAGCGCGCGGTCACGGCGGCCACGCGCGCGCCGAACACTCTCGCGGTTTCGAGGTCGCCCGCCGGCGGCGCTTCGTCCGGCGACGCGTCGGCCGGCGACTGCGCGAGCAGCCCGGTGTAGCCGCCGACGAAATTCAGGTCGTTGCGGGTGGCGGCCTTCGTGTTCGACGGCATCATGCCGGTGCCCGTCCAGATCATGCTGTGTTGCATCGACAGCGTGACGAAGTACTGGATCGTCGAGAACTTGTCACCGTTCATCGTCGCGGAGTTCGTGAAGCCGGCCGCGATCTTGTCCTTCCACTTCTGCGCGAACCAGACCTTGGACGATGCGTCCGCGAACTTCTTGAACTCGGCCGACGGGCCGCCCATGTAGGTCGGCGCGCCGAACACGATCGCGTCCGCGGCGTCGAGTTCGGCCCACGCCGCGTCGTCGACGTCGCCGACGCTGAATATTTTCGCGTCGGCGCCCGCGCCCTGCAGTCCGGCGAGGACTGATTCGGCGAGCTTCTTCGTGTGGCCGTAGCCGCTGTGATAGACGATGACGATCTTCGACATGACGAACTCCGCTGGAAGTTGAAATTCGGGAAGGTGTCGCGAGCCTGGCGCATGGCGCGCCGCATCATCTTAATCACTTCGTGCGCCGCCCGCGCGCGGCCTCGTTGCGTCGGCGTCAGCGGCCGTACGTGACCGTGAGCGTCGCGCTGCCGAGCGCCGACGTGCGGATTTCACGATCGAACATCGCAGACGGCCTGCCTTGCGCCACGCCCGGATTCTCGATGTTCAACGCATACACGGTGACGACGTAGCGATGCGGCTTGCCCGGCGGCGGACAGGGGCCGCCGTAGCCGTCCGCGTCGAAGTCGTTGCGCGACTCGATCGCGCCGAGCTTCGCAAGATAGCCCGAGCCGCTCGCGTTTTCCGGCAGCGACAGCACGCGCGCGGGGATGCCCGCGACCGCCCAGTGCCACCAGCCGTGCCCGGGCGCGTCCTGATCGAACATCGTCACCGCGAAACTGCGCGTGCCCTCGGGCGGATGGCTCCACGACAGTTGCGGCGACTGGTTGCCGCCGTGGCAGTTCGCGTGGTCGAACACCTGTTTCGTGTCCACGGCGCCGCCGTCGCGAAAGCTCGCGCTCGCGAGCGAGAAGGTGCTCTCGGCGTGCGCGGGTGCGCTCGCCGAAACCATCGCACCGAATCCAGCAACGATCCACGCGGCACGGAAAAAAGGCCGGCGTGAGAATAACGAATCAGGCAGACGGCGCATCGTGCGGTTCTCCTCGGGCAATATTGGGATAGCGTTCGGCTATCCTGATAGGCTCGTCGAACAGAGCGTCTTGTCGACTCTTCTTCAACTATAACGGTAGCGCGAGTGGCTGTTTCGGCGGCCGCCAGCGTGGAGAGACAATGCAGCAGTCAATCAGGGTCATGGTGGCAGACGATCATCCGGTAATACTGCTCGGTGCCGAGCAGGCCATGCTGAAATTTCCGGGTATCGAGATCGTCGGACGGGCCCGCCAGTCGACCGAACTCGTGAAGGCATTGCAGTCGACGCCGTGCGACGTGCTCGTCACCGACCTTGCGATGCCGGGCGGCCAGTATGGCGATGGCCTGCCGCTGATCGGCTATCTGCGCCGCAATTTCCCGGACGTGAAAGTCGTCGTGCTGACGATGCTGGAAAACCCGGCGCTGCTTCGGCGGTTAAACGAGCTGGGCGTGATCGCGGTGGTCCACAAGTCCGATGATCTGAGCCATATCCCGCTCGCGGTGCAGCACGTGAGCCGCGGCCTCGAATACATGAGCCCGCAAGTGCGGGTCGCGCTGGAATCGCTGCGGATGAACAGCGGCGGCAAGGGCGACGAGGTGATCCTGTCGAAGCGGGAGCTGGAGGTCGTGCGGCTCTTCGTGTCCGGGCTCACGATCAAGGAAATTTCGGAGCGCCTCAATCGCAGCATCAAGACCATCAGCACGCAGAAGAACACCGCGATGCGCAAGCTCGGCCTCGAGCGCGACTCCGAGCTTTTCCAGTACGCGCAGAGCAACGGGCTGTCGAATCTTTCCGCCCGCGCGCCCGACGAAACGGGCGACTTCGGCGCGCCGCAGTGAACCGGGCGCCCTCGTTCGCTCGCGGAAATAACGAAGCAAAAACAGAAAGGCCATCCGCCGACACCGGCGGATGGCCTTTTTCATCGACGGCGGCCCGGTGCGCGAATGACCGGCGCCGCCCGTCTCCCGTTTATTGCGGTGCCGCGGTCGCGCCGCCGTGCGCCGCCGACCACTCGGCCGGCGCGTGCAGGAATTTTTCGACTTCGTCGAGCGTCTTCGACTCGAAGTAGCCCGACTCCTTCGCGACGCGCAGCACGTCCCACCAGGTCGCGAGCGCGTGCAGGTCGACGTCGATGTCCTTCAGCACCGACACGCTCTCCTTGAAGATGTTGTAGTGGAACAGCACGAAGCAGTGGTTCACCGTCGCGCCGGCCGTGCGCAGCGCGTTGATGAAGTTGATCTTGCTGCGGCTGTCGGTCGTCAGGTCCTCGACCAGCAGCACGCGCTGACCTTCGGTCAGCAGGCCCTCGATCTGCGCGTTGCGGCCGAAACCCTTCGGCTTCTTGCGCACGTACTGCATCGGCACCATCAGGCGGTCGGACAGCCACGCGGCGAACGGAATGCCGGCCGTTTCGCCGCCCGCGACGGCGTCGATCTGCTCGAAGCCGACGTCGCGCAGAATCGTCGTTTCGGCCATTTCCATCAGGCCGCGACGCACGCGCGGATACGAGATCAGCTTGCGGCAGTCGATATAGACCGGGCTCGCCCAGCCGGACGTGAAGATAAACGGCTTCTCGGCGTTGAAATGCACTGCCTGCACTTCGAGCAGCATTTTGGCGGTCGTGTCCGAGATCGTCTGGCGATCGTAGCCTGTCATGGGTGAATCCTTGGATCGGTGAGCGGGAGGGTGGGCCGTGTATCCGGAGCCCGTTGGCGCGGCCTGGCGGGACCGGCAGGGGATTCCTGCCGTCGCCGGTGCGGGGGGCGTCCCCGCTTGTCCGAATCGCCAGCCTGCGCGCGTAGCCCGCTATTTTACCCGACTTGACGGCGGCCGACGAGTTGGGCGCGCCGGCTGCACCGCCCGCCCAGCGCGCCCGCGGCGCCGGTTTTCCTTTTTGTTTCCCGGTTGTGACGCCCGGTCGGCGCCATTACACTCACGCCGGTTTCCCGCGGGCGCCGCACGCGGACCCCGCCTCCCAAGGATGTCTCGATGACCACCGTCCCTCCATCGGCACGCTCCTCCGCCGGCAAGCCGTCCGGCTACGCCGCCCGCGCGCTCGTCGCGTCGGTGCTCGGCTATGCGATGGACGGCTTCGACCTGCTGATGCTCGGCTTCATGCTGCCCGCGATCGGCCAGGAACTGCATCTCGGTCCCGCTCAGGCCGGCGCGCTCGTCACGTGGACGCTGATCGGCGCCGTCGCGGGCGGCATCGGCTTCGGGATGCTGAGCGACCGTTTCGGCCGCGTGCGCGTGCTCACCTGGACGATCGTGCTGTTCGCGGTGTTCACGGGCCTCTGCGCGCTCGCGCGCGGCTACGCGGATCTGCTCGTGTACCGCACGATCGCGGGCATCGGGCTTGGCGGCGAGTTCGGGATCGGCATGGCGCTCGTGGCCGAGGCGTGGCCCGCGCATCTGCGCGCGCGGGCGTCGTCGTATGTCGGGCTCGGCTGGCAGCTCGGCGTGCTCGCGGCCGCGTTGCTCACGCCGCTGCTGCTGCCGCTGATCGGCTGGCGCGGCATGTTCGCGCTCGGGCTCGCGCCGGCTGCGGTGTCGTTCGTCGTGCGGCGGCGCGTCGAGGAGCCGGCGCTGTTCGTCGCGCACGCGGAGCGCGTCACGCAGACGAAGCGCGAACATCGCCCGCAGCCGTTGCGTCTGCTAGTCGCCGATGCGCGGACCGCGCGCGCGAGCATCGGTGTCGCGGTGCTCTGTTCGGTGCAGAACTTCGGCTACTACGGGCTGATGATCTGGCTGCCCGCGTATCTGTCGAAGTCGTTCGGCTATTCGCTGACGAAGTCGGGCCTGTGGACCGCCGCGACGGTCGCCGGCATGGCCGCCGGGATCTGGCTGTTCGGCATCGCCGCCGACCGGTTCGGGCGCCGTCCCGCGTTCCTGTTCTATCAGGCGGGCGCGGTCGTGATGGTGTCGGTCTACGCGCAGTTGACGACGCCGTTCGCGCTGCTGATCGGCGGCGCGGCAATGGGCGTGTTCGTGAACGGGATGATCGGCGGCTACGGCGCGCTGATCTCCGAGCTTTACCCGACCGCCGCGCGGGCGACCGCGCAGAACGTGCTGTTCAACATCGGCCGCGCGGTCGGCGGGTTCGGGCCGCTCGCGGTGGGCGCGCTCGCGGCGCGCTTTTCTTTCGGCGCGGCGCTCGCGATGCTCGCGTCGATCTACGTGCTCGACATTCTCGCGACGCTGCTGCTGATTCCCGAGCGGCGCGGCGCCGAGCTTCACTGATTTCTCGCGAGGAGCGCGTACTCGCGCGATGTGCTCGCGGTGTACACTGATCGACCCCGTCAGAACACCTGCGCTCTCCTGCGTGCAGTTCCGTCAGATTGCGGCGCTGCATCAACTGCGGCGCCCAGCGGCAGTGGCTTAAAACAAGCACCATCGGCACGCTTTGCGCGCTGTGCGTACGACAAGCCACCGGCCGTTTTCATTGCGATGCAACGAAGCAGGGACAAGCATGGCGAGCGCAGCGGCGGGCCGTCGCTCAACAATAATTTCTCTCACCGTCTCTCTCTTCAGGCAGGTTTCCTCAGATGGATGAACAACTGAAGCAAAGCGCTCTCGCGTATCACCAGAATCCTCGTCCCGGCAAGATTTCCGTCACGCCGACCAAGCCGCTGTCGAACCAGCTCGACCTGTCGCTCGCGTATTCGCCGGGCGTCGCCGCCGCGTGCATGGCGATCCACGACGAGCCGCTCGACGCGCAGAAATACACGTCGCGCGGCAACCTCGTCGGCGTCATAACGAACGGCACCGCGGTGCTCGGGCTCGGCAACATCGGCCCGCTCGCCGCGAAGCCGGTGATGGAAGGCAAGGGTTGCCTGTTCAAGAAGTTCGCGGGCATCGACGTGTTCGACATCGAGTTGAACGAGACGGACCCGGACAAGCTCGTCGAAGCGATCGCGATGCTCGAACCGACGCTCGGCGGCGTCAACCTCGAAGACATCAAGGCGCCCGAGTGCTTCTACATCGAGAAGAAGCTGCGCGAGCGGATGAAGATTCCGGTCTTCCACGACGACCAGCACGGCACCGCGATCATCGCGTCGGCGGCGATCCTGAACGGGCTGAAGGTGATCGGCAAGGAACTGTCGCGCGTGAAGCTCGTGTGCTCGGGCGCGGGCGCGGCGGCGATCGCGTGTCTCGATCTGCTCGTGCACCTCGGGCTGTCGAAGGACAACGTGCTCGTCACCGATTCGAAGGGCGTGATCTACGAGGGGCGTGGCAACCTCGATCCGTCGAAAGCGGGCTACGCGGCGAAGACCGACGCGCGCACGCTCGGCGACGCGATCAAGGGCGCAGACATTTTCCTCGGCGTGTCGAGCGCCGGCGTGCTGAAGCCCGAGTTGGTCAAGGAGATGGCGGACAAGCCGCTGATCCTCGCGCTCGCGAACCCGGAGCCGGAGATCCGTCCGGAAGACGCGAAAGCGGTGCGCCCGGACGCGATCATCGCGACGGGCCGTTCGGACTATCCGAACCAGGTGAACAACGTGCTGTGCTTCCCGTTCATCTTCCGCGGCGCGCTCGACGTCGGCGCGACGACGATCAACGAGGAGATGAAGCTCGCGTGCGTGCGCGCGATCGCGGAGCTGGCGGAAGAAACCGACCAGGGCGACGAAGTCGCGAAGGCGTATGAAGGGCACTCGCTCGAATTCGGTCCGGAGTATCTGATTCCGAAGCCGTTCGATCCGCGTCTCATCATCAAGATCGCGCCGGCCGTCGCGCAGGCGGCGATGGAGTCGGGCGTCGCGACGCGGCCGATCGCGGACATGGATGCGTATCGCGAGCAGCTCGGCGCCACCGTGTATCGCACCGGCATGGTGATGCGGCCGGTGTTCGCGGCGGCGAAGGCGAAGTCCGCGCGCATCGTGTTCGCGGAAGGCGAGGACGAGCGCGTGCTGCGCGCGGCGCAGTTCGTGCTGGTGGAGAAGATCGCGAAGCCGATCGTGATCGGCCGCCCCGCGGTGATCGAGATGCGGTTGAAGAAGATGGGCTCGAAGCTGCGCATCGGCGAGGACTTCGAGGTCGTGAATCCGGAAGACGACCCGCGCTACCAGAAGGCGTGGCAGGCGTACCACGAACTCGGCGCGCGCGAAGGCGTGACGCCCGAGGTCGCGAAGGCGGCGCTGCGCAAGTCCAATACGCTGATCGGCGCGATGCTCGTGCACCTCGGCGACGCGGACGGGATGATCTGCGGGATGATCGGCGACTATCACAGCCATCTGAGCTACATCGAGCAGGTGCTCGGCCGCGCGGAAAACGTCGAGCACCATGCGGCGATGAACCTGCTGATGCTGCCGGGCCGCAACCTGTTCATCTGCGACACGTACGTGAACGAAGTGCCGAGCGCCGAGCAACTGGCGGACATGACGATCCTCGCCGCGCGCGAGATCGAAAAATTCGGGATCACGCCGAAGGTCGCGCTGCTGTCGAACTCGAACTTCGGCAGCATCCGGTCGTCGTCCGCGCAGCGGATGGCCGCCGCGCGCAAGCTGATCGCCGCGCGGGCGCCGCAGCTCGAAGTGGACGGCGAGATGCACGGCGACGCGGCGCTGTCGGAGATGGTCCGCAAGCAGGCGTTCCCGGGCACGACGCTGTCGGGCGAGGCGAACCTGCTGATCATGCCGAACGTCGAGGCGGCGAACATCACGTACAACCTGCTGAAGATGGTCGGCGGCGAGGGCGTGACGGTCGGCCCGTTCCTGCTCGGCGCGGCGAAGCCGGTGCACGTGCTGACGCCGGCGGCGACGGTGCGACGGATCATCAACATGACGGCCGTCGCGGCGGCGAACGTGACAGTCGAAAAGGCCGCCGCGCGCTGAAGCGGCGCGTGGGCGTCGCGCCGCTCGCCAATGGGCGGCGCGACGGCTGACCGTTCTGCTGCGGCGTTGGCCGCATCGAAAGAGAAGGGCGTTCCGCGCAATCGCGCGGAACGCCCTTCATCGTTCATGCGTATAGGCGCGTACGCTGCGCCGCGATCAGGCCGCGATCAGGCTTCGACTACGCCGCATGACGCGCCGCGCCGCCTTGCGGCGAGCGCCACTTCGCGAGCAGCGCCGTCCACTTCGCGCGGACCGCGTCGAGGTTGTGCTCCTTCACGTGCCCATAGCCGCGAATGCCGTCCGGCAGGCTGGCCAGCTCGATCGCGAGCGCGCGATTGTCGGCCGCGACGCCGCCGATCAGCTCGCGCACCAGCGCCTCGTACTCGCCGATCAGCGCGCGCTCGTGGCGCCGCTCTTCGGTCCGGCCGAACGGATCGAACGCCGTGCCGCGCAGGAACTTCAATCGGGCGAGCACGCGCATCGCAGAGAGCATCCGCGGTCCGTACTGCTTCTTCACGAGATGGCCGTTCGCGTCGCGTTTCGCGAACGCCGGCGGCGCGAGGTGGAAGTTCAGCTTCCAGTCGCCTTCGAAGCTCGCGTTCAGCCTGTCGATGAACGCCGGGTCCGTGTAGAGCCGCGCGACCTCGTACTCGTCCTTGTACGCCATCAGCTTGTGCAGGTTCTTCGCGACCGCCTCGGTCAGCGCGAACGGCGCGTCGGGCAGATCGAGCTTCGCTTCCGCCGCGTGCACCGCATCGACCGTCGCGCGGTAGCGCTGGGCCCACGCGTCGTTCTGGTACGCGCGCAGGTAGCGCATGCGCTTGTCGATCAGCGTGTCGAGCGCCTTCGGCGTATGCAGCGAAACGATCTTCGCGCCGGCCGTGTCGGTGCTCGCCGTGCCGTCCTGCGCGCGGACCAGTTGTGTGATCGCCTGCGGATCGTGCGCCGCGCGCCGGCCCCATTCGAATGCCGCGAGATTCTTCTCGACCTGCACGGCGTTCAGCTCGATCGCGCGCGTCAGCGCCTCGTGCGTGAGCGGCAGCCAGCCGCGTTGCCACGCAAAGCCGAGCACGAACGGGTTCGTGTAGATCGCGTCGCCGAGCAGCGCAAGCGCGTAGCGGTTCGCGTCGACGGTCGCCACGCCGTCCGCGCCCGCCGCCGCGCGCACGTCCGCCTCGGTGTTCGTGCCGGGGAAATGCCAGTTCGGATTCCGGATGAATTCGGCGGTCGGCGTCGGCGCGCTGTTCAGCACGACGCGCGTGCGGCCCGCCTGCATCCGCGACACGCAGTCGTCGCTCGCGGTGACGATCGCATCGCAGCCGATCACGAGGTTCGCTTCGCCCATCGCGATGCGCGTCGCGTGGAGGTCGACCGGACGGTTCGCGATCTGCACGTGGCTCATCACGGCGCCGCCCTTTTGCGCGAGACCCGTCACGTCGAGCACCGTGACGCCCTTGTTTTCCAGATGCGCGGCCATCCCGAGCAGCGCGCCGATCGTCACGACGCCGGTGCCGCCGACCCCCGTCACCAGCACGCCGTACGGCCTGCCGATCGCCGGGATGTCGGGCGTCGGCACGGGCGGCATCGCATCGCCGGCGACGCCCGACGCCTTCGGCTTGCGCAACTGTCCGCCCTCGATCGTGACGAAGCTCGGGCAGAAGCCCTTCAGGCACGAGAAGTCCTTGTTGCACGTCGACTGGTTGATCTGCCGCTTCGTGCCGTACTCGGTTTCGAGCGGCTCGACCGACAGGCAGTTCGACTGCACCGAACAATCGCCGCAGCCCTCGCAGACGGCCTCGTTGATCACCACGCGCCGCGCCGGGTCGGGATACGCGCCGCGCTTGCGCCGACGGCGCTTCTCGGTCGCGCAGGTCTGGTCGTAGATCAGGATCGTCGTGCCCGGCACGTCGCGCAGTTCGCGCTGGATCGCGTCCAGCTGATCGCGGTGATGCACGGTGACGCCGGGCGCCAGCAGCGACGACGCGCCGTCGTACTTCTGCGGCTCGTCGGTGACGATCACGATCTTCGCCGCGCCTTCGGCCGCCAGTTGATGCGTGATCTGCGGCACGGTCAGCACGCCGTCGACCGGCTGGCCACCGGTCATCGCGACCGCGTCGTTGTACAGGATCTTGTACGTGATGTTCGCTTTCGACGCGATGGCCGCGCGAATCGCCAGCAGCCCCGAATGGAAGTACGTGCCGTCGCCGAGATTCGCGAACACGTGTTTGTCTTCGGTGAACGGCGCCTGGCCCACCCACGCGACGCCTTCGCCGCCCATCTGGCTGAACGTGCTCGTGTTGCGGTCCATCCAGATGCTCATGTAGTGACAGCCGATGCCGGCCATCGCGCGCGAGCCTTCGGGCACGTTCGTCGACGTGTTGTGCGGACAGCCGGAGCAGAACCACGGCTTGCGTTCGACCTGCACGCGCGGCACCGCGAGCGCCTTTTCTTTCGCGTCGATCACCGCGAGGCGCGCGGCGATGCGCGCGCGCACGTCCGACGGCAACTCGAACTTGTCGAGCCGCGTCGCGATCGCCTTCGCGATGATCGCCGGCGACAGCTCGTAGTGCGCGGGCAGCAGCCAGTTGCCCATCGGCACCGACCATTCGCCGCCGGCGCCGTCCTTCTCGTCGAACTTGCCGTACACGCGCGGACGTTGCGCGTCCGGCCAGTTGTACAGCTCCTCCTTGATCGCGTATTCGAGGATCTGGCGCTTCTCCTCGACGACGAGAATCTCGTCGAGCCCGCGCGCGAACGCCTGCGCGCCCTGCGCTTCGAGCGGCCACACGCAGCCGACCTTGTAGAGCCGCACGCCGATGCGCGCGCAGGTGTCGTCGTCGAGGCCGAGGTCGGTCAGCGCCTGGCGCACGTCGAGATACGCCTTGCCGCCCGTCAGGATCCCGAAACGGGCATTCGGCGAGTCGATCTCGACGCGGTCGAGCCGGTTCGCGCGCACGTACGCGAGCGCCGCGTACCACTTGTAGTCGAGGAGCCGCGCTTCCTGCACGAGCGGCGGATCGGGCCAGCGGATGTTCAGGCCGCCGTCGGGCATCGCGAAGTCGGTCGGCAGCACGATCTGCGTGCGATGCGGATCGATCTCGACCGATGCCGACGATTCGACCACGTCGGTCACGCATTTCATCGCGATCCACAGGCCCGAATAGCGGCTCATTGCCCAGCCGTGCAGGCCGAAGTCGAGGTACTCCTGGACGTCCGACGGAAACAGCACCGGCAGCCCGCACGCCTTGAAGATGTGTTCGGACTGATGCGCGAGCGTCGAGGACTTCGCCGCGTGATCGTCGCCGGCGAGCACCAGCACGCCGCCGTGCGGCGACGAGCCCGCCGAATTGCCGTGCTTGAGCACGTCGGCCGAGCGATCGACGCCGGGGCCCTTGCCGTACCACATCGAAAACACGCCGTCGTACTTCGCGCCCGGGTACAGGTTGACCTGCTGCGAGCCCCACACGGCCGTGGCCGCGAGATCCTCGTTGACGCCCGGCTGAAACACGATTTGATGCGCGGCCAGATGCGTCTTTGCCTTCCACAGCGACTGGTCGAGTCCGCCGAGCGGGGAGCCGCGATATCCGGAAATGAACCCTGCGGTATTGAGACCGGCGGCCCGGTCGCGTTCCCGTTGCAGCATCGGCAGGCGCACCAGCGCCTGGATGCCGCTCATGTACGCGCGGCCGCGTTCGAGGGTGTACTTGTCGTCGAGCGTGACCGAATCGAGCGTGGCCTTAAGCGTTGCGCGCTGACCTGCGTCCAGCGGGGCGTTCATTGTTGAGCTCCTCCATCCACCAATCCGTTTTGGGATTACCAGAACTTCGGGGCCTGACGCAT
This sequence comes from Paraburkholderia sp., assembly GCA_035492135.1. Taxonomy (GTDB): domain Bacteria; phylum Pseudomonadota; class Gammaproteobacteria; order Burkholderiales; family Burkholderiaceae; genus Paraburkholderia. Next base: position 8,292 of record DATJJN010000070.1, on the reverse strand, counting down.
CTCGTGAATGCGTCGGCCGGGCTCGCCATGTTGATGGCTTTTTTGGGATCGTAGCACTGGGGCAAACCCGCCGCTGCCGGGTCAAAAAGCGCGCGCATGGCGGGGGTTGGCGCGTCCAGACGGTCAAAACGCCGCTGTATCAGGATGATGCGCACTGTAACGGCGTGTAAAAGATTCCCATGTCACGAACTGGTCTTGTTATTCCTGTCTAATTACGTCACCTGTGCGAATCGCGGCCGGCCCACGAGGCGGGGCGAGAAGCGCAACAGGCAATGTCTGACAAAAGGAGTACGCATGAATAATCGACACATCCAGACCTTCCTGACGGTTTCCGCCGCATTCTTCGCGATGAGCGCGCCGCTGCACTCGAACGCGAGCGTCCGGACGCCCGCGAACGTCGCCGGCCGTACCGTGCAGCACGTCGTCACGTCGAAGTCCGGCACGGCTTCGCACATCACCAGGCGTTCGGAGCGCGACGCATAACGCATAGGCCGCGCGCAACGACAGGCGGCAACGAATTCCATGGCCCGCGCGATGCGACGCGTCGGGTACGTCGGGTAAAGCAGAAACGAAGGGCGACGGCCAATGGCTTTCGCCCTTTTTTGTGCGTGCTTCAGCGCGGCTCACGCCGGATCCTTCACGACGCCGCGTCGAATCTGGTCGAGTTCGATCGACTCGAACAGCGCCTTGAAGTTGCCTTCGCCGAAGCCCTGATTGCCCTTGCGCTGAATGATCTCGAAGAAGATCGGGCCGATCTGGTTTTCGGTGAAGATCTGCAGCAGCAGGTCGTCGGGCGCGCCGTCGATCAGAATCCCGCGTTGCTTCAATGCGTCGAGCGGCTCGCCGTGATTCGGGATGCGGCGATCGACGAGCTCGTAATACGTGTCGATCGTATCGAGCAGCTTGACGCCGGACGCGCGCAGCCCGTCCACCGTGCGATAGATGTCGCCCGAACCGAGCGCGATGTGCTGAATGCCTTCGCCGTGATACGCGTCGAGATATTCCTGGATCTGGCCGGGCGTGTTCGACCCTTCCTCGTTGATCGGGATGCGGATCTTCCCGCACGGCGACGTCATCGCCTTCGACTTCACGCCGGTCACCTTGCCTTCGATGTCGAAGTAGCGGATCTCGCGGAAATTGAAGAGCCGCTCGTAGAACTCGGCCCATTCGTTCATCCGGCCACGATGCACGTTGTGCGTCAGGTGGTCGATGTGCGTGAGGCCGTGGCCGGCGGGGTCCGGATCGACGCCGGGGATCGGTTCGAAGTCGACGTCGTAGATGCCGATGTCGCCGATGCTCCCCGGCGCCGCGCTGTTCTTGCCGCGCCAGCGGTCGACGAAGTAGATCAGCGAATCGCCGATGCCCTTGATCGCGGGGATGTTCAGTTCCATCGGACCCGTCTTGTTGTCGAAGCCCCATGCGCCGAGTTCGAGCGCGCGGCGATACGCGAGCGCGGCGTCCCGCACGCGAAACGCGATCGCGCAGATCGACGGGCCGTGCAGTCGCGCGAAACGCTGCGCGAACGAGTCGGGTTCCGCGTTCACGATGAAGTTGATGCCGCCCTGGCGGTACAGCGTGACGGCCTTGTGGCGGTGCCGCGCGACCGCCGGGAAGCCCATCCGCTCGAACAGCTGCCCGAGCGCCTTCGGGTCCGGTGCGGTGTACTCGATGAACTCGAAGCCGTCGGTGCCGACGGGGTTCTCCCAGGTGCGGACCTGCATGGTTGCCTCCTTGTCCCGCTCTGCGACAGACGGTCGCGATGTCGTTTGACAAAGTGTAAAAGGCGGCCGGCGGCGAAAACTTGCGAAGTTAATCGCGGCATCGCGCGACGCCGCTATAAACTGTCTCGATAAAGGACGACGGAGACAGAAAATGCCTCACACGGACCTCGACGCCATCGACCGGCGCATCCTCGACATCCTGCAGCAGGACGGGCGTCTGTCGAACCAGGAAATCGCGGAGCGCGTGAACCTGTCGCCGAGCCCGTGTCTGCGGCGGATCCGGCGGCTCGAAGAGAGCGGGGTGATCCGCGGCTACGTCGCGCTGCTCGATCCGCAGAAGATCGGCCTCGGGCTGCTCGCGTTCGTCAACGTGAGGCTGGAGAAGCGCGGGCCGGCCGCGCCGGCGCGCGACGGTGTGCCAGGTCGCGCGGGCGCGACCCACGCGGACCTGTTTCGCGCGGCGGTGCAGACGTGGCCGGAGGTCGTCGCGTGCCATGCGATGACCGGCGACATGGATTACCTGTTGCGCGTGCAGGTGGAGGACATGGCGCACTTCTCGCGCTTCGTGCAGGAGCAGTTGCTGCATCACCCGTCGGTGATCGACGTGAAGACGAGCTTTTCGCTGGAGACGTTCAAGGAGACGACCGCGCTGCCGGTTCTCTGAGCGCCGTTCGCCCGGCGCGCAACAGACGCAAAAAAGGCGGCCGAAGCCGCCTGTTTCCTGACCTGCGCGACGCGTGCGCCTAGACCGTGGCGGGCTGCGCCATCACCGACTTCAGCAGCGTCTCGCCCTGGCGCGCAAGACGCTTCATCGCATAGTCGAACACCGCGGCCTGTTCCTGCATCAGCTCGGTGACGATGCTGTTGTGATCGGCCGGTTCGAGCGACAGCCACGCGTCGGCTTCGCCGTACGCATACTCGATCTTCATCCCCGATTTGCGGGCGATGCGCATCATCGTCGCGTTGCGCGACAGGAAGTGGATGTACAGCGTCGTCACGTGCGTATTGCGGCAGCGGATGGCCGCGCGCTCGAACAGCGTCGAGCCGACGCCCTGGCCGCGCGCGCTTTCGAGCACCGACACGCCGAATTCGGCCGTGCGCCCCTTGCTGTCGGCCGGCAGATACGCGAGATGACCGACGCCGACCAGTTCCAGCTGATGGTCGAACACGCCGAACACCGTGTCGTTCGCGAAGTCGATGCCGCGCACGTACTTTTCGACCACGTGGTCGGGCGCGGCCTGGCCGAAGCGCAGCAGGCGGTCTTCGTTGCCGAGCGACAGGAAGTGCGACAGCAGACGCTCCCGGTCACCCGAAGTGAGGACTCGCACCAACACCGGCGCGCGGGCGCCGGCCGGAAGCGGCCGTCCTGCGGTGGCGGCCGGCTTGGCGGCAGCCTGAGTGTCGAGCTGGGTCATCGAGGTTCTCCGTATTCGTCCTACGTGATGCAATGCGGAACGGATTGTACTGGAAAACCCTGGGGTGAATTGGGGAAAACCCGAATGCTGCCTCTAGTCCGGGCGGCGCGGTTCTGGCGGGTTTTTAAGTAAGTGATTGATTGTTATCGTTTATTCGGCGTCGTGCGGCGGCCCTGCTTACTGTTGCAGCCACCCCACGGACGCACGGGCGCAATGCCGCAGCGCGTCAAGACGGGGCGCCATTGGCCCGCAGGCCGTGGTCGATCACGCCGATCACCTGCTCGGCGAAGTCCCGATACCCCATCCGGCCGCCGGGCTTCAGCCACGTGAACGTCCAGTTGATCATCCCGAAGACCATCATCGTCAGCGAGGTCTGGTTCTCCTTCGTGACCTGCTGCGGATAAGCGCGCGCCAGTTGCCGCGCGAACGCCGCGACGACATCGCGCTGCCGGTTCAGGATGGTCTCCCGCTGCTCGTCGACCAGATACTTCACGTCGTTGAGCAGCGCCACGTGCCGGCTGTGCGACGTTTCGTACTCGGCGAGAAACGCGCGGATCAGCTCGGCGAACGTGTCCCGCTCGTCGAGCGAGTGCCGCTGGCTCGCGCCCTCGACTTCCGCGATGATCAGCATCAGCCGCTTCGTGTAGCGGTCGAGCAGGTCGAAGAGGATCGCTTCCTTGCTCTCGTAGTAGTGATAGAGCCGGGCCTTCGACGTGCCGCTCGCGGCGGCGAGATCGGCCATCGACGTGGTCGGGTAGCTCGTCTCGGCGAATTTTCTGGCGGCGAGTTCGAGGATCTGGTCGCGCTGCGCTTCGTGGTCGGGCGCTCGGGTACGGGCCATGGTGTCAGCGAGGGAAGAAAAGATGCGCGGCCGGGAACGGGCGGCTGGCGGTGTCTGCGGAGCCCGGCGCGCGTGCCGCGTGCAGGTCGTCGCGCACGCGCAGGCCGCCGCTTTCGGCTAGTTCGCGCAGCCGCCACAGCACGACCGGCTCGCCGACCGCGAAGCCGGCCCCGCGGCGCGGCAGGGCGTCGCCGATCTGCGCGGGCGACAGCCACTCGCCCCGCGCGGCATCGACGATGTCCACGATCAGCGCATCCAGTTCCGCGAAGGTGCCGCTCGTGAACGTGTTGTCGCGCCATCGACGCGTCTCGCCGTTCGCATGGCGCGCCTCCTGCCATTCCAGCGCGAGCCGGGTGATGCGCAGTACCGAAATCGGCGCGGCGTCGGCAAGATGCGTGGCGACGCGCGCGGGCGTGGCGGCGGCGTCGTCCGCGCAGAGGCGCACCTCGTTCAGCCGCTGCGGCACGTTGCGCAGCCGATAACAGACGCGCCGCAGCGCGAGCTGGGCCGCCGCGTCGTGCGCGTGCCAGATCACGACCGGCTCGTCGCCTTCTTCGAGCGCGTCGAAGATCGCCGCTTCGCCGCGCAGTTCGGCTTCGGTCGCGCCGCCCACGCGCTGCCAGAACGCGACGCGGTCGTCGGCGGATTCGTCGGCATCGCGCAGCGGACCGAAGGTCAGCTCGTCGTGCAGCGCGATCACGCGGCCGGCGCGGCCCGCGTCGCGAAGCGCGGCGTCGAGCGCCGCGGCGACGGGCTCGCCGCAGGTGATATGGATCGTGGTCATCGACAGCTCGTTGGGCGCGCACGCCGCCGTGCGGGGCGCATTGAACGCAAAAAGCCGCCCGCGACGGGCCAGCCGGTGTCAGCCGGCCGACCGGTCGCGGGGGGCCCCTAGTGTAAGCGGATCGCGGACGCGCCGAAAGCGGGCCGTTGCGCCGTTGCGTCCCGCTAACGCTCGTCGAACGACACGACCACGCGCTCGCTGACCGGGTGGCACTGGCAGGTCAGCACGAAGCCGTCGCGCAGTTCGGCGTCTTCGAGCGTGTAGTTCCGGTCCATCTTCACTTGCCCTTCGAGCACCTTCGCGCGGCACGTGCAGCAGACGCCGCCCTTGCACGCGTACGGCAACGCGAGCCCGGCGCGCAGGCCCACGTCGAGCAGGCTCGCGCCTTCATACGGCAGCTGCAGCTTGCGCTTCTTGCCGTCGAGGACGATTTCGAGGTCGGCGACGGGCGTCTCGTCCGTGATCTCGACGGGCGGCACGCCCGCCTGCGGCAGCGGCGTGCCGAAGCGCTCGACGTGGACCTTATGCGGTGCGACGCCGGCCGCGGCGAGCGCGGCTTCGGCGGCGTCCATCATCGGCGCGGGGCCGCAGATGAACGCCTCGTCGATCTCGTCGGGCGGCACGAGCGTCGCGAGGAACTGCGAGCACTTGTCGCGATCGAGCACGCCGTTGAACAGCTCGGCGTCCTGGAGGTCGTCCGACAGCACGTGATACAGCATGAAACGGCCCATGAAGCGGTTTTTCACGTCCTCGAGTTCCTCGGCGAACATGATCGAGTCGATGCTGCGATTGCCGTAGACGAGCGTGAAACGGCTGCGCGGCTCCGTCTCGAGCGTCGTCTTCACGATCGCGAGGACCGGCGTGATGCCCGAGCCGCCGGCGAACGCGACATAGTGCTTGCCGTGATCCGCGTTCAGGTGCGTGAAGAAGCGGCCGTCCGGGGTCATCACGTCGATCGTGTGGCCGGGCGCGAGCGTGTCGAACGCGAAGTTCGAAAAGCGCCCGCCGCGCACGCGTTTGATGCCGATGCGCAGCAGCCCGTCGCGGTCGTAGTCGGTGACGCCGACGCAGATCGAATACGACCGGCGCGTCTCTTCTCCGTCGATGTGGGCTTTCAGTGTCACGAACTGCCCCTGCGTGAAGCGATACGCTTCGCGCAGTTCGGGCGGCACGTCGAACGCGACGGAGACCGCGTCCGCGGTTTCGGGCCGCACATCGCGAATGCGCAGCGGATGGAATTGCGGAGTGGCCATATCGGTTGCGATCAGTAGGGTTTGAAGTAGTCGAACGGCTCGCGGCAGTCGACGCAGCGGTAAAGCGCCTTGCACGCGGTCGAGCCGAATTGCGCGAGCCGCTCGGTGCGCGGCGAGCCGCAGCGTGGACACGCGGGCGCGGCGAGTGGCCGAGTATGGAAGGCGACCGGGTGTTCGGCGCGACCAGGACCTGCGGCCGGCGTGCCGCCGCTGCACTGCGCGCCGGGCGGCGCGATGCAGAACGCGCGCAATTTTTCGCGGGCGTCGTCGGTGATCCAGTCGGTGGTCCACGCGGGCGTGAGCGTCGTCTCGATCCGGTAGGGCGCGAGGCCCGCGGCATCGAGCGCATGGGCGACGTCCTCCGCGATCTGCGACATCGCCGGGCAGCCCGAGTACGTCGGCGTGATCACCACTTCGATCCCGCCGTCGTGCGCGCGGCGCACGTCGCGCAGGATGCCCAGCTCGCGGATCGACACCACCGGTATCTCCGGATCGGGAACCTGTTCGAGCACTTCGCGCGCGCGCTCGATCGCTGCGTCGTGGGTCGCGTTCATCGTCGAGCCCCGGTTACCAGCGCGCGCCCGGATGCTGGCGCGCGACGCTTTGCATTTCCGCGAGCACGTAGCCCATGTGCTCCGAATGTTCGCCGAGCTTGCCGGTGCTCACGTGCGCGACGGGGGTGGGCAGCGCGAGCGTCGCTTCGTCGAGCGCGGCTCGTACGTCGGCGAGCCAGGCCGCTTCGAGGTCCGCCGTGAGCGGCGCGATTCCGGCCGCGGCGACGGCGGCTTCCACCGCGTCGGTCGCGAAGAACTCGCGCGTGTAAGGCATCAGCCAGTCGAGCGCGGCCTGTGCGCGCCGATGCGATTCGTCGGTGCCGTCGCCAAAGCGGATCAGCCACTCGCGCGCATGATGCATGTGATAGCGCGTCTCCTTCAGCGAACGCTCGGCGATCGCCGCCAACTGCGCGTCGGACGAGCGCAGGAGCGCGGTCCCTCGATGCGCCATCAGCGTCGCGTAGAGGAAGTTGCGCGCGATCGTCACCGCATAGTCGTTCGCCGCACGCGCGGTGCCGGCGAGCGGACCGTAGTGCGGCAGTTCCACGAGCGTGTAGTTCGCGAATTCGCGTTCGGTGCGGAAATACGCGTAATCGTCCTCGGTGCGCTCGCGGCCGGTCAGCGCACGGTCGAGCGTTGCCGCGTGCGTGTACAGCAGGCGCGCCTGACCGATCAGATCGAGGCTCATGTTCGCGAGCGCGATGTCCTCCTCGAGCACCGGGCCGTGGCCGCACCATTCGGCGTTGCGCTGACCGAGGATCAACGCGGTGTCCGCGAGGCGCAGTACGTACGCGAGATGTTCAGGCGTCGGAGTCATGTCGGCACACCCTCACATGTGATTGACTTCGTCGGGGAGCGTGTAGAACGTCGGATGACGATAGATCTTGTCGCCGGCCGGGTCGAACAGCTCCGCCTTTTCGTTCGGATCGGACGCGGTGATCGCCGCCGACGGCACCACCCAGATGCTGACCCCCTCCTGGCGGCGCGTGTAGATGTCGCGCGCCATGCGCAGCGCCATCGACGCGTCCGCCGCGTGCAGACTGCCGCAATGTTTGTGGTCGAGTCCCTGCTTGCTGCGCACGAACACTTCCCAGATCGGCCATTCCTTGTTCATCTGCGTGTCTCCTGTCTGCTGATATCGGTGCTCATGCGGCGTGCTTCTGCGCACGTTGACGCTGCTTCTCCACATGGGCGAGCGCGGCTTCGCGGACCCATGCGCCTTCCTCGTGCGCTTTCACGCGCGTGCCGAGCCGCTCGCGGTTGCATGGCCCGTCGCCGTTGACGACGCGCCAGAACTCTTCCCAGTCGATCGCGCCGTAGTCGTAATGGCCGCGCGCGGCGTTCCATTTGAGATCGCGGTCGGGCAGCGTGACGCCGAGCACCTTCGCCTGGTCGACGATCGCGTCGACGAACTTCTGTCGCAGGTCGTCATTGGAGATCCGCTTGATCCCCCATTGGGCCGACTGGTTGCTGTGGACGGAATCGGCGTCGCTCGGGCCGAACATCATCAGCACCGGCCACCACCAGCGATCGACCGCCTGCTGAACCATCTCGCGCTGCGCGTCGGTGCCGCGCATCATCGCGAGCAGCGCGTCGAAGCCCTGGCGCTGGTGAAACGACTCCTCCTTGCAGATGCGGATCATCGCGCGCGCGTACGGGCCGTACGTGCAGCGGCACAGCGGGATCTGGTTCATGATCGCGGCGCCGTCGACGAGCCAGCCGAT
>DATJJN010000069.1:0-3671 GCA_035492135.1 Paraburkholderia sp. | reverse complement strand
CCGATGAAGCGCTGGTCGGTCGTGGCGCCCTTCAGATCGGAAATTTCCATCGTGTTACTCCGTAGCGTGTGCCGCCGGTGTGTTGGCGCGCTGTTCGCGGATGCGCTCTGCCGCGAGCAGGGCGGCGGCTACGATCGGCTGGTAGCCCGTACAGCGGCACAGGTTGCCCGTGATCGCTTCGCGAATCTCGGCTTCGCTCGGCGAATCCGTTTCGTTCAGCAGTTCGGTCAGCGTCATCAGCATGCCGGGCGTACAGAACCCGCATTGCAGCGCGTGCTTTTCGCTAAAGGCTTTTTGCAGTTCGTTGAGCGTGCCGTCCGCGTGGGCGAGGCCTTCGACGGTGGTCAGCGAGCGGCCGTCCACCTGGGCGGCGAGCGTCAGACAGGCGCGCGCGGTGCGGCCTTCGATCAGCACGGTGCAGGCCCCGCATACGCCGTGCTCGCAACCGTAGTGCGTGCCGGTGAGTTCGAGGTCGTGACGCAGGAAGTCACCGAGCATGCGGCGCGGTTCAACTTCGCGCTCATACGCTTTGCCGTTGACGACGACTCTGACGATACGAGTCTCCATGTCCATCTCCTCTTACGATTGTCGTGCGACGCGCGAGAACGCTGTCTTCAGCGCTCTTTCGGTCAGGACGCCGGCGAGATGCTGGCGGTAGTCGGTACTGACGTGCGCGTCCGTCATCACGTCGAGCTCGCGGGCAGCGTCGCTGGCGATGCGCAGCGCGCTTTCGTCCATCGGGCGGCCGTGCAGCGCGGTCTCGACTTCGTACATGCGCACGGGGCCGGGCGCGACGCCGCAGATCGTCAACGACACGCGGTCGAGGCGTCCTTGCGCGTCGGCGGTGCAGAGCGCCGCGACGCCGACGATCGCGTAGTCGCCGTGACGGCGCGCGAACTCTTCGAATGCGTAGCCATGGCCTTCTGGCCAGATCTCGAGCGAGATGCCGGCCAGCAATTCACCTTCTTCGAGCGCGGGCGTCATATACATCAGCGCCCAGTCGGACATCGGCAGTTCGCGGGTCGTGACCGCGCCGTCTTCATAGCGTGCGATCGTCAGGATGCCGTCGAGCGCGGCGGTGAAGCACGGCTGTTCCGACGACGGATCGAGCTGGCACAGGCTGCCGCCGAGCGTACCGCGATTGCGGATCTGCTTGTGGCTCACCAACTGGTACGCCTCGCGGATCAGCGGCGCGCGCTTCGTGACGAGCGGCGACAGTTCGATGTCGCGCTGACGCGCCACGGCGCCGATATGCAGGCGGCCGTCGCGCTCTTCGATGCGGGTCAGTGCGTCGACGCCGTTCAGGTCGACCAGGTGACTCGTCATCAGATACCGGAAGTTCATCATCGGCATCAGCGACTGGCCGCCGGCGAGCACTCGCGCATCCTCGAGCGTGCCGAGCAGGCGCGCGGCTTCGTCGACGGTGGTCGGCGCGTGATACTGGAATTCACTGGGTTTCATGCGTGCTCCGAAAGTGCGGCGGGGCTTCTTCAGTGTTGCTGCTTGGCGCCGAAGAGCCGCGCAAAGAAATTCCGGATCGACTGCCACATCGCCTTGCGCATCAGTGCGCCGGCGTCGAGTGGCACGACCGGTGCCGGCGGGGGCGGCGGGCGGCGCGCTTCGGTGGCGGGCTTCGCTGCGACCGGTTCGCTGGCCGGGCTGGCCGGATTAGCCGGGTCCGATGCAGCCGGTTCGCTGGCGGCAGCCGGCGCGGCTTCTGCGGCGGCGTACGCCGCGTCCGATTCGATCAGTGCGGCCAGATTCTTGGCGAACTGATTGAGCAGCTGCTGCGACAGCGCTTCGATCATCCCGGCGCCGCGACCGTACTGCGCGACCGTGCCCGACAGATTCACCTCCGACACGACATCGACCTTGGTCTTGCCGGCGCCCGCGTCGGAAACCGCCGCGTTGATCTGCGCATCGGCGCCGCCACGGCCTTTCGTGTCGGTGCCGCTGGCGGACACCACGACCGTACGGGCGTCGTCGTTCTGATCAGCGATCTTGAATTTGCCCGCGAACTTCAACGTGAGCGGGCCGAGCTTGACGGTGAAGCCGCCCTTGTAGCTGCCGTCGGGCTGCTGTTCCTTGAGTTCCGCGCCCGGAAAACACGGGGCGGACCGTTCGATGTCGATCATGGTCTTCCAGACGTCCGAGGGCGGAGCTTCGACGGTGAAAGACGAACGGATTGTGATTGCCATACAGCCTCCTGGGAGCGATCGGGCCGTGCTTGTGCCGCTCCACTACACTTAATGAGTCACTACTGAGCCGCGCGGCGGGTTGAAACTGCTTCCACGTCCGGGCGGCTCCACGTTTCAGTTCATTGAGCGGACGTCGACAGAAACTCGTCGAATACCGCCGCGAAGACATCGTGCAGCTCGAACGCGCCAAAATGCGCGGCGCCCGGAACCACGACGAAGCGGCTATTCGGCAGCGCATCGGCGATCTTCTGCGATACGGCCGGCGGGATGCTCGCGTCGGCATCGCCCGCGACGACCAGCGCCGGTGCCGGCACGCCCGGCAGTTCGCCGAGGTTGTCGAGCAGCGAGATGGCCTGCCAGTTTGCGCTCCAGCTGTACCAGTCGTCCGCGCCGAGACGCGCGCGGCACTTCTCGACGAGGTCGGGGCGCGGGGTGTTAGCGGCGAACCAGCGCGTGATGGTGTCGTCGATCACTTCGGACATCGAGCCTTTGCGGTTCATGTCGCCGCGCGCGAGAATGCGCGGGCGCACCTCGTCGGGGAATCCACCGGCCGTTCCGCAAAGAATCAGCGCGCCGACCAGTTCGGGGAACTGGATCGCGACGCGCTGCGCAATCATGCCGCCCATCGATACGCCGATCAGCGTTGCACCGCTCAGATTTTCCTTGCGGAGCACCGCGGCGATGTCGGCGGCGTGATCGGCGAGCGTGATGGGGGCGGTGACGAGGCTCGACTCACCATGGCCGCGAATATCGATCGCGATGACGTCATACGATGCGGCCCAGGCCGCGATGTATTCGTCCCACCAGCTTCGGTCGACGCCGATCGGGTGAAGCAGGACCAGCGGCCGGCCTGTCCCGCGACGGGAGTAGGCGATGCGGCCGGCTGGAATTTCGCAGAAAGTTGAATGAGACATGACGTATACGGGTAATGCGCGGGGTGCGACAGGTGCTTTCGCGCGATTGGCCCCCGGGGGCGACCTTCAGCGCGAGACGCCTGCGACCCGCAGGACTTACCAGACATGCGCGTCTGGAATGAGATGACGAATCAGCAGGGCGCCTTCACCAACCACAAACCGCGTTCAGGCAGCAGCAGCCTTTGCCTTCAGTTCGAGCACGACAGCCTTCGCGCGGCGCAAACCTTCGGCAGCAACCGGAATACCCGCATACATGCCGGCTTGCAACACGACTTCGGCAATTTCTTCTTCCGTCACACCATTGTTGACCGCGCCACGCGTATGCACTTCGAACTCGTGCCAACGTCCGAGCGACGCCAACATCGCGAGGTTCAGCATGCTGCGCGTCTTGCGGGTGAGGCCCTCGCGATTCCAGATGTTGCCCCAGCACACGTCTTCCGTGTACTCGAGGAACGTGGCGTCGAAAAGGTTGGGGGTCGTGTTGCTCGTATGGCTCGCGCCAAGCACTTCCTTACGGATCTTTGCGCCGATCGCACGGCGTTGCGAAATCGTAACGTCT
>DATJJN010000068.1:0-5412 GCA_035492135.1 Paraburkholderia sp. | reverse complement strand
TCTGGCGCGAGGATACTACAACGTTCGCGCGACGCCGTTGCCGCGCCCGGGCGCCATTCGCGCCCCGGCTTCGTGATCGGCGTCCCAGTGCGGCACCGGCCCGAAGCGCGTTACGAGGTAGTCGACGAACACGCGTACCTTGGCGGGCACATAGCGATTGGGCAAATATGTCGCGAAGAGCGACGTCTCGGGCGACCGATACTCGGGCAGCAGCGCGCGCAGCGCATTGCGCTGCACGTCCGCGCCGATGATGTACGTGGGCAACAGCGCGATGCCGAGCCCGGCGAGCACCGCCTGGCGCACCGCGTTTTCGTTGTCGAGCCGAAGCGTCCCGTCCACTTCGACGGTGCTCGGGCCCTCCGGCCCGTCGAAGTGCCACGTACGCGCCGGACCCAGGCGCGAATAGACGATGCAGTTGTGGTGCGCGAGGTCCTTCGGCGTTTTCGGTGTGCCGTGCCGGCGCACGTACGCCGGTGTCGCGCAGAGCCGCTGGCGAATCGGTGCGAGCTTGCGCGCCACCAGCGATGATTGGGGCTCGCGCGCGATCACCAGCGACACGTCGTAACCCTCTTCCGCGAGGCGCGGCTCGCGGTCGTCGAGCGTCATGTCGATGCGCAGCTCCGGGCAGGCGTCGAGCAGCGCGTCGAGTGCGGGCACGACGTGCAGCACACCCAGGGATACCGGCACGTTAACCTTCAGCGTGCCGCGCGGCTCCGCCTGCATGCCCGTCGCCATCGCCTCGGCCTCCTCGGCGGCGGCCACGATGTGCGAGCAACGTGCGTAAAACGCGGCGCCGATCTCGGTGAGACTCACGCTGCGCGTCGTGCGATTGAGGAGGCGCACACCGAGCGAGCGTTCCATGCGCGTGACGCACTTGCTCACGACCGACGTCGACACATTGAGCCGTCGCGCCGCGCCCGAGAAACCGCGTGCGTCGACGACGCGGACGAACACTTCCATGGCGGCGAGATCCATCGGTCGATTGCGCGAATGTCGAAAACAATCTTATTCCGAATCTGATGGCAATGCGATCGAACGCCGCGTTCGTCGCCTTATCAAAACAGTCGAGATGCTTGCCGCGACGCAACAGGCGCCGCGTTTTTGCAGCTTGTCGGACGCAATCCGACACCCGTTCGATTTCGTACGCATGTCGTTCACTCCATCGCGACGTCGGCTGCTCAAGGTGGCTTTGGCACCCGCGGCGACCGTGCTGCCGCTGCGTTTCGTCCCCTCCGCAGCGGCAGCGTCGGTCGCTCATCCCGGCCAATTCGCTTATCTGACGCCGGTTGAGTTCACGTGGGTGGAGGCGGCCGTCGCACGGCTGATTCCCAACGACGAGCTCGGGCCCGGCGCGAAGGAAGCCGGCGTCGCGACGTTCATCGACCGCCAGCTCTCCGGCCCCTATGGGCGCGCCGAAACCTGGTACATGCAGGGACCGTGGCGCGAGGGCACGAAGGAACAGGGCTATCAGCTCAAGCTCACGCCGGCGCAGCTCTATCGCACGGCGATCGCCGACGTCGACGACTGGTGCAGCAGGAACGGCAAGCGGCCGTTCGCCGAGCTTGCCGCCAGCGAGCAGGATCAGCTGCTGCATCGACTCGAGAAGGGCGACCCCGAGCTCGCGCGCGCGCCGGCCAAGGACTTCTTCGAGATGCTGCTGCAAAACACGGTCGAAGGCTTCCTCGCCGATCCGATGTATGGAGGCAATCAGGATTTCATCGGCTGGAAACTGATCGGCTTTCCGGGTCCCCGCTACAACTACGTCGCCGAGATCGCGCAGTACGGCAAGCGCTACGCGATGGCTCCGGTCGGAATCCTGGGACGCGATGGCCGGCGCGTGAAGGAAGCGTGATGGCGTCACGGCTGCCGTCGGTCGACGTGGTACTGGTTGGATTCGGATGGACGGCCAGCATCCTCGCGCAGGAACTGACCGACGCGGGATTGCAGGTGCTTGCGCTCGAGCGCGGCGGCTTTCGCGATACGGTTCCCGATTTCGCTACGACGCAGATCCAGGACGAACTGCGCTACGCGGTGCGCAACGAGCTCTTCGAGGAGCCCGAGCGCGAGACGCTGACCTTTCGCAACTCCGCCGATCAGGTCGCGCTGCCGATGCGGCATCTCGGCTCGTTCAAGCCGGCCGCGGGCGCCGGCGGTGCCGGCGTGCACTGGAACGGCCAGAACTGGCGCTTCCTGCCGACCGATTTCCTGCAACGCTCGCACATCGAGCAGCGCTACGGCAAAGGGATCATTCCGGCCGACATGACGATCCAGGATTGGGGCGTCACCTATGACGATCTCGAGCCGTTTTACGACAAGTTCGAATACCTGTGCGGCATCTCGGGCGAAGCGGGCAATCTCGGCGGGCAAATCCAGCCGAAGGGCAATCCCTTCGAAGGGCCGCGCAAGCGCGGCTTTCCGCTGCCGCCGCTGAAGCGCAGTTACGGCACGGTGCTCTTCGACAAGGCGGCGCGCGAAGTCGGCTACCACCCGTTCCCCTGCCCCGCGGCGAACACGTCGCAGCCGTACCGCAATCCGTACGGCGTGCAGATGGGCGAGTGCACGTACTGCGGTTACTGCGAATGGTTCGGCTGCGGCAATTACTCGAAGTCGAGCCCGCAGACGACGGTCTTCCCGGTGCTGTTCACGAAGGACAACTTCCAGTTCCGGCCGCATTGCAGCGTCACGCGCGTGCTGCTCGACTCGACCGGCAAGCGGGCCACCGGCGTTGTGTACGTCGACGCGCAGGGCCGCGAGTTCGAGCAGCCGGCCGACCTCGTCATCCTCACCGCGTTCGCGCAGCACAACGTGCATCTGCTGCTGCTCTCGAAGATCGGCAAGCCGTACGACCCGCGCAGCGGCGAAGGCGTGGTCGGCCGCAACTACGCGTACCAGATCACGTCGAGCGTCGACGTCTTCCTCAACGAGCTCGTGAATCCGTTCATGGGCGCGGGAGCGCTCGGCCAGGCGATCGACAACTTCAACGGCGACAACTTCGATCATGGACCGGAGAAATTCATCGGCGGCGGCTATATCGCGCTGTGGACGACCGGCGGGCGGCCGATCCTGCAGCACCATTTGCCGAAGGACGCGCCGACATGGGGGAGCGGCTGGAAGAAGTCGATGGCCGACAACTACCTGCGCTCGGTGAGCATTGCGACGCACGGCAGCGTGATGAGCTATCGCGACGCGTATCTCGATCTCGATCCGACATATCGCGACGTCTACGGCAATCCGCTGCTGCGCCTGACATTCGACTTCCACGATAACGAGCACCGGATGTCGAAGTTCCTGACCGACAAGGCGGCGGAGATCGCGAAGGCGATGAAACCGCGCGACATGCATGTCAAGCAGCGCGAGGGTCACTACACGATCGTGCCCTACCAGACGACGCACAACACCGGCGGCGCCGTCATGGGCGCCGACCCGCGCACGAGCGTCGTCAATCGTTATCTGCAGTCGTGGGACGTGCCGAATCTCTTCGTCGTGGGCGCGTGCGCATTTCCGCAAAACGCGGGCTACAACCCGACGGGTACGGTGGGCGCGCTCGCCTATTGGGCGGCCGACGCGATCCGCTCGCAATACCTGAAGAAACCGGGGCCGCTGGTGTCCACATGATGACGAGGCGCGCCACGTTGTGGCTGGCGATTGCAGGCTTCGGCGTTGCCGGGCTGCTGTCGGTCGCGACGGCACTGCACGCACGCGAGACGTCGCATTCGGACATCGCGCGGGGGCGTTATCTCGTGGCGGCAGGCGATTGCGCCGCGTGCCACACCGCGGAAGGCGGCAAGCCCTTTGCCGGCGGGCGTGCGATTCCCACGCCGTTCGGCACGATCTATTCGACGAACATCACCCCGGATCCCGATACCGGCATCGGCCGCTGGGACGGCGACGACTTCTATCGTGCAATGCACGAGGGCCTCGCACCCGGCGCGCGGCACCTGTATCCGGCGTTCCCGTACCCGTGGTACACGAAGCTCACGCGCGACGACGTCGACGACATCCGCGCCTACCTCGCCACCCTCGACCCGGTGCGGCAAGTGAATCGTCCGACTGAGCTCCCATGGCCGTTCGACGTGCGCGGCGTCATGGCGGGGTGGAACACGCTGTACTTCAAGGAAGGCACGTTTCGCTCGAACCCGCAGAAATCGGCGGAGTGGAATCTCGGCGCGTATCTGGTCGAAGGCCTCGGTCACTGCGGCGCGTGTCATACGGCGAAGAACTTCGCGGGTGCGCCGAAGCGCGGCGAACACCTTCGCGGCGGGTATGGCGAAAACTGGTATGCGGCGAGCCTCGGGGGCGACCTGCGTGACGGCCTGGGCGCGTGGTCGGCGCAGGAGATCGTCGATTACCTCAAGAAGGGCGTGAACGACAAGGCGGCGGCATTCGGGCCGATGGCCGAGGTCGTACACAACTCGACGCAGCATCTCGACGACAAGGACCTGCGCGCGATCGCGGTGTACCTCAAGGACCTCCCCGCGGAGAAAACGTCGAAGTCAGCCAATTCGACGCACCCGGACGACCAGCGCATGGCGCGCGGGCGCGGTGTGTACGTCGACCAGTGCGCCGGATGCCACATGGAGAACGGCGAAGGTGTGGCGAACGCGTTTCCGCCGCTCAAGGGGAATGCGGTCGTGCAGGCAAAGGATCCCGAGACGCTGGTGCACATCATTCTCACCGGCGCGAAGACGGCGACGACGCACGCGGACCGCACGGGCTTCGCGATGCCTGCATTCGACTGGAAACTGAGCGACGAGGAGATCGCCGACCTCGCGACCTACGTGCGCAACGCGTGGGGGAACGCGGCCGAGCCGGTGGACGGTGGAAAGGTCGCGGACTTGCGGCACGACGTGCGCAAGTTCGCCGCGAACGCGAAGTAGCCGTCCCAGCCGGCGCAGGACTTCGGGCCGGAATCAGCCGACGTATTTCTCGACGACACCCGGCGGGCGCACGTGCGCCTGCTCGGGGTCGCGTCCCGTTTCCTTCAATGCCCGGCGCTGGCGCAGCAGATCCCAGCACTGATCGAGTTCGACCTGCACGCGCTGCAAACGCTCATGCTCGGCGTCGGCGAGCCCGCCCTGCTCGAGCAGGCGATGCTCCTCGGCGACGAGGTCCTGGATGCGCCCTAGCACTGCGCCGTCGGTGGACTGGTCCATGAGAATTGTCCCCGCAGGCGACGCTTGAACGCTAGCGCGCCGCCCGCTATGCTTGGCCGTCGCATGTGCGGGGGCGACGGCAGACTCCCCGCTTACCCAGGCGCACTGGCGGCGGCTATCCGAGCGTTCGCACCGCGCCCAAGCTCTGCCTCGTCAGGCTTTGCTCGCCTGCATGGGGCTTTCGACTTGGGCGCTCGCGCAAAGATTCCTTCGCTTCACTCGATCGCGGTGGCCGGTGCCACAGACGGGCGGCCGCTGC
>DATJJN010000067.1:0-47450 GCA_035492135.1 Paraburkholderia sp. | reverse complement strand
GACTTCGCGCATGGCGCGATAGGTGGCCTCACGCGGCGATAGGCCGGCCGCGATGTTGCGCTCGTCGTTTTCCACCACCACGATGGCGTCATCCACCACGATACCGATCGCCAGCACCATGCCGAACAGCGATAAGGCGTTGATGGAATAGCCGAAGGCCAGCAGCAGCGAGAAGGTACCGATGATGGATACCGGCACCGCCAGCAGCGGGATCAGCGATGCGCGCCAGGTTTGCAGGAAGACGATGACGACGATCACCACCAGCGCGATCGCTTCGAGCAGCGTATGGACCACCGCATGGATACTGGAACGCACGAACTGGGTGGGGTCGTACACCACGTCATACTTGACCGACGAGGGGAAGTCGGCCGACAGCTCTTTCATGGCGTCGCGCACCTGGCGCGATACGTCCAGCGCGTTGGCGCCGGGCGATTGCATGATGGCCAGCGCCACCGCCGGCTTGTTGTCCAGCAGCGAACGCAGCCCGTATTCGGAGGCATCCAGTTCGACGCGGGCGACGTCGCCCAGGCGGATCACGCCGCCGTCGGCCGAAGTTTTCAGCACGATGTCGCGGAATTCCTCGGGCGTCTGCAGGCGGCCCTGGGCGTTGACGTTGAGCTGCATGGGCACGCCGGGCACGGACGGCGAGGCGCCGATCACGCCGGCCGCCACCTGCACGTTCTGCTCGCGGATGGCGTGCACCACGTCGGAGGCCGTCAAGCCGCGCGCCGCCACTTTCTGCGGGTCCAGCCAGATGCGCATGGAATAGTCGCCCGAACCCCACAGGTCCACTTCACCCACGCCGGGAATACGGGACAGGCGATCCTTGACGTTCAGCACCGCGTAGTTGCGCAGGTACGTCATGTCGTAGCGGTTGTCGGGCGACAGCAAGTGCACCACCAGGGTCAGGGTGGGCGAGCTCTTGGCCGTGGTCACGCCCAGCCGCTGCACGTCGTCAGGCAGGCGCGGCAGGGCTTGCGACACGCGGTTCTGCACCAGTTGCTGCGCCTTGTCGGGGTCCACGCCCAGACGGAAGTACACCGTCAGGGTCATGTTGCCGTCGCTGTTGGCCTGGGCCTGCATGTACAGCATGTTTTCGACGCCGTTGATCTGCTCTTCGAGCGGCGCCGCAACGGTTTCCGCGATCACCTTCGGATTCGCGCCCGGATACTGCGCATGAACGACGACCGAAGGCGGCACGACCTCCGGGTACTCGGAGATCGGCAACTGGAACAGCGCGATGATGCCGGCCAGCAGGATCAGCACGGACAGCACGCCCGCGAAGATCGGCCGGTCGATAAAGAATCTGGATATATTCATGGGTCGCCCGCAATGAAAAGGAGTGGGACGCTCGATCGATCAGTCGATCAATTACGACGCGCTGGCGGTCTTTTTCGCGGCCGCCTGGGCGGGTGCCTGAACCGGTGCCTGCGCGACCGACGAATCGTCGCCTTGCGCGTCGCCGTTCATCGGCACCATGTGGGCGCGCACCTGCACGCCGGGCCGCACGCGCTGCGTGCCGTTGACGATCACGCGATCGCCCTCTTTGAGGCCGCCGACGATCACGCGCAGGTTGCCCTGCTCGCTGCCCGTCTGCACCGCGCGATAGACGACCTGATTGTTGCCGTCGACGACGAACACGAACTTCTTGTCCTGGTCGGTGCCGATGGCCGCGTCGTCGACGAGCAGCGCCGGATGAGGCACGCTGCCGCTCACCTTGATGCGCGCGTACAGGCCCGGCACCAGCGTGCCGTCCGCGTTGTCGAAACGCGCGCGCACGCGGATCGTGCCCGACGACGTGTCGAGCCGGTTGTCGACCGACTCGATCGTGCCGCTGCGCGAGTAACCGGTCTCGTTCGCGAGGCCGAGTTCGACCGGCACCTTGCGGCCGTCCTTCATGCGGCTGATGTAGTCGAGGTAGGTCTGCTCGTCGGCGTCGAACGATGCGTAGATCGGCGACACGGACACGAGCGTCGTCAGCGGCACCGCGCTCGCGCCGGCCGACACGACGTTGCCGACCGTGATCTCCGCGCGCGACACGCGGCCCGACACCGGCGCGACGATCCGCGTGTAGCCGAGGTTGATCTGCGCGGCTTCGAGGGCGGCCTGCGCGGCCTTCAGGTTCGCGTTCGCCTCGCGCGCCGCATTCTGCTTCTCGTCGTAATCGCGCTTCGCGATCGCGTTATCGCCGATCAGACGCTGCGCGCGTTCCCAGTCGCTCTGCGTATAGCCTTCGCGCGCCTGCGCGCCCGCGACCTGCGCGGCGGCCTGATCGACCGCCGCCTGGTACGGCCGCGGATCGATCACGAACAGCGTGTCGCCCTTCTTCACGAGCGCGCCGTCACGGAAATTCACCGATACGATCGTGCCGGACACGAGCGGACGCACGTCGACCTTGTCGACCGCCTCCATGCGCCCGGAGTAGGACTGCCAATCGGTGATCGTGCGCTGGACGACCTTCGCGACGTCCACTTCGGGAGCAGGCGGCGCTTCGGCTGCTGTCGCGCGCCCCTCATTGCGCGTCACGCCGAATGCGATGCCGGCTGCGATCGCGAGCACGCCTAGCGCCACCATCGCGATGCGTGAACGGGAATGCGAAAAGAAAGACATGTTGGGCTCCAAAAAGGACATTGGTAGATTCGTTGTTATGTGTAATGGCGCCGTTACGCCGGAAATCGTGTTACTTCAACGCGTCGAAGCAGCACTGGAAGAACCGCACCGCTTCCGCGAGCGCGGCCGGATGCGATGCAATCTGCGCATGGGACACGCTCGGATAGCGCACGACCTGCGTGCGCACGCCCGCATCGATCAGGCGGCTTGCGTACTTTTCCGCTTCGACGTGCAGCACGTCGTTCTGCGCGGTGACGATCAGCGTCGGCGGCAGGCCCGCTAGCCGGCTGGATTCGAGCGGCGCCGCATAGGGATGCATCCGCTGCGCCGCTTGCGGCAGATACGCGCGATAGCACGCCGCGCACTCGCGCGCGGTGATGTCCGAGCCGAGCCGCTCTTCGTCGCCGAGACGCGTGAGGCTCGGGTCGAGCATCGGCGCGAACAACGCCTGCGCGGCAAGCCGCACGTCGCCGCGATCGCGGCCGATGAATGCAAGGACGTTTGCAATCTGACCGCCCGCGTCGTGCCCCGCCGCGATGATCCGCTTCGTACTGCCACCGAACGCGCGTGCGCGCGTCAGCACCCACAGCGCCGCGCGATGCGCGTCTTCCGGCGCGGCCGGAAACGGAAACTGCGGCGCGAGCGAATAGCCGACCGATACGACGAGCGCCGGTAAGCGTTCTGCGAAAAAACGCCCGGCCGCGTCGCTGTCGTCGAGCGTGCCGCGCACGAAACCGCCGCCGTGGAAGTACAGCAACACCGGCAATCCGCTCGCATTCGCGCGCCGATACAGGCGCAGCGTGATCTCCTGCGCGTAGCCCTCGATGGTCACGTCGGTCGTCTCGACCGAAGTCTCGACCGCAGGCAGCGCGGCCCCGCCGGGCGCGGCATCGCACGCGGCGGAAATCCATGACAGCGAAGTTTTTAAGGCATCCATGCGAAACGGCGCAGTACGCGAAAGTAATTCGATGGAGCGAATTGTGGGTTCGGCAGAGCGGCAAATAAATGCCTATAATCCGGCAACACAATTCGGCGCCTCTGAACAATCCGTTCCCTCTTTCTGTGTGCGCGCGCTTCGCGCGTTGCCGAGCGCCCGGCCTTTTTCGGAGAATCGCAATGGACCGGCTTCAGGCCATGCAGGTGTTCACCCGTGTCGTCGACACCAACAGCTTCACGCGCGCGGCGGAAACGCTCGACATGCCGCGCGCGTCGGTCACGACGATCATTCAGAATCTCGAAGCATTCCTCGGCACGCGGCTGATGCACCGGACCACGCGGCGCCTGTCGCTGACGCCGGACGGCGCCGCGTACTACGAGCGTTGCGTGCGCATTCTCGCGGACGTGCTGGAAACGGAAGCGAGCTTCCAGAGCGGCAACCGCAAGCCGCACGGCAAGCTGCGCATCGACATGCCGGGCTCGATCGGCCGGTTGATCGTGATTCCTTCGCTATGCGAATTTCACACGCGCTACCCGGACATCGACCTGCAGCTCGGGTTGTCCGACCGGCCGGTCGATCTGTTGCAGGAAGGCGTGGATTGCGTGGTGCGCGTCGGCGCGCTGCAGGATTCGTCGATGGTCGCGCGGCGCATCGGCATTTTCGAAGGCGTGTCGTGCGCGGCGCCGTCGTACCTCGAACAGCACGGCACGCCGCGCACGCTCGAAGACCTCGAATCGCACCGCGCGGTCAATTATTTTTCGAGCCGCACCGGGCGTGTGATCGACTGGACGTTTCTCGTCGACGGCAAGGAAGTCGAAGTGAAGCTCGAGAGCAAGGTGTCGGTGAACGACGCGGATGCGTACGTGACCTGCGGGCTCGAAGGCTTCGGGCTGATCCAGCCGGCGCGCTATATGGTGCTGCCGCAACTGCGCTCGGGCGAACTCGTCGAGGTGCTGCCGGACCTGAGGCCGCTGCCGATGCCGATATCCGCCGTGTATCCGCACAGCCGGCATCTGTCGCCGAAGGTGCGCGTGTTCGTCGACTGGATCGCGGAAGTGTTCGACCGCTGCCCGCTGCTATCGGGCCGCGCGTCGCTCGACAAGACCTGCTCGATGCGCACGCCCGAGCAGCGCGAAAGCAAGCCGGATCTCGAAACGCCGGTGGTGTCGGAATGGGTCGCGTAGGCGGGCAGGCCCTCTAGCGCTCGCGCGCCGGACATCCCTGCATTGTTCTTGATTTCTGGCAAATCATTTCAGCATTCGCCGATTTATCGGTACGCCGTGCTCGTCTACATTGCTCCGACACCGAACGCCCTCGCGATCGCGCATCGCTCAGGGCGGACCGGACACCCCTTTCGTTACGGAGCAATCGACCATGAACCCTGCGACGCCTTCGGAACTCGATCACTGGGCCACGACGACCCCCGTCTGGATCCCATTCCGCCCGGTGCGCTGAACGTCATCAGCCAGTCATACGAAACGGCGGCACTGTTCGACAGCAGTGCCGCCGTTTTTTTCATGTCGCGTCACGACGTCTCGCGTTTGACGAAGTCGGGCTCGAAAAATACCCAGCGTATCTGCGGATACGCATCCTGCAGGTCCGCCTCGATGCGGTTGATCGCATCGACCATCGCGCGGCTTTGCTCGTAGTCGATCATTTCCGCCTGCACGGCCACGACGATCTCGGTGCCCCATTGCAGCGTGATCAGATTGATGATCGTGCGGATCTCGGCGCGCTGGCGAAGAAACGCTTCGATATCGCGGCGCATTTCCGGGCTCGCGGATTCGCCGATGATCATCGACTTCACCTCGCGCGCGATGAGCGCGGCGATCAGCATCAGCAACAGGCCGATCCCGATGGACCCGCACGCGTCCCACGCCGGATTGCCGGTGATCACCGTCATCAGCACCGCGACGAACGCGATCGCAAGGCCCGCGAGCGCGGCGATGTCCTCGCCCGCGACGACGAGCAGCGCGGACTCGCGCGTCTCGCGAAACCATCGCCACAGCGATTTGCCCGGATGCTGCGCGCGAATCACGCGCAGCGCGCCGAGCAGCGACAGCGCCTCCAGCACGACCGACACGCCGAGCACCGCAAGCGCGACGTAGACGAACTGCAGCGGCTCGCGCGCGATCAGCCGGTGGATGCCCTCGTACACGGAGAATGCGCCGCCGACGAAGAACAGCAACAGCGCGACGAGGAGCGAGTAGAAATTGATCTCGCGGCCGGCGCCCATCGGATGCAGCGCGGTGGCAGGGCGGCGCGCCTGGCGCAGCCCGAACAGCAGCAGCAACTGGTTGCCGCAATCGGCCGTCGAGTGAATGGCCTCGGCGAACATCGAGCCGGAACCGGTGAAGGCCGCCGCCACATACTTGATGACGGCGATGCCGACGTTCGCCGCGAGCGCATAGAAGATCGCCTTCGGCGACTCCGCGCTCATGCGACCTCGACTTGGGCGGCGCCGTCCGTGAGCTCGCCGATCACGGCCGCCTGCGCAAAGCCTTCGTCGCGGAACACGGCCAGCACGTCGTCGACGCGGTCCGGCGCGCACGCGACCAGCAGGCCGCCGGACGTCTGCGGGTCGGTCAGCAGCGTGCGCGCGACGGCCGGCAGGCCGTCGGCAAGGTGCACGCTGTCGCCGTACGAATTCCAGTTGCGGCCCGACGCGCCCGTGAACACCCCGTTCGCCGCGAACGCCTCGACGCCCGGCAGCCAACGCAGATGCGCGTAACGCACGCGCGCGGTCAGCGCCGCGCCGCGCGCGATTTCGAGCGTGTGGCCGAGCAGGCCGAAGCCGGTGACGTCGGTCATCGCGTGCACGCCGGGTAGCTGCGCGAGCGCGGTGCCGGGCGTGTTCAGCTTCGTTGTCGCGTCGATCATCGCGCGGTAGCCGGCGTCGTCCAGTTGTTCCTTCTTCAGCGCGGCCGACAGCACGCCCACGCCGAGCGGCTTGCCGAGCACCAGCACGTCGCCCGCACGCGCGGACGCGTTGCGCTTCACACGCTCCGGATGCACGATGCCGAGCGCCACGAGCCCGTAGATCGGCTCGACGGAATCGATCGAATGCCCGCCCGCCACCGGGATGCCCGCCGCCGCGCAGACGTCCTCGCCGCCGCGCAGCACGGCCGAGATCACGTCGTGCGGCAACACGTTGATCGGCATGCCGACGAGCGCCAGCGCGAGGATCGGCTTGCCGCCCATCGCGTAGACGTCGGACAGCGCGTTCGTCGCCGCGATGCGGCCGAAGTCGTACGGGTCGTCGACGATCGGCATGAAGAAGTCGGTCGTCGCGACAATCGCCTGTTCGTCGTTCAGACGGTAGACGGCGGCGTCGTCGGCGGTTTCGGTGCCGACCAGCAGGTCCGGGAACGCGGCGACGAGCGGCGTGCTGCGCGCGAGCAGCTGGGACAGCACGCCCGGCGCGATCTTGCAGCCGCAGCCGCCGCCGTGCGAAAGGCTGGTCAGACGCGGCGTCGCCGCGGAGGAGGAAACACGTTCAGTCATGGTTCGGATTCGCGAGGAAGATTCGGTGCCGGAGGCAATGCGCCATTATGGGCCAATCGCCCGGCGCATGCGGCGTGCCGCGCTTCGCAAGTCGCGGGCGGGGGCCTGGTTTCAGACCGTCGCCGGCCGCCACGCATGGAGCGCGTCGAGCAGCCACTGCGGGTCGTCGTGCGGCAGATCGTGGCCGGCCCACGGATGCGCGACGTGCGTCGCCCCCCACGCGCGCGCGAGCCGCGCGGAACAGGCCGGATCGACCAGTCGATCGCCGCTCGACGACAGCACGAGCACCGGGCAACGCGGCATCCGAACGACGCGAAACCGCGCGGCGGCCGCAAGCTGGCGCAGCGCGTTCGCGCGCGTGACCGGCGCGTCCGCGCGGATCGCGCGCCAGGAAGCGAGATCGTCGGCGAGCGTGTCGCGGCGCTGGCAGGTCAACGCGTGAATCAGCGGCTCGGCGACGTTGCCGCCGTCAGCCGGATCGTCGCCGCGCCAGTCGAGCGCGACGCGAACGAGCGCCGGCCATGCCGACGGCCGCAGCCGTTCGCGCGCGCGGCTGTACGGCCGCATGCTCGTGTTCACGAGCACCAGTCGTTCCACCTCGTCCGGAAACCGGATCGCCCACGCTGCCGCCACCATCGCGCCGAGCGACATCGCCAGCACGCGGTACGGCCCGCGCCCGCCCGCCTGCGCGCGCACCGGATCGACATACGCGTCGACGGACAGCGGCGAGCGCCGCGACGCGAACAGGCCGTTGCCGGGCAGATCGATCGACCGCACGTCGTCGCCGCAGCACGCGAGCCGCTGCGCGAACTCGCCCCAGTGACGCGTCTCGCGCGTGAGGCCGCGCAGCAGGATCCATGTCGTTGCGGCGCTCATGTTCCCGGCCGCCGATACCAGTGAACGATCGCCGTCTGCAACAGTTGCTGGCGCAATCCGCCCGCGGGCAGCCAGTGTTCCGACGAATAGGCCGCGCGTGCCAGAAACTCGAACAGACTGGCGTGACGCCGCAACACACGCGCGGTTCGATGTTCGAGCAGCGGGTTGAAGATGCCCTGACGCGACAGGATCTGCCGCGGGTTCTTCTTGATCCACAGCCACGAGCCGAGTTCGAGCGTCAACGGCAGAAACACGTGCTGGGCGGGCGCACGATCGTATGCACAGTCCCAGAGGTCGCCGTGCAGCAGATATTGATGGCTCTGCGGCTCGAACGTATAGCCGTGATGCGGATGCGCGTGCTCGAACATCGTCTTCAGCGCGTACATTTCAGGCAGATGACGCATCAGCTGCCGCGTGCGCGCGTACGGAAACCAGATGCTGTCGTTCCATCCATAGCCGGAATGGCAATCGAGCGCGATGCTGAGCGGCCGCGCCGTCAGTTCATCGTCGACCACCTTCAGCAGCGCGGCCGCCTCCGGCTCCATCGGCGCGCCGCGGCGGCCGCGATACCAGGGCAGCCACGAGCCGATCCGCTGACCGCCGGCGAGGAACGGCACGCGGCCGTCGGCGTCCTGCGGCGCGTTGCGCATCAGGTCGACGCCGTGCGGATTCGCCCGCGTCGCCTGCCACATGCCGCCCGGATTCACGATCGGCATGAACACGAGCCGCACCGATTGCAGTTCCTGCGCGAGCAGATCGTCCCATGCGAGCCGCGCGACCAGCGTTCGCATGTAGTCGAGCACGAGCTGCGAACCGATCCGCTCGAGCCCGTGAATGCCGCCAAAAAACCCGATGGCGGGCGCATCCGCGTCGCGTGCGCCGACGCCTGTCACATACAGCTCGAACGTGCGGCCGCGCACATGCGTCTGGCCGACGCTACGGATGTCGAACCATTGTTGTCCCGCGTCGAGGATCACCTTCAGGTCCTCGTACTCGGCAAAACTGTCGGGCAGGAAACTGAGTGCCTGCATAAGCGGCGCGTAGATCGAGTGTCGTTATCGGGGACAGCACGCTCGGTGGCTTCCGAATATAGCCGCTTCATCGCGTATTGCGCGTGACAGTTGACGCTGCTGTCACACGCACGTCACACGCATGACGCCTGAAAGACAAGACATATAGTCGTCTAGATGTCGCGACGCCTTCACTCAACCGTCACAGTCGGTTCCTAGAATGGGCCGCAATGTAACGGCTGCGGCCACCTATTGCACTGACTGACATGGACGCCATACGCATCGAACGCCTGTCGAAAACCTTCGGCAACGGCCGCAAGGCACTCGACGAAATCGACCTGCGCATCGGCACGGGTGAAATGGTCGCGCTGATCGGCGCGTCGGGCTCCGGCAAGTCGACGCTGCTGCGGCACATCGCCGGCTTCATCGCGGCCGATCAGCAACCGTCGCAAGTCGAAATCCTCGGACGGCCGATCCAGCAGAACGGGCGCATCGTGCGCGAGGTCCGCCGCATCCGCCGCGACATCGGTTTCGTGTTCCAGCAATTCAATCTCGTGAACCGGCTCACGGTGCAGACCAACGTGCTGATCGGCGCGCTCGCGCGGCTGCCGTTCTGGCGCCGCGTGACCGGCTCTTTTCCGCGCGGCGAGCGCGATCTGTCGCTGCAGGCGCTCGGCGAAGTCGGCATCGCCGCGCATGCGAACGAGCGCGCAGCGAACCTCTCCGGCGGACAGCAGCAACGCGCCGCGCTCGCGCGCGCACTCGTGCAACACGCCAAACTGATTCTCGCGGACGAACCGATCGCGTCGCTCGACCCCGAGTCGTCGCGGCGCGTGATGGATCTGCTGCGCGAGCTGAATGCCAAACATCAGTTGACGGTCGTCGTTTCGCTGCACCAGGTCGACATCGCGATGGCGTACTGCCCGCGCACGGTCGCGCTGCGCGACGGACGCATCGTCTACGACGGACCGTCGAACGCGCTCACGCCGGCGCTGCTTCAACAACTGTACGGCAGCAGCGCGCGCGAACTGCTCGACGCGCGGCTCGCCGGCGACGCATTCGCGCCGGCCCCGGCATTCGGCGCGGCGCGCACTGCCGCCTGAGCCGGCTCTCGTCACGCGACATCACCCGAACTCATCATCCACCACCACGGATCACTTCCCATGAAACTGCTTCGCACTCTTCTCGCTACCAGCGTTGCCGCAGTCGCATTCTCCGGCGCGGCCGCCGCGCATGCGGAAGACCTGAACTTCGGCATCATCTCGACCGATTCGTCGTCGGTGCTCAAGGAGCGCTGGCAACCGTTCATCGACGACATGAGCCGCCAGACCGGCCTCAACGTGAAGCCGTTCTTCGCGACTGACTACGCGGGCATCATCGAGGCGATGCGCTTCAACAAGGTGCAGCTCGGCTACTTCGGCAACGCGTCCGCGATGCAGGCCGTCGATCGCTCGAACGGCGAAATCTTCGCGAAGGTCATGTACGCGAACGGCGCGGGCGGCTACAAGTCGGTGCTGATCACGAACGTGAACAGCCGCTTCAAGACGCTCGACGACGTGTTCCGCAACACGAAGGACGTGACGCTCGGCTGGGGCGATCCGAACTCGACGTCGGGCACGCTGATCCCCGGCTACTACCTGTTCGCGAAGCACAATGTCCAGGTGGACGCGACGTCGTTCAAGACGGTGCTGCCGTCGAGCCACGAAGCGAACCTGCTCGCCGTCGTAAACAACCGGGTCGACATCGCGACGAACAACACCGAGCAGCTCGAAACGCTGCAAAAGGCGCATCCGGACCGGTTCGCGCAGGTGCGCGTGCTGTGGACGTCGCCGCTGATCCCGTCCGATCCGCTCGTGTGGCGCAAGGACCTGCCGGAAGCGACGAAGGAAAAGCTGCGCAAGTTCTTCTACAACTACGCGAAGACCGATCCGAAGGAAAAGGCCGTGATGGCGAATATCACCGGCTATAGCGGCTTCGCGCCGTCGACCGACGCACAGCTGAAGTCGATCCGCGAAATCGCGCTGTTCCAGGAAAAGCAGAAGATCCAGGCGGATACGCACCTGTCGGCTGACGACCGCAAGAGCCAGCTCGCCGACATCGACGCGAAGCTCGGCGCGTTGTCAGCGGCATCGAAAGAATGAACGCATCGGAATTCAGCGCATCGCATACGGCCGACGCAGCCGGCCGGCCGGGCGTGAGCCCGGTGGCCCCGGTTGCGTCGGAGCCGGGCCGACCCGGCGAGACCCGCGGCGCGGCGCCAGTGGCGCCCACGGCGGGCAAGCGCAGCTGGTCGTCGCTGGTCGGCTGGGCCGTGGTGCTCCTGCTGCTCGGCGGGTCGTGGCACGGCGCGGACATGCGTCCGCTCGACCTGTTCTCCGATTCCGCGAACATGGGGCAGTTCGCACGCGACTTCTTTCCGCCGAACTTCGACGACTGGCGCACGTACGTGAGCGAGATGCTCGTGACGATCGCCGTCGCCGTGTGGGGCACCGCGCTCGCGATCGTCTGCGCGATTCCGTGCGGTCTGCTGTCCGCGCACAATCTGACGCCGCCATGGATCCGGCATCCGGTTCGCCGGTTGATGGACGCCTGTCGCGCGATCAACGAGATGGTGTTCGCGATGCTGTTCATCGTCGCGGTCGGGCTCGGCCCGTTCGCCGGCGTGCTCGCGTTGTGGGTGCATACGACCGGCGTGCTCGCGAAGCTGTTCGCGGAGGCCGTCGAGGCGATCGATCCGCGTCCGGCCGAAGGCGTGCGCGCGACCGGCGCGACGCCGCTCGACGAGATCATCTACGGCGTGCTGCCGCAGGTCATGCCGCTGTGGATCTCGTACACGCTGTACCGGTTCGAATCGAACGTGCGCTCCGCGATGGTGGTCGGCATGGTCGGCGCGGGCGGCATCGGCGTCGTGCTGTACGAGGAGATCCGCTCGTTCGACTACGGGCAGACTTGCGCGGTGCTGATTCTCGTCGTCGCGGTCGTCAGCGCGATCGACCTGATTTCCGGATGGCTGCGTCAGCGGGTGATCTGAGCGCCTGACGGTGGTGAGAAACAGAGCGGGGAGCGAAGTCGTGAGACTCGCTCCCCGCGCTGTTTTTACGTGTGGCGATTGCGCGAACGATCAGATGCGTTCGATCGCGATCGCAATGCCCTGACCGACGCCGATGCACATCGTGCAGAGCGCGAAGCGGCCCTGCGTGCGTTCAAGCTGATACATCGCCGTGGTCACGAGGCGCGCGCCGCTCATCCCGAGCGGATGGCCGAGCGCAATCGCGCCGCCGTTCGGATTCACGCGGGGATCGTCATCCGCGACGCCGAGCATGCGCAGCACCGCGAGACCCTGCGCGGCGAACGCTTCGTTCAGCTCGATCACGTCGAACTGGTCGATGTTCATGTTCAGACGCGCGAGCAGCTTCTGCGTCGCGGGCGCCGGGCCGATGCCCATCACGCGCGGCGCCACGCCGGCCGTCGCGACGCCGAGCACGCGTGCGCGCGGCGTCAGTCCGAAGCGTTTCGCGTTGGCTTCGTTCGCGAGCAGCAGCGCCGCTGCGCCATCGTTCACGCCCGACGCGTTGCCCGCCGTGACCGTTCCGTCCGGCCGCACGACGCCCTTGAGCTTCGCGAGCGACTCGATGCTGGTCTCGCGCGGATGCTCGTCACGCGAGACGACAAGCGGATCGCCCTTCTTCTGCGCAATCGTGACCGGCACGATTTCCTGCGCTAGCGTGCCGTCCTGCTGCGCGCGCGCCGCCTTCTGCTGGCTGCGCAGCGCGAACAGGTCCTGATCGGCGCGGCTCACGTTGTAGTCCTGCGCGACGTTCTCGGCCGTCTCGGGCATCGAGTCGACGCCGTACAGCTGCCTCATCAGCGGGTTCACGAAGCGCCAGCCGATCGTCGTGTCGTAGATCGCGGCGTCGCGCGCAAATGCGCTCGCCGCCTTGCCCATCACGAACGGCGCGCGGCTCATGCTTTCGACGCCGCCCGCGATCATCAGCCCGGCCTCGCCCGACTTGATTGCGCGCGCGGCGACGCCGACCGCGTCCATGCCCGATCCGCACAGGCGATTGACCGTCGACCCCGGCACGCTGTCGGGCAAGCCGGCGAGCAGCAGCGACATCCGGGCGACGTTGCGGTTGTCGTCGCCGGCCTGGTTCGCGCAGCCGTAGATCAGGTCGTCGACGGCGCGCCAGTCGACTTCCTTGTTACGCGCCATCAGCGCTTTCAGCGGCACTGCACCGAGGTCGTCGGCGCGAACTTGCGCGAGCGAGCCCGCGTAGCGGCCGATCGGGGTGCGAATCGCGTCGCAAAGAAAAGCTTCCGTCATCACTATCTCCGGTTTGACTGTTGCGCGGGCGACATGAAAAGGAATCGGGCACGGATCCGGGTGCGCCGAAGATACGCCCAGAAAGTTCGATATACGAACTCGTGATCGATTATCGAACAATTGGCAGCCATCATAGGCGGGTGGCCGGACGGGTGTCAAGCGAGCCGGCGGCGCTGACAGTATAGGCAGCGACCAGAACAAAACGGTCGCGGGAACCGTGGTTCCGGCGACCGTTGGCCGATGCGGCGGCTCACGCCGTGCCGCGAATATCAGCGGGACATCAGCGGGACATCATGTTCATGTTGACGTTGTGCATCACCCAGATCGTCCCGAACACGAGGAACGCGAGCGCGAGCGCGGTGTACAACGCGGCCATGATGTTCCAGCCTTGTCCGGACGAGCCGAGGTGCAGAAAGTACACCATGTGAACGAGGATCTGCACGAGCGCGAGGACGGCGATGACGATCATCGTCGTGCCGGGATCCATCGCCTTCGTCATCACGAGGCCGAAAGACAGGGCGGTCAGGACCACCGACAGCGCGAAGCCGATCATGTACCCGCCGAAGCTGCCATGCGCTTCGACGACCGAATCAGAATGAGCCATTTAGAGCACGCTCCCGAGATAGACAAAAGTAAACACGCAGATCCAGACGACGTCGAGGAAGTGCCAGAAGAGGCTGAGGCACGTGAGACGCCGGATTTCCCGCTCGCCGAGCTGGCGGCGCTGGATCACCTGTGCCATCAGCACGATCATCCAGATGAGGCCGATAAACACGTGAAGCCCGTGCATGCCGACCAGCGTGAAGAACGACGACAGAAACGCGCTGCGGCTCGGACCCGCTCCTTCGGCGACCAGATGCGAGAACTCCTGCAGTTCGAGCAGCAGGAACGCCGCACCGAGCACGAACGTCACCAGCAGCCAGCCCAGCACCATGCCGTTCCTGCGCCGAACCGCGCCGAGCATCGCGAAGCCGTACGTGATGCTCGACAGCAGCAGGATGGCCGTTTCGAGCGCGGCGCCCGGAATGTCGAGCAGGTCCTTGCCGGTCGGGCCGCCGGCGAACTGATGGCCGAGCACGGCGAAGGTCGCGAACAGCGACGCGAACATCAGGCAGTCGGTCATCAGGTAGATCCAGAACCCGAACACCGAATGCGACTGGGGGACGTGCGCGTGCTCGGCGAGCACGGCGGTATTGGTCTTTTGCAGCATTAGTTGACCTCCGCGGCAGCAAGGGCGGCGTAGCGCTTTTCCTCGTCGGCCGCCACTTCTTCGGCGGTGATGAAATAGCCCTCGTTGTCCGAGAAGCTGTACACGACGACGACCACGAGACACGCGACAAGCGCGGCGATCGTCAGCCACACGATGTGCCACACGGCGGCAAAGCCGAGCACGAGACTGAACATGCCGACGAGGAAGCCCGCGCTCGTATTCGACGGCATGTGGATGTCCTCGTACTTCGCCGCGAGACCGAGACCTTCGCCGGTCTCCTTCATGCGGGCGAATTCGTCGCGCTCGTGCACGTGCGGGATGATCGCGAAGTTATAGACCGGCGCCGGCGACGGAATCGACCACTCGAGCGTGCGGGCGCCCCACGGATCGCCCGACACGTCGCGATACTCCGGCTTGTTGCGATTGATGACGCTGACGATGAACTGCGTGACCTGGAACACGACGCCGAGCGCGATGATCCCGGCGCCGACGGCCGCCACGATCAGCCACGGATGCCACGCCGGATTGTCGTAGTGGTTGATACGGCGCGGCATGCCCATGAAGCCGAGCACATAGAGCGGCACGAACGCGACGTAGAAGCCGATGAACCAGCACCAGAACGCGCACTTGCCGAGCCGGTCGTTCAGCTTGAAGCCGAACGCCTTCGGGAACCAGTAGCTGAAGCCGGCCAGGTAGCCGAACACCACGCCGCCGATGATCGCGTTGTGGAAATGCGCGACGAGGAACAGCGTGTTGTGCAGCACGAAGTCCGCGCCGGGAATCGCGAGCATCACGCCGGTCATCCCGCCGATCGAGAACGTGACCATGAAGCCGATCGTCCACAGCATCTGCGACGTGAACTCCACCCGCCCGCGATACATCGTGAACAGCCAGTTGAAGATCTTCACGCCGGTGGGGATCGCGATGATCATCGTCATCACGCCGAAGAACGCGTTCACGCTTGCGCCGGAGCCCATCGTGAAGAAGTGGTGCACCCACACGAGGAACGACAGGATCGTGATCACGCAGGTCGCGTAGACCATCGTCGCGTAACCGAACAGCGGCTTCTTCGAGAACGTCGCAACGATTTCCGAGTACATGCCGAACGCCGGCAGCACGAGGATGTACACCTCGGGGTGGCCCCACGCCCAGATCAGGTTCAGGTACAGCATCGCGTTGCCGCCGCCGTCGTTCGTGAAGAAGTGCATGCCGAAGTAGCGGTCGAGACCGAGCAGGCCCACCGCGATCGCGAGGATCGGGAACGTCGCCATGATCAGGATGTTCGACGCGAGCGCAGTCCACGTGAACACCGGCATCTTCATCAGCGTCATGCCTGGCGCGCGCATCTTGATGATCGTGACGAAGAAGTTGACCGCCGAGATGATCGACGCAAGCCCCGATATCTGCACCGCCCATATGTAATAGTCGACGCCGACTGTCGGGCTGTACTGCAGCTCCGCGAGCGGCGGGTACGCGACCCAGCCCACCGCCGCAAAGTCGCCGACGACGAGCGAGATGTTCACGAGCACCGCGGCGACCGCCGTCATCCAGAACGACAACGAGTTCAGGAACGGAAAGGCCACGTCGCGCGCGCCGATCTGCAACGGAACGACCAGATTGAACAGGCCGACCATCAACCCCATCGCGAGGAAGAACAGCAGGATGAAACCGTGCGCGGTGAAGATCTGGTCGTAGTGCTCCGGCGGCAGATAGCCGGGATTGTTGAACGCGATGGCTTGCTGGATGCGCATCATGACCGCGTCGGCGAAGCCGCGCAGCAGCATGATGATCGCCATGATCATGTACATGATGCCGATCCGCTTCGGATCGACGCTGGTGAGCCATTCGGACCACAGCCATTTCCAGCGGCGGGTGACGGTCAGCGCCACGGCGATCGCCGCGACCACCAGCAGCATGAACGCGCCCGCGCCCATGATGATGGGCTGATCGAACGGTATTGCATCTAATGTCAGTTTGCCGAACATGGCTTACCCCTTCGTAACGCAGGCGGCGTCGTCGAAGTCCTTCGCGACGCCGTTGTTGTATTTCGCAACGATGTTGCGGAACAGATTCGGATCCACCGATGAGAAGTGACGGACCGGATTGTTCTCGCTCGGCTGCGCGACCGCCGCGTACTGATCCATGCCGAGGTGCTCGGGGTCTGCCTTCACCTTCGCGACCCACGCGTTGAAGTCCGCGTTGCTCATCGCGAGCGCGCGGAACTTCATGTCCGAGTAGCCCTTGCCGCTGTAGTTGTTGCTGACGCCGGCGTAGTCGCCGGCTTCGTCCGCGATCAGGTGCAGGCGCGTCTGCATGCCGGCCATCGCGTAGATCTGCGTGCCGAGCTGCGGAATGAAGAACGAGTTCATGATCCCGTCCGACGTGATCCGGAAATTGACCGGCGTGCCGACCGGCATCGCCATCTGGTTCACCGACGCAATGCCGAGGTCCGGGTAGATGAACAGCCACTTCCAGTTCAGCGCGACCACTTCGACGTTGATCGGCTTCACGTTCGATGCGATCGGCTTGTACGGATCGAGCTCGTGCGAGGTCTTCCAGGTCAGGACGCCGAGGAACAGGATGATGAGCGCCGGGATCGTCCAGACGACGACTTCGATCTTCGCGGAGAAGTCCCACTTCGGCGCATAGGTTGCCTTGCGGTTCGACGCCCGGTAGTGCCATGCGAACAAGAGCGTGAGCAGGATCACCGGGACCACGACGAGCAGCATGGTGCCCGAGGCCGTCAGGATGAGCGATTTCTCCGCCGCGCCAACGCTTCCCTTCGGATTGAGAAGAGTGAGGTCGTTGCACCCTGCGAGGGAAGCGACGAGGCCGATCCCGAGAGGGATTAACAACCTTTTAAAGGCTTTTCTGTTTAGCATTTTTGACCGGATTTCCGTTGAACCACTATTGACATGCGCTGCACGCATTCGCGTCGCCCAAAAATGCCATGCGAAATGCACCCGTATTGCGTATGCCCGGGAATTTTACGAAACGGGTTCGGACGGAAATTTGATCTTTGTTAATGAAATTCCTGCAAATCCTGTAATACGCGGAACGGCGACATTACGACGCCAAAATCTTTCCAAAGCCTTACTGACAGCCGCAACGGGAATTTCGGCAATCCCTGGGCATGGGCCACCTACTTAATCCAACGCGCAAAT
The DNA here is from genome assembly GCA_035492135.1 of Paraburkholderia sp. GTDB lineage: Bacteria > Pseudomonadota > Gammaproteobacteria > Burkholderiales > Burkholderiaceae > Paraburkholderia. The sequence continues at coordinate 29,815 of DATJJN010000067.1, read as the reverse complement.
TAATACTTTCAGAAATCATCTTTTTGCGAAAGTATTTATTATCCGGATTGAAAATAAATTCAGCGTCAATCAGAAAATTGAGATACGGACTGACCTAAGTCAACCGTATCAAATGTTTAATACGCGTTAATACCTCGGCGCTTCGCGTCGATCACCCCCCTCGCACCCGCACACTCTGCGGAATGGCGAAACAATACGGTTTGCGCTATCTTCACGGATTCCCGACGCGCCGCCCCCACTCCCGACGCCCATGAGCCCCGCTTCCCGAATCCCGACCGACCCCGCAGCCGAGCATCCGGAGAGTTCGGAGAAGCCGGGCGATTCGTATGTCCAGTCGTTTGCGCGCGGGCTGTCGGTCATCCGGGCGTTCAACGCGGAACGCCCCGAACAGACGCTCACCGACGTCGCCGGCGCAACCGGCCTCACGCGCGCCGGCGCGCGCCGCATTCTGCTCACGCTGCAGACGCTCGGCTACGTGGAGGCCGAAGGCCGGATGTTCCGGCTCACGCCGAAGATCCTCGACCTGGGCTTCGCGTACCTCACGTCGATGCCGTTCTGGAACCTCGCCGAGCCGGTGATGGAGGAACTGTCCGCACAGGTGCACGAAAGCTGTTCGGCCGCTGTCCTCGACCGGACGGAAATTGTCTACGTACTGCGCGTGCCGACGCACAAGATCATGACGATCAATCTTTCGATCGGCAGCCGGCTGCCTGCATATTGCACGTCGATGGGCCGCGTGCTGCTGTCGTCGCTCGACGAAGCGACGCTCGACGCGACGCTCGACGCGTCGCCGCTCGTCGCGCACACGCCGCGCACGGTCACCGGCAAGGACGAGCTGAAAAGAGTCATCGCGCAGGTGCGCGAACAAGGCTGGGCAATCGTCGATCAGGAACTGGAAGGCGGGCTGATTTCGCTGTCCGCGCCGATCCGCAACCGGCAAGGCCGCATCATCGCGGCGATGAACATCAGCGGCAATGCGCAGCGCGCGTCCGCGAAGCAGATGGTGAAGACGTTTCTCGAACCGTTGCAGCAGGCCGCCGCGCGCGTGTCGAGCATGGTCGCGCTGCGCACCTGAACCCGCCCCTGAACTCGCGCGCCGCTCAGCCGGCGTTCGCGAACGCCTGCACGAGCCAGTCCGCGAACGCCTTCACGCGCAGCGACAGCTGCCGGTTCTGCGGATACAACACCGACACCGGGAACGGCGGCGGCGGGCAATCCGGCAACAGCACGCACAACTCGCCGTTCGCGAGCTGCTCGCGAATCCGGTAGCGCGGCACCTGCACGATACCGAGCCCGGCGAGCGCCGCGCCCGTGTATAGCTCCGCGCCGTTCACCGTTACCGGCCCCGGCAGCGTCAGGCGGCGCACGCCTTCCTGTTGCGCAAATTCCAGCGGAAGCGGCCGCCCCGTCGCGGGCGACAGGTAGTTGACCGCGAGATGTCCTTCGGAGAGCGCGTCGATCGACGCCGGATCGCCGTGACGCGCGAGATACGCGGGACTCGCGCACGTGACCTGTTCGAGCAGCGCGACGCGGCGCGCGATCATCGACGAGTCCGCCAGTTCGCCGGCGCGCAGCACGCAGTCGATCCCTTCGCGGACGAGATCGACGTACTGGTCCCCCGAGCCGATGAAAAGCTCGACGCGCGGATAGCGTTCGAGAAATTCCGGCAGACGCGGCACCACGAAGTACCGTGCGAGCGTCTCCTGCATGTTCACGCGCAGCAGCCCTTTCGGGTCGCTGTCGCGAAAGCCCTCTTCGGTCTCTTCGAGATCGGCCAGCAGCCGCACGCAGCGCTGATAGTACGCATCGCCGTCGAGCGTCGGCTTCACCTGACGCGTGGTGCGTTCGAGCAGCCGCACGCCGAGTCTCGCTTCAAGACGCTTGATCGAGTTCGTGACGGTCGCGCGCGGCAAGCCCAGATCCTCGGCCGCCTGCGTGAAACTGCGGCGATCGACGATGCGCGTGAATATCTGCATCTCCTGAAAGCGATCCAATGGCGGCCTCGGTCGTTGTTGTTATGTGCGGCAGGTGGGCTGGAAGCCGACCGATGTTCTCACGATCTTCGCGTTCCGGACATTCGCGTCACCACCAGGCCGCGACGGTGCGTGCGCTCAGCCGCAGGCCACCTGCGTGAGTGCGTCGACGAACGCATCGCCCGCGTCGTCGAGCTTCCCGCCGTTTTCGACGGTCACGAGCGAGACGCCCGTCGGCAGCACGAACGGCGCGCTGCGCGCGAGCCGCGCGGCGATCTCCTCGCGCGTCTCCCTCGCCCGCGCCGCGAGGCGCGCCGCGAGCACGTGCGGCGGCGCCGTCACGTGCACGACCGTCATCGCCGGGTAGCGTTCGAGTGCCTCTTGCACATACGCGCGCGAGCCGTTCACGACGACCGTGCAGCCGAGCGCGAGCCACTGGTCGATCTCGATGCCGACGCCGTAGCGCAGCTTGTGGCTGCGCCACTGCATCGCGAAGAGGCCGAGCGTCGAACGCGCGTCGAATTCGCTGTCGGTCAGCGCGATGTGGTTCTCGCCGCCGCCGGGCGGCCGCGTGATGTAGCGATGCGCGAACACGACCGCACCATTGCCGATGCGGCCGCGCGCATAACCGAGCAGCGAGTCCTTGCCGACACCGGACGCGCCCATCACGTAGATCAGCCGTGCGCTCATCCGCGAGCCTCCCCGACCAGGTCGAGCGCTGCGCCAAACGGCACGCGGCGCCACAGCACGAACGGCGCGCCGGGCTCCGGTTCGACATAGATCGCGGCGCCGTGCACCGGCAACGCGCCGGGCGGCTGCATCCGCGCGTTCCAGGCGGCGACGAGCCGATCGCGCTCGCGCGCGTCGTCGAGTGAATCCGAAAGCGTCATATGAAAGCGGAATTCTTCGAAGACATACGGGTAGCCCCATTGGAGCAGCAGTTCGCGCTGCCGTGGCGTGAGCGGCGCTTCGAGGCGGCGCGCGAGATCCGCGGCGGATGGCGCCGCGCGCAGCGCCGCGAGCGCGCGCAGCGCGTCGGCCGCGAGGTCGCGCAGCGTGGCCTCGCCCGCGGCGTCGGCCGGACGCACGGCGACGAAACAGCCGATCGTCGCGGCCTCGACCGGCACGTCGAAGCGCGGGTGCGCCGCCGCCCACGTGAGCGCGGCGTCGAACAGCGCGTCGGGCGTCACGCCGGCCGCGAGCCGGAACGGCGCGACGAGCGTCGCGTGCCAGCCGTAGCGCTGCGGCGCGACGGTCAGTTCGGACAACGACCGGTCGAGACCGGCGAGCGTCGGCGGCGCGAGCGCGTCGCCGGTTTCCGGATCGCGGCCGAGCCATGCACAGCCGGCCTGCCACCACGCGGACTCGCGCGGCGGTGCGTAATAAAGCGCAAAGCGCGCCCGTTCGGGCCACGCGGACGGCGCAGCCGCCATCGACGCCACCGTGCTCATCCTTCGTACTCCACCATGAGTTGGACACGGTCGGCCGCGAAATACGTGACCCCGTATTTGATCGGCACGCCGTCGAGGTCCACGTCGACGTTCTCGACCCACAGCACCGGCTGCTGCCGGTTGATGTTCAGCCGCCGCGCGACTTCCGCCTCCGGCAGCACGCTGCCGATGCGGCTCCACTTGCGCAGATAGTCGGCGACGCCGAATTCCGCGAGCGCCTTCGACGTGCTGTCGACCCGTTCCATCACCGCCGGCAAGTCCGGGAAACGCGCGGCCGGGTACGAGTTGCGCGAGTACGTGAGCGGCACGCCGTCCGATTCGTGCAGCGTCTCCAGCTGATAGACGAGCGCGCCCGAGCGCAGCCCGAGCGCCTTCGCCACGGTCGGATCGGCCTTCCCGCGCGACGACGAGAGCAGCCGGCCGGCCGCCGGCTGCTGCTGGCGATTCAGGTTCTCGGTGAAGCGCGTGCGCTTGCCGATCGTGTAGTCGATCGCGCCGGGCTGCACGAATGTGCCGCGCCCCTGCTCGACGCTGACGAGGCCGAGCGTCGCGAGGCCCAGCATCGCGCGGCGCACCGTGTGGCGATTCACGTCGAAGCGCTTCGCCAGTTCGCCTTCGCTCGGCAGCCGCCCGTCGTCGCCGAAACCGCTCGCGGCGATCTCGGCCGCGAGGATCTGCTCGATCTGACGCCACACCGCCACGCCGGAGCCGCGTTCGAGCTGCGAGCCGCGCGGCGCTTCGTCGTTCGATGTCATGGTGTTGTCATTCCTCTGAGGTTCAATTCCGATTTGTTTGCACTGCATTGTAGTGCGCGCGCCATGATGAAAATATGAAAACATCCGGCCGCGCCGACATTGATCCATTATACTTAAAGACGTCTAGACGTTTAGACATGTAGATACCCAGACGCCCAGATGTGCAGCAACCCGTTTTGATCCGTTCACGACACAGGAAACCCCGATGAACGCTATTCCCGATCCATCTTCCGCAGCGGCGCGGCGCGCGTGGATGGCGGTTTTCGCGCGCACGCCGTGCGCCGAACTCGAAGCGGCGCTCGACGCCGCGCTCGAAGGGGCCGCGCGGCCCGCCTTCGACTGGCTGCGTCCGCCGCAGATCGGGCTCGCGATGGTGCGCGCCCGCATCGGCGGCACCGGCGACAAGTTCAATCTCGGCGAGGCGACGGTCACGCGCGCGACGCTGCGTCTGCGCAGCGGCGACAGCGCGGGGACGATCGGCGTCGCCTGCCATCTCGGCCGCGACAAGCGCCGCGCCGAACTCGCCGCGCTCGCGGACGCGCTGCTGCAGCAGCCGCAGCGTCATCCGCGATTGCATGCGCAACTCGTCGTGCCGCTCGCCGCGCGTATCGTCGAAGCGCGCGCGGCGAGGCGCGAGCAGGTCGCGACCACGCGCGTCGAATTCTTCACGATGGTCCGGGGGGAGGCATGAGCCAGCCATCCACGCAGCCTACGACGAGCGGCACGGCATCCGCTTCGCCGGTTTCGCTCGATGCCCTCGCGCCCGGCTTCGCCGATCCGGTTCAGGACACGCAGGCCGTGTTCCGCACGCTGCTCGACGCGCTCGCGCGTCCGGGCACGATCGGCACGATCACGTCGCGCCTGCCGGCCGCCGAAAGCGGTGACCCGGCGCGCGCGGGCCTCGCCGCGTTCGCGTCGCTGTTGACGATGTGCGATTACGCGACGCCCGTGTGGCTCGCGCAGCCCGATGCGGCGCTCGCCGCCGCGCTGCGTTTTCACGCCGACGCGCCGATCGCCGCCACCGCCGCCGACGCCCCGTTCGCGTACGTGCACGACGCCGCCGCGCTGCCGCCGCTCGACACGTTCGCGCCCGGCACGCCCGAATCGCCGGAATGGTCCGCGACCGTGTTCGTGCGCGTCGACGCGCTGACCGGCGGCACGCCGATCACGCTGAAAGGCCCCGGCATCGACGGCGCCTGCACGATCGCGCCGGTCGGCCTGCCCGAACGTTTCTGGTCCGAGCGCGCGAACTTCGCGCCGCTCTTTCCGTGCGGTCCCGATTTCTATTTCGTCTGCGGCGCGTCGCTGATCGGCCTGCCGCGCACGACTCACGTGGAGGTCAACTGATGTACGTTGCCGTCAAAGGAGGCGAGCGCGCGATCGAAGCCTCGTGGCGCCTGCTCGACGACGCACGCCGCGGCGACCCGCGCGTGCCCGGACTGAGCGTCGCGCAGATCCGCGAGCAACTGCGCCTCGCCGTCGCGCGCGTGATGACCGAAGGTTCGGTATACGACGAAGAGCTTGCCGCGCTCGCGATCAAGCAGGCGGCCGGCGATCTCGTCGAGGCGATCTTCCTGCTGCGCGCGTATCGCACGACGCTGCCGCGCTTCGGCTACACGCTGCCGGTCGATACCGAACAGATGCAGGTCGGGCGCCGCATCTCCGCGACGTTCAAGGACGTGCCGGGCGGGCAGGTGCTGGGCGCGACGTACGACTACACGCAGCGTCTGCTCGACTTCGCGCTGCTGGCCGAAGGCGGCGAAACGGCGGAACGCGCGAGCGCGCCGGCCGCGGCCGAGCTGGAGCCGATGCCGCGCGTCGTCGCGCTGCTCGATCAGGAAGGCCTGATCGAACAGGAGCAGCCGACGCCCGCCGCGCCCGAGCCCGGCGACCTGTCGCGCGAGCCGCTCGCGTTCCCGACCGACCGGCCGACGCGTCTGCAGAACCTCGCGCGCGGCGACGAAGGCTTCCTGCTCGCGATGGGCTATGCGACGCAACGCGGCTACGCGAGCTCGCACCCGTTCGCGGGCGAAATTCGCTTCGGCACCGTGGCGGTCGAGATGGAACTCGACGAACTCGGCGGCGCTGTAGAGATCGGCGAGGTCGATCTGACCGAATGCCAGATGATCAACCAGTTCGCGGGCAGCAAGGACGTGCCGCCGAAGTTCACGCAAGGCTACGGCCTCACGTTCGGCCACGCGGAGCGCAAGGCGATGGCGATGGCGCTCGTCGACCGCTCGCTGCGCGCGGAGGAACTCGGCGAAACGCTGACGTCGCCGACGCAGGACATCGAATTCATGCTGTCGCATAGCGATAACGTCGAAGCGTCCGGTTTCGTCCAGCATCTGAAACTGCCGCATTACGTGGACTTTCAGTCCGAACTGGAACTCGTGCGCCGCCTGCGCGCGGAACACGGCACGAACGCGGTCGACGAGGACCGCAACGAGGAGGCAGCATGAACGCGCCCGACCCTCTGCTCGACGCGGCGGCCGCGCAAGGCCATGCACCGCAATCGGCCGAAGGCTACAACTTCGCGTATCTCGACGAGCAGACGAAGCGGATGATCCGCCGCGCGCTGCTGAAGGCTGTCGCGGTGCCCGGCTACCAGGTGCCGTTCGGCTCGCGCGAGATGCCGCTGCCGTACGGCTGGGGCACGGGCGGCATTCAGGTGACCGCCGCGATCATCGGCGCGAACGACACGCTGAAGGTGATCGACCAGGGCTCCGACGACACGACGAACGCGGTCAACATCCGCCGCTTCTTCGCGCGCACGACCGGCGTCGCGACCACGCGCAGGACGCGCGACGCGACGATCGTGCAGACGCGTCACCGGATTCCGGAAACGCCGCTCACCGCGAAGCAGATCATCGTCTATCAGGTGCCGCAGCCGGAGCCGCTGTTCCGCCTCGAACCGCGTCGCGCCGAATGCCAGAAGCTGCACGCGCTCGCCGATTACGGGCTCATCAGCGTGAAGCTGTACGAGGACATCGTGCGCCACGGCAGCATCGCGACGACCTACGACTATCCGGTCACGGTGAACGGCCGCTATCTGACGGCGCCGTCGCCGATCCCGAAGTTCGACAATCCGAAGATGCACATGAACCCCGCGCTGCAGCTGTTCGGCGCGGGCCGCGAACGGCGCATCTACGCGATCCCGCCGTTCACGCCCGTGAAGAGCCTCGACTTCGACGACCATCCGTTCGAGATCCAGCGCTGGCAGCATGCGTGCGCGCTATGCGGGTCGCGCGAGAGCTTCCTCGACGAGATGATCGTCGACGACTCGGGCAAGCGGATGTTCGTCTGCTCGGACAGCGACTACTGCCACGAGCGCCGCATCGATCAGGACGCAACCGCCAACGGAGAAAACGCATGACGCCCCTGATGAGCGCCCGTCATCTGACGAAGCAGTTCGGCGGCCGCAACGGTTGCCGCGACGTGAGCTTCGACCTGTATCCGGGCGAGGTGCTGTGCATCGTCGGCGAATCGGGCTCCGGCAAGACCACGCTGCTGAACACGCTCGCGCTGCGCACCGAAGCCGACAGCGGCCAGCTCGCCTATACCGACGCGAACGGCGCCGCGCTCGATCTGCTCACGCTGTCCGAGCCGCGCCGCCGGATGCTCGCGCGCACCGAATGGGGCTTCGTGCAGCAGAATCCGCGTGACGGGCTGCGCGCGGGCGTCTCCGCCGGCGCGAACATCGGCGAGCCGTTGATGGCCGTCGGCGCGCGTCACTACGGCCGCATCCGCGATACCGCCACGCAGTGGATGCAGCGCGTCGAACTCGACGCCGGCCGCATCGACGATCTGCCGTCGTCGTTTTCGGGCGGCATGCAGCAGCGTCTGCAGATCGCGCGCAATCTCGTGACCGGCCCGCGTCTCGTGTTCATGGACGAGCCGACCGCCGGCCTCGACGTGTCGGTGCAGGCGCGTCTGCTCGATCTGCTGCGCACGCTGACGAGCACGCTGCACCTGTCGGTGCTGATCGTCACGCACGACATCGGCGTCGCGCGCCTGCTCGCGCACCGGCTGATGGTGATGCAGGGCGGCACCGTCGTCGAGTCGGGTCTCACCGACCAGGTGCTCGACGATCCGCAGCATCCGTACACGCAGACGCTGGTGGCCTCCGTGCTGCCGGTCTAGTTGAGGACCATCGACGATGACTTACGACACTGAACAATCCCACGCGACGCGTGCGTTCGTCGACAACCCGGCGCTGATGCTGCGTGCCGACGGCGTGCGCAAGACCTTCACGCTGCACGGCCAGGGCGGCATCCGGATTCATGCGCTGGCGGGCGTTTCGCTCGACGTCGAGCGCGGCGAGTGCGTGGTGCTGGCCGGTCCGTCCGGTGCGGGCAAAAGCTCGCTTTTGCGCTGCCTGTACGGCAACTATCTGGCGAGCGGCGGCTCGATCGCGATTCGCGACGACGACGCGCCGCTGCAGCACGTCGACATGACGACCGCCGAGCCGCACGATATCCTGCGGCTGCGCCGCGACGTGGTCGGCTACGTGAGCCAGTTTTTGCGCGTGATTCCGCGCGTGACGACGCTCGATCTCGTCGCCGCGCCGCTGACCGTGCGCGGCATCGAAGAGCGCGAGGCGCGCGAACGCGCGGCCACGCTGCTCGCGCGGCTGAACGTGCCGGAGCGGCTGTGGTCGCTCGCGCCGGCGACGTTTTCGGGCGGCGAGCAGCAGCGCGTGAACATCGCGCGCGGCCTGATCGCCGGCCATCGCGTGCTGCTGCTCGACGAGCCGACCGCCTCGCTCGACGCGGAAAACCGCGAAGTGGTCGCACAACTAATCGATGAAGCGCGTGAGCGCGGCGCGGCGATCGTCGGCGTCTTCCACGACGAAGACACGCGCACGCGCGTCGCCACGCGCATCATGACGATGAGCGCCGCGCGCGAACCCGCGCCGGTTACCGAACCTGCCTGACACTGCCTGACACGGAGCACTACGATGTTGATCAAAAACGCTCGCATCGTCACGCGAGACGAAGTTTTCACCGGCACGATGCGCGTCGAGAACGGCCGCATCGCCGACGTATCGCGCGGCACGACGGCCGCCCCCGACGCCATCGACTGGGACGGCGACTACCTGCTGCCCGGCCTCGTCGAGCTGCACACCGACAACCTGGAGAAGCACCTCGTGCCGCGGCCCGGCGTGCACTGGAACATCGACGCGGCGTTCGTGATCCACGACGCGCAGATCGCGGCGGCCGGCATCACGACCGTGTTCGACGCGCTCGCGATCGGCACGCGGATGTCGGTCGGCGTGCGCGGCCGCGACGTGCAGCTGCGCGCGGCCGACGCGCTCGCGCGCTTCTCGCAGAGGGGCTTGCTGCGCGCGGACCACTTCCTGCATCTGCGCTGCGAGATCGCGACCGCCGACGTCATCGAACTGTTCGACACGCTGAGCCCGCATCCGCTGATGCGTCTCGCGTCGGTGATGGATCACACGCCGGGCCAGCGTCAGTGGCACGACCGCGTGCAATGGCGCAAGTATCAGGAACGCCACGGCAAGTGGACCGACGAGCAGGCCGAAACGACGCTCGCCGAACTCGCCGAAGAGCAGCAACGCTTCGCCGATACGCACCGCAGCCAGATCGTCGAGCGCTGCGCGGCGCGCGGCATTCCGCTCGCGAGCCACGACGACACGCTCGTCGAGCACGTCGAACAGGCGGCGGCCGAGGGCATCGTGATCGCCGAATTTCCGACGACGCGCATCGCGGCCGAGGAAGCGCACAAGCGCGGCATCGCGACGATCATGGGCGCGCCGAACGTCGTGCGCGGCGGCTCGCATTCGGGCAACGTGTCGGCGCTCGAACTCGCGCAGGCGGGGCTGCTCGACATCATGTCGTCCGACTACGTGCCGTCGAGCCTGTTGACCGCTGCGTTCGATCTCGTCGAGAAGGCCGACTGGTCGCTGCCGCGCGCGATGGCGACGGTGTCGTACGAGCCGGCGCACCGCGCGGGGCTGTCCGATCGCGGCGCGATCGAGCCGGGACTGCGCGCGGACTTCGTGCGCGTGACGATGCTCGATGCGCTGCCGGTGCCGCGCGAAACGTGGCGTGCCGGCGCGCGAGTGGTCTGATTTTTCGCGCCTGCGCATCTGAATCCCGCCTGAATCCCGCCTGACGGCGTCCATCGAAAGGGCGCCGTCACTTTCATGTCATAATTCCCCGCCTTTTTCACCGGGCCCGCACCGCCGTCGCCCGGTTCCATCGGCCCCCCATTTCGCATTGACCGCCGCGTTGCGGCTTTTTTGGCCTGGTAAGCTTCGCGCACCAGGCCACGCGCCGCTGCGTGGCAAGAGCCGCGCATGGCGCCCGTTGAACCATCCGTTGGAGTACACATAGTGAAGAAACTGCTTGCCGCCCTGTCGGTCGCCCTGCTCGCCGTGTCGGCGGGCGCCGCCCATGCGAAGGACTGGACCACCATCCGTTTCGGCGTCGATGCGAGCTACGCGCCGTTCGAATCGAAGGCGCCGGACGGCAAGGTCGTCGGCTTCGACGTCGATCTCGGCAATGAAATCTGCCGCCGGCTGAACGCGAAGTGCGTGTGGGTCGAGCAGGATTTCGACGGGATGATCCCGGCGCTGAAGGCGAAGAAGTTCGACGGCGTGCTGTCGTCGATGACGATCACGCCGCAGCGCGCGCAGCAGATCGCGTTCTCCGACAAGCTGTTCAACACGCCGACGCGCCTCGTCGCGAAGAAGGGCTCGTCGCTGCAGCCGACCGCCGACTCGCTGAAGGGCAAGTCGGTCGGCGTCGAGCAGGGCACGATCCAGGAAACGTACGCGAAGGCGAACTGGGCGCCGAAGGGCGTCAACGTGGTCCCGTACCAGAACCAGGACCAGGTGTATGCGGACCTGCTGTCGGGCCGTCTCGACGCCGCGCTGCAAGACGAAGTGCAGGCCGACCTCGGCTTCCTGAAGACGCCGCGCGGCGCGGGCTTCCAGTTCGCGGGCCCGGAAATCCCGACGGGCGCGGCGGCCATCGGCCTGCGCAAGGAAGACACCGACCTGAAGGCGAAGATCGACAAGGCGATCGCCGACATGATCAAGGACGGCACGTACAAGAAGATCGAAGCGAAGTACTTCGACTTCGACGTGTACGGCAACTGATACGCATGACCGGCACGACAGGCGGCTTTCTGCACGACGCGCGAGCCCGCCTGAGCCCGTGACACCCGATGGGCCCCGCAATGCGGGGCCCATTGCGTTTGTGCGGGCGAGCCGACGGCCACAGGGCTTGCCCCGTCGGCTAAGATCGTGGGAACCGGCCGGCCCACGGGTCGCTTGCCATCAACCATTCCAATGGGCGCCGCGGCCTGGCCGCCTTCGCGCACACGATCATGCACATCCGCCATCAGCCGCTCATCTCGCCTGCCCTCGGCACCTCGCGCCAGATCACGAGCTTTCACTACGGGCCTGGCGGCGCGAAGAAGGTCTATATCCAGGCGTCGGTGCATGCGGACGAACTGCCTGCGATGCTGGTCGCGTGGACGCTGCGCCGCCGCCTCGCGGAACTCGAAGCGGCCGGGCGTCTGCGCGGCGAGATCGTCGTCGTGCCCGTCGCGAATCCGATCGGGTTGAACCAGCATCAGTTCGGCCATCTGTACGGTCGCTTCGACACGAACAGCGCGCAGAACTTCAATCGCAACTTCCACGATCTCGCGTCGCTCGTGCCGCCTTCGATCGACGCGCAACTCACGTCGGACGAAACCGCGAATCGCGACACGATCCGCGCGGCGATCGGCGACGCGCTGCGCGCGCAGCAGCCGAAGACCGAACTCGGCTCGCAGCGTCTCGCGCTGCAACGGCTGTCGTACGACGCGGACATCGTGCTCGACCTGCATTGCGATCTCGAAGCGGCGCTGCATCTGTACACGACGGCCGAACTGTGGCCGCACGTGGAGCCGCTCGCGCGCTATCTGGATGCGAAGGCGTCGCTGCTCGTGCTCAATTCGATCGGCAATCCGTTCGAGGAGATTCACAGCTTTTGCTGGTCGCGTCTGCGCGAGCGCTTCGGCGCGCGGTTTCCGATTCCGCTCGCCGCGATTTCGGTGACGATCGAGTTTCGCGGTCAGCACGACGTCACGTACGACCTCGCGGCACGCGACGCCGACGCGATCGTCGAGTACCTGACGCTGCGCGGCGTGATCGACGGCACGCCGGCGCCGCTGCCGCCGCTCGCGCACGACGCAACGCCGCTCGCGGGCACCGAGCCGGTCGTCGCGCCCGCGAGCGGCGTGCTGGTGTTTCGCGCGCAGACGGGCGCGTGGCTCGAAGCGGGCTCGGCGGTCGCGGACATCGTCGATCCGCTGACCGACGACGTGGTCACGCTGCGCAACACGGTCGCCGGCGTGATGTACGCGCGCCACGGCACGCGCTTCGCGACGGCCGGCATGGAAGTCGCGCGCATCGCCGGCGACCGGCCGATCCGCGGCGGCTCGCTGCTGTCGCAATAGGCGCTTCGACAAGCGCTGGAGCGCGGCGGTTGCACGAGCGCGCGCCCTCGCTGCGGCAGGCCCTCCCTTCCTCGCGCGAGCGCGCTTCTGGTACGCTGCCCGCTTTCTCTCGCAGGGCTCGAAACGATGGAACTTCCCTTCAACGAACGCGGCGTGTCGGTCACGCGCACCGCGCTGTCCGTCGCCGGTCAGGTCATTGCGCTGCGCGACGTCGAAGACCTGCACGTGGTCAAGGTCCCGCGCAATCGCGTGGTGCCGTGGGTGCTGTCGCTCGCGGGCGTCGCCGGTCTGGTCGGCGGCCTCTGGTTCGGCTCGGCGGTCGCGATCGTGTGCGGCGCGATGATGATCGTCGTCGGCTGGCTCACGTGGATCACGCAGGACGTCACGTACCGGTTGATCGTCATGACGGACGGCGAGGAGCGCGAGGCGCTGTCGAGCGTCGATCCGGCGTTCGTCGAGCACGTCGCGGAGGTGGTCCGCGACGCGATGGGCGGCAAGAGCGACGCGGCGTCCCGCACGACGCCGTAAGCCCGTAAGCCGCCATCCGCAGGCAAAGCGCCCTACCCCAGCTCCACCGGCTTCACCCGCCAGATATCGCGCGCATACTCGGCGATCGCGCGATCCGACGAGAACTTTCCCATCCCGGCGACGTTCTCGATCGCGCTCGCCGTCCACGCGGGCGTGTCGACGAAACGGCGGTCCACCGCGTCCTGCGCGGCGAGAAACGCGGCGAAATCGGCGAGCACCATGTAGTGATCGCCCCAGTCGACGAGCGTGTGGAAGATGTCCGAGAACCGCGCGGAGTCGCCCGGCGAAAAGAAGCCGGTGCGGATCTGGTCGAGCGCGGTGCGCAGCTCGGCGTTCTCTTCGTAGAGCTGTCGCGGACGATAGCCCGCTGCGCGCAACTGATCGACCTGATCGGCGGTGTTTCCGAAGATGAAGATGTGCTCGGCGCCGACCGCGTCGCCAATCTCGATGTTCGCGCCGTCGAGCGTGCCGATCGTCAGCGCGCCGTTCAACGCGAGCTTCATGTTGCCGGTGCCGGACGCCTCGGTGCCCGCCATCGAGATCTGCTCGGACAGGTTGGCCGCCGGAATCAGCAGCTCCGCGAGGCTCACGCCGTAGTTCGGCACGAACACGACCTTCAGCCGGTCGCCGACGAGCGGGTCGTGATTCACCTTCACGGCCACGTCGTTGATGAGCCGGATGATCGTCTTCGCCATCCGGTACGCGGACGCCGCCTTGCCCGCGAACAGCACGACGCGCGGCACCCAGTCCTTCTGCGGCTGTTCGCGAATGCGGTTGTAGCGGACGATCACCTGCAGCACGTTCAGCAGTTGCCGCTTGTATTCGTGGATGCGCTTCACCTGCATGTCGAACAGCGCATCGGGATCGAACGCGAGCCCCGTATGTTCGGCGAGCCGATGCGCGAGCCGCACCTTGTTGCTGCGCTTCGCCGCGCGGAAGGCTTCGTCGAACGCGGCGTCGCCGCGCAGCTTGCGCAGGTCGTCGAGCGCGAACAGATCGCTGCGCCAGCGAGGACCGATCGACTCGTCGATCAGCCCCGCCAGCGACGGGCTCGCCTGCGCGAGCCAGCGACGCGGCGTGATCCCGTTCGTCACGTTCGTGAACCGCTCCGGATAGAGCTGCGCGAAGTCGCCGAAAATATCGCGCGTCATCAGTTGCGAGTGCAGCTTCGACACGCCGTTCACCTTGTGACTCGCGACGATCGCCAGATAGGCCATCCGCACGCGCCGCTGGCCGTACTCGTCGACGAGCGAGATGCGGCGGATCATGTCGTGATCGTGCACGCCGCGCTCGCTCGCCTTGTGCAGGAACGCGGCGTTGATGTCGAAGATGATTTCGAGGTGGCGCGGCAGCATCCGCGCCAATAGTTCGACTTCCCAGGTTTCGAGCGCTTCGGGCATCAGCGTGTGGTTCGTGTACGAGAACACCTGTTGCACGTGCGCAAACGCCTTTTCCCACGGCAGGTGATGCACGTCGACGAGCAGGCGCATCAGTTCCGGAATCGCGAGCACCGGGTGCGTGTCGTTCAGGTGCACCGCGACCTTTTCGGAGAAGCGGCCGAACGTGCTGTGCGTGCGCAGATAGCGGCGAATCAGGTCCTGCATCGTCGCGGACACGAAGAAGTATTCCTGGCGCAGCCGCAGCTCGCGGCCCGCCATCGTCGAGTCGTCCGGATACAGGAGGCGCGATACGTTCTCCGACGCATTGCGCGTTTCGACGGCCCGCTGATAGTCGCCCTGATTGAACGCCGACAGATCCAGTTCTTCCGGCGCGCGCGCCGACCATAGCCGCAGCGTGTTCGTCGCGCTCGTCGCGTAGCCGGGAATCACCGTGTCGTACGCGGTCGCGTTCACGTGCTGTGTGTCCACCCACTCGATATGGCCGTTGCGCTGCACGGTGCGTCCGCCGAACTGCACCGGATACTGCACTTCGGGACGCGGAAATTCCCACGGATTGCCCGACCGAAGCCAGTAGTCGGGCGTCTCGATCTGCTCGCCGTCGACGATCTGCTGGCGAAACATCCCGTACTCGTAGCGGATCCCGTAGCCGAAGCCGGGAATGCCGAGCGTCGCCATCGAGTCGAGAAAGCACGCGGCGAGCCGGCCGAGGCCGCCGTTGCCGAGCGCGGCGTCCGGTTCGAGATCGATCAGCGAGTCCATGTCGACGCCGACGCTCGCGAGCGCCTCCTTCATCTGATCGTGAATGCCGAGCGCGAGCAGCGCATTCGTGAAGGTCCGGCCGATCAGGAATTCCATCGACAGGTAGTACACGCGCTTCACGTCCTGTTCGTACTGGCGGCGCGTCGTCGCCATCCAGCGCGCGACGAGCCGGTCGCGGACGGCGAGCGCGGCGGCATGCAGCCAGTCTTGCGGACGGGCCGCGACGGCGTCCTTGCCGACGCCGTACATCAAGCGGTTGGAGATGGATCGACGCAAGGCTTCGACGCTGCTGTTCAGCTGATCGAACTCCAGATCCACGGCTGTCATTGCATGGCCTCCCGGGAAAGGCGGCGCGTTTGCGCCGGTTCTCGGCTGCGCGGCGGCGCCCGCGGTAACGGGCGCAACGCGCAGGTGAACTTGCAGAGTAGGACATTTTGGGTGCGGCCGGCGCGGACCCTGGGAGCGCCGGGACACGTTTGAAGCGTGCGAAGTCAGCCATCACTTGCGAGCGGTCGCAAGCCGCAATGCGCGGTTTGTCGGCGGGTTCGGGGACATTCGGGTGCGGTGCGCGGGCGGACAGTTAGTTGCGTACTTGGCATCGCGGCCGCGGCGTGCAATCGATGCTCCGCTTGCAGTTACCTAACATCGGCCCGGGTTGTCTGCAAAGTCGCGCCGGGTCTGCAACAATCGCGGAAGCCGAAAACCCGCGGCGTCAGCCACACGCAGCGCCCGCGACACCGCCGCCGCCGTCGTACGCGGCGACGTCATCCGATCCGAGTCCGCCTTGTCCGAAACCCGTTCTCCGTCGCGCGACACCCCGCACGACGACGCCCCGATGTCCGCCAGGAACCGCCGCGGGATGGCCGCGGTGATGCTCGCCGTCGCGCTCGCGACGCTCGACACCGCGATCGCGAACACCGCGCTGCCGACCATCGCGTCGGACCTGCACGCGGCGCCCGCCGCGTCGATCTGGATCATCAACGCGTATCAGCTCGCGCTCGTCGCGACGGTGCTGCCGCTCGCCGCGCTCGGCGACATCATCGGCCACCGGCGCGTGTACGTCAGCGGTCTCGCGGTGTTCACGGTCGCGTCGCTCGCGTGCGCGCTCGCGCCGACGCTGACGACGCTCGCCGCCGCCCGCGTGCTGCAGGGCGTCGGCGCGAGCGCGATCATGAGCGTGAACACCGCGCTGATCCGCTTTCTGTACCCGCCGCACCGGCTCGGACGCGGCCTCGGGATGAACGCGCTGGTGGTCGGCGTGTCGTTCGCGGTCGGGCCGACGATCGCGTCGATGATCCTCGCGACCGCCACCTGGCCGTGGCTGTTCGCGATCAACGTGCCGCTCGGCGTCATCGCGCTCGTGTTCGCGCTGCCGGCGCTGCCGCATACGGCTCAGGGCAAACATGCGTTCGACCCGGCCGCCGCGCTGCTGAACGTGATCACGTTCATCGCGCTGATCCTGTCGCTCGGCGAGGCGGCGCAGCGCGGGTCGCTCACCGTCGTGCTGGTGTCGGCGGCGATTGCGCTCGTGTTCGGCGGGCTGCTGATCTGGCGCGAGGCCGGGCATCCGGCGCCGATGCTGCCGGTCGACCTGTTCCGGCGGCCGGTGTTCGCGCTGTCGGCGGTGACGGCGGTCTGCGCGTTCGCCGCGCAGGGGCTCGCGTTCGTATCGCTGCCGTTCTATTTCGAGGACGTGCTGATGCGCAGCCAGGTCGCCACGGGCTTCCTGATGACGCCGTGGCCGGTCGTCGTCGCGGCCGCCGCGCCGATCGCGGGGCGGCTGTCGGACCGCTATCCGCCCGGACTGCTCGGCGGGATCGGGCTTGCGATCCTGGCGGCGGGGATGGCGTCGCTCGCGCTGATGCCCGCGCATCCGACAGTGATCGACATCGTCGTGCGGATGGCGGTTTGCGGCGCGGGGTTCGGGTTCTTCCAGTCGCCGAACCTGCGGGCGATCATGGCGAGCACGCCGCCCGAGCGCAGCGGCGGTGCGAGCGGCACGATCGCGGTCGCGCGGCTGCTCGGCCAGACGACGGGCGCGGCGCTCGTCGCGCTGTGCTTCGGGATCGCGGGCCGGCACGGGCCGACGCTCGCGTTGACGCTCGGCGCGATCTTCGCGGGTGCGGCGAGCGTCGCGAGCGGGCTGCGGCTCTTCGCGCCGTCGCACCGGACGGTCGCGGCGCGGAGTTGAGGGCGCGGGGCGCAGAGCCCCGGCTTTTAACGCGCGAAGTACCCCTTCACCGCGGCCACAAACGTGTCGATGTCCGCCGCCGACACGTCCAGATGCGTGACGAAGCGCGTCGCGTACAGCATCTGCGTGAGAATCCCGCGCTCCTTGAGCCACGTCTGCAGCGGCGCGCAGTGATCCTGCGGGATCTGCGCGAACACCATGTTCGTTGCCTGCGACACCACCTTCACCTCGCCGATGCCCGCGAGCCCGGCCGCGAGCCGCGCGGCGTTCGCGTGATCGTCGGCGAGACGCGCGACGTTGTGGTCGAGCGCATACAGACACGCGGCCGCCAGCACGCCGACCTGCCGCATGCCGCCGCCGAGCATCTTGCGCCAGCGACGTGCGGATTCGATCAGCGCGTGGCTGCCCACCAGCACCGAGCCGATCGGCGTGCCGAGTCCCTTCGAAAAGCAGATCGACACCGAATCGAAGCCGGCCGACAGCGCCGCGAGCGACTGCCCGGACGCGACCGCCGCGTTGAACACGCGCGCGCCGTCGAGGTGCGTCGACAGTCCGCGCGCGTGCGCGAGACGCGTCGCCTCGTCGACGTACGCGGCCGGCAGCACCTTCCCGCCAATCGTGTTTTCGAGCGCGAGAAGACGCGTGCGCGCGAAGTGGTCGTCGATCGGCTTGATCGCGGCGGCGATGCGTTCGAGCGGGATCGAGCCGTCATCGGCGTTGTCGAGCGGCTGAGGCTGGATGCTGCCGAGCACCGCTGCGCCGCCGCCCTCGTATTTGTACGTGTGCGCGGCCTGGCCGACGATGTACTCGTCGCCGCGCGCGCAGTGCGCCATCAGCGCGGCGAGGTTGCTTTGCGTGCCGCTCGGGAAGAAGAGCCCGGCTTCCTTGCCGGCCTCCTCGGCGACGCGCGCCTGCAGATGCAGCACGGTGGGGTCGTCGCCCCACACGTCGTCGCCGGTTTCGGCGCGCGTCATGGCGGCGAGCATGCCTTCGCTCGGGCGGGTTACGGTGTCGCTGCGCAGATCGATCATGCGGTGGAGTCCTCGTGAATATCGCCGGCCGCACGCGCGGAACGCGCAGCCAGCAAAGCGTCGAGTGTATTTTCAAATGCGGCGCGCGTGCAATTCGTAAACAAGCAGCGCCGGGCTGCCGGCCGGGACGAGGAAAAAAGGCCGGGGGCAGAAAGGGAAGCCCCGAACCGGCACGGACGGCACACGACGCGTGCGCCGCGCGCCGTGCGCGCCCGGAAAACGGTGGTCAGTGCGGCAGCAGCGTCAGCGGATCGACGGGCTTGCCGTCGGCGCGCACTTCGAACTGGACGCCCGCGACGCCGCGCGAGTCGGTGCCCATCTCGGCGATCGGCTGGCCCGCCGCGACCGCCTGGTCTTCGGTGACGAGCAGCCGGCTGTTGTGCCCGTAAGCGGTGACGATCGAATCGTTGTGCTTGATGATGACGAGCGGCCCATAGGCCTCGATGCCGGTCCCGGCATACACGACCCGCCCGGCCGCGGCCGCCTTCACCTGCTCGCCGGGCGACCCGCCGATCACGATGCCCGTCGACTGGCCCGGCACGAAACGCTGGACGATCGGCCCGCGAACGGGCCATTCGAGCGAAATCGACGGCACCGGCACCGGCGCGGCGACACCCGCGGCGGCCGGCGCGCCGGGCGTGACCTGCGGCGTGGGCACGGGCGCCGCGATCGCCGGGGGCGGCGGCGCGCTCACGCCGGCGGGCGGCGCGACGCGCAGCACCTGGCCCGGCACCACCGCCGCGTTGGGCGGCAACTGGTTCCACGCGGCGATGTCCTGCGGGTGCTGTCCGTACGCGGCCGCAATGCGCGCGAGCGTATCGCCCGGATTGACCCGGTAGTAGCCGGCCGGCACCCCCGCCGTCGAGTACGGCTGCTGGGTCCCCATGCCTTCCCACGGTGTCATCGTGCAGGCGCTCGCCAGCCACGCCGCCGCGGCGAGCGCCGCGTATCCGTACAGCCTTCGCCGTTGTCGATTCATGTCGCAGATCCTCGCTTCCTGTCGATTGAGGGTTCGACCACTGGCCGCGGGCGTCGGTTCGCAAGACTCATGCCCCGGCTCTCCTGCACGAGCCTTCGCATGGGCGCCATGCACCGGGCGAATCGTTCCCGATTATATCGTCGGGCCTGCGAGCGGCCCGCTTCGGCGGCGCGGCCGCGACGCGTCCCAACGCACGTTCGGCGCACGGCGCGGGCACGGCCAATGCAGGACCCGGCGCGACGGCGGCGCCAGCCGGACGGCGCGGTCCGCCCAGCATTGAATCGCGCTTTGGCTGGCCTATACTCGGTCGTGCTGCCTCTCCAATAACGACATCTCTCGCACGCCCCGCCGCTGCGCGGTCCCCCATTCGTAAGGAATCGAGGATGAACAAAGCCACCTTCCTTTCAGTGCAGCTGAGTGTCGAAGACGTTGCAGCGTCGCCGGGCCTCGTCGAGTTGTTGAACAATCATCTGGTCTTCGCAGCGGACGTCGCCGAGGCCGCCGACGAACTGGTGCAATCCGCCAGCATCGCGCGGCTCGCGAGCGGCGTCGAGGCAACCGTGGAAATTCCGGCCGTTGTGATCGAGCGTCTGCGCGACGCGCTCGATACGCTAAGCGGCTACGACGAAACCTGGCTGTTCGCGCTCGAACCGAGCCGCGCGCTGTTCGACGCGATCGCACGCCGCCAGCGTACGTTGCATTAGGGCCTGTTTCTTGCGCGGCCGGGTCGTGGCCCGGTATCGCGCATCGCCGGCCCGACGCCACCGACCGGCCGCAGCGTCCGCACCCGCGGGTGAGCGCCGCGGTCATTGCGTGCATGCCGGCCGCCTCGCCCGCGCGCCGCGAGCGCCGCGCGCCGTCGCCCATTGGCATGCCTTTGTGGGGGAACTGCCGTGAAAACCTTCCTGAACCGCCGTCATGCCGTGCTTTCGGGCGGCCCGTCGCATCTCGTCGCCGTCGGAGCGGCACCCCATCCGGCCGCCGCACGCGCGCCCGTTCCCGAACCCGCTGCCGATGAAGCGCCGCCTGACGACATCACCGCGGAATCGTCGCGTCCGGTGCCGACGCTGCGTGCGGTCGCCGTCGTGCCGGCGCAGGTCAACGGCCGGCCGGTGCGCATCGCGGACGGCAACGAGTTCGCGGCGCTCGCCGGGGCCGACGAGCTGGCGACATTCCGCGTGTTCCGCAGCTTCGACTACACGGTGAGCCTGCAATTTCACGCGAAGGAACTGACGTACTACGTCGCGTTGCATCAGGACGGCGCGCTATGGCGCGCGCTGAAGGCGACCGACGTCGATGCGGCGGGCGCGGTGTTCCGGCATCTCGAAGAGCAGGCGACGCGCCTCGCCGACGGCGAAGCGCGCCGCGCGCAACTGCTCGCGATGAACGAGCAGCTGGTGCACCAGATCGAGGAATCGGAAGCGGTTGCGGATCGTCTGCGCAACGACCTGCAGCGTCACTCGGCGCAGGAGCAGGCGGTCAGCGCGCGCCAGCACCAGGTCCGCAAGGAAGTCGCGCAACTGGAGGCGCAGCGCGTCGCCGCGCAGGCGCAGCTGAACAAGGCGCAACGGCTGATCCATCAGTTGAGCGTCGCGACGAGCGAGGGCGTGCCGCATCTGCCCGGTCGCTAGGCTTGCGCGCTGCGACGCGGAACGCGCGCATAAAAAGACGCGGGCCGGATAAACCGGCCCGCGTTCGGGGTTCGTCGCGCGGCGCACCGCGCGCACGCTTACTTCTGCGCGGCGGCGCCTGCGGCCGTCGCACCGGCAGCCGGCGCACCGTAACCGCTGGTGTTCGACTGCGCGAGCTTCTGCTGCTCGACGCGCTGTTCCGCGGCTTGCAGGCTTTGCGGGTAGTACATCGCGTCTTCCGACGGCGAGTAACCGGCCTTTTCGAGTTCGACCAGTTCGGCGCGCACCTGCGCGCGCGTCAGCGGCTGGGCGGTCTGCGCAAACGAGATCGCCGGGATAGCCAGCGCTGCTGCAACTACGACTGCGGGAACGAACTTGCTCATGATCCTTACCTCCGTCTGTTTTTGTAGGCTTTTGACACCATGTCTGTAAGCCGTTAATGACAGTGTAGGAGGGTCTGGTACTTAGGGAAAACCCTAAATTCGCGAAACAGTGTTGCACTTCCCGCAACAAAAACCCATCGCTGATCGGATCGACCGTCGAATCCCGCGCTCATCGCAAGAAAGGCCGCCGATCACGCCCACTCGGCGTGGAAGCTGCCGGGCTTGTCGACGCGCTCGAACGTATGCGCGCCGAAGAAGTCGCGCTGCGCCTGCACGAGGTTCGCCGGCAGACGCTCCGAGCGATAGCCGTCGAAGTACGCGATCGCCGACGAGAACGCCGGCACCGGCACGCCCGCCGCGATCGCCGCCGCCACCACGTCGCGCAGCGCGGCCTGGTAGTTCGCTGCGACTTCGCGGAAATACGGGTCGAGCAGCAGGTTCGCGAGCTGCGGATCGTGCGCGTACGCGTCGGTGATCTTCTGCAGAAAGCGCGCGCGGATGATGCAGCCCGCGCGGAAGATCTTCGCGATCGTCCCGTACTGCAGGTCCCATTTGTACTCGTCGGACGCCGCGCGCAGTTGCGCGAAGCCCTGCGCGTACGAAATCACCTTGCTCAGATACAACGCGCGCCGCACGGCTTCGACGAACGCCGCGCGATCGCCGCCGAACGGCTTCGCGGACGGACCCGCCAGCACCTTGCTCGCGGCGACGCGCTGCGTCTTCAGCGACGACAGCACGCGCGCAAACACCGACTCGGTGATGAGCGGCAGCGGCACGCCGAGGTCGAGCGCGTTCTGGCTCGTCCACTTGCCGGTGCCCTTCTGCGCGGCGCGGTCGAGAATCACGTCGACGAGGTCCTGGCCGGTCGCGTCGTCCTTCTTGCCGAAGATCTTCGAGGTGATCTCAATGAGATAGCTGTCCAGCTCGCCCTGGTTCCATTCGGTGTACACGTCGCCGAGTTCGCGGTTCGTGAGGCCGGCCACCTGCTTGAGCACCGCGTAGCTTTCGGCGATCAGCTGCATGTCGCCGTATTCGATCCCGTTGTGCACCATCTTCACGTAGTGGCCCGCGCCGTCCGGACCCATATACGCGACGCACGGCTCGCCGTCGGGGGCCTTCGCGGCGATCTGCGTGAGAATCGGCGCGACGAGGTCGTACGCGTCGCGCTGGCCGCCCGGCATGATCGACGGCCCTTTCAGCGCGCCCTCCTCGCCTCCCGACACGCCGGTGCCGATGAAATGCAGCCCGGCCTTCGCCAGCTCCTGATTGCGGCGCACGGTATCGGTGAAATGCGTGTTGCCGCCGTCGATCAGGATGTCGCCTTTATCGAGCAGCGGCTTGAGCGACGCGATCGTCGCGTCGGTTGCGTCGCCGGCCTTCACCATCAGCAGAATGCGGCGCGGCTTTTCGAGCGACGCGACGAATTCTTCCAGCGTGTAAGTCGGCACGAGCTTGCGGTCCGGGTACTCCGCGATCAGCTCGTCGGTTCTCGCGCGGCTGCGGTTGTACACCGACACCGCATGGCCGCGGCTTTCGATGTTGAGCGCCAGATTGCTGCCCATCACGGCCAGTCCCACTACGCCGATTGCCTGCTTGCCCATGTGGATTCTCCCTTCCTCAAAAACGTTTGACGCGCTTCGCGTCGGTCGTGCAAGGATAAGGGAAACCGCCGCAAAACGTCGGACGTCGCACCGCATCGAATGTGCGGGATGCGCCGTAAAAAAGCGCTTAACGCTTCGTGAACACGAGACAGAAATTGTTCGCCGGCATCGCGATGCACGGCTCGCCGGCGAACCCCGCCGCCTTCGCCAGCGCCTCGACCGCCTCCATGTTGCGCACGCCCCATGCGGGATTTCGCTGGCGCAGGTCTTCGTCGAACGCGGCGTTGCTCGGCGCGGTGTGCTCGCCGTGACGCCGGTACGGCCCGTACAGCACCAGCACGCCGCCCGTGCCGAGCAGCGCGCCCGCGCCTTCCATCAGCGCCTCGGCCGCGTCCCACGGCGCGATGTGAATCAGGTTGATGCAGACGATCGCATCCGCCGACTGCACCGGCCACGGCGTGCGCCGCACGTCGAGATCGAGCGGCTCGCGCAGATTCGCCAGCCCCGCCTGCTCGCGCCACGCGGCGATCGATGCGCGGGCTTTCGGGTCGACATCGCTCGGTTGCCAGTCGAGCGACGGCAGCGCCGCCGCGAAATGCGCGGCGTGCTGGCCGGTGCCGCTCGCGATTTCCAGCACGACGCCGGACGGCGGCAGCACGCGGCGCAGCACGTCGAGAATCGGCGCCGCGTTGCGTTCGGCGGCGGGCGCGAAGTGGCGCGCGTCGGGTGTGTCGGAAGTCGTCATGCCGGGCCTCCTGTCGTCCTGGTTCTGTCCGTTCAATAAAGACGCGTTCTGATGCGCTCGGCAAGCTCGACGTCGTACGCCCGCGCGTCGAACGTGTCGCCGCTGATGCTGCGATGCATCTCGCCCGCGCTCGGCAGCCGCGACGGTTCGACGTGACGGGCGGGGTCCCACAGCTTCGAGCGCACCATCGCTTTCGAGCAGTGGAAGTACACCGCATCGACGTCGATCATCAGCACCGAGCGCGGCAGCTTGCCGTCGACCGCGAAGCTGTCGAGCAGCGCGGCATCGGTCTCGACGCGGCCGCGCCCGTTCACGCGCAGCGTCTCGCCGCCGCCCGGCACGATGAACAACAGCGCGACGTGCGGCTCGACGATCACATTGCGCAGGCTGTCGACGCGATTGTTGCCGATGCGGTCCGGCAGCGCGAGCGTGCGTTCGTCGACGATCCGCACGAAGCCCGGCGCGTCGCCGCGCGGCGAACAGTCGAGACCGTCCGGCCCCGCCGTCGCCAGGATGACGAACGGCGACAGTTCGATGAAGCGCCGGTACGCGTCGTTCACGTAGCCGATTTCCTTGCGGATCGAGCGCTCGTGCGGCTGGCCGTAGAGCGCTTCCAGTTCGGCGATGGTGGTCAGCATCGGGTGCGGTCCCTTGTGGTTGTTGATGGCGGGTTGGAGCTTGTCAATCTGCAATCGGTTGAATGCGCTGCGCGAGCGCGTCGAGCACCGCCGCGCACGGCGCCTCGACTTTCAGTGCAAGCAGCGGATCGGCGCGCGTCCTGCCGAGGTTGATCGCCGCGACCGGTTTGCCGAGCTTTTGCGCCCACACGCAGAAGCGATAGCCGGAATACACCATCAGCGACGACCCGACGACGAGCACCGCGCCGGCCGCATCGAGCGCGTCCGACGCGGCCGCCACGCGCTCGCGCGGCACGTTCTCGCCGAAAAACACGACCGACGGTTTCAGCATCCCGCCGCACGCGGCGCAGGTCGGCACGTCGAACGCGTTTGCGCCGTCGAAGTCCAGATGCGCGTCGCCGTCGGCGGCCGGCTCGGCGACCGCGTCCGCGAGCGCGGGATTGCGCGCTTCGAGCATCGGCTGGATCGACGCGCGCGTGTACTGCGCGCCGCAGTCGAGACAGTGCACGTGACCGATGCTGCCGTGCAGCTCGATCACGTTGCGGCTGCCGGCGCGCTGATGCAACCCGTCGACGTTCTGCGTGACGAGCGCCGCCACGCGCCCGGCCGCTTCGAGCCGCGCGAGCGCGCGATGCGCGCCGTTCGGCTGCGCGAGTCCGACGGTGGGCCAGCCGATCATGCTGCGCGCCCAGTAACGTCGGCGTGCGGTTTCGGAGCCGAGGAATTCCTGCGCGGTGATCGGCGGCGAGCGCTTCCACTCGCCGTTCTCGTCGCGATAGCCGGGAATGCCGGAGTCGATGCTGATGCCCGCGCCGGTCAGCACGAACAGACGCGGATGGCGCTCGACGAACGCATGCAGCGCGTGCAGCGCATCGGGCGCGACGGGGACGGGAACGGCGGCGGTCAACGAGGCTTCGGTCATGGCGGCGATGATGCGAAAAAACGGTCGGCTTGCCGGCGGCCCCTCACGCGTTACGGACGCCGCTTGCGCGTGCGGGGCGTGCGTGACAGGCGTGGCGCGGTGGACGCGCGGCGCTGCGCGTCGCGCGCTTCCCACGCGGCGAGCGCCGCGCGATAGCGATCGAGCGCGTCTTCATACAAATCGAACACGCACGGCGTGCAACCGCTGTGACAGCACTCGTCGTCGTCGGGCCGCACCGGCGGTTGCGGCCGTGGATCGTCGTCGGACCGGAAATCGTGTGACATCGCAATGAGGCTGAAACGGGCGCGCGCCGCAGCAAGCCGACGAACAGTATACGGGAGCGCGCGAGAACCGGGCGGCGGCGCCCCTATGCGCGCCGCCGCCCGCAATAAACCGTCAGCCGCGGCCGACGAACGGCATCTTCGTCGCCATGATCGTCAGGAACTGCACGTTCGCTTCGAGCGGCAACTGCGCCATGTTGAAGAGCGCGTCGGCGACGTGCTCGACGTCCATCAGCGGTTCGACCGCGATCTCGCCGTTCGCCTGCGGCACGCCGCGCGCCATCCGCTCGGCCATGTCGGTGGCCGCGTTGCCGATGTCGATCTGCCCGCACGCGATGTCGTAGCGCCGCCCGTCGAGCGACACCGTCTTCGTGATGCCGGTGATCGCGTGCTTCGTGGCCGTGTAAGCGATGCTGAACGGACGCGGCGCATGCGCGGAGATCGACCCGTTGTTGATGATGCGGCCGCCGCGCGGCGACTGCGTCTTCATCAGCCCGAACGCCGCGCGCGTGCACAGGAACACGCCGGTCAGATTCGTGTCGACGACCGCGCGCCAGTCGTCGACCGACAGCTCGTCGATATCGACGGCCGGCGCGCCGCGCCCCGCGTTGTTGAACAGCAGATCGAGCCGGCCGTAGCGCTCGCGGATCGTCGCGAACAGCGCATCGACGCTTGCCGCGTCGCCGACGTCGCACGGCACCGCGAGCGCGTCGTGGCCTTCGCGGCGCGCTTCGTCGGCGAGAGCTTCGAGCGGCTCGGCGCGCCGGCCCGCGAGCACGACGCGATAGCCGTTGCGATACAGCTTCCTTGCGCACGCGCGGCCGATGCCGCTGCCCGCGCCCGTTACCAGCGCGATTTTTTTTGGCTGCTGGGTAGTCTGATTCATCGGAGGAGGTCCTTTTGGTGGGGAGTCGCTCGTGCACCATACCGCAGCGGTTGGTCGATGACAAACTCGTGTACCGTAGGCGAACGCCATCGCGCGCGTTTTCGTGAGGCTTTCAATGACCGTCAGCGTCAATGCCACCCTCGTCGCCGCGTCGCTCGTTCTGTTGCTCGGCAACCGTCTGCTCGCATGGATCCCGCTGCTGCGCACGTGGACGATCCCCGAACCCGTCGCCGGCGGCCTCGTCGTCGCGCTGGCGCTGTTCGGACTGCACACGTTCGCGCGGGTCGACGTGCGCTTCGACACCGCGCCGCAAACGCCGCTGATGCTCGCGTTCTTCGCGACCATCGGGCTCAACGCGAAACTCGCGAGCCTGAAGCAAGGCGGCCCGATGCTCGCGCGCTTTCTCGCGGTCGTGATCGGGCTGTTGCTGCTGCAGAACGCGGTCGGGATCGGGCTTGCGCTCGCGTTCGGCATCGATCCGCTGTACGGGCTGATTAGCGGCTCGGTGTCGCTCGCGGGCGGACACGGCACCGGCGCCGCGTGGGGCCAGGTGTTCACCGAGCATCACGGGCTGCAGTCCGCGACGGAAGCCGCGATTGCGTGCGCGACGTTCGGGCTCGTCGCCGGCGGCATTCTCGGCGGACCGGTCGCGCAGCATCTGATGAAACGGCTCGGCAGCGCGAGCGCGCCAGGCGACGCGGCCGCGCATCGGCCCGACGCGTACGCCTTCGAAGAACCGCACACGGAGCAGCCGATCACACCCGCCGCATTCATCGACACGGTGATGCTGATCGCGCTCAGCTTCGTCGCGGGCGAAGCGGCGGCCGGCGCGATCGCCGGCACGCCTTTCGAATTGCCGACGTTCGTCTGCGTGCTGTTCGCCGCGGTGCTGCTCGCGAACGTGCTCGCGTTGGCCGGCAAGCCGCTGTCCGAACAGGCGGTCGCACTGATCGGCAACGTGAGCCTCGCGCTCTTTCTCGCGATGGCGCTGATGACGCTGCGTCTGTGGGATCTCGCGTCGCTCGCGCTGCCGGTCGCGACGATCCTGATCGCGCAGACGGTGCTGATGATCGTGTACGCGCTTTACGTGACCTTCCGCGCGATGGGGGCGAACTACGACGCGGTCGTGCTGAGCGCGGGTCACTGCGGCTTCGGGCTCGGCGCGACGCCGACGGCGATCGCGAACATGCAGGCCGTCACCGCGCGCTTCGGGCATTCGCATATCGCGTTTCTCGTCGTGCCGCTCGTTGCCGCGTTCTTCATCGACATCGCGAACGCGATGATCATCAAGTTCACGCTGATGCTGCCGATCTTCCATTGACGCTGCGGCGTTCGGCTAGAATCGATTCGTCCACGCCGCGCGCGTGCCGTCGAGTGCGATTGCCCCCCATCATCATGTCCGTCACCGCCTGGCTCTTCTTCCTGCCTGCGTGCTTCGCGCTCAACATGGCGCCGGGGCCGAACAACCTGCTGTCGATCAACGTGGCCGCGCGCCATGGATTCCTGCGCGCATTCGTCGGCGGCACGGGGCGGCTCGTGTCGTTCGCCGTGATGATCGCGCTCGCGGCCGCCGGTCTCGCGGTCGTGCTGCGCGCATCCGAAGCGGTGTTCTTCGCGATCAAGCTCGCGGGCGCCGCGTATCTCGTGTGGCTCGCAATCCAGTTGTGGCGCAGCGAAGGCGCACCCGCCGGCGTCGCGCTCGACGGCGAAGCGTCGCTCGCGCGCATCGCGCGCCGCGAATGTCTGGTCGCGGCCGGCAACCCGAAGGCGATTCTCGTATTCACCGCGTTCCTGCCGCAATTCGTCGACGTGACGAAGCCGATGCTCGCGCAGTTCGCGACGCTCGGCGCGAGTTTCCTCGTACTCGAAACGGTCGCGATCGCGCTGTATTCGCTCGCCGGCGTGTTCCTCGGACGCTGGCTCACGCGCGCGTCGGTACGGCGCTGGTTCAATCGCTGCTGCGGTTCGTTCCTCGGACTGATCGGCGTGAGTTTTCTGCTTGTGAGGCGCGCGTAAGCGCAGCACGGCTTTATTCATAAACGATAGCTAATGCTTTACGCCAGTAACTTTAACTATCGTTAATCGACGCGTCGCCCTATGCTCGAACCATCGCTGTGTCGTCGGCGAATGGAGACGCTTTCGTCCTTCCCTGACGATGCCGCACGCGGTTTTCAAACGTCATTGGGGAAACACCATGAAGATCTGCGTATTCGGAGCGGGTGCGATCGGCGCGATGATGGGCGTGCAACTCGCACGGGCCGGCGCCGAGGTGAGCTTCGTTGCCCGCGGGCCGCACCTCGCGGCCATGCGCGAGCGCGGCCCGCGTCTTTTGATGGACGGTGAGGAGTACACGGCCAACATCCGCTGCACGTCCGATCCGCGCGAACTCGGCGTGCAGGACGTCGTGATCGTCACGCTGAAGGCGCATTCGGTGGCGGGCGTGATCGATTCGATGCAGCCGCTGTTGGGCAAGCACACCGCGATCGTCACCGGCACGAACGGCATTCCGTACTGGTACTTCTATCAGCACGGCGGCAAGTTCGCGGGCACGCGCCTAGAAAGCGTCGATCCGGACGGTTCGCAATGGACGCGCCTCGGACCCGAACGCGCGATCGGCTGCGTGCTGTACCCGGCCGCCGAGATCGTCGAGCCCGGCGTGATCCAGCATGTGTACGGCAAGAAATTCCCGATCGGCGAGCCGTCCGGCGAACGCACGCCGCGCGTGCAGGCGCTGCACGAACTGATGCAGGCGGCCGGCTTCGACGCGCCGATTCGCGACGACATCCGCGACGAAATCTGGCTGAAACTGTGGGGCAATCTGTGCTTCAACCCGATCAGCGCGCTCACGCATGCGACGCTCGACGTGATCACGAGCGACCCGGCCACGCGCTCGGTCGCGCGCACGATGATGCTGGAGGCGCAGCGCATCGCCGAGCAGTTCGGCGTGCATTTCCGCGTGGACGTGGAACGGCGCATCGACGGCGCGGGCAAGGTGGGCGCGCACAAGACGTCGACGCTCGTGGATCTCGAACACAAGCGGCCGCTGGAAATCGATCCGCTGCTGACGGTCGTGCAGGAGATGGGGCGGCTCGTCGGCGAGGCGACGCCCGCGTGCGATATCGTGCTCGCGCTGATCAAGCAGCGTGAGCGGATGATGTTGCAGGAAGCCTGAGGATGAGAGAAGCGGCGATG
>DATJJN010000066.1:0-47704 GCA_035492135.1 Paraburkholderia sp. | reverse complement strand
CGCAGTCGGTGTTGCTGAGCGCGATCGGGCTCGCGGCGGTCGGCGTCTTCACGTCGCTGTTCAACGGCCGCAGCGCGCTGTTCTCGGCGACCCGGCAGATCGTGATCGGACTGCTCGCGGCGGCCTTCACCGCCGGCGCGGGCCGGCTGCTCGGCGTGTCCATCTCATGAGCGGCGGCGCGACGCCGCGCGTCACGATCGAACCGCTCGGCCTGAGCTTCGAAGCGCCAGCCGAACTGACCGTGCTCGAAGCCGCGCAGTTCGCACACGTGCGCCTGCCGCGCCTGTGCCGCAACGGAACGTGCCGGACGTGTCTTTGCCGCATCGTCGGCGGGACGGTGCAGTACACGATCGACTGGCCGGGACTCACGCGCGAAGAAAAGGCGGAAGGGCTCGTGCTGCCGTGCGTGGCCATCGCGCTGACGGATCTCGTGCTCGACGTGCCGGACGCCGAACCGGCCGCGTAAACCACGCTCGACAGACCGTCGCGCGCCGGCTGGCGCGATTGGATCCATCAGCGGCCGCCGCCGTGGCCCGACCCGCCGTGGCCGCCCGGGCCGCGACCGCCGTGGTCGCCGCGCGCGCCTTGCGGCCACGATCCGCGATGATCGCGGTAGCCATGGCCGCCGTAGTAATGATCCGGGCCGCCGCCCCAGATGCCGACGCTCACGCCCCCATACGCGGGTTCATAACCGTAGTACGCCGGTTGGCCGTACCCATACCCGTAGCCATAGTCGTAACCGGGCGCGACCGCACAGCCGGTCAACGCAATGAGCAACCCACCGCCAGCCAGAATCTTCAGCATCGCTTTTCTCCGTTGTCTTCTATTTGTAAGAAAACAAAAGCGACGCAAGGTTCTGACGAAATTGTGACCGCCGATTACGCCCGCCGACCGGGCGCCGGCGACGCTCACGAGCGCCGGCCGAGCGCCTGATCGATCTTGCGATCCGTCTGGTACTGGCTCAATGCATACACCGACCAGATCGCGGCCGGAATCCAGCCAATCAGCGTGAGTTGCAGAATCAGACAGATGACGCCGGCGAACGGCCGGCCGATCGTGAAAAACTGCAGCCAGGGCACGAGGAGCGCTAGCAGAAGACGCATAGTCGACAATTCCTGATAAACAAAAAAAATTCAGTTGACGGGCGCGAAGCGCGGCACCAGCGCGCCTTCGTGCTCGACGAGTTCGAAGAACACCGACGCGGGCCGGGTCCAGATGCTGCCATTGGCCGCACGATAGACGATCATCGTCACCGAGGGATCCGATTCGAGCGTCGCTTCGCAGATCAGTTCGTAGATACCGCCCTTGTAGTGCCGATACCGAACCATCGAATTCTCCTTAGCCGTGAGGATGCGCCGCGAGCGAGCCCCGGCGAGGTCCGCCGCGGCACCCATCGATGAGTGTAGCAGCCGATGCGCGCCGCGCCGGCACCTCGATGCGCTCGCGGATCGCGGAAACGAACCGCACGCAAGCGGCGCTTGCCCGCGCAAACCTCACTGGTCTAAAGTCCCGCAGCACGGCGCACGCCTCGCGCATTGTCCGCATCGACCCGTTGCGCATACAACGGCCCACTCACGACAGACAGACAGTCAGTCAGACGGAAACAGGACGCATGGATTTCGACGTGATCGTATTGGGCGCCGGCATCGTCGGCGTGAGTTCGGCGCTGCATCTGCAGGACCGGGGACGCCGCGTCGCCCTCGTCGACCGGCGCGGCCCCGGCGAGGAGACGAGCTACGGCAATGCCGGGCTGATCGAGCGATCGTCGGTCGTACCGTACGGCTTTCCGCGCAGCCTCGCCACGGTGCTGCGCTACGCGCTGAACCGTTCCACCGATCTGTACTGGGACTACCGCGCGCTGCCGTCGTATGCGGGATGGCTCGCGCGCTACTGGTGGGAATCCGCGCCGCCACGCCATGCGGCGGCGGCCCGCGACATGCTGCCGCTGATCGAGCGCAGCATCGTCGAGCACGACGCGCTGATCGCCCGCGCGGACGCGCAATCGCTCGTGCGCGAAGGCGGCTGGCTGCAGGCGTTCCATACGCCCGCGCGCTTCGAGCGCGAGATCGCGAGCGCCGAGCATCTCGCGCGCACGCACGGGCTGCGCGTGCACGCGCTCGATGCGGCGACGCTGCGCGCGCAGGAGCCGAGCCTCGCGGACGGCTTCGCGGGCGCGCTGCACTGGCTCGACCCGAAGACGGTCGCGAATCCCGGCGCGCTGGTCGCGCGCTATGCGCATCTGTTCCTGAACGAAGGCGGGACGTTTCGCACCGGCGACGCGACCACGCTGCGCCGCGATCGCGACGCATGGACCGTAGAGACCGCCGACGGCCCGTTGAGCGCGAACGAAGCGGTCGTCGCGATGGGTCCGTGGTCGGATCTCGTGTTCGCGCCGCTCGGCTACCGCATTCCGCTGCGCGCGAAGCGCGGCTATCACATGCACTACCGGCCGCAGCGCGGGACGCTGTCGGCGCCCGTCGTCGACAGCGAGCGCGGCTACGCGATCGCACCGATGCAGCAGGGACTGCGGCTCACGACCGGCGCGGAACTCGCCGCGCGCGGCGCGCCGCCGACCGGCGTGCAACTCGCCCGCGCCGAAGCGATCGCGCGGCCGCTGTTCGGTCTCGGCGAGCGGCTCGACGCGGAACCGTGGCTCGGCATGCGTCCGTGCACGCCGGACATGCGGCCGGTGATCGGTCCGGCGCCGAGGCATCCGGGCCTGTGGTTCGCGTTCGGGCACAACCATCATGGCTTCACGCTCGGGCCCGTCAGCGGCAGGCTGATCGCCGAGATGATGACGCACGCGCCGACGTTCACCGACCCGCATCCGTACCGCGCCGAACGTTTGGGCTGAGCGTTCCGGCGCACGCAAAACGCCAAAAGCGGCGCGCCGGAACTGTCAATCCGCGTGTTGCAGCGTGCCCATACGGTGTTTGCATAAAAGCCTGTACAGATGTACAGTCCGCGGACAGTTTCGGCGACCCGCAATCGTTTGGCCAATCGCTCAGCAAACGGTCCTGCGAACACGAAGGTGACCGCTGCCGTCACCGGGAATCGCCGCAACACCGCGCCGTCGTCCGTCGAGGAACACCACGGGCAAGTCGAAAAAACGGAGAACACCACGTGCGAAACATTCTGACCGGGGCGCTGCTGTGCGTCCTCGCGTCCACCGCGTTCGCCGCGGAGCACTACGTCGAAGTGTGGAACCCGCCGGAAGCGCGCATCGGCGGCGCGCACGCGTCGGCGCAGGACAAGAAGTGTCGTTCGAAAAAAGTGGCGAAGCGTCATGCCCCGTCGGCAGACCATGTGACGCCGCGCCGGGTCGCCCAGCCCGCGTTGCCTGCGCCGGACCCCGTCACGCCTTCTTCGCCGGCGACGCGCCGCCATCCGTTGATCGCCCCGAAGATGGGCCCCGACGGCCACTTCCTGCAAGTCGGCTATCGGCCCCGCGCGCAAAGCGCGTGGGCTGCCACTCGCGTCGAGTAACGCGTCCCGTCCCATCCCGTCGTCGTCGATAAAAAAAGGCCCCGTCACCGTTCCGGTGCGGGGCCCAATCCCATGTTCGTGGCTAACGCCATGGAGGAGACGGATTCATCATAGTCACGCTGCGCGGCGAAACCCAACCACCGGTTTCGCATATGCATATGGCGCTTCGTGATGCACCGCTTCGCACGCGGCATGTCGCGCGGAATCACCGGGCGCGCGTATATCGTTAGAACAAAAAGTCGCTTCGCCGGCCGCCGCCCGATCACTAAGATTGCCGTTCCAGCTTCGCTCCGGCACCGCGCCCGGCGACGCGTCCGTCGCAACCACCAGGAGCCCTTCGTTGACCACTCCCGATTCCCATCGCCGTCCGTTCGTGGTCGGCATCGGCGGCACGACGCGCGCCGCATCGTCGACCGAGCGCGCATTGAGCTTCGCGCTGCGAGGCGCGGAACAAGCGGGCGCCCGCACGCGGCTCTTCGACGGCACGTTCCTGCACAGCCTCCCGCACTACGCACCCGAGCACCCGCAACGCACCGATGAACAGATCGAATTGATCGAAGCGGTCCGCGCGGCCGACGCCGTGATCGTCGCGACGCCCGGCTATCACGGCGGCGTGTCCGGTCTCGTGAAGAATGCACTCGATACGCTCGAAGAACTGCGCGACGACGCACGTCCGTATCTCGACGGCCGGGCGGTCGGCTGCATCGTGACCGCGTACGGCTGGCAGGCCGCGGGATCGGTGCTGACGTCGCTGCGTTCGATCGTGCACGCGCTGCGCGGCTGGCCGACGCCGTTCGGCGCGGGCATCAACACGCTCGAAACGCGCTTTGCCAGCGCGCACGAATGCTCCGATCCGAAAGTCGTCGATCAACTGATCACGGTCGGTACGCAGGCTGCGCAGTTCGCGCTGGCGTTCAACGCCCATCGCGGCGCGAGCACGGGCACGAACGCCAGTGCGGCGGCCATCAACGAGCCGCATGCGAAGCGGCTCTTCAGCGTCGCTGTCTGAGCGGCAAGGCCCGCCACGCTCCGAACAAAGGGCGCGCGCCGCTACGCCGTCATCGCTTGCGCACGAAACCGCGCCGCGTGCGCCACAGCACAGACACGCGCGCCGCGAAGCCGGACAGTGTGCGCGAACGCATCGTCTCGCCTCATCCGGATCATCTGCTGACGGTTTCAGCCCGCCCGTGATTTGCTTGCGACGAAAGATTGGTTCTCGCCGGGCCTGACTGCTCCTACGCTTTCCTCGTGCCCGCGCGCTCCACTCTCCGGTGCGCTTACGTCACTGCATCGGGGTATCACTCAAGCGCATCACCGTCCAGCCATGAACCGCTCCATTCGCTACAAAGGCTATGAAGTCGCGCCCACCGCGCAGCGGCTTCCGAACGGCCTGTTCGCCGCCAATCTGACCATCGGCACGCAAAGCGGCCGCGCGCGCAAGTTCGACGCGCTCGATTATTTCTTCGACGAGGAGCTTGCGCTCGCGTATGCGTTCCGCTGGGCGCGCATGTGGATCGACGACCAGCGCGACACGCGGCACCACTACGCATGATCGCGGCGGATCTGTCGGAACGGCTGCGCCCCTTCTTACACTTGTGACAGAATAAGGAGCACATCAACAGGATCCGACCGACGCTCCATGGCCGACGCCCTGACGCCTGACGAAGAAGTCACTCACACCGTCACCGAAGAGGACGCCGCGCTGCGTCACTGGACCGGCGCCACGCCGGGTTCCATCCGGATCGGATCGGACGCGCACCGCGAGATGTTCTGCCGGATGCTGCTCGACACGCACAACCCGTATCGCCCCGCCGTCATCGAATGGCCGAAGCTCGCGCCGGATGCGCTTGCGCGCCTCACGTCGCTGCCGATCTGGGACATGGCCGTGCAGACCGAGGGCCGCGCGTCGATCCGCGTGAAGACCTATGCCGCGACGCTGACCGACCCGCTGCTGCGCGAGGCCATCGAGATGGATGCCGCCGAGGAGGCGCGCCACAAGGTCGTGCTGTCGAAGCTCGTCGACGCCTACGGGATCGCGCTCGCGCCCGAACCGGCCTACCCGCCGCCGAAGAAGCCCGAATGGGCATGGATGTTCACCGGCTACAGCGAATGCATCGACAGCTTCTTCGCGTTCGGCCTCTTTCGGTCCGCGCAGCGATCGGGCTTTTTCCCGCCCGAACTCGTCGATACGTTCGAACCCGTGATCCAGGAAGAAGCGCGCCACATCCTGTTCTTCACGAACTGGGTCGCGTGGCATCGCAAGACGATGCCCTGGTGGCGACGGCCGTGGCATGCGGTGCGCGTCGCCGCGATCTGGTGCCTGCTCGTGTGGGAAAGACTGTCGATCGCACGAGGCATCGACGCGGACGGCGGCACGCACGACTCGAACTTTCTGCCCGCGAACCGCGACGTGATCGGCGACGGTCTGAATCCGCGCGCGCTGCTCGAACTGTGCGTCGCCGAAAACGATGCGCGCATGAGCGGCTACGACGCACGGCTCCTGCGCCCGACGCTCGTGCCGGCGCTCGCTCGCGCCGCCCTCTGGTTCATGAAAAAATGACGGTTCGCGCGGGGCGCCGCGCCGGATCCATCCTCAGGAGGACCGCATGACCTGGACTGTCGACGAACAAGCGGAACTGACCGCAACGCAGGCCGTCGACGCGATCCGCGCCGGGCGCCTCGCGGCCTCCGAATACGTTGCAACGCTGCTCGCGCGCGCACAGGCGCTGTCGAATCTCAATGCGCTGACGGTGCTCGACGTCGAAGGCGCGCTCGCCGCCGCGCACCGGATCGACGCGCTCGACGCGGCCGCGCGCGCAAAGCTTCCGCTCGCCGGCCTGCCGGTCGTCGTGAAGGACAACATCAACACGCGCGGACTGTCGACGTCGGCCGGCACGCCGGCGCTCGAAGGCTTCACGCCGGCACGGCACGCGCCGTCGGTGCAACGGCTCGTCGATGCGGGCGCGATCCTGCTCGGCAAGGCGAACATGCATGAACTCGCGTTCGGCATCACGAGCACGAATCTCAGTCCGCACGCGGGACCCGTGCGCAATCCGTACGACCCCGCGCTGATTCCGGGCGGCTCGTCGGGCGGCACGGCGGCCGCGATCGCGGCGCGCATCGCGCCGGCCGGACTCGGCACCGACACCGGCGGCTCCACGCGCATTCCGGCGGCGCTGTGCGGGATCGCGGGGCTGCGGCCCTCGGTCGGCAATGGCGGCACCGGCCGCCGCTATCACGATCCGCAGGCCGTCGTGCCGATCAGCCATACGCGCGATACGGTCGGGCCGATGGCGCGCACGGTCGCCGACCTTGCGCTGCTCGACGGCGTGATCACCGGGCATGGGCCGCTCGCGCAGGCGCCGGTCGCGAATCTGCGCATCGGCCTGCCGGTGCCGCTGTGGGAAGGGATCGAGCACGCGCTCGAAGACGTCGCGCGCCGCGCGCTGACGAGGCTCGAAGCGGCCGGCGTCACGTTCGTGGCCGTCGACATGCCCGAGCTGCTGGCGCTAGACGAACGCGTGAGCCGCGCGCTCGCGCTGCACGAGCCGCTTGCCGATCTGCGCGACTGGCTCGTCGCGAATCACGCGCCGGTGCAGACGGTCGCGGACGTCGCCGCGCGGATCGCGAGCCCCGACGTGCGCGCGGCGTACGACGCGATCCTCGCGGATGCGTTCGGCGGCGACTACGAGACCGCGCTGACCGTCTGGCGTCCGCGCCTGCAGCAGCTGTACGCGCAGACCTTCGCGGAAGCGGGCCTCGACGCGCTGCTGTTCCCGACGACGCGGCTCGTCGCGGTGCCGATCGACGACATGAACGGCTCGTCGCGCGTGTCGATCGACGGCGGCGCGCCGCTCGACGAGATGGACGCGTATTTGCGCAACACCGATCCGGCCAGCAACGCGGGCATTCCGGGGCTGTCGCTGCCGGCCGGGCTGGCCGACGGCCGCCTGCCCGTCGGCCTGGAACTGGACGGGCCGCTCGGCAGCGACCGCCGCCTGCTCGCGATCGCCATCGCGTTCGAGCAGCTGCTCGGCACGCTGCCCGCGCCCACGCTATGACGACGCGTCGCGATCCGGCCCCGTCCGCGGCATAACGGCGCATCCCCGTGCGCCACAGTCAGGCCGCCGCCCCGGACGCCGGCGCAACCGCGCCACACCCCCCATTCCGGGCTACAATGAGAACCATTCGCATTCTTGCTCGATCTCCCGCATGCGCCTGACCGATCTGCCCAAAGGGGCGTCCGCCCTCGTCCGAACCGTGGAGGACGCGCATGCGTCCGATGCGATCGCCCAGCGTCTGCGCGACCTCGGTTTCGTGCCCGGCGAACCGGTGCGGGTCGTGGCCTGCGCGCCGTGGGGCGCCGATCCGCTGCTGATCCAGATCGGTTCGACCCGTTTCGCGCTGCGGCGCGCCGAAGCCCAGCGCGTGCGCGTGACCGGACAGACCGCCTGATGAGCCAGTCACCATTGCGCGTCGCGCTCGTCGGCAATCCGAATTGCGGCAAGACCGCCCTGTTCAACCTGCTCACCGGCGCTCGCCAGAAGGTCGCGAATTACGCGGGCGTCACCGTCGAGCGCAAGGAAGGCCGCTTCGATACGCCGGCCGGCCGGCGCGTGCAGCTGCTCGATCTGCCCGGCACGTACAGCTTCGAAACGACGAGCCCGGACGAGCGCGTGACGCGCGACGTGCTGCAGGGCCGCTATCCGGGCGAAGCGGTGCCGGACCTGATCGTCTGCGTCGCCGACGCGACGAATCTGCGCCTGCATCTGCGTTTCGTGCTCGAAGTGAAGCGCATGGGCCTGCCGATGGTGCTCGCGCTGAACATGATGGACGCCGCAAAACGGCGCAGCATCACGGTCGACGTCGCCGGGCTCGAACGCCGGCTCGCGATGCCGGTCGTCGAAACGGTCGCGGTGCGGCGCGGCGGCGCACACGCGCTGATCGGGATGCTCGACGCGCACGCGCCGTCCGCACGCGCGAGCGCGAACGCCGACGCGAGCGCCGACGACGCGCGGCGGTCCGCGCAGTCCGCGCAACCAGCGGCCTATGCCGACACGCACGCCGAAGTGCGCGCGATCCTCGCCGACACGGTCACGATGCCGCGCGCGACCGACGCGCGCGACGACGCGATCGACCGCTGGGCGCTCCACCCGGTCACCGGCCCGCTGATTCTCGCGGCCGTGATGTTCCTCGTGTTCCAGGGCGTGTACTCGTTCGGCAAGCCGATGACGGACGCGATCGGCGACGCGTTCACGTGGCTCGGCGCGCTCGCGTCCGCGTGGCTGCCCGCAGGGCCGCTGCACAGCCTGATCACCGACGGCATCTTCAACGGGCTCGGCACGGTGCTCGGCTTTCTGCCCGAGATCCTCGTGCTGTTCCTGTTCATCCTCGTGCTCGAAGAATCGGGCTACCTGCCGCGCGCCGCGTTCCTGCTCGACCGGATGATGGTATCGGTCGGGCTGACCGGCCGCTCGTTCATCCCGCTGCTGTCGAGCTTCGCGTGCGCGATTCCGGGCGTGATGGGCACCCGCAGCATCACCGATCCGCGCGACCGGCTCGCGACGATCCTCGTGGCCCCGCTGATGACGTGCTCCGCGCGGCTGCCGGTGTATGCACTGCTGATCGGCGCGTTCATCCCGCATCGTCCGGTGCTCGGCATCTTCAACCTGCAGGGGCTCGTGCTGTTCGCGCTGTACGCGGTGGGGATCGCCGGCGCGATGGCGGTCGGCTGGGTGATGAAGCATCTGCGCCGCGACCGCAGCGAACACGCGCTGTTGATGGAACTGCCGTCGTACCGGCTGCCGAAGGCGCGCGACATCGTGCTCGGCCTGTGGGAGCGCGGGATGATCTTCCTGAAGCGGCTCACGGGCGTGATCCTCGCGCTGACCGTGCTGATGTGGTTCATCTCGACGTTCCCGGCGCCGCCGGCGGGCGCGACCGGCCCCGCGATCAACTACTCGATCGCCGGGTATATCGGCCGCGCGCTGCAGTATCCGTTCGCGCCGCTCGGCTTCAACTGGCAGATCAGCCTGTCGCTGATCCCCGCGTTCGCCGCGCGCGAAACCGCGGTGGCCGCGCTCGCGACCGTCTACTCGGTGGCCAGCGGCGATGCGGACATCACCACGCTCAGCCACGCGCTCGCAGCGAACATTCCGCTCGCGAGCGCGCTGTCGCTGATGGTGTGGTTCGCGTTCGCGCCGCAGTGCATGTCGACGCTCGCGGTGATCCGCCGCGAGACGCGCTCGTGGCGCAACGTCGCGATCTCGTTCGGCTACATGTTCGTGGTCGCGTACGTCGCGGCGTTCGCCACTTATCAGATCGCGAGGCATTTCACATGAACGTAGGACTCGTCGTGCAATATGCGGTGATCGGGCTGCTGGTCGTCGCAAGCGCCGTCTACATGCTGCGCCGGCTCGCGCCGACGCTGACGACGCGCGGGCAGGCCGCCCTCGCCGGCCGGCTGCTGAAGCCGGGCCGCACGCGGTTCGCGCAGCGCGTCGGCCGCGCGCTGCAGCCGCGCGCCGCGACCGGCAACTGCGGCGACGGCTGCGGCACGTGCGGCAGCTGCGGCACGGGTTCCGACGCCGGCCAGGCCGCCGGCACGGATGAAAAGCCGCTGACGTTTCAGCCGTACCGCCGCTCGTAACGCGTCGCCCCGTGACGGCGGCGCGACTTTTCATCGTTGTCGCCGTCTGTGGGGAATCACGCGCCCATGCGCTATCTGAACTACGCACGAAGCCTGCTGTGCGCCGCCTTCATCGCGGCGCTGATCACGTCGGGTGGCTGTGTCCGCCTGTCCACGCTCGACTCGGACGGGCTCTGGAAAGTCGTCGGCGTGCAGTGCGTCGACAATCAGCGCAGCTCGGGCAAGCCGGCGCCGTGCACGCGCGTCGACTTCCAGCGCCGCTATGCGCTTCTGAAGGACATCAACGGCCGCGCGCAATATCTGCTGATCCCGACCGACCGCGTGTCCGGCATCGAGGCGCCGGAGATCCTCTATGCCGGTTCACCCGAATACTGGCAGTACGCATGGAACGCGGGGCCGTACGTCGATGCGCGGCTCGGCACGACGCTCGCCGCGAATCAGCTCGGGCTCGAAATCAATTCGACGACGCGGCGCTCGCAGAACCAGTTTCACATCCACATCGACTGCATGCGGCAGGACGTGAGCGCCGCGCTGGCCGCGCATCGCGACGATCCGCCCGGCGTTTTTTCACCGATCGTGCTCGACGGCCACCGTTTCAGCGTGATGCGCGTGACGAGTCTCGTCGACGACAGCAATCCGTTTCGCGTCGTGGCGCGCAGCCTCGGCCCGCAGCAGCAGATGCGCGACCAGACGATCCTCGTGACCGGCGCCGGCCCCGACGCCGCGCGCGACGGCTGGCTGATCGTGCACAGCGGGCTCGACGTCGAAGGCGGCACCGGCACGGCGGAAGGATTGATGGATCATGCGTGCGGGGTGGCTCGCGCGGGGTGATCTCCGGTTCGCCGGTCGGCTGCGCTGATCGGCAACAGACCGACCGATGCCCCGGAAACCGCATCAATCAGGAGCCTTCCCCATGCAAACCGGATCGCAACCTAGCATCCTTCGCCAGATTCCGCGCAGCGTCTGGATTTTGGGCTGCGTCAGCCTGCTGATGGACGTGTCGTCGGAAATCATCCATAGCCTGCTGCCGATGTTCCTGATGACGGGGCTCGGCGCGAGCGCGGCCGCGATCGGTGTCATCGAGGGCGTCGCCGAAGCGACGGCGCCCGTCGTCAAGGTGTTTTCCGGCACGCTGAGCGATTACCTCGGCAACCGCAAGTGGCTCGCCGTCACCGGCTACGGCCTCGGCGCGCTCAGCAAGCCGCTGTTCGCGATCGCGCCGACGCTCGGCGTCGTGGTCGGCGCGAGAATCATCGACCGGGTCGGCAAGGGCATTCGCGGCGCGCCGCGCGATGCGCTGGTCGCGGACGTGACGCCGCCGCCGCTGCGCGGCGCCGCGTACGGCTTGCGGCAATCGCTCGATACCGTCGGCGCGTTCCTCGGCCCGCTGCTGGCCGTCGCGATCATGCTCGCGTGGGCGGACAACTTCCGGCTCGCGTTCTGGCTCGCCGTCGCGCCGGCCGTGCTGGCGGTGACGCTGCTCGCGCTCGGCGTCGACGAGCCCGCGCGCGCGCCCGACGCGAAGCGCGTGAACCCGATCCACTGGACCAGCCTGAAACAGCTCGACGCGCGCTATGGGTGGGTGGTCTTCGTCGGCGCGGTGTTCGCGCTCGCGCGTTTCAGCGAGGCGTTCCTCGTGTTGCGCGCGATGCGGGCGGGCGTTCCCATCGCGCTCGTTCCGCTCGTGATGGTCGCGATGAACGTGGTCTACGCGCTGTCGGCTTACCCGTTCGGCAAGCTCGCCGATACACAGAGCCACACGCGTCTCCTCGTCGTCGGCCTGATCACGCTGATCGCGTCCGATGTCGTGCTGGCCCACGGCTCGCACTGGGCGATCGTGCTGGTCGGCGTCGCGCTGTGGGGCCTGCACATGGGGATGACGCAAGGGCTGCTGGCCACGATGGTCTCCCATACCGCGCCGGACCAGCTGCGCGGCACGGCGTTCGGGTTCTTCAATCTGCTGAGCGGGCTCGTCACGCTCGCGTCGAGCGTGATCGCGGGCGTGCTGTGGGACCGGCTCGGCCCGGCGGCCACGTTCTACGCGGGCGCGGCGTTCGGGGCCGCGACGATCGCAGTGCTCGCTTGCCGCCATGCACGCGGCGACGCCGGCCGGGCGCCGCGATAGCCGCCGTTGGCCGATCGTCGACGACACCAGCACGATCGAGCCGCCCAAAGATGAACACACGGGCGCCCTCGGCGACGAACCGCTCGCGTGCCGGCGCGGGTGTGCCGCGCGACGGAGTTCTTTTCGTCGGCGCTCGCGCGACGCCTCGGTTCCGGCGAAGCACGCTAGGCCCGGCTGCGTCAGCGCACTTCGGCACGCAGCGTCTTCGCGGCGGCGACCATGTTGGTCAGCGCCGGAATGACCTCGGCCCACTGGCGCGTCTTCAACCCGCAATCCGGATTCACCCACAGACGTTGCGCCGGAATCCGCGTGGCCGCCTTGCGCATCAGTTGCACGATGTGCTCCTCGGTCGGGATGTTCGGCGAGTGGATGTCGTACACACCCGGGCCGATTTCGTTCGGATAGCTGAAGTCATCGAATGCGTCGAGCAGTTCCATGTCGGAGCGCGACGTCTCGATCGTGATCACGTCCGCGTCCATGTCGGCGATCGCCGCGATGATGTCGTTGAACTCCGAATAGCACATGTGCGTGTGAATCTGCGTTTCGTCGGCGACGCCGTTCGCGGCGATGCGGAACGACTCCACCGCCCAGCGCAGATACTCGCCCCATTGCGCGCGGCGCAGCGGCAGTCCCTCGCGCAGCGCCGCCTCGTCGATCTGGATCACGCGCACGCCGGCCCGCTCCAGGTCGAGCACTTCCTCGCGGATCGCGAGCGCGAGCTGATAGCACGACACCGAACGCGGCTGGTCATCGCGCACGAACGACCAGTTCAGGATCGTCACGGGGCCCGTCAGCATGCCTTTCATCGGCTTGTCGGTGAGCGACTGCGCGTGCGCAATCCACTCGACCGTCATCGCCTTCGGACGGCTGATGTCGCCAAACAGGATCGGCGGCTTCACGCAGCGCGACCCATACGACTGCACCCAGCCGAACTGGCTGAACGCGTAGCCATCGAGCTGCTCGCCGAAGTATTCGACCATGTCGTTGCGCTCGGCTTCGCCGTGCACCAGCACGTCGAGGCCCAGCTTCTCCTGCTCGCGCACGCTGCGCTCGATTTCCGCACGCATCGCCGCGCGATAGCCCGCCTCGTCGAGCGCGCCGCGTTTGAACTGGCTGCGCGCGTCGCGGATCGCCGCTGTCTGCGGGAACGAGCCGATTGTCGTGGTCGGAAACGCGGGCAGGTTGAGGATCGCGGCCTGCTTCGCCGCGCGCTCGGCATACGCGTGCCGGCGATTGCCGAGCGTCGCGTCGATGCGCACGAGCGCGGCCTTCACCTGCGGGTTGTTCACGCGCGGCGACCGCCGACGCGCGTTGATCGCGGCGGCATTCGCGGCGAGCGCATCGGCGACCTGCTCGCGGCCGCTGTTCAGCGCGGCGGCGAGTACCTTCAGTTCGTCGAGCTTTTGCTGGGCGAACGCGAGCCACGAACGGATTTCCGGATCCAGCCTGGTTTCGCTCGCGAGATCGACGGGCACGTGCAGCAGCGAGCACGACGGCGCGATCCACAGCCGATTGCCGAGCTGCTGCGCGAGCGGCGCGAGCCATTCGAGTGCGGCGTTCAGATCCGTCTTCCAGATATTGCGGCCGTTGATCGCGCCGACCGACAGCACGCTCTGCGCGGGCAGTTTCTGCGCGGCCAGTGCGACTTCGTCGCGTGCGTTGATCGCATCGATGTGCAGGCCGTCGACGGGCAGGCTGCACGCGAGATCGAGATTGTCTTTCAGTTGCCCGAAATACGTCGTGAGCAGCAGCTTGACGCCGCGCTGCTCGAAGCCTTCGTAGGCCTTCACGAAGGCGTCGCGCCACACGTCGTCGAGTTCGGTCACGAGCACCGGCTCGTCGATCTGCACC
Organism: Paraburkholderia sp.; assembly: GCA_035492135.1. Taxonomy (GTDB): domain Bacteria; phylum Pseudomonadota; class Gammaproteobacteria; order Burkholderiales; family Burkholderiaceae; genus Paraburkholderia. The sequence continues at coordinate 33,593 of DATJJN010000066.1, read as the reverse complement.
CACTCGACGTCCATCACGCGGAAATAGTCGAGCAGCGCGCGATACACCGCCATCAGGCGCGGCAGCAGCGCGAGCTTGTTCGAGTCGTCCTTCGCCTTGCCGAGCCACAGATACGTGATCGGCCCGACGATGACGGGCTTCGCGTTCACACCCTGCTCGCGCGCCTCGCGCAGTTGCTCGACGAGCCGCGACATATTGAGGTTGAACTGCGTATCGGCGGTGAATTCCGGCACGATGTAGTGATAGTTCGTATCGAACCACTTCGTCATCTCGCCGGCCGCGACGCCGCCGCAGCACGCCGCGTGTTCTTCGCTGCCGTGCGCCGAGCGGCCGCGCGCGACGCGGAAGTAGTTGTCGAGCGCATCGCCGTGGAAACCTTGCACGCGTGCCGGCAGGTTGCCGAGCGTGAAGCTCATGTCCAGCACCTGGTCGTAGAACGAGAAGTCGCCGACCGGCGCGAAGTCGATCCCTCTCTGTTGCGACCAGTGACGCGAGCGCAGATCGGCGCCGAGCGCCTTCAGTTCGTCGCGCGAGCACTCGCCCTTCCAGTAGCGTTCGAGACCGAACTTGAGTTCGCGTTGTGCGCCGATGCGCGGGAAGCCGAGATTGTGTGTGGTAACCATGGGCGCAGCCATCCGATGTGAGATTGCACGAAATTTGCACGTGATGGCCGCGATGATAGGGTTTTCCTTCGATGAAGAAAAATGGCAATATTTCATCCATCCATTAATTCTGTTCATTGACACCGGAATCCGTTGTGCTCGACCGTTTTCATCTCCTTCTGATCCGCGAAGTCGAGCGCCTCGGCTCGCTCACGGCGGCCGCCGGCGCGCTGCACCTCACGCAGTCGGCGCTCAGTCACACCGTCAAGAAGCTGGAGCAGCAGCTCGGCACGCCCGTCTGGGAGCGCGAGGGCCGCAATCTGCGGCTTACGCAGGCGGGGCAGTATCTGCTGTCGCTCGCCGAGCGGCTGTTGCCGCAATTCGAGCACGCGGAGGCGCGCGTCAAGCAGTACGCGAATGGCGAGCGGGGCACGCTGCGCATCGGCATGGAGTGCCACCCGTGTTATCAGTGGCTGCTGAAGGTGGTGTCGCCGTATCTCGCGCAGTGGCCCGACGTCGATGTCGATGTGAAGCAGCGCTTCCAGTTCGGCGGCATCGGCGCGCTGTTCGGCTATGACATCGACGTGCTCGTGACGCCCGATCCGCTGAAGCGCCCCGGCCTGCGCTTCGATCCGGTGTTCGACTACGAGCAGGTGCTGGTCGTGTCCGAGCAGCATCCGCTTGCCGGTGCTCGCTATGTGAAGCCCGAGCAGCTCGTCGACCAGACACTGATTACGTATCCGGTCGAAACCGACCGGCTCGATATCTACAACCAGTTCCTTCGTCCAGCGAACGTTGCGCCGCGCCGCCACAAGTCGATCGAGACCACCGACATCATGTTGCAGATGGTCGCGAGCAATCGCGGCGTGGCCGCGCTGCCGCGCTGGCTCGCGGACGAATACGCGGACCGCATGCCGGTGGTCAGCGTGAAGCTCGGCAAGAACGGCATCGCGAAACAGATCTACCTCGGCACGCGCGACGCGGATCACGCGGTCGACTATCTGAGCGCCTTCGTCGAACTCGCGCGCAAATCGAACTGGCAGGCGGCGCGCATGCGGCGCTGATTTCGCGCGGCGCGGCACGGCGTGCGGAAGGCACGTGCATTGCGGATCATGTCGCAGCAACGGCGGCGCAATCGAATGCGCTGATCCGTTCGCGCTCTTTTGTCAGGAGAGGGACATGAAACTGCAAGGCAAGCACGCACTCGTCACCGGCGGCGATTCCGGCATCGGCCGGGCGATCGCGACGCTGTTCGCACAGGAAGGCGCCGATGTCGCAATCGTCTATCACGCGGACCGCGACGGCGCGGAGGAAACCGCGCGACGCATCGAGGCGGCCGGCCGCCGCGCGTGCGTGATTCAGGGCGACGTCGGCGATCCGCGGTCGGTCGCGGCGTTCTTCTCCGAAGCGACCAGGGCGATCGGCACGCTCGATGTGCTCGTCAACGACGCGGGTGTAGGCGCGCGCAATGCGCCAGTCGCCGAACTCGACGACGCGCAGATCGAAGCCGTGTTGCGCACCGATCTGCTCGGGCCGCTGTACTGCTGCCGCGCCTTCGTCAAACGACGGCGCGACGCGGGCGGCGGCGGGCGCATCGTCACGATCTCGTCGGTCGCGCAACATCTGCCGACACCCGACAGCGCACCGTACGGGATGGCGAAGGCCGGCGTCGGCTCGCTGACGCGCAGCCTGTCGCGCGAAGTCGCGGAAGACCGCATCAACGTGAACAACATCGCGCCCGGGCTGATCCAGACGCCGATGACGCAAAAGCGCCTCGACGACCCGGACAAACGCGAACAATCGATGTCGGTGATTCCGTGGCATCGGCCGGGACAGCCGGAAGAGATCGCGCGCGTCGCGTTGTTTCTCGCCTCCGACGACGGCGACTACGTGACCGGGCAAACATGGACGATCGACGGCGGGCTGTCGATGCAATGGGGCGGCGCGTAAAGCCGACGCTCAATCGCCGCCGGCCTCGCTCGCGCCGCCGACTGCGGCCCGGAAATCGTCGACATGCACCATCAATTCGCGAACCTGACACAGCATCGGATATTGATTGAGCACCGCGCGCCACTTCGGCGATTCGAGCAACTCGTCCCAGACCGGTTCGAGGTCGCGGCTATCGCCGTGCTGGTTATCCGCGAGCGCGCTCGCGAATCGCAGACTGGCGTCGGCCGATAGCAGCTGCATCCGGCTCGCGGGGTTCAGCAAACGCGGCATCGCTTCGGCCGGCGCCGCGCAGCAGTACAGCACGGTTGTCGCGAGGCCGGCCGCGTCGGTTCGCAGCGCGCGCAGCGAAGCGCCGTTCAGGTTCACCGGCCCCTCGCGCGTCTGAAACGAATACACGACGCTGCTGTCCGCATGAGCGAGCAGGTTCAGTCCGCGCAACAGCCGCTGGAAATCGGTGGTGGCGGCATCGGCGGAAGCCTTCGCCTCCACGAGCAGGCAGACGTCCCACGGCGCCGCTTCGCCGGCCGCCTTCGGACGCCTCAGCAGCACCGCATCCCACTCGGTTTTTGCGCGCTCGTGGCTCGCGGGTATCGACGCCGGCACGCGCATCGAATTCACGACGCAATACGACGCTGTTTCGTGCTCCGTCGCGTCGAGCCGCCGCGCGAGCGCTTCGAGGGCTTCGCTCGCCGACGCTTCGACCGCATCGCCGCGCTGTCTGGAGACAAGCCCTTGCGCCACCGCCGACGAGCTTCCGCGCCGCACGCCCTGCCGCTCCCACAGCGATCGATAGCGGCGCACGCGTTCGTCGGACGATAGCGCTTCGAGCCGTCGCAATCGATGCAGCGCGGGGTTGTCCAGCAGTTGCGCGAGGCAGGCGGTGTTCGTCGACGCAACGGCCTGTTGCACGGCATCGTGCAGCGCCGACCAGGCTTCGGCAGACGCGAGCGCACGCAGTTGCGCGAGCGTGTCGCTCTGCTGCCTCGCCGGATGAGCGATGGCATTCACGGCGGCATGAATCACGCGTCGATCGCGAGCGGCGTGCGCGGACAGCGACGCGTACTCGCGCACGACAGCCGTCCGATGCCGCAGCAGCATCGCCTGAAACGCCGGGTCGCCGGATTCGGCACGCATCGCTTCGCGGATCAGCCGTGCGAGCGCATCGATAAAACAAGCCTTGGTTTCTGCGCCGGGTACTTCGCCGCGAGCCGTCGCTTCGCGAGCGCGCTCGATGGCCGTCGCGAGCGCCGTTGCGGGCGTGGCTTCCGTCGTCGGCAACGGCGCCGTGAAAACGGCCGGCACGCGATACCGACGCGCGACGGCGTTCAGCGTCAGATCGAGCAGGCAATGCGTCGGCACCGGGGGCATAACGGCCGTTCATCGGCAGTGGTTATTTCGGTCGGTCGGCGGCACGAGCACGAACCGGCGAGCGTCGCAACCGATGATGCAGCGCATCAGCCAACCTGACCGACCGACGCGCGCATCGTCACGCTGACCGGGAAATCGCGCTCGATCGGCAGCGAGTTGCCGTAGCACGCATTGATCAGCCAGCGCGTCGCGTTGCGCGTCAGTTCGACGGTGGGCACATGCACCGACGTCAGCGCGGGCGTCAGATAAGGCGCGGAAAAATCGTCGTCGTAGCCGATCACCGACATCTGCCGCGGCACCTCGACGCCCGCCTGATGCAGGCACGACAGCGCGCCGGCCGCCATCTGGTCGTTCGCGCAAAAGAGCCCCGTGAAGCGCGCCTGTGCATCGAGCAGCCGGCGCATGCTCGCATAGCCGCCCTCGGTGCTGAAGTCGGATTCGACCACCGTCATCTGTTCCGGACCGATGCCGTGGCGTGCGAGTTCGACGCGAAACCCGTCGATACGCGCCATGTTGTCGGCGGCGGTAAACGGGCCGGCAATGACCGCGAACTGCCGATGCCCGTGTTCGAGCAGCGTGCGCGCGGCCAGTTCTCCGCCATGCCAGTGATCGGCGCAGAACGACGCTTCCGGCATGCGCTCGAACACGCGATTGAGGAACGCCATGCGCGGCTGCGAGCGCCGCAGCCTCAGCAGGTCTTCATCGAGCAGATCGTGGCTGACTACGAGGATGCCGTCGCAATCGCGCTCGATCAGGAATTCGACGCCTTCGAGCGCCTGCTCGCGCGGCGACACCGCCCCGCAGCCGGTCGCCACCACGATATGACGGCCGACCGCGCGCAACTCGGTATCGGCCTCGCGCAGCAGCGAACCGTAGTACGAGCCGATGAAAGTTGGCGCGAAAATGCCGATGATGCCAAGCGATTGCTGCACCATCGCGCGACCGATCGACGACGGCCGGAAGTCCAGCGCCTCCACCGCCTCGCGCACGCGCGCGAGCGCGGCAGCCGACACCGGCCCCTTGCCGGAAATCGCGCGCGACGCGGTACCGAGACCGACGCCCGCGCGTGCCGCCACTTCCTTCAGTGTTGCCAAACCCACTCCAGTGAGACAGCCCGCTCAGATACGCTGGCCGCTTTCCTCGTCGAACAGCGACACATGCTCGCCGTCGAACGAGAAACGAAGCGTTTCATCCAGAGCGATGGGTTGCCGGCCCCGGTCGACGATCGCGAGCGATACGCCATGATAATCGAGCCACACGATGCGGTGATTGCCCATCGGTTCGACGAGCGCGACGCGCGCGTCGTGCGGGCCGGCCGGGTCGACGCGCATGTGCTCGGGCCGCACGCCCAGCACGCACGGCGTGCCCGGCATCGGCGGCATGCGGAACGTGTAGTGACTGACGTCGCACGCCAGATGACCGCCCGTAAAGCGCACCGCCTGGCCGTCGCGTTCGAGCGTGCCCGTCAGCAGGTTCATCGGCGGCGAGCCGAGGAACGTCGCGACGAACAGGTTCGCGGGCCGCTCGTAGACTTCGGCCGGCGTGCCGATCTGCTGGATCATCCCGCTGCGCATCACGGCGATGCGCGACGCGAGCGTCATCGCCTCGACCTGGTCGTGCGTCACGTAGATCATCGTCGCGCCGAGGTTCTGGTGCAGTTGCTTCAGTTCGCGGCGCAGTTCGGTGCGCAGCTTCGCGTCGAGATTCGACAGCGGCTCGTCGAACAGAAACACGTCGGCCTCGCGCACCAGCGCGCGGCCGATCGCGACGCGCTGGCGCTGGCCGCCCGACAGCTGCGCGGGCTTGCGCCGCAACAGCGGGCCGAGCTGCAGCATGTCGGCCGCGCGCGTCACGCGCCGCTCGATTTCCTGCTTGTCGACGCCGTGCACGCGCAGCGCGAACGACAGGTTGCGCTCGACGTTCATCGTCGGATACAGCGCGTACGACTGGAACACCAGCGCGATGCGGCGGTCCTTCGGATCGGCCCACGTCATGTCTTCCTGCCCGATCGAAATGTTGCCGCTCTCGACGTCGATGAGCCCGGCGATCGTATGCAGCAGCGTGGACTTGCCGCAGCCCGACGGCCCGAGCAGCACGAGAAATTCGCCCGGCTCGACTTCGAGATTGAGGCCCGCGACCACCTGGTTGGTCCCGAGGCGGATGTTCAGATTGTTGATCGACACGTTGGCGGCGTTGGCCATGATCATCCCTTGATAGCACCGGATGCGATGCCGCGCACGAACCAGCGGCCCGACACGAAATAGACAGCGAGCGGCACGACCGACGTGAGGATCGTGGCCGCCATGTTGACGTTGTAGAGCCGCTCGCCGGTCGTGGTGTTGATGATGTTGTTCAGCTGCACGGTCATCGGCAGGTTTTTGGTTCCCGCGAAGACGAGGCCCAGAATGAAGTCGTTCCAGATGCCGGTGACCTGCATGATCACCGCGACGACGATGATCGGCAGCGACATCGGCAACACCAGTTCGCCGAAGATGCGCCAGAAACCGCCGCCGTCGATGCGCGCCGCCTTGAACAGCTCCTGCGGAATCGCGATGTAGTAGTTGCGGAACAGCAGCGTCATGATCGGCATCCCGAAGATCGTATGGATCACGACGATGCCGGGCAGCGTGCTGAACAGATGCACCGACGCAAGCAGCCGCACGAGCGGATAGATCATCACCTGCGCCGGCACGAACGCGCCGACCATCAGGATCCCGAACAGCACGCCGGCGCCGCGCGGGCGCCAGAACGACAGCGCATAGCCGTTCAGCGCGCCGACCGCGATCGACACGATGGTGCTCGGCACGAGAATGCGCACCGAGTTCCAGAAGCCGACGCGAATCCCCTGGCAAGCGAGCCCGGTACACGCCGATTCCCATGCGTCGCGCCACGGCGCGAACGTCAGTTCGATCGGCGGCGCGAACAGGTTGCCCATGCGGATCTCGCTCATCGGCTTCACCGACGTCACGAGCATCACGTAGAGCGGCAGCAGGAAAAACAGCGCGGCCGTCAGCAGGAACACATAAATGCCGATGCGCGCCGGCGAGAAATAGATGCGGGCGACGCGGCTGCGCGCCGGCAGCGGGGTTGCGACCGTATTCATGCGGCCTCCCTGCGGCGCGCGACATGCGAGCGCGCATATAGAAACGGCGTGAGCACCGCGAGCACCGTGATCAGCAGCACAATTGCCGCGGCCGACGCGAGCCCGAGGTCGGCACGCGTGAACAGATAGTCCATGATGAATTTGGTCGGTACTTCGCTCGACGTGCCCGGCCCGCCTTGGGTCATCACGACGACCGCGTCGTACAGCTTGACGACGGCGACGAAGAGCAGCACGAACGCGGTCGTCAGCGACGGGCCGAGCATCGGCACGACGATGCTCAGATACACGCGCCAGCGCGGAATGCCGTCCACGCGCGCGGCCTTCCAGATCTCGTCGTCGATGCCGCGCAGACCGGCCAGCACGATCGACATCACGAGCCCGGACGCCTGCCAGACCGTGGCGATCACGATCGTGAACATCACCATGTCGTTGCTGACGATCCAGTCCACTCGCGCATTCGCGAAGCCGAGCTGATGCAGCACGCGTTCGAGGCCCAGTTGCGGGTTGAAGATCCACTGCCACACGAGGCCCGTCGCGACGAACGACATCGCGTACGGATACAGGAAGATCGTGCGCAGCACGCCTTCGGCCGCCACGCGCTGATCGATGAAGATCGCGAGCAGCACGCCGACCACGAGACAGGCCGCGATAAAACAGATGCCGTACAGCGTCACGTGCCCGAGCGCGGCCATCCAGTGATCGCTGTGAAATAGCCGCACGTACTGTTTCGAACCGACGAACGTGCTCGTCGGAAACATCTTCGAATTGCTGAGCGACACGCGGAACGTCCATAGCATCGTGCCCAGATAGGCGAACACGACCGTCAGGCTCATCGGCGCGAGCGCGATCCATGCAACGAGGGATGCGCGCTGGCGCGACGGCCTCGACCGCCGTACCGGCTCCCTTTCGGCGGTGAGGCTAGCCATGGAAATGCTCCTTGTCGATCAGTCCACTTTCAGCGCGTTGGCAAAGGCCTTTTGCGCATCGTCGACGGACTCGTTCTTGTTCCAGAAGTCGCTGACCACGTCGGTGACCGGACCGTTCACGTCTGGCGGCATCAGCATTTCCGCGTTCGGCAACTGACGCGACGGGTCCTTCATGATCGCCATGCCTTCCTTCGCGCACATGTCGAAGTTCGACATGTCGACGTCGCCGCGAATCGGAATCGAACCTTTCTTCAGGTTGAATGCGACCTGCGCCGGCTTCGAAGTCATCACCGTGGCGAGCAACTGCTGGCCCTTGATCTGCTGAGGATCGTCGGTCTTCGGGAACACGAACGCATCGCCCGAGATCACGTACGGCGCCTTCGGCCCGAGGCCCGGGAAGCAGCCGAAGTCCTTGCCGGCCGTCTGGTTCGCGTTCGAGAACTCGCCCTTCGCCCAGTCGCCCATGATCTGCATGCCGGCCTTGCCGGTGATCACGAGTGCCGTGGCGTCGTTCCAGTTGCGGCCCGGCGAGCCGCTGTCGACGTAGTTGTGCAGACGCTTGAACGTGGCGAGCACGTTCTTGAACGCCGGCGAATTGACGGCGTTCACGTCGCGGTCGCGATACACCTTCATGAACAGGTCCTTGCCGCCGACGTCGGCGAAGATCGCGTCGAACGTGATCTTCTCCTGCCAGCCCTGGCCGCCGAGCGCGAGCGGAATCACACCGGCCGCCTTCAGCTTGTCGAGATCGGCGAACAGCTCGTCGGCGTTCTGCGGTTCCTTCGTGATGCCCGCCTTCGCGAACGCAGGCTTCGAATAGAAGAACCACGCGTTCATGTGCACGTCGACCGGGGCCGCGTAGTAGTGGCCGTTGACCTTGATCTGGTTGAGCAACGGCGGCGGCAGGATGCTCGCCCAGTTCTCCTTCGCGGCGACCGCGTCGACGTTGCTCAGCATGCCCTGTTCGATCAGGTCATGGAACTGCTTCGACGTGTTGAACTGCGCGGCCGTCGGCGGCTGGCCGCCCGCGATCCGGTTGACGGCCGCCGCCTTCGCCGCGTCGGCGCCGGCGATCGCGTTGTCGACCCACACGCCGCCCGCCTTGTCATAGGCGTCCGCGAACTGGTGAATCGCCGCCGACTCGCCACCCGAAGTCCACCAGTGGATCACCGTTGCCTTGATTGCGTCGGCGTGCGCCGCGGCGGCACTGCTCGCGCCGAGCGCGACCACCAGCGCACGGAGTACATGCTTGCTGCGGATCTTCATCGTGTCTCCTCTTCAGTCTCGTTGCCTATGGTTGTTTTGCCCCGCGCGGTGCGCGGGCTTCACACGGATCAGCCGCGGTCGCGGCGTGCTTCCAGGAACTGCGCGATCAGCTGGGCGCTACGCTTCGGAGTCCGCACCTGCGTGTCGTAGTCGACATGCACGATGCCAAAGCGACGCTCGTAGCCAAACGCCCATTCGAAGTTGTCGAGCAGCGACCACACGAAATAGCCGCGCACGTCGACGCCCGCGTCGATCGCCTCGTCGACCGCCGCCAGGTGGCGCTGCAGGAACGAGATCCGTTGTGCGTCGTCGACCCGTCCGTCGACGACCTTGTCGTCCGAGGCCATGCCGTTCTCGGTGATGTAGATCGGCGGCAGGTCCGGATAGCGCTCTTTAAAGCCCTTGAGCAGGTCGCGCAGACCGTCCGGATAGACTTCCCAGCCCATCTGCGTGCGTTCGACACCCGCCAGCGGCACGTCGACGAAGCCATGCGCGCCGTCGCTGCGCACATTCGTGCGGAAGTAATAGTTGATGCCGAGGAAGTCGAGCGGCGTCGAGATCGTGGCCATGTCGCCGTCGAGCACGAGCGGCTCGGTGCCGGGCCACAGCTCGAACAGATCCTGCGGGTATTCGCCCTTGAGCAGCGCATCGAGAATCCATGCGTTGTGCTGGACTTCGAACAGTTCGGCGCCACGGCGGTCGGCCGGCGTGTCGCCGTCGGTGGTGCCCCGTCCGACGTTCGCGACGATGCCCTTTCTCGACGCCGGATCGTTCGTGCGCAGCACCTCGATCGCGCGCCCATGCCCGAGCAGCAGATGATGCAGCGCCTGCGTCGGGTAGCGCCGGTTCGCGAGACCCGGCGCATGATGACCGTTGCCGTAGCCGAGGTACGCCGAGCACCACGGCTCGTTGAGCGTGGCCCACGCGTCGACGAGGCCGCCGAGTTCGCGGCTCACGAGGTCGACGTAATCGGCGAAGCGCCACGCGGTGTCGCGATTGAGCCACCCGCCGCGGTCTTCCAGATACTGCGGCAGGTCCCAGTGATAGAGCGTCACGTACGTGTCGAGGCCCCGCTCCTTCAGACGGCCGAGCAGGCGCTTGTAGAAATCGAGTCCCTTCTGGTTCGGGCGGCCGGCTTCGTCCATCACGCGCGGCCATGCGATCGACAGGCGATACGCATCGAAATTCAGGTTCGCCAGCAGATCGACATCGCCCTCCCAGCGGTGGTAATGGTCGCAGGCCACCGCGCCGGTGTCGCCCGCCAGCACCTTGCCGGGCGTCGCGGAGAACGTGTCCCAGATCGACGGCAGCCGGCCGTCCTCGGTGGCGGCGCCTTCGATCTGATACGCCGCGGTGGCCGCGCCGAACAGGAACTCGCGGCGCCACATCGCGGAGTCGGTGGGAAACAGCAGCGTGTCGGCCGCTTGGGCGGCTTCGCTCGACGATGTATCAGACATGAAGGCTCCTCGACAGGCATTGAAATACGCATTTGCTGAAAAGTGGAAACGCTTCCACTGCGCAGAGGGTTCGACAATAGCGATAACGCTAGCGGTAACGCAATCAGGGATTCCAGGGAGCCGAAGAGGCGGCGAACGCTTAAAAGAAAAGGGCGTTCCGCTCGCGGAAGGCCCTTTTCATCGGCCCGAGACAGCCTTCGATCAGTCGGCTTCGAGCACCAGCAATTGCGCGCCGTCGGCGACCTGATCGCCGACGTCGTAAAGGACTTCGGTCACCGTGCCGGCGAACGGCGCGCCGATGGTGTGCTCCATCTTCATCGCTTCCATCACGATCAGCGGCGCGCCCTTCTCGACCGTGGCGCCCGGCTCGACGAGCACGGCAATCACCTTGCCCGGCATCGGCGCGGTCAGACGTCCTTCGCCGTGCTCGGTGTCGGCAGCATGCGCGAGCAGGTTCTGCCATTCGAACGACACCGCCGTGCCGAGGCAAAACACATGGAACACATCGCCGTCGATGAACACGCGGCCCGTCACGCGCATGTCGCCGAGCGTCGCGCCGTATTCGTCCGCGTCCTGTCCGCGCCACCACGTGTACGTTTCGGTGCGGTCTTCGCAGCGAAGCGTCTGCGTCTGCGCGCCGTCGTCGCGCGCGAACGTCGTCGAATACGGTTGATCGCTTTCGACGTCGCGCCAGCCGAACGTCTGCGTATAGCCGGCGTTCAAGCGCCAGTGCGCGAGCGCAGACCACGGCGACGCGTCTCGCTTCGTCGCGCGCTCCCGGCCGAGCAGCGCCGCGCAAGCGAGCGCGAGCGCTTCGCGCAGCGGCTTGCGATGCGCGGCGAAAAGCGCCGCATGATGACGCTCGATCAACCCGGTATCGAGATCGGCGGTCGCGAACGGTTCGCTGGTCACGAGCCGATGCAGAAACTCGACGTTCGTATGCGGGCCCACCACCTCGCACGCCTCGAGCGCGCGCTGCATGCGTGCGAGCGCGTCGTCGCGCGTCGCGCCGTGGACGATCAGCTTCGCGATCATCGGATCGTAGAACGGCGTGATCGTGTCGCCTTCGCGCACGCCGCTGTCGACGCGCACGGCGGCGCGCTGCCCCGCAGCGCCGATCGCGAACTCCACGCCTTCCGGCATGCGCAGATGCTTGAGCGTGCCCGTGGAAGGCAGGAAGCCCCGCGCCGGATGTTCCGCGTAAATGCGCGCTTCGAGCGCGTGGCCCTCTATCGCGAGTTGCGACTGCGAAAGCGGCAGCGGATCGCCTGCCGCGACGCGCAACTGCCACTCGACGAGGTCGAGGCCCGTGATCATCTCGGTCACCGGATGCTCGACCTGCAGGCGCGTGTTCATCTCCATGAAGTAAAAGCTCGCGCCCGTCATGATGAATTCGACCGTGCCTGCGCCCACGTACTGCACCGCGCGGGCCGCCGCGACCGCGGCCTCGCCCATCGCGCGACGCACCGCATCGGTCAGGCCCGGCGCGGGCGCTTCTTCGAGCACCTTCTGATGGCGCCGCTGCACCGAACAGTCGCGGTCGAACAGATACACTGCGCCGCCGTGCCGATCCGCGAACACCTGCACTTCGACGTGGCGCGGCCGTAACAGATACTTTTCGATCAGCACGCGGTCGTTCGCGAAGCTCGCCGCCGCCTCGCGCTTGCACGATCCGAGCGCCGCCGCGAAGTCGTCGCTGCGCTCGACCACGCGCATCCCCTTGCCGCCGCCGCCCGCGCTCGCCTTCAGCAGCACCGGATAGCCGATGCGATCGGCCTCGCGCTGCAGGCGTTCGGGGTTCTGGTCGTCGCCGTGAAAGCCCGGCACGAGCGGCACGGCGGCCGCTTCCATCAGCGCCTTCGCGGCGGCTTTCGAGCCCATCGCGGCAATCGCGCCGACCGGCGGCCCGATGAACACGATGCCCGCTTCGTCGCACGCGCGTGCGAACGCTTCGTTTTCCGATAGAAAGCCGTAGCCCGGATGAATGGCCTGCGCGCCCGTCGCGAGAGCAGCGTCGATGATGCGTTCGATGCGCAGATAACTGTCGGCCGCGCTTGCGCCGCCGATGCGCACCGCTTCGTCGCACGCGGCGACGTGCTTCGCATTCGCGTCCGCGTCCGAATAGACGGCGACACTCTTCATGCCGAGCCGCCGGCAGGTCGCCGCGACGCGGCACGCAATCTCGCCGCGATTGGCAATCAGGATCTTGTCGAACATGTCGTTTCTCGCTTGCCGCTTCAGTTGCGCCACGACGGCGCGCGCTTGTCGAGGAACGACGACACGCCTTCGCGGCCTTCGTCGCTCGCGCGGATGCGGGCGATGCGGATCGCGGTGTCTTCGATCAGCGCGTCGTCGATCGTTCGCCCCGCGACCTGCTGCACGAGCCGCTTGCACTCGCGCACCGCGTTCGGGCTGTTCGCGCACAGTGCGTCGGCGATGCGCTGCACGGTCGCGTCGAGTTGATCGGCGCTCACGCGCTCGCTGACGAGGCCGAGCCGTTCAGCGCTCGCGCAATCGAGCACTTCCGCCGTCACGAAGTAGCGGCGCGACGCCTGCTCGCCGAGCGCGCGGATCACGTACGGCGCGATCGTCGCCGGCATCAGTCCGAGCCGCGCTTCGGACAGGCAAAAATGCGCGCCCTCCGCCGCCACGACGATATCCGCCGCGCAGACGAGGCCCATGCCGCCCGCGTAGGCATCGCCGTGCACGCGTGCGATCACCGGCTTCTCGCACGCGTAGACGACCGACAGCATCCGCGCGAGCCGCATCGCGTCCGCGCGGTTCTCGTCGTCCGAGTAGCCGGCCATCTTCTTCATCCAGTGGAGGTCCGCGCCCGCGCAGAACGCCTTGCCGTTCGCCGCGAGCACGACCGCGCGCACGTCGTCGCGCTCGTTGAATGCTTCGAATGCCGAAGTCAGCTCCGCGATCATGGCTTCGTTGAACGCGTTGCGCACTTCCGGCCGATTCAGCGTGACCGTCGCGACGTGGCCGACCGTGCCCACCGACAACGTTTCGTATTGCACGTTCATCGTGTCTCCTGTGCGCTCACATGCGGAACACGCCGAAACGCGTGTCGTCGACCGGCGCGTTCATCGCGACGGAAAGACCGAGGCCGAGCACGTCGCGCGTCTGCGCCGGATCGATCACGCCGTCGTCCCACAGTCGTGCGCTCGCGTAGTACGGGTGCCCCTGGCGTTCGTACTGGTCGCGGATCGGCTGCTTGAACGCGGCCTCTTCTTCGGCGGACCACGTGCCGCCCTTCGCTTCGATGCCGTCGCGCCGCACCGTGGCGAGCACCGACGCGGCCTGCTCGCCGCCCATCACCGAAATGCGCGCGTTCGGCCACATCCACAAGAAGCGCGGCGAGTACGCGCGACCGCACATCCCGTAGTTGCCCGCGCCGAACGACCCGCCGATGATCACCGTGAACTTCGGCACCTTCGCGGTCGCCACCGCGGTCACCATCTTCGCGCCGTTGCGCGCGATTCCCTCGTTTTCGTACTTGCGGCCCACCATGAAGCCCGTGATGTTCTGCAGAAACACGAGCGGAATCTTGCGCTGGCAGCACAGTTCGATGAAGTGCGTGCCCTTCAGCGCGGACTCGGAAAACAGAATGCCGTTGTTCGCGACGATGCCGACCGGATGCCCCCAGATGTGCGCGAACCCGGTGACGAGCGTCGTGCCGTAGCGCGCCTTGAACTCGTCGAATGCGGAGTCGTCGACGATGCGCGCGATCACCTCGCGCACGTCGAACGGCTTGCGCGTATCGACCGGAATCACGCCGTAGACGCTTTGCGCGTCGTAACGCGGCGGCAGCGGCTCGCGCAGCGCGAGCGGCGGCGTTTGCGTGCGGTTCAGATGGCCGACGATGTTGCGTGCAATCGCAAGCGCGTGCGCGTCGTTCTGCGCGAGATGATCGACGACGCCGGACAGACGCGTATGCACGTCGCCGCCGCCGAGATCCTCGGCGCTCACTTCCTCGCCGGTCGCCGCCTTCACGAGCGGGGGGCCGCCGAGAAAAATGGTCCCCTGGTTCTTCACGATGATCGACTCGTCGCTCATCGCGGGCACATACGCGCCGCCGGCCGTGCACGAGCCCATCACGACCGCGATCTGCGCCACGCCCTGCGCGGACAGGTTCGCCTGGTTATAGAAGATGCGGCCGAAGTGATCGCGGTCCGGAAACACCTCGTCCTGATTCGGCAGATTCGCGCCGCCCGAATCGACGAGGTACACGCACGGCAGCCGGTTTTCCTGCGCGATTTCCTGCGCGCGAACGTGCTTTTTCACGGTGACCGGATAGTACGTGCCGCCCTTCACCGTCGCATCGTTGCAGACGATCACGCACGCCTGGCCCGCGATGCGCCCGATGCCGGTGATGATGCCGGCGCCCGGCGCGTCGTCGTTGTACATCCCGTACGCGGCCAGTTGCGACAGTTCTAGAAACGGCGCGCCCGGATCGAGCAGTTGCGCGATGCGCTCGCGCGGCAGCAGCTTGCCGCGCGACAGATGCCGCTCGCGCGCGGCTTCGCCGCCGCCGAGCGACAGCTTCTGCACCTTGTCGCGCAGATCGGCGACGAGTGCTTCGAGCGCGGCGGCGTTCGCGCGAAACTCTTCCGAGCGGGGATTCAACTTCGATTCGAGAATCGGCATCGCGGGGCTTCCTTGCGGATCAGGCGTCGAACGAGCGAGCAACCGATGTTCACGCGGTCTCGGCGAACAGTTCTCGGCCGATCAGCATCCGCCGGATTTCGCTCGTGCCCGCGCCGATTTCATACAGCTTCGCATCGCGCCACAGTCGGCCGACCGGGTACTCGTTGATGTAGCCGTTGCCGCCGAGAATCTGGATCGCTTCGCCGGCCATCCACGTCGCCTTCTCGGCCGTGTAAAGGATCACGCCCGCGCAGTCCTTGCGCACCTGGCGCACGTGCTCGTTGCCGAGCGTGTCGAGTTGACGGCCCACCGCATACAGATACGCGCGGCACGCCTGCAGTGTCGTGTACAGGTCGGCGACCTTCCCCTGGATCAGCTGGAATTCGCCGATGGCCTGACCGAACTGCTTGCGATCGTGGATGTACGGCACGACCGCATCCATCACCGCGAGCATGATGCCGGTCGGGCCGCCCGCGAGCACTGCGCGTTCGTAGTCGAGACCGCTCATCAGCACTTTCACGCCGCCGTTCAACTGGCCGAGGATGTTTTCCTCGGGCACTTCGACGTCCTGAAACACGAGTTCGCCGGTGTGCGAGCCACGCATGCCGAGCTTGTCGAGCTTCTGCGCCACCGAGAAGCCTTTCATGCCCTTCTCGACGATGAAGGCGGTCATGCCGCGCGCGCCGGCTTCGGGATCGGTCTTCGCATAGACGACCAGCGTGTCGCAATCCGGTCCGTTCGTGATCCACATCTTCGTGCCGTTCAGCACATAGCGGTCGCCGTTCCTTTGCGCGCGCAGCTTCATGCTGACCACATCCGATCCGGCGTTCGGCTCGCTCATCGCGAGCGCGCCGATGTGTTCGCCCGATACGAGCTTCGGCAGGTACTTGCGCTTTTGCGCGTCCGTGCCGTTGCGGTGAATCTGGTTCACACACAGGTTCGAGTGCGCGCCATACGACAGCCCCACCGACGCCGACGCCCGCGAGATTTCCTCCATCGCGACCATGTGCGCGGTGTAACCCATGTTCGCGCCGCCGTATTCCTCGGAGACGGTCATCCCGAGCACGCCCAGTTCGCCGAATTTGCGCCACAGGTCCATCGGAAACTGGTCGGTGCGGTCGATCTCGCCGGCGCGCGGCGCGATCTCGTTCGCCGCGAAGCTCGCGACGCTGTCGCGCAGCATCTCGATCTCCTCGCCTAGCGGAAACTGCAAGCCGGGGATGTGGTTCATGGATGTCTCCTCCGATTGTGCGGATTGTGCGCGGGCGGGCGGCTCGCCCTGTCGGCACCCATTTCACGCCAGATCCGCGGACTCGTCAACAGCTTTTTCTGAGTAAACCTCAGTTTTCCATGTAACCGGTTAAGTCCTTGTTTAAGCGACCATTCACGCGGATAATCCGGCACATCGACCCCATCAGGTGATAGTGACTCACAATGTCAGCCACATCGAAAGCCGCGCTGCCGGCATCGCGCCGCGAACCGGCCGGACGCAAGTCGCAACAGCGCGTGAAGGCGATCCTCGACGCAGGCCGCGACGTGTTCTCCGAAAAGGGTTACGAGCGCGCGACCACGGCCGAAATCGCGCAGCGCGTCGGCGTGTCGGAAGCGACGGTGTTCAGCTACTTTCGCGGCAAGCGCGAACTGTGCGCGCGCGTGATCGCCGACTGGTACGACGAGATCATCGACGCGATCGAAACCGGCCTGCCGCGCGACGGCAGCGTGCGTCAGCAGTTTGCGTTCATCGTCCGCACGCACCTGCGGCTGATGCTGGAGAACGGCACGGGACTGTGCGCGCTCGTGCTGTCCGAAGGGCGCGCGCGCCAGCACGATATCGGCGAGGCGCTGACCGCCCTGCAACGACGCTATACCGCGCCGTTGATGCGCGTGCTCGCACGCGGCCAGGAAAGCGGCCAGATCCGCAACGACGTGCCGCTGCGCCTGCTGCGCTCGCTCGTGTTCGGCCCGATGGAGCACGTGCTGTGGGACGCGACGCTCGCGAACCGCCGTACCGATATCGACGCGACCGCGCAGCGCCTGATCGACGTGCTGTGGTCCGCCTTGCAGCCGCCGGACATCGCGGCGGCCGCGCTCGCGCAGTTCGGCCAGGACGTCGGCGACGCCGTGCGTCGGCTGGAACATGCCCGCTCGCAGGGCGCCGTCACGCGCGACTGAGCGGCGGAATCTGCGCTACGCTGGCGATTTTCCGATTTCCCGGATGCCACCTGAGCGCACAGCCATGCACGAACAACTGACTGCTTCGATCGCGTCGCGTTTCGCGACGATCGCCCTTGCGCACCTCACGCGCGAATATCCGAACAAGCTTACGCACGGCCTCGCCGGTCCGCAGGACGTGCAGAGTCCGCGCGCGCTGCATCCGGTGTTTTACGGCAGCTATGACTGGCATTCTTGCGTGCATGGGTACTGGCTCATCGCGCGACTGTTGCAGCGCTTTCCGGACTTGCCGGAAGCCCCGCAGATCGTTGCGGTAATCGACGAGCATTTCACCGACGACAAAATCGCCGGCGAGCGCGCGTACCTCGACCTGCCGCACAACCGCGGCTTCGAGCGTCCGTATGGATGGGCGTGGCTGCTCGCGCTCGCCGCGCAACTCGACGCGATGGACACGCCCGACGCCGCGCGGTGGTCACGCGCGCTCGCGCCGCTGACGGACGCGTTCGTCGAGCGCTTCGAATCGTTCCTGCCCGTCGCGACCTATCCGCTGCGGGTCGGCACGCATTTCAACACCGCGTTCGCGCTGACGCTCGCGCTCGACTTCGCGCGACAGACGCAGCGAGACAGCCTCGCCACGCTGATCGAGGACACCGCGCGCCGCTGGCATCTGAATGATCTGGAATGCCAGGCATGGGAGCCTTCGGGCGACGAGTTCCTGTCGCCCGCGCTGATGGAAGCGGTGCTGATGAGCCGCGTGCTGCCGGGCGACGCGTTCGTCGCATGGTTCGGCGGCTTTCTGCCGGCGCTCGCCGCGCGACGGCCCGCAACGCTCTTCACGCCGGTCACGGTGAGCGACCGCAGCGACGGCAAGATCGCGCATCTCGACGGCCTGAACCTGAGCCGCGCGTGGTGCCAGCGCACGCTCGCGAGCGCGCTGCCCGACGGCGACGCGCGCGTCGCGCTGCTGCGCGAGGCGGCGCGCACGCATTTGGGTGCAGCGATTGCGCACGTCTCAGGGGACTACATGGGTGAGCACTGGCTCGCCACCTTCGCGACGCTGGCGCTGGACGCATAGGAAACGGGCTGCGCGCTCGTGTTTCGTCGGCGGCTGTAACAACTCGAAAAATCGCTGCAACTTCCGTAATTGCATTGCCGGTGCCGATCCCTTAGCGTTCGATAATCCGGCGGACAGGCGTTCGCGCCCCGAATCCGCACTGTTCTGGAGATCGTTGTGAGAAGTTCGAAACTGCTGGCCGCTGCTGCCGGCGTAGCCGTTGTCTGCGCAAGCGGCGCCGCGCAGGCGGCGCACGTCGGCGTCTTTATCGGCGGCGCACCGGGCTACTACGTGCCGGCGCCGTATTACGTTCCCGCACCGCCGCCCCCTCCGCAATACATCGAGCGCGGCCCGGACGGCCAGCCCGTGCCGGCGCCCGGACCCGACGGCACGATGCCGTATCCGCAAGGCGGCGTGCCGCAGTACGCGCCGGACGACGCGGCGCCTTATCCGCCCGGCGCTGCCCCGCAGTATCCACAGGGTGCCGCGCCGCAGTATCAGCCGGGCACCGAGCAACCGCAAGCGCCGGGCACCCCTGCGCCCGCTCCCGCGCCGGCGCCCAATGCCGACAACGCGCCGCAAACCGTCACGCCGCAAACGGGCGGCGACACCTGGTACTTCTGCGACGCCACCCGCACCTACTACCCATATGTGAAGGACTGCGCGTCGGGCTGGCGGCCCGTGCCGGCCCAACCCGCCCAGCCACAATCGCAACCACAATGAACGAGATTCAACAATGAAAACCACCCGTTTCGTGCTACTCGGGGCAGCGACGCTGCTCGGCGCCTGCACCGTCATGCCCCCGGGGCCGACGGTCACGGCGCTGCCCGGCTCCGGCAAGACCTTCGATCAGTTTCGCGCCGACGACGCATCGTGCCGGCAGTACGCATCGCAGCAGGTCAGCGGCGTGTCGCCGGGCCAGGCGGCGGCCGGCTCGGAACTCGGCTCGGCGGCGCTCGGCACCGCACTCGGCGCCGCGGCGGGTGCCGCGCTCGGCGGCGGTCACGGCGCGGCGGTCGGCGCGGGCGCGGGTCTGATCGGCGGCAGCGTGCTCGGCCTCGGCGCCGCGCAGGGCTCGGGATACAGCGTGCAACAGCGCTACGATGCGGCCTACATGCAGTGCATGTACGCGGCCGGCCACCGCGTGCCGACGCAGGGCGGCGTGCCTCCGCAGCAGGGCTACTACTATCGGTATCAGGCGCCGCCTCCGGGCTACGCCGCGCCGCCGCCGGTCTCCGCGCCGCCTCCGGGGTATTGAACCGCAACGGCGAGCGAGTCGCCCGAACGACGCAATCCACGCCGCGCATGCATGGCCGCATGCGCGGCGTTTTTTATTGAGCCGGACCCCCAACGCGCAAATCGACGTGACGGAATGCAACGCCGGTCGTTGAGCCCGCATCGGTCATCTGCCGCCCGGCGTCCGATGCCGTCGGCTTCTGTTCGCGTGCGGCGCGTTCTTCCAGAAGCGGCTGCAGGACCGGCGCGAGCGACTTCAGCAACTGCACGGACATTGCGCTCGTGAACGTATAGCGCCCCGCATACGGCTCGTGCACCCACGCGGTCAACGTGCCGTAGAAGCGGTCGCCGATCGCGAACACGAACGTCGCCGTGCGGTTCACCTTGCGCGACTCGATCAGACGCGCGCCCGGCGCATAGACGTTGAAGCGCTGGTCGCCGGTGCCGGTCTTGCCGTACACCGGCAGCGTGCGTCCGTCGGGGAACGTGATGCCGTCCGCGAGCCGCTTGGCCGTGCCGCCCTGCACCACCGACGTCAACATCTCGCGCACGACGGCCGCAATCGGCGCCGACACGAGCGGCTGCGGCGGCACGTTCGCATGAACGAAGCGCGTCTCGTACGGCGTGCCGCGCGCGAAGTCGAGCGACTCGATGCTGTGCGTCGGCACCTTGTCGCCGCCGGCCGCGACGATGCCGATCAACTGCGCGAGCGCGGCCGGACGGTCGCCGGACGCACCGATCGCCGCGCCATACGACGGCGTCAGCGACGCGAACGGATACCCCAGCTCGCGCCACGACCTGCCGATCGCGTCGTACGCGCGAAGCTCGACCATGCGGCGGATGCGGCGGTCCTGCGTCGCGTGATAGCGCGTCCTGAGGAGCCACTTGTACGTGTAGAGCCGCACGTCGCGGCTGTCCTTCTGAACCTGCGCGAGCGTCACGTCGGGATGCTCGCGCAGATAGCCGAGCAGCCACAGTTCGAGCGGATGCACGCCTGCGATATAGCCGCGATCGTTCAGGTTGAAGCGGTCGATCGCGTACTTGTCGTAGTACTTCGCGAGATCGTCGTCGGTCAGCCACTGGAACTTCGTGTGGACGAGTTGCGCGCGCATCTGCTCGTTGAACCACGCCTGCGAGCCGTCCGGATTCACGCTGCGCAGCGCGGTCGCGATTCTCGCCGGGCCCTTGCGCATGTGATGCAGCAGCACCGCGATCGCCTCGTCGGGACTCTTGCCTGCGTATCGCGTGTAGAAGCGCTTCATATAGACCTGGCTTTCGCCGTCCACGAAGCTCGTCAAATAGCGGCTGCGCGTAGCCGGATCGTCGAGCCATTGCGATGGCGGCCCCGACGTCTGGATCATCTCGTAGTGCACGATGTCGCGCATCAGGCGCACGAACACGAGATTCACCGAATGCTGGAACGCGCGCCGCACGGTCAGGATCTGCGCGTTGTCGCTCGACTCGAAGTTGTTGAAGCTCTGCGCGCCGCCGCCGGTATAAAAGCTCTCGCCGGGGCTCGCCGAATACTTGCGTTCGACGGCCGCTTCGAGCATCGGCGGCAGCGAACGATCCTTCGCATGCGACAGATAATCGATCGCCCAGCGCGTCAGCGCATCGGACTTGTCGGGCTGCACCGCGCGCAGTTGCGCCGCGTCGAGCGACGCGTACTTCGCATGCAGGTCCTGCACGATCTGCAGATACGTGATCGCCGTGCGCAGCTTCGCCGTGGATCCGAGATTCATCCGCGCGCCCTGGTTGATGTCGAACGGCTGGTTCACGCTGTCGGTCTGCACGCGCACCACGTTGTCGCCGTTGCGGCGCTCGAACAGCGCGAAGCTGTACGAGATCTTCGACGGGTCATCCGATGGACGCAGCATCTCGAAGCCGACGAGTCCCGCCGCCTTCGCGCCGTCCTTCGTCATCGCCTGCGCGAGACGCTCGCTGACGGCGCGCTGCACGTCGTCGTTCAGCGACGCGGTCGCCGTCAGATCGAGGTGATCGAGGTCGTACAGCGTCGAGAGGCCGAGCGACGATATCAGCTGCGTGCGCAGCGACGTCACCGCCTTGCGCTCGACATACGACACCGGCTTGCGCACCGGCGGCTGGCGATTGAGCGTCAGTTGCGCGGACAGCGCCGCGTCGCGCAGCGCGGGCGTGATCACGCCGCCGCTCGCGAGCAGCCGCAGATAGCTGTCGGTGAGCCGCCCGAGCGCCGCGTTGTCCCGCTGCAGGAAGTACGACGGCGCGCGCTGCGCGACCAGCAGCGACAGCACCTGGCGGAACGCGAGCGCCTGCTCGTCGAGCGTCGCGTCCGACACCGGCGCGCGCAGGATGCGGTTCACGTCGCGAAAGTCGCGCCCGTACCACGCGGCGAGGCCGTCGCCGATTCCGCTGATCTCGCCGACGTCGGGCTTCGCCGCAAGCGGCACCGAGTTCAGATAGCGGACGACGATCTGCTGACGCGCGGGCATCGTCTGCGGCCCATCGAGATACGCGCGCACCGACGCGGATGCGATCTGCCGCAGCTTCTCGGGCGGCGTCGCGGTGCGTCCGTCCGGCGAATGGCGGAACTTCTCGATCTGCGTCGCGAGCGTGCTGCCGCCGGGCGCGGACTGATGACGGTTCACGAATCTCAGCCCCTGATCCGCGATCGCGCGCGAGAAGCGTCCCCAGTCGATCGCCGGATTGCGGTTCGGCTGATCCTGCGCGAGCAGATAGCGGTCCTCGATGAACATCAGCGAATTGCGCACGAGCGGCGGCACCGCGTCGAAGCTCTCGTACACGCGCTGCGGGTAACGGGAATGAAAGAGTGTCGTGCCGGTCGCGTCGCGCAGCGTAAGGCCCGCCTGGTCTTTCTCTTCATACGGAAGGAAAAGGCCGTCGTCGGCGAGCGCGATCATGCGCTCCGAATCGCGCGCCTGGTTTGCGATCGCGAAGCCGCGCGCCTTCAGCCGCGCGGCGAACGTCGGCAATCCGGCATAGCCGAGCCGGATGTCATAAGGACCGCTGGAAGTCGGAAAACGGATGTGCGGGCTAGGCCCGCTGCCGACGGTGAAGCCGATGTCGCGCGTGAGTTCCGACAGGTAGCGCGCCTGCAGCCGCGACGTTTCGATTTCGATCTGGATGATGCGCGCGATGATCACCAGCGTGAGCAGCACCGCGAGGACGAACCCCCATTTGACCCATTTCCAGAACGAGCTTGCACTGGCGACACCACCAGGAAAGCGTACTGACGGGCGATTCATGCGGATTCTCCCTGGACGACTTGCGCCAGATCATGGAATTGCACCTGAAGATAGTCTAGCCCGGCCTATTAAAAGCTGCGCGAACGGGTGTGCTCGGCCCCCGCGCAAGTCGCGCGCCCGCAACACTGGCGGCGAAGGCATGGCGGTTGCGAGCAGCGAAGCGCCTTGACCGGTCTGCGAGCGCCGGGAACCGGCCGATATAATGGCCGGTCATGCGCAAAGACAGCGCGACGCGATGCGCCGTGCGACAACCTCGGGAGGAACATGAAGCGATTCGCCGTGCCGTTGCTCGTCACGCTCACGCTTGGTGCGTGCGCGTACTTTCAGAAGGACCCCGATGCGGGCGATCCGGTCGTCGACAAGACGACGTCGCGCCCGGTCGATCAGGTCATTCAGTGTCTGACCGTGCAGGCGTCGATGCACAACGCAAGCTTTCGCACGACCGCGCTGCCGCAAGGCGCGATGCTCGATTTCGGGGAATCCAACGTGATCAAGGTCCGCGCGGACAACGGCACGACCACGTATCGCTTCTACGCGGGCAAACATCACGTGTCGAATCTGTGGCTGACCAACGTCGACAAAACCTGCGCGCCGTCGTGAACGGCGTCGTCCGCGGCGGCGACTGACTTGTTTCGGTCACATGGATTACCCGTGCTTACCGCACGTTACGTCGCGTATTCAGCCGTCACACTTTCGCTCGCCGTTTTAAGAATCGCTTAAGGCTCAATCCGCAACATCGGCGAACCAATAAGCAGCAGGAGGCGCCGACCATGACGCAAGATCCGATGACAAACGATGCACCCCTTTCTTCCGCCAACGGCAACGCGCCCGGCGCGGCGCGGCCCGCGAAGCGCACGATCCTGCGCCGGCTGCTGAGCCACCACGAGCTGGCGACGCTGTTGCTGTTGCTGCACGCGCCGATCGACGCGCAAGCGAAGCCGGAAATTCCGATGCTGCAGGAAGCGGGCCTCGTCGAGCAGGTATCGTCCGAAGCGGGCGCGGAGAAGATCCGCCTCACGCCCGAAGGCAACGCGGTGTTGCAAGGTCTCGGGCTTGCACGCTGATCCGCACCTGACCGACGGCTTACGGAGCCGTCGAACGGCGCCGGTACGAAAACACAGCGAAGCCGCAGCGACAACGCATACGACAACGCCGACGCAATCTGCGTCGGCGTTGTCGTTTATGCGGCCATGACGATGAGCGCCGCTCCGGCGCCGGCCGGGGCCGCCTCGTCAGCGACGGTCGCGGCCCCTATAGCTTCGCTTCCTGGATCGTGCCCGACGTCACGGCCTGCTCGATCAGCCCTTCGTCCTGCGCCTTGCGGATGGCATGCGCGATCAGTTGGTCCGGCTCCTCGAATTCAGCCTTCAGCGCGCCGATCACACCGGACGCGTCGAGTATCACCAGCGTCTTGGCGGTGTCCGCATAGCTGATCAGGACGCGGCGGGTGCCGTCTTCCGCGAGACTCGCGCAGAGTTGCTCGATCTTGCCGCCGATGTTGCAGTCGAAATTCTGTATCAATGCCTGCTCCTTGGAATGGCGTTGCCGCTCAGCCGCGCAGGCTGCTGCGCGGCGCACGCATCGCGTCGATCGACAGGCGGCCCGCGCCCGTCACGATCAGCAGCAGGAAACCGCCCGCGATCGCCAGATTCTTCCAGAAGTGGGTGGCCGCGTCCTGCTGCAGCGCGGCCTCGGTCACGTTCCAGAAATCATGGCCGAACACCGCCGTCACCACAGCATACACGGCCATCACGAGGCCCACCGCCCGCATCCGGACGCCGAACACGAGCGCGAGGCTGCCGAGCAGCTCGATCGCGATCGCGACCGGCGCGGTGAAATGCGGATACGGAACGCCGCGCGTCTGCAGGAAGCCGATGAAGCCCGGATACCCGATCAGTTTCATCGCGCCGCCCCACAGAAACAGAACGGCCAGCGCAATGCGCGCCACGAAGATGATCAGGGAATCGGTGGAACGCATCATCAGTAACTCCGGTGGGCAATGATCGAAGGGACCCCGACTCGCGCGCTCAGTTCCCCACCCCGGCACGCAGGGCTAATCTGCGTCGTCGACCACGAAGATCCGGTGAACGGGCTGCAACTTTCGGGAATCGGAATCGGGAAACCGGCGGCGAGGACTGCAACGACAGGCCGGAGCATGCCGGACATTCGTCTGCATCACTACATGATGGGGGAAGGTCGCGTCCGCGGCCGGCTCGGGAAGCCGCCGCCGTCTGCCGGCGGGCGGACGCTCGCGCAAGAGTCAATGCTTGTGGCGCATCCAGATGCCGCGATGCGCGTCGAGCCAGCGCCCGATGCGTTCTTCGAGCGCGCCTCGACTGCGGCGCGACACGGCCCATAGCGCCGCGCACACCATCAACATCACAGCCGGACCCAGAAGATAGGCGATTACCGTTTCTTTCATGGCCGTCTCTCCGCCATGCCGTCACAGTGGAAGATACATTCTAGGTGATTGCGCGCCCCGCGATAAGCGCGGCGCCTCACATCCCTCCGCCATTTCCTCGCGCGGGCGGCGCCGTCCGAACCGTCCGCCGCCCCGGTGCCTCGCGAAGGCCTGTCGCGTCATCGATGCGTAAAGCATCGTCTATCAGAAATTTGCAACAGAGCCGTTACATTTCGCCATCGTTGTTTATCAGTTACGGTTCTGCATTTTTTACCGAAACTATAACTTTTAATTTTAATAACCATTCGCGCAATCACTGCGTCCGGGCATCGGTCCGGCCCCCGCGATGCAGCGGGAAATATTTACCTACTCCATTGATTTTTAAGAGATTACGCCGCACAATTCGCAGCCGGCGAGGGCTAGAGCGGATGCGTCATCCAATCGCCATGAAAGCCGCGCAAAAGTTACCGAAATGCAAGCTGCCGCTCAAAGAATTTTTTTCGACAGGGATTGATTTCCAAGATAAGCGCTTTTACAATTCGAACCAAGGTGTTACGAGTTGTAACATGTTGTATCAAAGGTACCATCCCGCCGACCAACGGGAAGATCGGTACAAAAAAAAGGGCACAAGGCAGGAAATGCCAGAAGGGTAATTCGGGGCTTCGGAAAACACAGAAATGGACCGCAGCAGCGAAACGTTAGATTCGATCCGAGAGATCAATCTGTCGTACATCATGCTCGCGCAGCGCATGCTGCGTGAGGACAAGCCAGTCGGCATGTTCCGACTGGGACTGTCGTCGGAACTGGCTGATCTGATTGCCGGTCTGTCGCTTGCGCAGATCGTCAAGCTGGCCGGTTCCGACCAGCTCCTTTGCTTCTTCCGCTTCGACGACCATGCGATGCTGTCCGCGCTCACGCAGACTTCGAAGCATGCCGACGTCGCATCGACTCATGCCGCCATCCTGCTCGCAGGACAGAGCGCCAGTCAGTTCGCCTGAGAGATCTTCGATGACCTCCGCCACGAAGCGCAGCCTGACTGAAGACGCCCAGGAAGTATTCCGGGCCATCGCGCTGATCGAACTCGGCGCGCGCATGCAGGTGCTCGAAAGCGAACTGTCACTCTCGCGCGACCGGATGATCCGGCTGTATCGCGAGGTCAAGGGCGTCTCGCCGCCCAAGGGTATGTTGCCGTTCTCGGCCGACTGGTACATGACGTGGCTCGCGAACATCCACGCGTCGCTGTTCTACAACACGTACCTGTTTCTGAAGAACGAAGCGCGTTGCTCGCATCTCGACGCGCTCACCAAGGGGTTCCGGCTCTATCTGGAACATTGCCGCCACAACGCGATCGAGCCGGTGCTCGACCTCACGCGGGCGTGGACCCTGGTGCGCTTTTTCGATGCCGATATTCTGCAGCTGACGCCTTGCTGCCGCTGCGGCGGCAAGTTCGTCGCGCACCGTCACGACCTGCAGCACAACGTCGTGTGCGGTGCGTGCCAGCCGCCGTCCAGAGCCGGCAAGACGAAGAAAGCAGCTGCAGCGCGACGGGGCGCCGCGCAGTCCGACAGCAATGTTCCGGTCACGCCGGACGGTATTGCCGAGGCTGCCTGAGCGTAGGAGAGCAGATCCGGATTCAAACCGGACGCACAACAAGACGCGAACCCGCCCGGCACTTTTCCCCGTGTCGGGCGGAGAAGCGCTTCCAGCCCCGTCCCTGCTTCATCCCATCCCGAACGTCTGCAGCACGAGCCACAGATTGGCCGCGCTGATCAACGCGAACAGCGACCACGCGAGCACGCGCGTCAGCGTGCGATTCACGAATTCGCCCATCAACGCGCGGTCGCCGGTCATCCGGATCAGCGGCCACAGCGCGAACGGCAGTTGCAGACTCAACACGACCTGACTCGCCACGAGTAGCCTGCCGACCGCGTCGTTGCCGAGCAGCGCGACGCCGGCGAACGCCGGGATCAGCGCGAGCACGCGCGTGATCAGGCGGCGCTGCCAGCACGGAATCTTCATCTGCAGGAAACCTTCCATGATCACCTGGCCCGCGACGGTGCCGGTGAACGTCGAGCTTTGTCCCGACGCGAGCAACGTGATGCCGAACAGCACGGCGGCGGCGCTCGTGCCGACGATCGGCGCGAGCAGCCGGAACGCCTGTTCGATGTCGGTCACGTCGTGATGGCCGGTGTCGTGAAACGCGGCTGCCGCGAGAATCAGGATCGCCGCGTTGATCAGCAGCGCGAGCACGAGCGACACGATCGTGTCGATCCGCGAGAGCCCGATTGCCGACGCGATACTTTTGGAATCGCGTTGGACCGCGCGCGTCTGCACGATCGACGAATGCAGATAGAGGTTATGCGGCATCACCGTCGCGCCGAGAATGCCGATCGCGAGATACAGCGGCACGCGCGAATCGAGCGCGTGCCACGACGGTATCAGCCCGCCGACGACCGACGGCCAGTGCGGCTCGACGAGCGCGAGCTGGACCGCGTAGCCGAGCCCGATGGTCGCGACCAGTCCGGCCATGATTGCTTCGAGCGTGCGGAAATTCTTGCCCTTCAGGCCGAGCACGATCAGCGTGTCGAACGCGGTCAGCCCGATGCCGACCGTCAGCGAACAGCCGAGCAGCAGATGGAACGCGAGCGCGCCGCCGAGCACCTCGGCGAGATCGCACGCGATGATCGACAGTTCCGCGAGCACCCACTGTCCGCGCGCGAACGGCTTCGTGTAGCGCTCGCGCGACAGTTGCGCGAGATCGCGGCCCGTGACGAGCCCGAGCCGCATGCTCAGGCATTGCAGCACGATCGCCGCGACGCTCGACAGCACGACGACGAACAGCAGGCTGTAGCCGAATTGCGAGCCGGCCGCGATGTCGGTCGCCCAGTTGCCCGGGTCCATGTAGCCGATCGAGACGAGAAGGCCCGGGCCCGCGAACTGCCCGATTCTCTTCAGGAGCGACGCACGCGGCGAAACCGCGACGGTCCCCTGCACTTCCGATGGGCAAAACGGCGCCGTCGCGGTGGTCGGCAGTCTGAGCGGCAACGTGTACACCTCTGAGGTAGCGCGGCCCGTGCCGCTGATCAAACCCGCAAGTGTACAAGGACAGGCGAGCGCGATCGCGCCCGTCAATAAACAAAGCGCCGCCCGAAGGCGGCGCTTGATCACGAACCGGCGACGAACCGCCGACGAACCGGCGACGAACCGGCGACGAACCGGCGACGAACCGCCGACGAACCGCCGGCTCGCCGCCCGGCGATTTACCGCGCCGCGAGCGGCGGCGTCGACGGCGGCGTCGCGTCGTCGGCCTTCAGATCGCCCCACCCGCCGCCGAGCGCGCGGATCAGGTTGACCGTCGCCACCGCCTGCAGGCCCTGCAGCTGGCTCGCCTGCAGTTGCGACACGAGCACCGAGCGCTGGCTGTCGATCACGTTCAGGTAGCTGACCTGCCCTTCGTCGTACTGCGTCTGCGACAGATGCGCGGCGCGCTGCGACGCGTTCACCGCGTCGTTCTGCTCGCGCAGCTGGTCGTCGAGCAGACGCAGATCCGACAGGTTGTCCTCGACCTCGCGGAACGCAATCAGCACCTGCTGCCGGTATTGCGCGACATCCTCGTCGTACTTCGCCCGCGCCTGGTCGAGCCCGGCGCGGCGACGTCCGCCGTCGAAGATCGGCACGGTCAGCGCGGTGCCCGCGAACGGCCCGAGCAGGAACGTGCGCGTCGACCACATGAACAGATCGCCGAGCGTCGCCGATTCGAACCCGAACATGCCGGTGATGTCGAGCTTCGGGAAGAACGCCGACTTCGCGAGGCCGACGCGCGCGTTCGCGGCGGCCATCGCGCGCTCGGCCGCCGCGATGTCGGGCCGGCGTTCGAGCAGCGTCGACGGCAGGTCCGCCGGAATGCGCATGCTCACCGGCACGAGCGGCGTGCGCGCGAACGTGAAGTCCGCCGGCGCCTTGCCGAGCAGGATCGCGAGACTGTGCTCCGACACCGCCCGCTGCCGCGCGACGCCCACTGCGTCGGCCCGTGCCGTCGCGAGTTCGTTGCGCGCCTGCGCGACGTCCAGCTCGCTGATGTCGCCGTCGTTGAAGCGCCGCTCGACGAGCTTCAGCGCATCCTCGCGCAACGCGACGGTGCGCTGGTACAGGTCGACTTGCGAATCGAACTGGCGCAGCTGGAAGTAGTTCTGCGCGACGTCCGCCTGCAACGCGAGCTGCACCGAGCGGAACAGCGCCTCGCTCTGCTGCGCGTCGGCCCGCGCCGCGTTCACGTTCGAGCTGACACGCCCGAACAGATCCGCCTCGTACGACACCGTGCCCTGTGCGCGCCACAGCGTCTGCGTCGGCACGCTGGCGTTGTCCGGCAGGAACTGCGACGCCGGCGACAGGCGTTCGCGCGTCGGCCCGAAGCCCGCGTCGATCGACGGGAACCACGACGCGCGCGCCGCCTGCGTCAGCGCCCGAGCCTGCTGCACGCGCGCGGCCGCCGCCTTCAGGTCCTGGTTCGCGGCCTGCGCTTCGTCTTCGAGCGTGTTCAACGCCGGATCGCCGAACACGGTCCACCACTGGCCGCGATGCGCGTCGTCGGCCGGATGCGCGGTCGTCCACGTGCCGGCAGCGTGCGGATCCTGCGAGGCGGCGCCCTGCGAAGGCGCTTCCTTGAAAGCAGCCGGCGCGGCCGCGTCGGGCCGGTGATACGGCGGCTCGACCGAGCACGCCGCGAGCCACGCCGCCAGCGCCGCGGCCGCGGCGACCCGCAGCCCGCGCGTCGCCGCATGAAGGCCGCCATCGTGCCGGCTTGCGGCGAGCGAATTATTTTTCATTGTCGTCATCTCCATCAAGCGTCCATCGCCGGTACGGCCGCGCCCGCACGATCCTTCTGCGCGACGTGAATCTTGCCGCCCGCGAGCGTACGCAGCACCACATAGAACACCGGCGTCAGCAGCAACCCGAACGCGGTCACGCCGAGCATCCCGAAGAACACCGCCACGCCCATCGCATGTCGCATCTCGGAGCCCGCGCCGCTCGACAGCACGAGCGGCACCACGCCCATGATGAAAGCGATCGACGTCATCAGGATCGGGCGCAGACGCATCCGGCTCGCCTCGATCGCCGCGGACAGCGGCGTGTGTCCGTCGTGCTCCAGTTCACGCGCGAATTCCACGATCAGGATCGCGTTCTTCGACGCGAGCCCGACGAGCACCATCAGCCCGATCTGCGTGAAGATGTTGTTGTCGCCCTGCGTGAGCCACACGCCGGTCAACGCGCACAGCACGCTCATCGGCACGATCAGGATCACCGCGAGCGGCAGCGTCAGGCTCTCGTACAGCGCCGCGAGCACGCGGAACCCGATCAGCACGCAGATCGGGAACACCCAGCTGCCCGAATTGCCCGCGAGAATCTGCGGGTACGTGAGGTCGGTCCATTCGAACTTCACGCCGCGCGGCAGCGTCTCGGCCGCGATGCGTTCCGCCGCCGCCTGCGCCTCGCCCGACGAGAAGCCCGGCGCCGGGCCGCCGTTGATATCCGCCGCCGTGTAGCCGTCGTAGCGAACCACCATCTCGGGGCCGTACGTCGGGCTCACCGTGACGAGCGACGACAGCGGCACCATCTCGCCCCGATCGTTGCGCGTCTTCAGTTGCAGGATGTCGTCCGCGTGCTGACGGAACGGCGCATCGGCCTGCACGCGCACCTGGTACACGCGCCCGAAACGGTTGAAGTCGTTCACGTACAGCGAGCCGAGGTAGATCTGCATCGTGTCGAACACGTCCGTCACCGGCACGCCGAGCTGCTTGGCCTTCGTGCGATCCAGATCGACGTTCAGTTGCGGCACGTTGATCTGATAGCTGGAGAACGTCGGGCCGAGTTCGGGCGTCGTCGCCGCGCGCTTGATGAAGTCCTGCGTCGCGCGATTGAGCTCCGCGTAGCCGACCGCGCCGCGGTCCTCGAGCTGCATCTTGAAGCCGCCGAGCGTGCCGAGACCCAGCACCGGCGGCGGCGGAAACACCGCGACGAACGAGTCCTTGATCGCCGCGTACTGCTGGTTCAGCGCACCGGCGATCGCGCCCGCCGACAGCGCGCGGCTGCCGCGCTCCTTGAACGGCTTCAGCGTGACGAACACGATGCCCGCGCTCGAACTGTTCGTGAAGCCGTTCACCGACAACCCCGGGAACGCGACCGCGCTTTCCACGCCCGGCTGCTTCAGCGCGATTGCGCTCATGTCGCGAATCACGGCCTCGGTGCGATCGAGCGACGCGCCGTTCGGCAGTTGCGCGAACGCGATCAGATACTCCTTGTCCTGCGCGGGCACGAAGCCGCCCGGCACGACGCGCGCCATCAGCACCGTCGCGCCGACGAGCACCGCATAGACCACGAGCATCACGCCCTTGCGGCGCAGCACGCCGTTCACGCCGCGGCCATAGCGCTCGGAGCCGCGATGGAACACGTGATTGAAGCGCCGGAAGAAGCCGCCGAACACGCGGTTCATCGCGCGCGTGAGCCAGTCCTCCTTGTCGCCGTGACCGCGCAGCAGCAGCGCGGACAGCGCCGGCGAGAGCGTCAGCGAGTTGAACGCGGAGATCACCGTCGAGATCGCGATCGTCATCGCGAACTGCTTGTAGAACTGACCGGTCAGGCCCGTCATGAACGCGAGCGGCACGAACACGGCGACGAGCGTCAGCGCGATCGCGATGATCGGTCCGCTCACTTCGCGCATCGCCTTATAGGTTGCGTCGCGCGCGGAAAGCCCGCTTTCGATGTTGCGCTCGACGTTCTCGACGACGACGATCGCATCGTCGACGACGATCCCGATCGCGAGCACCATCCCGAACAGCGACAGCGCGTTGATCGAGAAGCCGAACGCGAGCAGGAGCGAGAACGTGCCGACGATCGACACCGGCACCGCGATCAGCGGAATGATCGACGCGCGCCACGTCTGCAGGAACACGATCACGACGATCACGACGAGCGCGATCGCTTCGAGCAGCGTATGCACGACCGCCTCGATGCTCGAACGCACGAACTGCGTCGGGTCATAGACGATCTTGTAGTCGACGCCGGCCGGGAAGTCCTGCTTCAGGTCCTTCATCGCCGCGCGCACCTGGTCGGAAATCGCGAGCGAATTCGCGCCCGGCGCCTGGTTGATCGCGAGCGCGACCGCCGGCTTGTTGTCGAGCAGCGAGCGCAGCCCGTATTCGGACGCGGCCAGCTCGATGCGCGCGATGTCGCGCAGATACGTGACGCCGCCGTCCGGCGTCGTCTTCACGATGATGTTGCCGAACTCGCTCTCGGTCGTGAGCCGCCCGCGCGCGTTCACCGACAATTGCAGCGGCGTACCCGGCACCGACGGCGACGCGCCGATCACGCCGGCCGCGACCTGCACGTTCTGCTCGCGGATCGCGTTGACGACGTCGGTTGCGGTCAGGCCGCGCTGCGCGACCTTCTGCGGATCGAGCCAGACGCGCATCGCGTAGTCGCCCGCGCCCCACAACTGCACTTCGCCGACGCCCTGGATCCGCGCGAGACGGTCCTTCACGTTCAGCAGCGCGTAGTTGCGCAGATACGTCATGTCGTACTGGTTGTTCGGCGAGATCAGGTGCACGACCATCGTCAGCGTCGGCGAGCTTTTGATCGTCGTGATGCCGAGCCGCTGCACGTCCTCGGGCAGACGCGGCAGCGCCTGGTTCACGCGGTTCTGCACGAGCTGCGTCGCCTTGTCCGGATCGGTGCCGAGACGGAACGTGACCGTCAGCGTCAGGTTGCCGTCGCTGTTCGCCTGCGACTGCATGTACAGCATGTTTTCGACGCCGTTGATCTTTTCTTCGAGCGGCGAGGCGACCGTTTCCGCGATGACTTTCGGGTTCGCGCCCGGATATTGCGCGCGAACCACAACCGATGGCGGCACGACTTCCGGATACTCGGAGGTCGGCAGCATCGTCAACGCGATGATGCCGCCAAGCAGAATAATGACCGACAGCACGCCAGCAAAAATGGGCCGGTCGATAAAGAACCTGGAGATGTTCATGATGTTTTTCCCGAATCCTGTCGAAGTGGACGCGTCATGAAGCGGACTTTGAGGAGGACGTCGAAGTGGACGGTGAAGCCGGTGGTGAATCGGATAACGAAGCGGCGGACTTCGCCGCGCCGGTCATCGAGACC
>DATJJN010000065.1:0-22409 GCA_035492135.1 Paraburkholderia sp. | reverse complement strand
GCGTAACCGGCGCGTGCTTCGTCGCGACGTCCGGCGCGGAACGCGTCGAACACCGGACGGATCAGGTCGGGCAGCAGCGCGCTCGACATCGTGCCGGTTGCGCCCGCATCCAGATCGGGCATCAGCGTGATCGCTTCTTCGCCATCGAACGGACCTTCAATCGTGTCGCCGCCTGCCGCGATCAGCGCGCGCAGTTTCGCCGCGGCGCCGGCCACTTCAATCTTGAAGTAGCGCACCAGCGGCAGTTCGCGCGCGAGGCGCGCAAGGAACGGCACCGACAGCCCCACGCCGCTCAACGGCGCGTCTTGCACCATCACCGGCACGCCGGCTGCGTCGGCCACGCGCGCGAAGTGCTCGAACATCGCGTTTTCGTCGACGCGCAGCGTCGCGCCGTGATACGGCGGCATCAGCATCACCATGCTGGCGCCGGCGGCCACCGCGCGCTTCGCGCGGTCGCTGGCGATCTGCGTGCTGAAGTGGCTGCAGGTCGCCATCACCGGCACGCGGCCGGCGGTCTGCGCAAGGCACAGGTCCACCAGCGTGTCGCGCTCGGCGTCGGTCAGTACAAACTGTTCTGAATAGTTGGCAAGAATGCAGATGCCATCCACCTGCTGATCGACCATGCAGTCGATCACGCGGCGCTGGCCGTCGAGGTCGAGCTCGCCCGAAGCGGTAAACGGCGTCGGCGCAACCGGAAACAGGCCGGAAAAACGGGGCGAAGTAGCCACTATCTGAGACTCCTTGATCCTGTGCAGCGCGCAATCGCGCATTTTTTGAATAGCCAAACTATATGCGCAGCCAATCCGTCTAGTGATTAGTGTTTTCCCCCATTCTCCCGGCATAAAAAGTCATTCTATTTGTAAGCCAGTCCGGGTAAATTCTCGTTATGCGTCACGTAGCCAAGCTGTCATCATGCTGACCCACTTGTCCCGGCGCTGCGTCAAAAGTCTTGCTACAAGTACCTATAGCGCAATCCATTGACCCCCCATATAGTCTTACTATATTGACGAAATTCGAACGGAACGACATGACTGACCAACCTCGCAAGCTGCGCTCGGCACAATGGTTCGGCACCGCCGACAAGAACGGCTTTATGTACCGCAGCTGGATGAAGAACCAGGGCATCCCTGATCACGAATTCGCGGGCAAGCCGATCATCGGTATCTGCAACACGTTCTCCGAGCTCACGCCGTGCAATGCGCACTTTCGCAAGCTCGCCGAGCACGTGAAGCGCGGCGTATTCGAGGCGGGCGGCTTCCCGGTCGAGTTCCCGGTGTTCTCGAACGGCGAATCGAACCTGCGCCCGACCGCGATGTTCACGCGCAATCTGGCCAGCATGGACGTCGAGGAGTCGATCCGCGGCAATCCGATCGATGCGGTCGTGCTGCTGGCCGGCTGCGACAAGACCACGCCCGCGCTGCTGATGGGCGCGGCCAGCTGCGACGTGCCGGCCATCATGGTCAGCGGCGGCCCGATGCTGAACGGCAAGCACCAGGGGCGCGACATCGGCTCGGGCACCGTGGTGTGGCAGCTGAGCGAACAGGTGAAGGCCGGCAAGATTTCGATTCACGAATTCATGTCCGCCGAAGCGGGCATGTCGCGTTCGGCCGGCACCTGCAACACGATGGGCACCGCGTCGACGATGGCCTGCATGGCCGAGTCGCTCGGCGTGACGCTGCCGCACAACGCGGCGATTCCGGCCGTCGACGCGCGCCGCTACGTGCTCGCCCACATGTCGGGCCTGCGCATCGTGCAGATGGCGCTCGAAGACCTGACGCTGTCGAAGATCCTCACGCGCGCCGCGTTCGAAAACGCGATCCGCACGAACGCCGCGATCGGCGGCTCCACCAACGCGGTGATTCACCTGAAGGCGATTGCGGGGCGCATCGGCGTGCCGCTCGAACTCGAAGACTGGGTGCGTCTTGGCCGCGATACGCCGACGATCGTCGACCTGATGCCGTCGGGCCGCTTCCTGATGGAAGAGTTCTATTACGCGGGTGGATTGCCGGCCGTGCTGCGCCGTCTCGGCGAAGGCAAGCTGCTGCCGCATCCGGACGCGTTGACCGTCAACGGCAAATCGCTGTGGGACAACGTGCGTGAAGCGCCGAACTACAACGACGAAGTGATCCGTCCGCTCGACAAGCCGCTGATCGACGATGGCGGCATCCGCATCCTGCGCGGCAATCTCGCGCCGCGCGGCGCGGTGCTCAAGCCGTCCGCGGCGAGCCCGGAGCTGTTGAAGCATCGAGGTCGCGCGGTCGTGTTCGAGAACTTCGATCACTACAAGGCGACGATCGAAGACGAGTCGCTCGACGTCGACAAGGACTCGGTACTGGTGATGAAGAACTGCGGTCCGCGCGGCTATCCGGGCATGGCCGAGGTCGGCAACATGGGGCTGCCGCCGAAGCTGCTGCGTCAGGGCGTGAAAGACATGGTGCGCATTTCCGATGCGCGGATGAGCGGCACCGCATACGGCACCGTGGTGCTGCACGTCGCGCCGGAAGCAGCGGCGGGCGGCCCGCTCGCGGCGGTGCGCAACGGCGACTGGATCTCGCTCGACTGCGATGCGGGCACGCTGCAGCTGGAAATCGACGACGACGAACTCGCGCGCCGTCTCGCGCAGGTCGACCAGACGGCCGCGCCGGGCGTCGCCGAGCAGCAGGGTCGCGGCGGCTATGCGCGGCTCTATGTCGATCACGTGCTGCAGGCCGACGAAGGCTGCGATCTCGACTTCCTCGTCGGCAAGCGCGGCGCGGCGGTGCCGCGGCATTCGCACTGACGCACTGACGGCGCGCGCGGGGCGCGTTTTTCGCGCGTCCCGCGCTGGTCGGTCGTGGCTCAATCGGCGGTCGTCTCCGCCGACTCCTCGGTCCCTTCGAACAGCGCGACGTTCGCGTCGAACGCGATTTTCTGGCGTTCGAATGCATCGTCCAGATGATCGCGCAGCGTGCGTTCGGCGGCATCGGCGTCGTGCCGCCGCAGTGCGTCGAGCACTTCGCGATGCTGGATCAGCGTCACGTCGGCGACGACCGGATCGCGCACGGTGATGTGCCGGACGCGGTCGATCGGCGCGCGCACGAGTTCGACGAGCTGCTGCATTTTCGGCAGAC
This sequence comes from Paraburkholderia sp., assembly GCA_035492135.1. GTDB lineage: Bacteria > Pseudomonadota > Gammaproteobacteria > Burkholderiales > Burkholderiaceae > Paraburkholderia. The sequence continues at coordinate 19,299 of DATJJN010000065.1, read as the reverse complement.
GCGCGGCCTGATTGACGCCCGCGTGAAACGCGTTGTCGTGGCGAATCGCGGCGACCGGATTGCCGCGCTCGATCGCGCGCTGATGCGCTTCGTGGATGTCGTGCAGGTGCTCGATTTTCGCGTCGGTGATGATTTCGGCCGCGCGCCGGATGCTCGCGATTTCAAGCACTTTTCGGATCAACGCGCTCTCGACGAACTGTTCGCGGCGCACCGGCGCGACGAACGTGCGCGACTGCGCGGCGATCACGACGAGGTCCTCGCGCGCGAGCTGCAGCAGTGCTTCGCGCACCGGCGTGCGCGACACGCCGAGCGCTTCGGCGATCGCCCGCTCGAAGATCACGTCGTTCGGCAGCAGCGCCATCGTGATGATCGCTTCGCGCACGCGCTGGTAGATCTGCGTCGACAGCGCCATCGACCGGTCGAGCGTCAGATCGGTCGGCAGCACGCGGCGGATGAAAGCGTCGGGATCGTTGCGGACGGGCTTCATGAGTGACGTGGCGAAGGTTGAGCGGACAGCATGTTGTAACGCACCCAGTATATTAGGGCGCCCCTGGGCGCGGACACTCGCTGCGCGGGGGCGCTGACGCGATCGCGGCGGCCGGAGAGGCCGAGTGGGTTAACCCGGATAACGGCGATCCGGCACCCCGGCGGAATTCCCGTTACAATCGCCGATACTAATATATCAGCTAGATCGGCCGATGGGCTTGCGCATCTGCCGCCAGGAATCCGATATGTCCTCGATTGCCCCAGCAACCGCCGCGAGCGGTGCCGAGCCCGCCCGGCGCGCCCGCGTGATCCGACTTCATCCGGCCGACGACGTGGTCGTCGCGCTCGAGCAGCTCGTGTCGGGCACGACACTCGACGACGAGCGCGTGACCGTCGCGGGGCTCGTGCCGCCCGGACACAAGGTGGCGACACGCGCGATCGAGCCCGGTCAGCCGGTGCATCGCTACGGTCAGATCATCGGGTTTGCGAGCCAGCCGATCCGTGCGGGACAGCACGTGCATACGCACAACCTCGCGATGGGCGAGTTCGCGCGCGACTATGCATTCGGCGAAAGCGTGCGCGACACGCCGCCCGTTTTGCCGGCGGAGCAGGCCACGTTCGAGGGGATCGTGCGCGACGACGGCCGCGTCGCGACGCGCAATTACATCGGCATCCTGACGTCGGTGAACTGCTCGGCGACGGTCGCGCGCGCGATCGCCGATCACTTCCGCCGCGACATCCATCCGGACGAACTCGCTGCGTTCCCGAACGTGGACGGCGTCGTCGCGCTGACGCACGGCGCGGGCTGCGCAGTCGATTCGGAAGGCGAAGCACTGGCGCTCTTGCAGCGCACGCTGGGCGGCTACGCGGTGCATCCGAATTTCGCGGCGGTGCTCGTGATCGGGCTCGGTTGCGAGACGAACCAGATTCCGCGTCTGTTGCAAACGCAAGGGCTCACCGAGCATGCGCGCCTGCGCACGTTCACGATCCAGGACACCGGCGGCACGACGAAGACAATCGAAAAAGGCATCGAACTCGTGCGCTCGATGCTGTCCGCCGCGAACGACGTGCGCCGCGAACCGGTTGCCGCGCGCCATCTGACGGTCGGGCTGCAATGCGGCGGCTCGGACGGCTACTCGGGCATCACCGCGAATCCGGTGCTCGGCGCGGCGGTCGATCTGCTGGTGCGGCACGGCGGCACCGCGATCCTGTCGGAGACGCCGGAAATCTACGGCGCCGAACATCTGCTGACGCGCCGCGCGGTGACCCGCGACGTCGGCGAGAAGCTGGTCGAGCGCATCCGCTGGTGGGAGGACTACTGCGCGCGCCATCACGCGGCGATCAACAACAATCCGTCTGCCGGCAACAAGGCGGGCGGCCTCACGACGGTGCTCGAAAAATCGCTCGGCGGGATCGCGAAGGCCGGGCACACGAACCTCGTCGAAGTCTATGAGTATGCACAGCCGGTCGTCAAAAAGGGCCTCGTTTTCATGGACACGCCGGGTTACGACCCGGTGTCGGCGACGGGCCAGGTGGCGGGCGGCGCTAACCTGATCTGCTTCACGACGGGGCGCGGCTCGGCTTATGGCTGCGCGCCGTCGCCGTCGCTGAAGCTCGCGACGAACACCGCGCTGTGGGAGCGTCAGTCGGACGACATGGACATCAACTGCGGAACGGTGATCGACGGGACCGCGCGCATCGAGGAGCTGGGCCGCGTGTTCTTCCAGATGATGCTCGATACGGCGTCCGGCAAGCGCTCGCGCAGCGAACTGCACGGCTACGGACAGAACGAATTCGTGCCGTGGCAGATCGGCGCGATTACCTGATCCGCGCGCGATGAACAAGACGCTGAATACGCTGCTGTCGCGTCTCAGAATGCGACAGCTGCAACTGCTGATCGCGCTCGACGATCACCGCTCGCTGCACAAGGCGGCGAGCGCGCTGTCGATTACGCAGTCCGCCGCGAGCAAGGCGCTGCGCGAGCTGGAGTCGATGTTCGGCGAACCGCTGTTCGAACGTTCGACGAGCGGGATGATCCCGAATCAGTTCGGCCATTGCGTGGTCCGCTATGCGCGGCTCTTCGCGAGCGATCTGAACGCGTTGTGCGAGGACGTCGCGCAGATTCGCTCGGGCCGCGGCGGACGGCTCGCGATCGGCGCGATCATGGGCGCGATTCCGGACGTCGTCGTGCCCGCGGTGAAGGCGTTGCAGGCGAGCCAGCCGAACCTGTCGATCGAGGTGACCGAAGACACCAGCACGCGGATGCTCGCGCAACTCGACGAAGGGCAGCTCGATCTCGTGATCGGACGCTCGGCGGTCAGTAGCGATCCGTCGAAATATCGCTACCGGTCGCTCGGCGTCGAGCCGCTGTCGGTCGTCGTCGGCCACGCTCATCCGCCGCCGGGCAACGACGCACTGACGCTTGCCGATCTCGCGTCGCATCGCTGGGTCACGTATCCGGCGCATATGCCGCTCAACGCGCTGCTCGAAGAAGAGATGACGCTCGCCGGGCTCGCGATGCCCGCGAACACGATCTCGACGGCGTCCACGTTCGTGACGGTCGCGCTGCTGCAAGAGAGCGACGATCTGGTGTCGCTGCTGCCGACCGATATCGCGCGCCTGTTCGAGCGGCAACGGATGCTCAGGATCTTGCCGGTCGCGCTGAAGTCGCGCTCGCAGACGTTCGGCATCGTGACCCGCGAGGGCAGCGTGCAGTCGCCGGCCGCCGAGCAGTTCATCCGCCTGCTCGAGGCGCGGCTCGTCGACGCCTAGGCGCGGTTTTCCCACATGCCGCGATAAGCGGCTTCGATTTGCCGTGCGAAGCGCGCGCCGTCCATCAGCGGCGAGCGCGCGAGGCGGCCGCGCAGTTCGGCGCGCAACGCGGCGACGCGCGGCAGATCGCGCGCGAGCGCGAGCGCCGTGTCGACGAAAGCCGCATCGCTTGTCGCCGCGAGTTCCCGCATGTCGAGGTTCGTCAGCTGACTGAAGCCCGCACGGCCGACCACGGTCTGCCCGACGCGCGTGATCACCGGGACGCCCATCCAGAACGCGTCGAGGCTCGTCGTGTGGCCGTTGTACGGCAGCGTGTCGAGGCCGATGTCGATCGCGCGATACGTGGCCAGGTATTCGGCGCGCGGGCGGAACGGCACGAAGCTCACGCGCGCGACGTCGAGGCCGTGCGCGCGCATCCGCTGTGCGAGCCGCTCGCGGCCCGCGCCCGGCGGCGCCATCAGCATAAGGCGCGCATCCGGCAGTGCGTCCAGCAACGGCGCCCACAGGCGCAGCGTCGTATCCGTCAGCTTGCACGGATTGTTCAGGCATCCGAACGTGACGTACCCGTTCTTCAGCGCAGGCAGTTCGTTGACCGGTGGCGTGTCCGTCAGCGGGTCGTAGCACCAGAACGTATCGGCGAGCCGGATCGAGCGCTCGCGATATTCGTCGTCGTGTCCGGGCGGATCGAGATGACGGTCGGTCAGCCGGTAGTCGATCGACGCGAGCCCCGTGGTGCCCGGATACGCGAGCCACGTGACCTGCACCGGCGCGGGCCGCAGCGCGAAGACGGGCAGCCGGCCGTCGGCCATGTGCATCGTCAGGTCGACGAGGATGTCGATCCCGTCGTCGCGGATCCGTTGCGCAACGAGCGCGTCGTCGAGACCGTGAACGTCGCGCCACAGGTCCGCGTGCACGGCGAGTTCGCGTGTCATCGAATCGGGGCGCGCGACGTTCGCGTAGCAGACGATCTCGAACGCGTCGCGATCATGGTGCGCGAGGAGCGGCTTCAGAAACAGCGCCTGGCAATGGTCGCGGAAGTCGGCGCCGACGTAGCCGATGCGCAGCCGCTCTCGCGTCGCGGTGCGCTCGGGCGCATGTTGCATACTTTGCGTACGCGCGGCGACAAGCGGTGCTTCGTGCTGCGACGACCAGTTCAGCGCTTCGTTCAGCACCGCATTCGCATCGTCGGACTGGAAACACAGCGCGTAGACGAGATTGCTGTGCGCGATCGCATTGCGCGGATCGTGTGCGGTCGCTTGACGGTAACAGTCGATCGCGTCGTCGAGCGCGCCGGTGTCCTTCAGCACGTTGCCGAGATTGTTGAGCGTCGCCGCGTGTCGGGGGTCGTGCGCGAGCGCCGCTTGCAGATGCGCTTGCGCTTCGTCGTGCCGTCCGAGCGTGCGGTGCAGGTTGGCCGCGTTATTGTGCGCGACGATGAAGTCGGGGCGCACGCGAAGCGCGGCGTCGAACGCGTCGGCCGCCGCCGCGTATTCGCCGAGCAGCTTGCGCACGTTGCCGAGGTTGTTCCAGGCATCGGCGTGCCGAGGTTCGAGCGTCACCGCACGGTGCCATTGCGCGGCGGCTTCGCGATGGCGGCCGAGGCCGTGCAGCGCGTTGCCGAGGTTGTACGCGGCGTGCGCGTCGCGAGGATCGCATGCGATCGCGCGGTCGAGCCATTGCGCCGCCTCCGCGAACGCCCGCATTTCGCACAGCGCCACGCCGAGATTGATCAGAGCGGCGCTCGCCTGCGGATCGATACGCACGGCTTCGCGCAGCAGCACGATCGCTTCGTCGACGCGTCCCTGCTCGTTCAGCAGTGCGCCGAGATTCGTCAGCGCGCTTGCGTGTTGCGGCTGCGCTTGCAGCGCGCCGCGCCACGCGCGTTCGGCCGCGTCGGTTTCGCCGCGCTGGCGATGACTGTTGCCGAGATTGTTCGACGCGTCCGCGTTGGACGGATCGAGCGCGAGCGCCGCGGTGTAAGCGTCGATCGCGCCGGCGTGGTCGCCGAGCGCCTGCAGCGCGTTGCCGAGCGAGCCATGCGTGTCGGCGGACGCGGGATCGAGCGCGAGCGCCGCGCGGCACGCATCGGCGGCTTGCGCGTAGCGGCCGAGCCCATGCAGCACCTGCGCGCGCACGAAGTGAGGGCGCGCGTCGCCGGGCGCCAGCGCAATCGCCCGGTCGAGTCGCGCGATTGCGCTGGCGCCGTTGCCGCCTTGCAGCTCGAGGATGCCGAGGCGGAAGTGCACGTCCGCGAGATCGGGGTCGTGCGCGAGCACCGCTTCGTACAGCGTGCGTGCGGCGCTCAGGTCGCCGGCGAGATGCTGCGCTTTCGCGTCGGCGTACAACGAGTCGAGGGTCATGGCGATCCGGCAGTCAGCGTGGGCGATTCGACGACGTGGTGCACGTCTCGGCACCGCGGCCACCGGAGAAGAGGCGGGCGCGGGGCATCGTCGTGCATTCGGTCGAATGCCGCTGGTCGACGCGGACAGGCGAACGCCCGGGCGGGACGCAGCGGCGGAAATTACAGGCTATCAACCGGACACGCGATGCAACGCGGGGAAGAAGCGGGGAAACGGGGCGCAATTCGGGGGAAAGACGCGCTCGATCGCGTCGCAACACGCGTCTTCCCACGCAGGAAGGAACCGGAAAACGTGCCGCTCAGCGGCCCCAGCGCAGCACGAGCGGATCGAGCCGTCGCGCGACCTTCAGCAGCCCTTCGCGCGTAGCCGGGTGAACGGGCGCGAGCGGATGGCGCAACGTATCCGACGCGATCACGCCGCCTTCCTTCATCAGCACCTTGCACGCGGCGAGGCCCGTCTGACGGTTTTCGTAGTTGATCAGCGGCAGCCAGCGCTGATAGAGCCCCGCTGCTTGCTCGGTATCGCCGGCCATGTACGCGTCGTAGATCTGCCGGATGCCGTCCGGGTAGCCGCCGCCGGTCATCGTGCCGGTCGCGCCGGCGTCGAGATCCGCGAGCAGCGTGATCGCTTCTTCGCCGTCCCACGGGCCGACGATCGACTCGCCGCCGAGTTCGATCAGCTCGCGCAGCTTGCCCGCCGCCTGCGGACATTCGATCTTGAAGTACGACACGTTCGGAACTTCGCTCGCGAGCCGTGCGAGAAACGAGGCCGACAGCGTCGTGCCGGACACCGGCGCGTCCTGGATCATGATCGGGATGTCGATCGCGTCCGACACGCGCCGGTAGAACTCCTGTATGCCGCGCTCGGACACGCGGATCGTCGCGCCGTGATACGGCGGCATGATCATCACCATCGCGGCGCCCGCGTCCTGCGCGGCGCGGCTGCGCGCGGCGCAGACGTCGCTGCTGAAGTGCGTGGTCGTGACGATCACCGGCACGCGGCCGGCCACGTGTTCGAGCACGACTTTCTGCACCGCCGAGCGTTCGTCGTCGGACAGCGCGAACTGCTCGGAGAAATTCGCGAGGATCGCGAGACCGTGCGATCCGGCGTCGATCATGAAATCGACGGCGCGCCGCTGGCCGTCGAGGTCGAGGCGCCCGGCCTCGTCGAAGATGGTCGGTACGACCGGGAATACGCCGCGCCGCGCGTTCGGGTTCGTCATCGGGATGTCTCCTTGATTGTCGCGATCGACTATAAACGCGGCGTGATCCGCGCGTACAGCGAATTCTTTCCATCTGGCGATCGCTTTTGCGACTCGCGCCGGCAGCGCCGCGGCCCGCTGGCCAGCGAAGGAGAAACTGCGGTGCACCGCGCGCCGTTGTTAAGCTGCAAGCACAGGAAAAGCGGGTTGTCAGCCCGCCCGCGCAGAGCGAGCCGCACGCAGCGGCCCATTTTTTTACTCGGCGAGCGATTTCCGCGCATTTTTTGACGAATTTTTTTCACGCGGCGATCCGGCGCGTAACCGCCGCCAGCGATGCGATCATTGCGAAAGGAGCCATACGGCGCGCACAGTTTCGATGCGCCGGGAGTCGTCGATGCATACCCATTATGACAACCTGAAAGTCATGCGCGGTGCGCCCGCGGAGGTGATCAAGGCCGCGTATCGCGCGTTGAGTCAGCGTTATCACCCGGATCGCCGTCCCGGTCCCGAGGCCGAACGCGTGATGCGACTGCTGAACGAAGCGTATGCGGTGCTCGGCGATCCGGTGCGCCGCGAAGCGTACGACCGTGAGCTGGCGGCGTACGACCGTCAGGCGTCGAATCAGGAGTTCGCCGATGCGCGGCACGATTCGCGCCACGATTCGCGGTCCGGCGAGCCAGGCGGCGCGGCAGAGTCTCCCGCCAAGCGCTTCGCGCAGGCCATTGCGTTCGCGTACACGAGCCGTGCGCCGCTCGCGCCGGCGCTCGGCCTGTCGGTGGCCCGCTGTTTCGCGCGATTGTTCGACGTAGGCTGGGAGGCGGCGGCCGTCGGCGTCGCGACGGCCGTGTTTCTCGGCACGCATTGGCGCGCTTTTTCCGCGTGGATCGCGGAGCCCGGCAATCCGGTGCTGTTCGCAATGCTGTGCCTGCCGATCGCGATGATGGTCGATGCGAGCGTCTATCGCATCGCCGGTAATACGCCCGGCAAGGCGCTGCTCGGCCTGAAGGTCACGGCGCTCGACGGCGGCCGCCTGTCGTGGAAGACCTATCTGCGACGCAATCTCGCCGTCTGGGCGCGCGGGCTCGGATGCGGGATCCCGGTCGTGAATCTCGTGACGATGTGGCGGCGCGGCCGCGAGGCGAGTGCGGGCGCCGATGTCGCGTATGACGTGAAGACCGGTCACCAGGTGAGCGCGCGCGAGATCGGCGTCGCGCGCAAGGCGGTGTTCGGCGTGCTGTGCGTGGCGCTCGTCGGCGCTGCGGTGCCGGGAATCGCGAAGGTCACGGACCAGTGGTTCAGCGATACGCCGTCTATCGAGCCGGCTTTTTCCGCTGCAATACCCGTGGCGTTGCACGCGCATCCGCGGACCGCGAAGCGCGCGTCCTCCGCGCCTTCGCACCGGGAGTCGTCGTCATGGACCAATCCGCTGACCGCGCAAACGGCTGCCGTAGACGGCGCATGGCACGCATCGTCGATGGCGACGACGGATCAGGAGACCATCCAGGCGTTCACCGCACGCGACGGACGCACGACGGTGTTCTTCGCCGAGCAGGAAAGGCCGACGCTGTCGATGGGCGAATACGTGCTCGAATATTTGCGTGGCGCGGCGGGCACGATGGATCTGTCGCCGCCTGACTCGGCGGAGCACGTCGGCGCAAGCGATGCGTGGATCGCGAACGGCCATCTGAACGCGAGTCCCGACGTGGCCGTTCACGTCGAGTTGCGCCACATCGGTCAGTCCTACTGGCGCGTGATCGTGCTGCGCCCGCACGACGCGAGCGTGCCCGACGACGCCGTGCAGCAACTCGTGCAGCGACTGTGGGCGACCGTTCCGGGCGTTTGAGCGGCCGCCTCGTCGCACGCCAGTCGCCAGTGCGTGTCAGGCACTTCGATGCAACCAGGTGCTGAGTTCGTTGAGTTGACGCCGGATCGTATCGTTCATGGAGTTGCCTGCAACGCCTCCGGCATGCGACCAAAACGGAGGAATTCGCACGGCATCAGACGTTCTCACGCAGTCATGCAATGCCGTGTCGTCTGTTCGGGTGCTGGGTGTCGTTGTAGTCATTGCGCGCTCGCCACGTACCACGTTCACTTGAGTTTAGGGGCGTGAGAGCTAACTCCACCACTGTTTGCCGGGTTGCAGCTCACCGCTTGTGGCCGATCTGGTAAGCCTCGCGCGCTCGTCCTGATCATTCCCGGCGAACTCCTTTATCACTTCCTCCAGGTTCGCTCCCACAGGAACAAGAAAATTGTCTGGAAAGATCGGCGTGACAGCGGCGCCATGGCTCCCTCTATCGAGCGTTACATTGCCTGCTGGCCGGGTTCGCGTATCCCGAGCCCGAGGTGGACGACGCGCAGGCGCGCAGGACGGGTCCATCCGGCAGGTAGGCCATCAGCGGTGTGGCTTGTTGAAGTATTGCGCCTGGAAATCGAGCATGCCAGGTCCGGAGCGAAGGACGTAACGGAATTACGAACCCGGTCGCGATAGGGCCGACCGCATCCTTCGCGTGACAGAAACACACGAACACATGACTAAAGAGTCAGTGTGCCCGCTATTCCAAGTGCCTGACACGCTCTAGTGCGATCCGCCCTGCTTCGTGTGATCGTCGGGGGCCCGCTTCGCGACGTCGTCGCTGTCTGCGTCGCCGATTCGCGTCGTGCCGCCGGTCGCGGGAGCGTCGCTCGCCGGAAACGTGTCTTCGACCGCCTTGTCCACCGCGTCCTCGGATCGATCGTCCGGACGGCGTTCCTCGTGTTTCGTCTTCGCCATGATGCATCGCTCCTTTCTGTCGTCGAGTGACGCTCCTCGCGCCGCAACCGCCGTGCCGCGTGCCGCACGGCGGCCCGCATCCAGTGGGTACGACGGATGCTGAGGCGCACGGGACTTCGTCACTGTCCGCCGCTGCCATGCGCATTGCCCAGATCGCTCCGCTCTACGAGCGCGTACCGCCCGTCGCGTACGGCGCGACCGAGCGCGTCGTCCACTATCTGACCGAAGCGCTCGTCGCCGACGGCCACGACGTGACGCTGTTCGCGAGCGGCGACTCGCTGACGTCCGCGCGGCTCGTCGCATGCTGCGAGCGCGCGTTGTGGCGCGACGCGCGCGTCGACGACACGCTAGGGCATCACGTGCGTCTTCTGGAGACAGTCGCGCAGCGCGCGGCGGATTTCGACGTGCTGCATTTTCATTGCGAGCCGCTGCATCTGCCGCTCGCGCGACGACTGCCGACGCCGTCGCTCACGACGATGCACGGCCTGCTGCGCGAGCCCGACGTCGGCCTGCTGCTGCGCGAGTTCGCGGATGCGCCGCTCGTCGCGATTTCCGCGAGCCAGCGCCGCGCGATGCCGTTTGCAAACTGGCGTGCGACGATCCATCACGGCCTGCCGTCGAACGAGTTCGACGCGCGCGCGGCGCCCGGCGACTACCTGCTGTGGATGGGCCGGATGATGCCCGCGAAGCGCCCGGACCTCGCGATCGACATCGCACGCCGCGCGGGCATGCCGCTGAAGATGGCCGCTGCCGTGCATCCCGGCGAGCGCGCGTATTTTGCCGGCGAGATCGCGCCGCTGATCGAGCGCTCGGCCGGCTTCGTCGACTATCTCGGCGAAGTGGGGGGCGACGCGCGCGCCACGTTGCTGCGCCACGCGCGAGCGCTGCTGTTCCCGATCGACTGGGAAGAGCCGTTCGGGATGGTGATGATCGAAGCGCTCGCGTGCGGCACGCCGGTCGTCGCGTTCCGCCGCGGCGCGGTGCCCGAGGTGATCGAGCAGGGCGTGAGCGGGTTCGTCGTCGACGATGTCGAAGGCGCGGTGGAAGCGTTGCGGCGAATCGGCTCGATCGGCCGCCGCGCGTGCCGCGATGCGTTCGAGCGGCGCTTCACGGCCGCACGGATGACGCGGCATTACGTCGACGTCTACGAACAGGTGGCGTCACACGCGATGCAGAGGTGATCGATGCGCTGTCGCGTGCCGGCAACCGACGACGACACGCTCGCCGCCGAAGGACGCGGGCCCGGCGACCCGCTGCGCGCGCGGCTTTGCGATGCGATTTCGCAACGCCATACGCAGCCCGAAATCCCGACGCTGCCGTCTCCGAAGTCGAACTGACGGGCGAGCCTGCGCAGCGTTCGACCGCGCCAAACACAGGAACAACCGTTGCGAATGGACAGGGGTGCCACGTCGGCTCAACCCACTGCTTTTGAAGGAGCGTTTCCCATGTTCATACACAACAAGCGTCTGCAATACACCGTGCGCGTCGGCGCGACCGATCCGGGTCTTGCGAATCTGCTGCTCGAACAGTTCGGCGGCCCGCAGGGCGAACTGGCGGCGGCCATCCGTTATTTCACGCAGGCGGTCAACGAGGAAGATCCCGGCCGCAAGGACATGCTGTACGACATCGCGACCGAGGAACTGAGTCACCTGGAAGTGATCGGCTCGATCGTCGCGATGCTCAATCGCGGGGCGAAGGGCGAACTCGCGGAAGCGGTCGATTCGCAGGCGGAACTCTACCGGAAGCTGAACGGCGCCGGCAACGACAGCCATGTGACGCAGCTGCTGTTCGGCGCGGGCACGCCGCTGACGAATTCGGCGGGCGTGCCGTGGACGGCCGCGTATGTCGATACGATCGGCGAGCCGACAGCCGATCTACGCTCGAACATCGCGGCCGAAGCGCGCGCGAAGATCATCTATGAACGGCTGATCAACGTGACCGACGATCCCGGCATTCGCGAGGCGCTCGGCTTTTTGATGACGCGCGAGGTGTCGCATCAGAAGTCGTTCGAGAAGGCGCTTTATGCGATCAGCCCGAACTTCCCGCCGGGAAAGATGCCGCCGAAGCCCGAGTTTGCGAACGTGTACTACAAGATGTCTCACGGTGCGCCGCCGGTGAAGGGACCGTGGAATCAGGGCACGGGGCTCAAGCTCGTCGAGGACCCGCCGCTCGCGGCCGACGGCGGCGACGGGATTGCGTCGGTGAAGCTGAATCCGGATGAGACGGCGGCCGTCGACGCGATGAAGCAGCGCCTGACGTCGGATCCGGCGACCGATCCGAAGACCGGCGCGGAACTCGGCAGCGCGGGCGGCAGCGAGAGCGACAAAGGCTGACTACGAGCGGTTCGAATCGGCCGCCGCCATCTTCCGGTAGATGAAGTTGCGCGACACGCCGAGCGCGCGCGCGGCGGCCGACACGTTTCCGCCGTGCCGCGCGAGCGCGGCTGAGACGGCCGACGTCTCGACTTCGCGCAGCGATGCGCCGTCGGGTGGGGCCGTCGTCCGTGCGTTGCACGCCGGCTCGTTGCCGGCTGCGCGCTCGCGCAGATCGTCGAAGAAATCGTCCGGTAGATGGTCGCGGCGGATCACGCGATCCTCGTCGACCATCGCCGCGGCCGTGCGCAGCAGATTCGAGAGCTGCCGGAAGTTGCCGGGCCACGCGCACTGTTCGAACAGCGCGACGACTTCCGGCGCGACCGTCAACGGCCGCACGCCCGACTCGGCAAGCGACGCGTGCCGCAGCATCTTGTCGATCACGACGGCGACATCCGTGCGCTCGCGCAGCGCGGGCAGACGCACGACGAGACCGTTCAGCCGGTAGTACAGGTCCTCGCGAAAGCGCTGGTCCGCGATCATGTCGCGCAGATTGCGGTGCGTCGCGCAGACGATCGCGATATCCACCGGTATCGACCTGCTCGACCCGAGTGGATGAACGACGCGTTCCTGCAGCACGCGCAGCAGTCGCACCTGCAGCGAATAAGGCATGTCGCCGATCTCGTCGAGAAACAGCGTGCCGCCGCTCGCCTGCACGAGCTTGCCGGTCGCTCCCTTGCGACGCGCGCCGGTGAACGCGCCTTCGTCGTAACCAAACAGTTCCGATTCGATCAGCGATTCCGGAATCGACGCGCAGTTCACCGCGACGAACGGCCCTTGATTCCGTGGCGAATCGTTGTGGATCGCGCGCGCGAGCAGTTCCTTTCCGGTGCCCGTTTCGCCGGCGATCAGGATCGGGATGTCCTTGCCCATCACCTTGCGAACCTTCGCGATCACGGACGCGAACTGCGGATCGCCGGTGTCGAGATCGTTCAGGCGGGACAGCGGCGGTTGCGGCGGCTTCCTGTCGATTGCGCGCGTCAGCGTCGTCAGCGCCGCATCGTGGACCTCGGTCGGGAGGCCGCTGTCCGCACGCATCGCGCGGTCGAACTCGACGCGCGCCCACACGACGGTGCCGTTGCTCAAGTTGAGCGTCAGATACCGGCCGGGACTGGTGCGCATCCGGTCGATCAATTGCGCGCTCGTGATCTGGAACAGCGACGACAACGTGTGAGCGCGCAGCGACGCGAGCGGCAATCCCAGCTGGAATTGCGCGGTGCGGTTCGCCGACACGAAGCGGCCGTCGCCCGTGAACGCGACGATGCCCTCCATCAGCGTGCCGATGAATTCGGGGCGGCCATGAAACGACAGCCGCAGGCTTTCCTGAAACGCGTTCGTGAACAACTGGTTTTCGATCATCTGCACCGACATCCGCGCGAGCGCCATCGTGTGCTGGTGATAGCTGCGATGATCGCCGGTCACGTCGAGCACGCCGATCACGTCGCCATACGGGCACAGGATCGGCACGCTCGAACAGGTGAGGAAGCGGTTCGCGGTCAGATAGTGTTGATCGCCGTGAACGACCATCGCGCACTGCTCGGCGAGCGCGGTGCCGATCGCGTTCGTGCCTTGCCGGCTCTCGGCCCAGTTCGCGCCGGGGCGCAATGCGACCTTCTCCGCGCGTTCGAGGAAATCGTCGTCGCCGATCGAGTGCAGGATCAGCCCGTCCGAGTCGGTCAGCACGATCATGCTTTGCGTGTTGACGATCTGGTCGTGCAGCGTCTCCATCACTGGCAGCGCGTGGCTGCACAACACGCGGTTCTGCTCGCGCCGGTCGTCGAGTTCGGCGTTCGTCAGCACGTCGTAGTCGGGCTTCCACGTCGGCTGCATGCCGAACGTTTCCGATCGTTCGTGGGCCTTTCGGATCGACGGCAGCAGCCAGTCCGTGCCGGCCGCGGCAGGCGATCGGGCGCTCGCCCGATGATCTTGATCGCGCATGGTCTTACCCCAGGAAGGTCTTGCCCGTTGCACCGGACGTCGGCCGTCGACGACGCAGGCGGGGGAACGGGCGATCAGACGAAAGGAGTCGTGCGAGACGATGAGCGCCGTCCAGACCGGGCTCCGGGGTTCGGGCCCCGGGGTTCGGGCTCATCAGGCAGATATCCGTTGCTTATACCGCGCTGCCGGTTCGGCTCGCTATTCGGAGTAATCCCGACTCCGTGACGTCATCGCGCGCGCAGCGGTTCGGCGTGCGCATCCGAATGCGCGGCGGCGATCAGCGTCTGCCGGATGCCCTCCCGATACGACGTTTTGTGGATCGGGCCGATCAGTTGCCGCAGCGCCGAATCGTCCATGATCAGCGGGTCGGTCATCAGATAGTGCATTTCGACCAGCTCGCGCATTAAAGGGCTGAACAGACCCATCAGACGCAGCATGCCCTTGCCGGCGACGCGCAACCGGATCTTGTTGCCCGTCTGCTGCTCCATCTCCGACACCAGTTCGCGTTGCGTCGTGACGCCCGCGCCGGCGAGGTGCCAGATCTTCCCGAAGGCGTCCGGCGTATCGATGAGCCGAGCGACCACGGGACCCACGTCCGGGACGAAGACGAACTCGTGCGGGCGGTCGATCGGTCCGACCAGGTCCGCGGCGCCGCCGTTGACCGCGGCCTGCGCCGCGCGGTGCAGCAGGCTCGCTGCCACGCCGGGGCCGTAGAAGTCCGGCAAGCGCAGCACGGTTGCGTTGATGCGGCCGTCGCGATGCGCTTCCATCAGCAGGTCCTCCTGCGCCTTGCGCATGCGGCCCTTGAACGTATGCGGCTCGCGCGGATGGTCTTCGCGCACCGGGTTCGATCGCGCGACGCCATACGGATACACCGTGCCGATCAGCACGATGTTTTTGACGCCGGCGGCGACCGCGCCGTCGATCGTCTTGCGCATCAACTCGGGATGCAGTTCGAACTGCCAGTAGTTCACGCCGACCATGTAGATCAGCGTGTCGATGCCTGCTGCTGCGGCCTGCACGGACGCGGGCGAGTCCGGATTCCACGTGACGATGTCGGCGAGGCGGTCGGCGCCGAACGCGTCGCGAAGACTGGCTTCATGACGGCCGACGACGCGATAGCGGCTGCCGCCGATGCTGAGGGCCGATGCGATGCTTCGACCGATGGCGCCGGCGGCGCCGAACAGGGCCACATGGGGCATGACGATTCTCCTCGTAGTGACAACACACAGCGCGTGCTGCGGGAGATCGTAGTTTGCTCAATCGGCGGCCAAACGAAAATTGCCTGGATTTCTATGGAAGCTATGCAAAAATGCATACCATGAACCGACGCGAACCGAACTGGGAGTGGTACCGCACGTTTCTGACGGTCCTGGAAACAGGTTCGCTGTCAGCGGCTGCGCGCGCGATGGGGATGACCCAACCGACGATCGGCCGTCACATCGACGGGCTCGAATCGGCGCTCGCACTCAAGCTCTTCACGCGCTCGTTCGACGGCTTCGCGCCCACCGATGCGGCGCTCGAACTGAGACCCTACGCAGCCGGCGTGGCCGCCACGTCCGAGGCGCTGCTGCGCGCGGCCAGCGGCCACGGCGAAGGCGTGCGCGGAACTGTGCGACTGAGCGCGAGCGAGGTCGTCGGCGTCGAGGTGCTGCCGCCTATCCTCGCCGCGTTGCGCAACGCGCACCCGGAGCTGGCGATCGAACTGGTGGTGTCGAACGACATGGACGATTTGCTGCACCGGGAAGCGGACATCGCCGTGCGGATGCTGCGGCCCACGCAACAGGCGCTGGTGGCGACGCGCGCGGGCGGCATCGAAGTGGGTTTGCACGCGCACAGGCAGTACCTGGCCGCGCATGGCACGCCCAAATCGATCGATGACCTGTCGCGTCACGCGCTCATCGGCTTCGACCGCGAGAACGCGTTCATCCGCCAGTTCGTCGATCAGTTCCCGATGTTTTCGCGCGCGACGCTTGCGTTTCGGGCCGACAGTCATCTGGCCCAGCTCGGCGCGATCCGTGCGGGGTTCGGCATCGGCGTGTGCCAGTCGGCGCTGGCCGCGCGCGACGACGCGCTCGTGCGCGTGTTGCCGGCCAGCTTCTCGGTGGTGATGGACACTTGGGTCGCGATGCACGAGGACTTGCGTGCGAGCGCGCGCTGTGCGGCGGCGTTCTCGGCAATCGCGGCGGGATTGAAAGCGTACATTGGCCAATCCGCGAAAGTCCCCAAAAAAAGGGTGCGGAAACCGCAAAATCTGCCGATATCCAGTTAGTCGCTGAATAGTCAACCAGATTTCGCTCGGTAGTGCCGCCATAGCTTCATGATCGCCACATAGGCGAGCACTGCCACTATCAGTTCGACAGTCACCCACGCCCCAATATACAAATCCTCGGGATCCCGGATACCGAGCCAATCTGAAGCACGCCACCACGCGTTTGCCTCGCCTTCGGTCCACGTATGGTATGGCCGGACATAACGAAACGAGAGAAGAGACAACCCGACAAACAACGCGCCCTTGAATAGCCTACGGACAAGCGTTGCCATACGTGATGACCTCGATTGTTCCATATGCACCAAGCCCCGAATTGCCAGCCGGGATGGTGTTGGTGGTCAATAGTGCCGTGCGGATTCTCTGGAAATCAACGCGGCTCGGCAGCGTAATGCAGCCGAGAGAAATACCTTGACCGCCTGCCGGATGTAACCGGAACTGTCCACGCCTGACGCCATTAACCCACGTCTCGTCGTCAATCATTCCGTCATCCCGATACAGTGCGAACCACTCGCTATGATCGGTTGCATTTCCATCGAAAGCATTCCACGTATCCTTTATCCACGCTAATGCCTTGGAGCCTGGACCGCCAGCAGGACGAGTGACGATCCAGTATTTACCAGCGGGAATCGGCCCTTTGCTAACTATCGCAGTGCATCCGCCCCGATTGCGATAGATTCGATCACCCGAGTACGCATCGAATGTACCCACGCCATCAATGGCAAGGGGTGACAAAAATTTGTTATTCACAAGAAACTTACCGGTATAAGCCATCGTAACTCCCGCTTAACCGCGTTCGTTCCATGAGTCGGTGAATTTGATATTGCCGTCGAGGTAATGCCACGTGATCCGGTCATACATCATGGAGACGGCCTCAACATGATTGAGTGCGGACGCCTCTGGCAATCTGGCATTAGTCATCCCGGGGTTAACGCCGCAGACCTTTACGCCTTCGAGCAGCATGATGAAATACACTTCCTCCTTCCCCGCGTTGTCAATGCGATACCACTTGATTTAAGCAGATTGCAGCGTTTTCCCCTTTGCCACGGCATGGTAAAGATAGGGCGTCGCAGCATCGAATTCCTTTTCGAACGCAACCGGCGAATGTGAGCGCGGGCCGGTGACCTTGCCGTTAGCAGTGTCAACCGGCAGATTCACGCCGTGCCCAAAGCTGATGATTTCAATGCTTCCTTCGCGATTGTGGACGATGGACGAGCCCTTGATGTCTGCGCCGCCATCATCTTTGAGCCACATATGTGCGGGAATGGGCATATTGAAAGCGCTCCTTGAAAAAGGTAATTGAGAATTATCGCTTATACCCGGGTATGTTGAGGTCCACAATCGCGTGATGACGAAATTTGAATAAGAAACCCTGTATTTAACAGTGGTTGACAAAATTTTGGATAAGTCAAAAACGCCCTTCAGAAGAACCCGAGCGCGCCGGCCTGGTAGCTGACGAGCAGACACTTCGTCTGCTGGTAGTTGGACAGCGCGACCTTGTGCGTTTCGCGGCCGATCCCCGATTGCTTGTAGCCGCCGAATGCCGCGTGAGCCGGATACAGGTGGTAGCAGTTGGTCCACACGCGGCCGGCTTCGATCTCACGACCCATCCGGTACGCGCGCGTGCCGTTGCGCGTCCACACGCCCGCGCCGAGACCGTAGTACGTGTCGTTCGCGATCTCGATCGCGTCCTGTTCGTCCTTGAAGGTCATCACCGACGCGACTGGCCCGAAGATTTCCTCCTGAAACACGCGCATCTTGTTGTGGCCGAGCAGCATCGTCGGCTTCACGTAGTAGCCGCTGTGCAGGTCGGCGGCAGGCGTCGAGCGTGCACCGCCGGTCAGGCATTGGGCGCCTTCCTCGCGGCCGATGTCGATGTACGACAGGATCTTGTCGAGCTGCTGCTGTGACGCCTGAGCGCCGATCATCGTCTGCATGTCGAGCGGGTGCCCCGCCTTGATGCGCTCGACGCGCGCCACCGCCCGCGCGATGAATTCGTCATAGATCGACTCCTGAATCAGCACGCGCGACGGACACGTACACACCTCCCCCTGATTCAGCGAGAACATCGCGAGACCTTCCAGCGCCTTGTCGAGGAAATCGTCGTCGTGTGCGAGCACGTCGTCGAAGAAGATGTTCGGGCTCTTGCCGCCCAGCTCGACGGTGGACGGAATCAGGTTGTCCGCCGCCGCGTGCAGGATGCGGCGCCCGACGGGCGTCGAGCCCGTGAACGCGATCTTCGCGATGCGCTTGCTCGTCGCGAGCGCTTCTCCCGCCTCCTTGCCGAACCCGTTGACGATGTTGATGACGCCCGGCGGGAACAGGTCGCCGATCAGCTCGATCAGCACGAGGATCGATGCGGGCGTCTGCTCGGCGGGCTTCAGCACGACGCAGCAACCGCCCGCGAGCGCGGGCGCGAGCTTCCACGCGGCCATCAGCAGCGGAAAATTCCACGGGATGATCTGACCGACCACGCCGATCGGCTCATGAAAGTGATACGCGACGGTGTTGTCGTCGATCTCGGAGATCGCGCCTTCCTGCGCGCGCACGCAGCCCGCGAAATAGCGGAAATGGTCGACGGCGAGCGGCAGGTCCGCGGCCATCGTTTCGCGCAGCGGCTTGCCGTTGTCGATGGTCTCGGCGACCGCGAGTGTCTTCAGGTTCTTCTCCATCCGGTCCGCGGCCGCGAGCAACAGGTTCGAGCGTTCGGTGGCGGACGTCTTGCTCCATTTGCGGCGCGCGGCGTGAGCGGCGTCGAGCGCGGCGTCGATATCCGCGGCGTTCGAGCGCGGAACGCGGCAGAACGGTTGGCCGTTGATCGGCGATACGTTCTCGAAGTAATCCTGACTGACGGGCGGGACCCACTGACCGCCTATGTAGTTCTCGTACTGACGTCGATACGGATACTCGATGTCGAGGCCGAGTTGCTTCAGATCGAACGGGTTCATCGCTGTCTCCTGCTTCTTGTGCTGGTTGAGGGGCGCACGGCGCGCGCGGCGGTTTCTGCAAGATGCATGCCGATGCGTCGGCGCGCGTGGTGGCGCTGTCGCGGGTCGTTGATGACGCGGATGGGGGCAGTGTCCGTTGTTGCGAAACGGAGCAGCTGGAAGGGGGCGTTTCGTTGCGCGTGT
>DATJJN010000064.1:0-2918 GCA_035492135.1 Paraburkholderia sp. | reverse complement strand
GAGCGTGAACTCCGGAAAATCGAGCCGGTGCGACACGTCGAAATTGAAAGCCGTCTGATAGAACTGCAGGGCGCGCGGCAGATCGCGCACGCGGATCATCGTGTGGATGAGCTTGGCCATCGGCGTCTCCTTCGTTCTGTTCGAATGAAGTGTAGGAGGCCTCGCGCGCGCGTGGTAATGCACGGTTAAATGGTGCCAGGGACTTGCCCTATGTTGCACGCGCGTCGATGGCACAGCGTGTGCGCGCCCATCGGCGCCGCGAGCGCCAACGGACGCGTTGCCGAGCCGGATTGCAATGCAGCACGCGGCTCGGGCCAGCGTTCAGTTTTTTGCGGCGGGCGGCGTACCGCCGGGCGGCACGTCGCCGGGCGCGAGACCCTCGCGCAGTGCGCGGCGGATCACCTTGCCGGTGGCCGTCAACGGCAAGCTGTCGACGAAACGGATCTCGCGCGGATATTCGTGCGCGGCAAGACGCGTCTTCACGTGCTGCTGGATTTCGCGCACGAGCGCTTCGTCGCCGACGAAGCCCTCCTTCAGCACGACGAACGCCATCACGATTTCGGTGCGTTCGCGATCCGGCGCACCGATCACCGCGGCCATCGCGACCGCCGGATGACGGAGCAACGAATCCTCGATCGACGCCGGTCCGATCCGATAGCCGGCACTGGTGATCACGTCGTCGCCGCGGCCGACGAAGCGGATAAAGCCATCTGCATCGCGGGTGCCGAGATCGCCGGTCAGCAGAAACCGGCCGCGAAATTTGTCACGCGTCGCGGCCTCGTTGTGCCAGTAGCCGAGAAACATCACCGGGTCCGGTGCGGCCACCGCGATATCACCGATTGCACCAGGCGGCAGTTCGTTACCTTGCGCATCGACGATCGCGACGTGATGCCCCGGCGCCGCGCGGCCGATCGCGCCGAAACGCGGCTCGAACAGCGCCGCGCACGACGACACGACGACGTTGCACTCCGTCTGCCCATAGAACTCGTTGATCGTCACGCCGAGCGCCGCGCGGCCCCAGCCGATCAATTCCTCGCCGAGCGATTCGCCGCCGCTCGCCACCGAGATCAGCGCGAGACGCAGATGCGCGGGACGCTCGACGCCGCGCATCATCTTCAGCGCGGTCGGCGGCAGGAACGCATGCGAGACCGCGTGACGCGCGATCAGATCGAATGCGGCGGGGCCGTCGAATTTCGCAAAGCGGCGCGCGAGCACCGCGACGCCGTGATGCCACGACGGCAGCAGCACGTCGAACAGCCCGCCGATCCACGCCCAGTCCGCGGGCGTCCACATCAGCGTCGCGCGCGCGGGAAAGCCTTGCTGCGACATCTCGACGCCGGGCAGATGACCGGGCAACACGCGATGCCCGAGCAACGCGCCCTTCGGTTTGCCGGTCGTACCCGACGTGTAGATGATGATTGCGGGATCGTCGGCGCTCGTGTCCGCTGGCGTGAAGACCTCGGACGCATTGTTCAACGCATGCCAGAACGAACGCGTGAGAACCGGCCCGGGCGACGACTCGTCAGCATCGCGATCGATATCGACGCTGAACACCGTATGTAATGCGGGCAACGCCGCGCGGATTTCGTCGAGCTTTCGCACTCCGGCAGCATCGGTGATCAACGCGACCGCACCGCTGTCGCCGAGCCGGTGCTCGATCGCGTCTACGCCGAACAGCGCGAAAAGCGGCACCGCGATCATGCCCGCCTTGTACACGGCGACATGCGCGATTGCCGTTTCGATCGATTGCGACAGGAAGATGCCGACCCGGTCGCCGGGCTGCGCACCCGACGCGAGCAACGCGTTCGCGAAACGGTCGGACAGTGTTTTCAGTTCGTCGAACGTGTGGCGGCTCGTGCGGCCGTCCGCGTCTTCGTAAATCAGCGCGAGACGGCCGGAACCGTCGGCCCATTTATCGCAGACGTCGACACCGATGTTGTAGCGCGCGGGAATGCGCCATTGGAAGTTTGCCGTGAGCGAATCGTAAGTCTGACCGTCCAGGTTCATCATCGTCTCCGTCTCTATGGTTCGTATCGCCTTTATCGTACCCCGTCGCGACGCCACTGAAATCCACGCGCACGTGTGAGCTGTCCGATTTCGCCTCCGCGATTTGCGACAACTCCTGTGCGATTAAGGCCCTTTGGATCAGACCAACTCGCCGCGCATCTAGCATCCATGCAAGGTCGCGGCATGCGGCCATCGATTAAGTCGCCCCGGGCGACACTTGAGCATGATCCTTCCCTGGATGACTGATGAGCAAGGCAAGATTCGCATCGTTCTGGCACGGCCCAGAACTCTCCCCGTATGAAATCGCCTGTCTGAATTCGTTCACCGCATTCGGCAGCGAGGTCGCGCTGTACAGCTACGAACCGATCGCCAATCTGCCGGGCGGCGTCAGTGCGAAGGACGCGAGCGCGATCCTGCCGCGCGATTCGCTGAACGATTTTCCGATCAACGGCGTACCTTCGATGGCGCATTTCACCGACTACTTCCGCTTCGTGATGTTTACGAAGACCGACGAGATCTGGGTCGACACCGACGTGCTGTTGCTGCGCGATCTCGATCTGAATGCCAACGGCGACCTGATCGGCAAAGAAAGCCCGACCAGCATCTGCACCGCCGTGTTACGGCTCGACCCCGACAAGCCGCAGCTCGCCGATCTGATCAAACGCGTGGAGGCCATGAAAGGGAGCGCGCTCAGCTGGGGCGCGACCGGTCCGCGCCTGCTGACCGCCGTGTACGGCGTGAAGGCGGGCCTCGCCGCAAGTCTGTTCTACCCGGTGCATTTCGACGATTACTACAAGGTGTTTCTGCCGCGTTACTTCGACGAATGCGCGGAATTGTGCTCGAACGCGTACACGCTGCATCTGTGGAACAACCGCGTGGTCAAGATGGGCCTCTTCAAGCGGATCGGTCCG
>DATJJN010000063.1:0-2936 GCA_035492135.1 Paraburkholderia sp. | reverse complement strand
TGTCGGGCGACCCGGAAGACATCTACAAGACCGATGCGAAGGTGAAGGAGCTGATTCCCGACGATCCGCATCTGCACAACTGGCTCGATATGGCGCGCGAGCGTATCGCGTTCCAGGGCTTGCCCGCGCGGATCTGCTGGGTCGGCGTGAAGGATCGCTATCGTCTGGGCCAGGCGTTCAACGAGATGGTCAAAAACGGCGAGCTGAAGGCACCGATCGTGATCGGCCGCGACCACCTCGACACCGGTTCGGTGGCAAGCCCGAATCGCGAAACCGAATCGATGAAGGACGGCTCGGATGCGGTCAGCGACTGGCCGCTACTCAACGCGCTGCTGAACACCGCGGGCGGCGCGTCGTGGGTGTCGCTGCATCACGGCGGCGGCGTCGGCATGGGCTTCTCGCAGCACGCGGGCGTCGTGATCGTCGCGGACGGTACGGATGCCGCGAAGGAACGCCTCGGCCGCGTGCTGTTCAACGACCCGGCCACCGGCGTGATGCGTCACGCGGATGCCGGCTATGAACTCGCGCAGCAGACTGCGCGCGAGGCAGGCCTGAATCTGCCGATGCTGGGCCGCTGATCGTGGCCGCAGTCAGCGGAGTCGGCGACGTCAACGGCGCCGCACACGTCACGCTGATTCGCGGCGCCGGCCTCGTGGCGGCGCCGTGGAAAAACGGCGGCGGCGTGACGCGCGAAGTGGCCGCGTTTCCCGAGCACAAGGCGGGCTCGGCGCCCGGCCATTTCATGTGGCGCGTGAGCGTCGCCGATGTCGCGCAGCCGGGGCCGTTCTCGCGTTTTGATGGCGTCGATCGCACGCTCGCGCTGTTGTCCGGCGCGGGCATGCTGCTCGACGAGATGGATGGCGCGAGCGTCGTGAAAACGCATGCGCTGACGCAGCCGTTCGACATTGCGCGCTTCGACGGCGAGACGCGGATCGATGCGCGGCTCGTCGACGGTCCGACGCGCGACTTCAACCTGATGGTGCGGCGCGATGTGGCACGCGGCGAAGTCGAAGTATGGCGCGCCGGCGCGCAGCCGCGCACGCTCGACGGCGACGTCGTGCTGCTGTTCTGCGCGAGCGGCAGCGTGACGCTCACACTGACGGCGGGTGACGCGCTGGCTCCGCGGCTCGACAGCGGCGACACGCTGCGCATCGACGCAGCGGATTCGCTCGCGTGCTCGCTGACGGGGGACGGCGCGGTGCTTGCCGTCAGCATTCGCTATACGCGATGACGATCGCGCGTTACTGATCCGTTCGGCGCGCGTGCACGAACCACCAACACAGACAATGCAACCAGCTAGCTGCAACGAGCATGCGATGAAGCAAACCGTCTGGCATCACCTGAAACTGTGCCCGCAGGGCGACCCCAACCGCACGCTCGCCGATGCCGCGATCGCGGTCGAAGACGGCCGCATCGGATGGCTCGGCGCGGCGTCTGATTTACCCGCGCAGTACGCCGCGTGGCCGCGCGAAGATCTGCGCGGCGCATGGGTGACGCCGGGGCTCGTCGACTGCCATACGCACCTCGTGTACGGCGCTCAGCGCGCGGACGAGTTCGCGCAGCGGCTCGCGGGCGTCAGCTACGAGGAGATCGCGCGGCAGGGCGGCGGGATCGTGTCGACGGTACGCGCGACGCGTGCCGCGGACGAAGCCACGCTGTTGCGGCAAGCAGCCGCGCGGCTCGAACCGCTGCTCGCCGAAGGCGTGACGGCGATCGAGATCAAGTCCGGCTATGGGCTCGACCTCGCGAGCGAACGCAAGATGCTGCGCGTCGCGCGGCAACTCGGCGAACGCTATCCGGTCACCGTCTATACGACGTTTCTCGGCGCGCATGCGCTGCCACCCGAATTCGCGGGTCGCGCGGATGCGTATATCGACGAAGTCTGCAACACGATGCTGCCCGCGCTGGCCGGTGAAGGCCTCGTCGATGCGGTCGACGTATTCTGCGAGCGCATTGGTTTTTCGCTCGAACAGAGCGAGCGCGTGTTCGATGCGGCGGAGCGTTTCGGCCTGCCGGTCAAGATGCACGCGGAGCAGTTGTCGAACGGCGGCGGCACGGCGCTCGCCGCGCGTCATCGGGCGCTGTCGGCGGATCACCTTGAATTTCTCGACGAAGCCGGCGTGGCCGCGATGAAAGAATCGGGTACGGTCGCGGTGTTGCTGCCGGGCGCGTACTACTTCATCCGCGAGACGCAGTTGCCGCCGCTCGAGCTGCTGCGCCGCTACGAAGTGCCGATCGCGATATCCACGGACAGTAATCCGGGCACGTCGCCCGCCACGTCGCTGCTGTTGATGATGAACATGGCGAGCACGCTGTTTCGGATGACGGTGCCCGAGGTGCTGCAAGGTGTGACTGCCCACGCGGCGCTCGCGCTGGGTAAGGCGGACGTGCATGGGTCGCTGCAAGCCGGACGCGCGGCTGATTTCGCGGTGTGGTCGGTGGATTCGCTCGCCGAACTGGCTTACTGGATTGGGCGTCCGTTGTGCGCGCGAGTCGTGCGCGGGGGCGAAACTGTTTATACGCGGCGTGAACCGAACTAGAACCTGAGAGATGATGCAAACCAATCAATCGCTGTTCGCCGCTGATGCATACCTGCCCGATGGCTGGCGCCGTAACGTGCTGCTCGAATGGGACGCCAGCGGCACGCTAGGCGCGGTCACGCCGGATCATGCGGGTGCGCCCGGCGGCGTGCCGCAAGCGGCGGGGCCGGTGATGCCCGGTATGCCCAATCTTCATTCACACGCGTTCCAGCGCGCAATGGCGGGGCTCACCGAATATCGCGCCGCATCTGGCACGGGCGCAACGGACAATTTCTGGTCGTGGCGCGACCTGATGTATCGCTTCGCCGCGCGCATCACGCCCGAAGGTCTCGCGAGCGTCGCACAATGGCTCTACATCGAGATGCTGAAGGCGGGCTATACGTCGGTGTGCGAGTT
>DATJJN010000062.1:0-28823 GCA_035492135.1 Paraburkholderia sp. | reverse complement strand
CGGCTCAGGCCTGGTCAGGCAGCCGGACGGCTGGGCCTGAGCGTGCGCCAGATTGAGCGGCTGGTGCTGCGTTACCGGGCCGCAGGCGTAGCCGGACTGGTATCGGGCAAGCGTGGGCGCCCGGGCAACCACCAGTTGCCTTGCGGGCAAGGCACAGCGGGCGCTGGCGCTGATCCGCGAGCGCTACGCCGATTTCGGGCCGACGCTGGCCGCCGAGAAGCTTGCTGAATGCCACGGTATCGATCTGGCCGTCGAGACCGTGCGCACGCTGATGAGGGCCGCTGGCCTGTGGATACCGCGCCGGGAACGTCCGCCGCGGGTGCATCAGCCGCGTAAGCGTCGTGCGTGCCTGGGCGAACTGGTGCAGATCGATGGCAGCGATCATCGCTGGTTCGAGGAGCGGGCGCCGGCCTGCACGCTGCTGGTATTCATCGATGATGCGACCGGACGGCTGATGGCACTGCACTTCACGCAGACCGAGTCGACGTTCGGCTATTTCGAGGCGCTGTCGAAATATCTGGCCGCGCACGGCAAGCCGGTGGCGTTCTACAGCGACAAGGCCAGCGTCTTTTACGTCAGGCAACGCTCGCAGACGGCGGGTAAAGGCGTCACGCAGTTCGGGCGGGCCGTGTACGAACTCAACGTCGACGCGTTCTGTGCGAACACGAGTCAGGCCAAGGGCCGCGTGGAGCGCGCCAACCTGACGTTGCAGGACCGGCTCGTGAAGGAGTTGCGGCTGCGCGGCATCAGCACATGCGAGGCCGCCAATGCCTGGGCGCCCTCCTTTATTGCCGATTTCAACCGGCGCTTCGGCAAGCCTCCCAGGAGCGATTACAACGCGCACCGGCCGCTGCATGCCGATGAGGACCTGAGACAGATCCTCGCCTGGCGGGTACCGCGGCGCGTGACGAAGTCGCTTACGGTGCAATACGATCGGGTGATGTACCTGCTGGACGATACGGCACAGAACCGCAGCCTCGTGCACGAGTATGTCGAGGTCGTCGAATATCCGGATGGCGTGATTGAGGTACAGGCCAATGGCGTGGCGCTGCCGTACCGGCAATATGACCGCATCACGTGGATCGATCAGGGGGCCGAGGTGGAGAACAAGCGCCTCGCAGCCGTGCTGGAAGTCGCTCGCCGCGTGCAGGCCATTCGCGACGACCGCCGCGCATCCGGCTCACCGTCCCGTACGCACTGTGGCGAGGAAGTTCGCGCGAAGAAGGCGTTGAACGGGCTGAAGAAACAGCGCGCAATCGAGGTTGCTGACATCAACGAAGCCGTTCTCGAAGTCAGCGCAAAAGCAATGGGGGGACGGGGGGCGGCTGCGCCGCCCCACCCCCGAACCATAAACAAGGACAAGATAAAACCGCGTCACCCCGACATTTCTATTTAGCTGGCACCCCGACGTTTGAACTTGGCGGGGGCAACGGGTATGGCGGCTCTTTAGTAATGTCCGCTTACGGCTAGGTTCAAATGTCCGCTTTGGTGGCGCGTATGCTGTCTGGCCATCGCACAAGGGGCGCCGCTCTGGCTGACTTGTCCGACTACATCGAGCGCTTCCCCGACGCACATCGCCACATTCAACATTGAACTTCATTAGCCCGGTTCCGTTCGAGCAGCGCACCACGGACTACCTTACCTGTCCGGAAAAGCGGGGAAAGCCCAGGGCAGCCCCTCAATGAATTTGCCCTCGCATAACCTGGATCATGGTCCAGCGTAGGCCGCTGCGCTTATCCTCCACGACCCATTGGGGCATCGCGTTCATTCAATCTGGAGGAAACAACATGGCAATTCCCGCGTACCTGTGGCTCAAGGATGATGGTGGCGCCGACATCAAGGGTTCGTCCACCGTTGATGGGCGCGAGGGCAGTGATCGGATTCAGTCACGGCCTGAATCTGCCTGTGGATGGCCAGAGCGGCAAAATCACCGGCCCACGCGTGCATTCGCCCATGATCATCGAAAAGGAGTTCGATGCGGCTTCACCCTACCTGTGCAAGGCCGTCGCGAAAGGGCAGACGCTAAAATCAGCGGAGTTGCGTTGGTACCGCATCAGCGATGCAGGCCGGGAACAGGTGTATTTCACCATGCTGCTGGAGAACGTGAAGGTCACCGGCATTAATCCGGGTATGCCCAACACCAAGGACGACGACATGGGAATCAACCACGCTGAATCGATATCGTTGATGTACGAGCGCATCACCTGGAATTATGCCGACGGCAATGTCAAGTTCACTGATTCATGGCTCGAAAGGTAAGGACGATACCATGCCGCTACAGGGTAAATTTGTCGTCGATAACAACAAAATTGCCATTCTTTCAATTTATGGTGCGGGTGTATTCACAGCTTTCTCTGGCAATGGAATTTACCGCAATCGGGGTGGGTGTACGGCTGTCAAGGATAATGGCCCTCTTCCCGCTGGGAAGTACTGGATCGTTGACAGACCAGCCGGCGGCCTGTTGTCGCAGACAGAAGCATTCATTGCAAGTACTACGACTCGCCTCCGGGGATCTCCATCTGATCGATCAGAGTGGTTTGCCCTGTACCGGGACGATGGACTAATCGATGATTACACATGGATCAACGGTGTGAGGCGAGGCAACTTTCGCCTCCATCCAATCGGGGCAAGTGGCAATTCGTTTGGATGTATTACGCTGCCAAGTCTCGCCAATTTTGAAACAATCAGAAGAGCATTGCTACATACGACCAGAATTGATGCAGGCAGATCAGGGCTGAAATCGTACGGCTGGATTGAGGTGATCGCACATGGCAACTCTTGCCCGTAGGTGCGCCAAGGTTATTTTGATTCTGGGTTTGTTTTTTGTATCGATTCGATATATCTACAATCCGCTATCTTTCTTATTTTCGTGGAATCAGCGCTACCTGTTTATCGTTTCTGAAATGATGGGCATCACCGGATCAGATAACATAGAATTTTTCGATGCACTATTCTCCTTAACTGTCAGTTCAATTATTGCAGGAGCACTCTATTTGTTGCTGGTGATGCTGTGTCGATTTTTTCGCGCCCGGTCGCATGATTCTGGCGCCGGCGCCCAGACGCGCCGCCCGAATTCGTAACCAAGCGCCGGCCTGAAGAAACAAACCGAACACCGACAGGCCAGCCTCACTCCCCTTCTTCACCCGGCAGCGCCGCACCACCCAGCGCCTGATAAAGCGCGGCGGTGTCCGCGAGCCGGTCGGCCTGCGCGCGCGTGCGATCGAGCGCGGTCTGCAGAGCCTGCCGCTGCGCGTCGATCAATCCGAACTCGCTCACACCGCCCGCCGTATACCGCTCGCGCGCGATGTCCGCGCTCGTTCCCGCTTCCCGTGCGGCGGCGTCGCGCGACTGCAGCGTCAACGCATCGTTCTGCACGGCCTGCAGCGCATCGGCGACCTGCTGCAGCGACTGCAGCACGGTCAGCCGGTAATCGGCGAACGCGGCGTCGTACGCGGCCTGCGCCGCACGCCGCTTCGCGCGCAGTTCGCCGCCGTGAAAGATCGGCTGCGTCAGCGCGAGTCCCGCGCTCCACACGTTCAGGCTGTCGAGCAGATCGTTCACCCGAGTGCGTTCCGCGCCGACGCTCGCCGAAATCGACAATTGCGGATACAGGTTCGCCGTCGCCACGCCGACGTTCGCACTCGCCTCGTGCAGCAGCGCCTCGGCCGCGCGTATGTCGGGCCGCTCGCGGGCGAGCGTCGACGGCAGCGTCAGCGCGATCGTGTCCGGCAGATGCAGCGCGTCGAGCGTGATGCCGTCGAATTGCGCATCGGCCGGCGCGTTGCCGGTCAGGATCGCCAACTGATGTTCGCTTTGCGCGAGCTGCGCCGCGAGCGGCGGCAGCGTCGCGCGCGTCTGCGCGAGCAGCGTGCGCTGGCTGTGCACGTCGAGCCGCGCGACGCCGCCCGCCGCGTAGCGCGCGTCGATGATCGCGAGTTGCCGGGCTTGGGCGTCGGCGAGCTGTTGCGTCAGTTCGATTTGCCGCTGCAGCGACGCGCGCCGGATCGCAAACGCGACGACATTGCCGGCGAGCGACAGCCGCGCCGCGTCCAGTTCGTACGCGCGATAGTCGACCTGCGCGAGCGTCGCTTCGAGCGCGCGGCGATTCGCGCCGAACACGTCGAGCAGATACGACACGCTGACCGACGCGCTATACAGCGAAAACGGCCCCGGATTCGGCACGGCGGTAATCCCGAAGGCGGCGAGATCGATCTGCTGGCGCGTGCCGGAAAGCTTCGCGTCGACGGACGGCCACAGCGTCGCGCCGGCTTGCGCCTCGTAGTTCTGCTGCGCTTGCACGAGCCGCGCGCGCGCCTCGTCGATCGTCGGGCTCGCGCGCAGCGCTTCGTCGACGAGCGCGTCGAGCGCGGGCGAATCGAACTGCGTCCACCACGCGCGAGGCGCGTGCGCGGCGGGCTGGAACGTCTGCGCGGTGCCGCCCGGCCCGCTCGCCGCGGCGGTTGCCAACGGCGCGTCGCCGCGCGTGTACGTCGCGACGCCGGGCGCGGCCGGCGCATGAAAATCCGGCCCGACCGTGCACCCGGACAGCGCGGCGCACAGCCACGCGACGGCGCCGGTCAGCACGAGCGATGTGGAGTTCATGGCCGCGCCGCCTCTAGTCCAGCGTGCGCCGGTAAAAGCGCACCGCGACCGTCATCACGACGACGGTGAACACGCCGAGCGGCCACACGGACGGCCACAGGTCGGCCCAGCCATTGCCCTTCAGCAGCACGCCGCGCACGAGCCGGTTGAAGTGCGTGAGCGGCAGGAAGTTGCCGATGAACTGCGCCCAGCGCGGCATCCCGCCGAACGGAAACATGAAGCCCGACAGCAGCAGGTTCGGCAGGAAATAGAACATCGTCAATTGCATCGCCTGCAACTGGTTCTGCGACAGCGCGGACAGCGTGATGCCGACCGTCAGGTTCGCCGCGATGAACAGCAGCGCGGACAGATACATCGCGCTCACGCTGCCCTCGAACGGCACATGAAACACGAAGCGCGCGGCCACGGCGATGATCGTCACCTGCACGAGCCCGATCGCGACGTACGGGATGATCTTGCCGGTCATCACCTCGATCGGCCGCACCGGCGTCGCGAGCAGGTTCTCCATCGTGCCGCGCTCGCGTTCGCGCGTGATCGCGAGGCCGGTCATCATCACCATCGTCATGGTCAGGATCACGCCCATCAGCCCCGGCACGACGTTGTACTGCGTGACGCCCTCGGGGTTGTAGAGCCGGTGCACCTGCACGTCGAACGCGGCCGGCTGGCCGTTCAGATGCGCGAGCGCGCCGGTGATGTCCTTCGTGGCGACCGGCGCGACGAGCCCCGGCAGCGCGCCGATCGCCGTCGTGATCGCGGTCGGATCGGTCGCGTCGGCCTCGACGAGCAGCGACGGCCGCTCGCCGCGCAACAGACGCCGCGAGAAATCGGCCGGAACGTTCAGCACGAACTGCACGTCGCCGCGCGCGAGCGCCCTACGCGCGGCCTCTTCGGTGGGCAGCGTTTCGGTGATGTTGAAGTACGCGGAGTTCTTCATGCCGGCGATGAAGCTGCGCGAGAACGGACTGTCGTCGGCTGTCACGACCGCGGTCGGCAAGTGTTTGGGATCTGTATTGATCGCGTACCCGAACAGTGCGAGCTGCATGACCGGTATGCCGATGATCATCGCGAACGTGATGCGGTCGCGCTTCAGCTGAAGGAACTCCTTCAGCACGATGCTCCACCAGCGCGACAGCGAGAACGGTATCCGCATCATGACGCTCCCGCCTTGTCGTCCGGCGCGCGGCGCATCAGATGGATGAACACGTCTTCGAGCCCGGTGTCGATGCGCTCGGCGCGCCACGGCTGGCCGGCGACCGCCGCGTGGACCGACTGCGCGAGCGCGTCGTGGTCGCTGCCGCTCGCGTGCAGCGCCGCGCCGAACACGACGGTCTGATCGACGCCGGGCATCGTGCGCAGCCGCGCGGACAGTTCGGTCAGGTGTTCGCCGTGTATCGCCCACGTGTGCAGATCCTGCTGCGCGATCACGTCGTCGGCGGTGCCCTGCGCGAGCAGCTTGCCGTACGCGATATACGCGAGCTTGTGGCAGCGCTCGGCCTCGTCCATGTAATGCGTGCTGACGAGCACCGAAATGCCCTTCGCTGCGAGCCGATGCAGTTCTTCCCAGAAGTCGCGGCGCGCGGCCGGATCGACGCCGGCCGTCGGCTCGTCGAGCAGCAGCAGTTGCGGCTCGTGCAGCATGCACGCGGCCAGCGCGAGACGCTGCTTCCAGCCGCCGGACAGCGACCCGGTCATCTGGTCCGCGCGGCTCGCGAGGCCGAGCGATTCGAGCGAGTGCTCGACGCGCTCGCGCCGGTTTTTCATCTGATAGATGCGCGCGACGAAGTCGAGATTCTCGCGGATCGTCAGGTCTTCCCAGTACGAGAAGCGCTGCGTCATGTAGCCGACGCGCCGCTTGATCTCCTCGCTCTCGCGCACGATGTCGTAGCCGAGGCACGTGCCGGAGCCCGAGTCGGGCGTGAGCAGTCCGCACATCAGCCGGATCGAGGTCGTCTTGCCGCTGCCGTTCGGGCCGAGAAACCCGAAGATCTCGCCGTGCGCGACCTGCAGCGACACGTCGTTCACGACATGGCGCGAGCCGAAGTGCTTGTTCAGCTTGTGAACGTCGATCGCATAGCCGCTTGCGTTCGCCGCGCCGCGCTCGTCGGATGCGGCGCTCATTGCAGGCTCACCACGACCGGCTGGCCCGGATGCAGCTTCGGCGCATCGGCGGGCACGGGCCGCGCCTCGACCATGAACACGAACTTCGCACGGTTGTCGTTGCTGAAGATGACGGGCGGCGTGTATTCGGCCGAGTTCGAGACGAACGTGATCGTTGCCGGAATGTCGGCCGCGCAGCCGTCGCAATGCACGCTGACATGGCGGCCCGTCGCGACGCTGCCGAGTTCGGCCTGTCGGATGAAAAAGCGCACTTTCACGTTTTGCGGCGGCAGCAGCTGCACGACGGGATTGCCCGCCTGCACCCACTCGCCGACGCGAAACAGCGTGTCCTGAACGAAGCCCGCGGCCGGCGCCGCCACGCGCTTCTGGTCGAGCTTCCACTGCGCCTGCGCGACGGCCGCCTGCGCGGCGTCGACCTGCGCGGCCTGCGCGGCGATCTGTTGTGAACGGCCGGGCAGATGCGCGACGCTCACCTGGTTTTCCAGCTCGCGAACCTGCGCGGCGCTCGACTGCGCGAGCGCGCGCGAATCGTCGAGCTGCGCCTGCGGGATGCCGCCTGCCTTCAGTTGCGCCTCGTCGCGCGCGAGCTGCAGCGCGGCCTTGTGCGCGTTCGCCCTCGCCTGCGCGAGTTGCGCCTCGGTCACGCGCACTTCGGGCGGACGTTTGCCGGTGCGCAGATCCGCGAGTTGCGCCTCCGCGGCGGCAAGCTGGCGTTGCGCCTGTTGCAGCGCGGCGGTTTCGTTGACCGCCTCAAGCGTGAAAAGCGGCGCGGCGGCGTTCACGGTCTGTCCGCGCTGCACCGACAGCTGCGTGAGCGTGCCCGACTGCGACGACGACAGATACACGTATTCGCCCTCGACGTAGCCTTGCCAGCCGGCCGGGCCGCGTGGCGAGCACGCGGCGACGAGCGCAGCGACCGCGGCGGCCGCGCACAGCGCGCCGACCGTATGTGCGCAGCGCCAGGGTTCGGTGGTGGGCGTCTTCGTGGGCTGCATCACGGGGAATGGGAGGATCGGTTTGTTGAATGCGTGGGCGCGAGACCGTGACGCAAATTATGCCGTTTTCGCCTCGCCGCCGGTCTGCGACACGCTGTTCGCGTTTCGGCATTAAAGACTTTGCTTACAGGTGTCGTAAAGCAGGTCTGTGACAGGGCCGCCGGGCCGACGCCTCGCGGCGCGAACGTTTTATTTCGTGCGGAAAGAGTCAGAAGAATGAAGCATCACGACAAACGATCGGGGATCAGTCGGGCCGCCACGGTACTCGTTGGCGCGTGGCTGTGCGCCCCGGCATGGGCGCTGGCCGCGCATGGCGGCGTGATCCAGTTCGTCGGCGCGGTCGTGTCGCCGCCGTTTTCGGTCACCGCGCCAGCGTCTCAGATGCAAACGTCGGCGCTGACGACGACGTCGACCGGCGTCGAAAGCCGCGACGCGTCTGCGGTCTCGGTGAAGTATGTGGTGGAAGCGAATTCGTCGCCGATGGCGGATGTGTCCGTCGAGACAGTCGGCGCGGCCAATCCGGAAGCGCCCGCCGTCACCGCCCGCTTCGCGGACGACGCGGGCCACACGGTCGAGCCGGACCGCAACGGCGAATACCGCTTGATCGGCTCCGGCGGCGTGCTGACGCTCGCGCCGCGCAACGACCGTTCATCCGCGGCGGTGGTGGTAACCCGCTATCAGTAACTGCGCGAAGCGGGTGTACCGGCGCGAACCGCGCGCTACCACTTCGCCCCGAACGCGACGCGCAGCTCGTCGATCTGCGCGTCGGTCAGCGGCGCGGGCCGCGGATTGGTCATCAGCCACAACCGCGCGGTTTCCTCCAGTTCTTCGAGCGACCACGCCGCCTGCGAAACACTCGCGCCCCACACCACCGGCCCGAGTCGTTCGAGCATTACCGCGCGCACGTCGTTCGCGAGCGTGCGGATACGCTCGGCCACCTGCGGATCCCCCGGCCGGCGATACGCGATCAGCGGCACGTGTCCGACCTTCATCACCTGATATGGCGTGATCGGCGGCAGCACGTCGTCCGCGTGCCAGACGCCCGCGAGCGTCAGCGCGACCAGATGCGTCGAGTGCGTATGCACGACGCCGTTCACCGAAGGATTCACGTCGTACACGTTGCGATGCAGCGCGAGCGTCTTCGACGGCTTGTCGCCGCTCACCCACTGTCCATTGCGATCGACCTTCGCGATCGTCGCCGGATCGAGATGGCCGAGGCACGCATCGGTCGGCGTGATCAGCCACCCGTCGTCGATCCGCGCGCTGATGTTGCCGGCCGAGCCGACCGTATAGCGCCGCGAATACAGATCGGCGCCGATTCGCGCGATCTCGTCGCGTGCGCGAGTTTCGGCGGTTTGCGCGGAAGAGACAGGCGTGCTCATCGCGATGACTCCATCAAGGGTTCGAGTTGCGCGAGCGCCTTCTCGAAGAAATCGACGGTGCCGAAGTTGCCCGACTTCAGCGCGAGCGCATGACGCGCGCCGTCCGACACGGTCCACGGCACGCCGGGGTCGATCTGCGGACCGATCGTCAGCGACGTGACGCGCAGCGCCTTGACGACGGCGCCCGACGTCTCGCCGCCCGCGACGACAAAGCGCGTCGCGCCGAGCGCTTCGAGGCCGTGCGCGATGCGCGCGAGCGCGCGCTCGACGAGTTCGCCCGACGCCGCGGCGCCGAGCGTCTGCTGCACTTTCGCCACTTCGTCCGGCGCGCTGGTCGCGTAGATCAGCACCGGCTCGCGGCCCAGATGCGACTTCGCGAACGCGAGCGCGTCGTCGATCACGCGTTGTTCGTCGTCCGCGAGCGCGAGCGGGTCGAGGCGAAACGCCGGCCGCCCGCGTTCGCGCCAGTGCGCGACCTGCGCCTGCGTCGCGCGCGAGCAGCTGCCGGCGAGCACGACCGCGTGACCGTCGACGGCCGGAAGCCGTTGCGCGTCGTTCGCGGTGTCGAGCAGCCCCGCGCGCGCGAAGTTCGCGGGCAGGCCGAGCGCGAGGCCCGAGCCGCCCGTCAGCAGCAGATCGTTCGCGCACGCCTGCCCGAGCGTGTACAGGTCGGTGTCGGAGATCGCATCGGCGATCGCGAGCCGCACGCCGTCGCCGATCAGCGTCGCGCGCGCGTCGGCGAGCGCCGCGACGCCGCGCTGCACGACGTCGTAGCGCAGCAGCCCGACTTTCGACGAGGTCTGCCGCTGCAGCGTACGCACGAGGTTCGCGTCCTTCATCGGCGTGAGCGGATGGTTCTGCATCCCCGATTCGTTGAGCAGCAGATCGCCGACGAACAGGTTGCCGCGATACACGGTGCGGCCGTTTTCCGGAAACGCCGGACACGCAATCGCGAACGACGCACCGAGCGAGCGCATCAGCGCATCGGCGACGGGGCCGATGTTGCCGTCGTCGGTCGAATCGAACGTCGAGCAGTATTTGAAATAGAACTGGCGGCAGCCGAGCGAGCGCAGCCAGTCGAGCGCCGCGAGCGATGCGGCGACCGCCTCGTCGCGCGGCGCCGTCCGCGACTTGAGCGCGACCACGACCGCCTGCGCGGACGCGTCGAGCGGCGCGGTCGGCACGCCGATCGTCTGCACGGTGCGCATGCCGCCGCGCACGAGCATGTTCGCGAGATCGGTCGCGCCCGTGAAGTCGTCGGCGATGCAGCCGAGCAGCACAGAAGAGTCTGTCATGGCGAGGCCGTCCGGTTAGCGGCCGCGCGCGTCGTGCTCGATGAACGCGCGCACGACCTCGTCGAAATTCGCGTCGTAACCAAAGCCGAGCGAGCGCGCCTCGTCCGCCGAAAAATTGCCGGGCCACGAGTAGACGATTTTCTCGATCACCGGATCGCGCTCGAAGCGCACGCGGTTCGCGACCGCGTCGCCCGCGACGCGACGCAGCGAAGCGAGCATCTCGTCGACCGTCACGGAAAGCCCCGGCATGTTGAGCACGCGCGATTGCGCGAGCCGGTCTTCGGGCAGTTCGTGACCGTGAATCAGGTTCTCGACCGCGCGCACCGGCGACATCACCCACAGGCGCGTGTCGGCCGCGACCGGGCACACGGCTTCTTCGCCGTTGACCGGCTCGCGGATGATCCCGCTCGCGAAGCTCGACGCGGCGCGATTGGGCTTGCCCGGCCGCACGACGATGGTCGGCATCCGCAGGCTGCGCCCGTCGAGATAGCCGCGCCGGCTGTAATCGGCGAGCAGCAGATCGGCGAGCGCCTTTTGCGTGCCGTACGAGCTGCGCGGCGACCACACGTGCGTGTCCTCGACGGTGTCCGGCAACGTGCCGCCGAACACGGCGACCGAACTCGTCATCACGAACCGCGCGCGCGTCTGCAGCGCGCGGATGCGCTCCAGGATCAGCCGCGTCGCGTCGAAGTTGATCCGCATGCCGAGGTCGAATTCCTGCTCGGCCTGGCCGGACACGATCGCCGCGAGATGGAACACGCTGGCCGTCTTCGGCCCGATCAGCGCGTCGACCTGCCGGGCATCGCTGATGTCGCCGGTCAAGGGCTCGACGCGCGCATCGTCGATGCCGGCGAGCGCGACCACGTCGAACGCGCGGATCTTCCCGATGCGCTCGGCGCGGCCCGTCGGGCCGGCAAGTTCGCCGCGCGCGAGCAGCGCACGAATCAGACGTTGACCCAGAAAGCCGGCGGCGCCGGTCACCACGATTTCCATCGTCGTCTCCTGTTCGTTAGCGACAGACCTTGCGGAGGTCTTCCGCGAAATTTGTATGATGATGGTATGTTTCGCGGGAATGCGCAAGCGCGCCGGGCGCTTCGGCGGATCAGCGCGCGGGCGTCTTGCGGGCCGCGCGCGTGCCCTGCGCGAGCAGCGGCTTCGCGACCGTGCTGCCCTCGCCGGCCCAGAACGCCGGACCGGCCGCCTGGATGCGCGCGCCGGCGTTGTCGATATGCGTGAGGATCGCGTAACGGGCGGCGTCCGCGTCTTTCGCGGCGATCGCGTCGTAGACCGCCTTGTGCTCGTCGCGCACCTGCGCGGAAAAATCGTCGCGGCGCGCCTCGTTCGTGCGCGTGACGGCGATCGCCGCGCGCACGAACTGGCTCAGGTATTCGAGCAGCGGCGGATACAGCGGATTGCCGGTCGCGCGCGAAATGGCGATATGGAACGCGACATCTTCGTCGACGCCGTCGCGCTGCTGCTTGACCGCCGTATCGATGGCCGCGAGCGCGCGCTTGATGTCGGCGAGCTGCTCGCGCGTGCGCCGCTTCGCGGCGAGCGCGGCGGCTTCGGCCTCGATGCCGCGGCGCAGTTCGGTCACGCGCAGCACGGCCTCGACGGAATCGTTGACGTCGACCGCGAGCCGGAACGCGGTCGCACGGTTCGCTTCGCGCACGATCATCCCGCTGCCCTGCCGGACCTCGACGAGCCCCTCGGACTTGAGCCGCGAAATCGCCTCGCGGATCACGGTGCGGCTCACGCCGAAGCGCTCGCAGATCACCTGCTCGGTCGGCAGGCGCGTGCCGGGCGGGAACTCGCCGCTCTTGATCTTTTCGAGCAGCACCGCGGTGACGCGGTCGGCGAGCGTCCCCGCGCGCGTGATGAGAGGCGCGTCGAACGCGGGATCGAGCGACGGCGGCGGGCTGGAAGTGTTCATGTCGGTGGCTCACGCAAGGTCTGGACAGGCTGGATGCAGCGCGTTCCCACCTTATCGCCTTTTGATCCCGCATCCAACCGTTACATCATATGTCTCTTTGTCATACGACCGCCCGGGGCGAAAAAAACGCCGGCGGCCGGCGCACCCGCGCGCCGGCCGCCGGCATCCCCTCCCGCTACTTGCCTTGCAGCTTGATATCGCGCGACGACGCGCCGACATACACCGCGCTGCCCGGCACGAACTTCCAGTCGTTCGCGGCCGTATTCCAGACGCTCTGTGCGCGTTCCGTGATGGTCACGTTCACCGGCTTCGCCTCGCCCGGCTTCAGATACACCTTCTGGAAGCCCACCAGACGACGCGGCGGCTCGCCCGCGTAGTTCACGCCGAGATAGACTTCGGCGGTTTCCGCGCCGGCCATGTGGCCGTCGTTGCGGACCGTGAACGACGCGGTCAGCGTGTTGCCCGGGCCGTGCTTCACCGACAGGTTCGAATAGCTGTAGTGCGTGTACGACAGGCCGTAGCCGAACTCGAACATCGGCTGGATGTTCTTCGCGTCATACCAGCGATAGCCGATGTCGAGCCCTTCCGAGTACACCGGATTCGGGTCCGTCACCCCGTTGTTCGCACTCCACGTCGGGATGTCCTGATCGCGCAGCGGGAACGTGAACGGCAGCTTGCCCGACGGGTTGACCTTGCCGAACAGCACGTTCGCGATCGCCTGACCGCCGCCCTCGCCCGGGAACCACGCCTCGACGATCGCCGACACCTGGTCCTTCCACGGCATCAGGATCGGGTTGCCGCTTTCGACGATCACGACCGTATGCGGATTCGCGGCCGCGACGGCCTCGACCAGCTGGTCCTGATTGCTCGGGTTCGCGAGCGCGAGGCTGTTCAGCTCGCCGAAGTCCTCGCCGGACTCCTGCGCGACCACGACGATCGCCACGTCGGACTGCTTCGCGAGCGCGACGGCCTGATCGATCTGCGCCTGCGTGTACGCGGCGTACGGGTTCGCCTGGTCGGTGTTGCCCGCGAAGTTCACCTGCGCGTTCGGCGCGAGCTTCTGGATCGCCGCGACGATCGGCACCGGCAGCTTCAGCCACGGATTCGTCCACCAGCTGCAGCCCGTCTGGCGCGGGAACGACAGCCCGCCGCAGCCGGAGAAGTTGCCCGTGACCGGATCGCGCGTGTTGCCCGAGCCGCCGCCGGTCATCACGGCCGTATCCGCATGGCCGCCGATCACCGCGATCTTCCGGAGCGCCGGCGCCGCGAGCGGCAACTGGCTGTTGTCGTTCTTCAGCAGCACGAGCGACTGTTCCTCGACCGACTGCGTGAATGCGCGGTACTTCGCGAAGTCGATCGCGCCGCCGCCCTTCGCCGGATGATCGAACACGCCCGTCTTGATCATCACGTACAGCTTGCGGCGGACCATGTCGTCGAGACGCTGTTCGGTGATCTGCTTCGATTGCAGCGCCTGCGTGACGAGCGCCGGCGTCAGATAGACGGTCGGCCCGACGTCTTCTTCCTCGTCGAGACCGGCGTTGATCGCCGGCGCCGTGCTTTGCGCCGCGCCCCAGTCCGACTGCACCTGCCCCTCGAAGCCCCAGTCGTTCTTCAGCACGTCGGTCAGCACGTGCGGGTTCTCGCACGCGTAGGTGCCGTTGATGCGGTTGTAGCTGCACATCACGCTGGCCGGCTTGCCCTCCTTCGCGGCGATCTCGAACGCGAGCAGATACAGCTCGCGCATCGTGCGCTCGTCGGCCTGGCTGTTGCCGCCGTTGCGGCCCGTTTCCTGGTCGTTCAGCACGTAGTGCTTGATCGTCGCCATCACCTGATGCTGCTGCGTGCCGATCGTGCGCGCGGCAAGCAGCACGCCCGCGAGCACCGGATCTTCGCCGAGGTACTCGAACGCGCGGCCGCCGCGCGGGTCGCGCGCGAGATCCGTGCCGCCGCCGAGGCCCATCCCGAACCCTTGCTCGCGCAACTGGTCGGCGATGACCGCGCCGAAGTCGTGCGCGAGATACGGGTCCCAGCTCGCGGCCACGGCGACCGTCGCGGGGAACGTCGTGCTCGGCTGCACCGTGCTGCCGGAGCCGGTGGCCGAGTCGACCATGTTCAGGTCGGGGATGCCGAGGCGCGGCACGCCCTGGATATAGCCTGCGCCGCCGCCCGGCACCGCGCTCATCTGGTATTCGGAGTGGATCAGCTGCAGCTTTTCGCTGAGCGTCATCTTCTTTTCGATCATGTCGGCGCGCGCGTGCGCGCCGAAATCCTCGGCGGCCGACGTGAGCGGCTTCGGCAGCGGATACGGCGAGTCGTTACTGCTGCCTGTGGCATGAGCCGAGGCGGCCAGCGCGACCATCAGCGCGGCGGTTGGCCAACGAGCGATCCTCATATGTCTCTCCGTCAATGGTGGAATATATGGACAACTGATTACCTGCGCCGGTTGAACTGGTGTCATCGACCGGGTCGGTGGTGGACCAGGAGGTACCGGCAACCCTGCTGCAGGGTGCTGACGGGTGAATCGCGACGCAACCTTCGGCGGGAAACGCCGCGGTTACCGTCATCGGAGACGATGTAGCAAAACTCCAAACAATCTTATAAAAACTATCGGGAGGCCGTATGAGATTAACGGTCGGTGCTTTCCCTTCTGGCGCAGGTCGTCGTGTAGCGAGCTTGAATAAAACGACAGCAGAAACGAATTTAAAGAAAGGATGTAGAAATTAAGTCGGTAAAATCGCAACGAAAAGTAACAAAATGTATTTTTGACTGCCTTGAATCGAAATAGTGATGTAAGGCGGAGCGGCTTCGAAGGCCGGATCGGGCGTCACCGGAAGCGTTCGGGTAAGTCGATTTATGTAGTGAAACTACGTCGCCAAACTGTAGTTGCGAACAAAATCGCCCCGCGCTTTCATGCATTTCAATTCGCGCGAAGCCTGCAATGCATAGATCAATCGATCATTTAGCGCGCGGCATGCGCATTGCTACGATCCTGGGTTTGTTTCCCACGCAAGGGCCGCCCGTGATGCTTTCGTCAATTCACCCGCTTATGTGCAGCCGGTCATTCGTCGCGGCACGGAGGCGCTCATGAAACGCACGCTTTCGCACGCAACCAAACGGCAGACGCCGACCGAATCGCAGAGCGCGTCCGCGCCCACGCGAAGCGCTCCTGCGTCCCCGTCGTTCTCGCAGCGGCGCCGCGTGCTGGGCGGCCTCGCAAGCGGCGCGCTGCTCGCGCCGGCGCTCAAGCCCGCGATCGCCGCCGCCGCGGACGCCGGCCCCACGCTGCTGACGCCCGCGCCGTGGACGCTGACGCCGGGCGACCCGCTTGTCGCGTCGCCGTACGGGATGCCGGGCCCGGCCGAGCGCGACGTGATCCGCCGCGTCGCGCGCCGTCCGGCGATGCCCGGCTCCGGCTCGTCGAACACGCCGCTGCAGGATCTCGTCGGCAGCATCACGCCGAACGGTCTCGTCTACGAGCGGCATCACGCAGGCGTGCCGAAGATCGATGCGGACCAGCATCGTCTCGCCGTGCATGGCCTCGTGCGTCAGCCGATGCTGTTTTCGATCGACGACCTGTTGCGCCTGCCGTCCGAATCGCACGTGTACTTCCTCGAGTGCTCGGGCAACACCGCGAGCGAATGGCGCGGCCCGAGCGGCCTGCCGCTGCAGTTCACGCACGGTCTGCTGTCGTGCTGCGAATGGACAGGCGTGCGGCTGTCGACGCTGCTCGACGAAACCGGGATCGACCCGTCCGCGCATTGGGTGCTCGCGGAAGGCGCCGACGGCGCCGCGATGACGCGCAGCCTGCCGCTCGCGCCCATCCTGGAGCGCGCGCTCGTCGTCTATGCGCAGAACGGCGAGCGGCTGCGTCCCGAGAACGGCTATCCCGTGCGCTTCTTCGTGCCGGGCTTCGAAGGCAACACGCACGTGAAGTGGCTGCGGCGGCTGAAGCTGATCCCCGCACCGGAGATGACGCGCGAAGAAACGTCCAAATACACGGACCTGCTAGCGGATGGCCGCGCGCGGGAGTTCGTGTTCGAGATGGATGCGAAGTCGGTGATCACGCGGCCGTCGCCCGGCCATCGGCTGACGACGCAGGGCTATTACGCGATCAGCGGGATCGCGTGGTCGGGGCGCGGGCGGATCACGCGCGTCGACGTATCGACCGACGGCGGCCGCACATGGCGCGCGGCGCGCCTGACGGGCGCCGTGCAGGACCGCGCGCTGACGCGCTTCGAAGCGGACTGGCAATGGAACGGCGGCCCGGCGCAGTTGCAAAGCCGCGCGGTCGACGAAACCGGCTATGTGCAGCCGACGCGCGAAGCGCTCGTCGCGGCGCGCGGGCTCAATTCGTACTACCACTACAACGGGATACAAAGCTGGCGCGTGGACGCCGACGGCGAGGTGCGCAATGCGTGAGCAAATGCATAAGCGAATGATCCGTGCGTCGGCGGTGGGCGTTGCTACGCTCGTTTCGGCGCTCTTTTCGGCCCATGCGTTCGCGGCGGGTTACGGGGTCGGCACGCCGGTCCCCGAGTCGGCGCTGTCCGCCTGGAACGTCGACGTCGCGCCCAACGGCCGCGGACTGCCGGCCGGCGCAGGCGATGTCGCGCACGGCAAGGACGTGTTCGCCGCGAAGTGCGCGATGTGCCACGGCGCGGCGGGCCAGGGCGGCATCGGCGATGCGCTCGTCGGCGGACAAGGCACGCTCGCGAGCGACAAGCCGCTGAAGACGATCGGCAGCTACTGGCCGTACGCGACGACGCTGTTCGACTACATCCGCCGCGCGATGCCGTACAACGCGCCGCAATCGCTGTCGGCCGACGACGTGTATGCGGTGAGCGCGTATCTGCTGTATCTGAACGGCGTCGTGCCCGAGTCGACGCGGCTCGACGCGAAGACGCTGCCGCAGGTGAAGATGCCGAACCGCCACGGCTTCGTGCCCGATCCGCGGCCCGGCGCGCTGTAGCACGCGGGCACGCGGATACGCAGACCGCGCGCTCAGGCCACGACGAGGTCGACGCCGATCTCGTGCAGCAGGTCGCGCAGCGTCTCGGCCTGCTCCATGCGCGCGCCGCGGCGCAGATGAATGCGCAGCGCCCTTCCCGCGATGCCGTCGACGGGCCTCGACAGCCATAGCTCGACCGCGAGGCCGAGTCCGTCCGGGCGGCGCTCGCACACCGGTTCGATCACGCGCGGCTTGAAACAGGCAGATTCGGACATGGCGACGGCCTTCGCAAGTGGGCTCCCCGTCATCGTAGTCACGCCGGCGCGCGCGGCAAAACGACAAATCCGCGTATGCAAATCAGCCTGCTTAGCTGCGATCGCGCTTTTCACTGCACGATTGATTGGTTCGTTTCGCAACGTTGCGCGGCGATGATGGCGCACGCCGCACCGGCAATCCCAATACAACATTCGCCAAAACACACCACCGCACCCCACGTCATGAAATTCAGGACCCTCGCCACCTGGCTCGTCGCGCTGACGGCCACGCTCTCCGGCGTCGCGCACGCCGACCGCCTCGACGACATCAAGAAGGCCGGCGTGCTGCGCGTCGCGACGTTCGACAGCAATCCGCCGTTCGGCTTCGTCGATCCGGCGACGAATCACATCGTCGGCCTCGACATCGACTACGCGAAGGCGATTGCCGACCGGCTCGGCGTGAAGCTCGAACTGCAGCCGACGAACCCGGCCAACCGCATCCCGTTCCTGCTGTCGAAGAAGGTCGATCTCGTGTTCGCGAACTTCACGATCACCGACGAACGCGCGAAGCAGGTCGATTTCAGCATCCCTTACTTTTCGTCGGGCCAGCAGTTTCTCGCGAAGAAAGGCGTGCTGAAGTCGCCCGACCAGATCGCGAGCCTGCGCATCGGCGTCGACAAGGGCACGACGAACGAAATCGCGGTACGCGAGCAGTTCCCGCAGGCGACGCTGGTCGCGTACGACGACACGCCGTTCGCGTTCGCCGCGCTGCGCGCGGGCAACGTGCAGGCGATCACGCAGGACGGGCCGAAGCTCGTCGGTCTGCTCGCGAACGTGCCGGACCGCCAGAACTACGAGATCCCGCCGTTTTCGATCACAAAGGACTATATGGGCGTCGGCATCCCGAAGGGCGAGCCGCGCCTCACGGCGTTCGTGAACGACGCGCTGCGCGGCCTCGAAGCGAACGGCACCGCCGCGACGATCTACAACCGCTGGTTCGGCCCGCAGACGAAGACGCCGTTGCCGCGCCTCTTCAAGATCGGCGACAAGCTCTGATGCCGTTCGCCGAATCGCGAGGAAGCCACGCCGGATGATGAACGACTGGCTCGCGCCGAAGTATCTGCTGTGGCTGTGGCAAGGCTTCGAGGTCACGCTCGCGCTCTCGCTCTCCGCGGGCGTGGCGGCTACCGCCGGCGGCCTCGTGCTGGCGCTGCTCGCCGACGCTCGCGCGCGCTTCGCGCGGCGCGCGGTCGACGCGTACGTGGTCGCGTTTCGCAACACGCCGTTGCTCGTGCAGCTGCTCTTCTGGTATTTCGGCGCGGCGACGCTGCTGCCCGACGCCGCGACGCAATGGCTGAACGCCGCGCACGTCGTGCACATCGGCCCGCTCGCGCTGCGCTGGCCGTCGTTCGAGTTCGTCGCCGGCTGGGTGGGGCTCACCTGCTACACCGCTGCGTTCGTCGCCGAGGAGTTTCGCGCCGGGATCGCCGGCGTCGCGGCGAACCAGCGGCTCGCGGCCTTCGCGCTCGGCCTCACGCCGCGCGACGCGTTCCGCTACGTCGTGCTGCCGCAGGCCGTGCGGATTTCGCTGCCCCCGCTGTTCGGCCAGTCCATGAATCTCGTGAAGAACTCGTCGCTGACGATGGCCATCGGGCTCGCGGAACTGTCGTACGCGTCGCGGCAGGTGGAAACCGAGACGTTCAAGACGTTCGAAGCATTCGGCGTCGCGACGGTGCTGTATGTGGCCGCGATCGCGGTGATCGAGGCGATCTCGCTTGTCGTCGCGCACCGCCGCGGCCGGTCGCTCGCGAGGCGCTGACATGCCGTGGCATCTGTTCGTCGCGAACCTGCCGTACCTGCTCGTCGGCGCGTTTCCGCAAGGGCCGCTCGGCGGCGCGGCGCTCACGCTCGTGCTCGCGTCGACGTCGGCCGTGGCGTCCGCCGTGCTGGGGCTCGCGCTCGGCGTCGCGCTCGCGCTGGC
The DNA here is from genome assembly GCA_035492135.1 of Paraburkholderia sp. Taxonomy (GTDB): domain Bacteria; phylum Pseudomonadota; class Gammaproteobacteria; order Burkholderiales; family Burkholderiaceae; genus Paraburkholderia. The sequence continues at coordinate 9,315 of DATJJN010000062.1, read as the reverse complement.
CGGTCCGATCGTACGCGTGCCGCTCCTGCTGTCGATCGGCTTTTTCCGCGCGATTCCGGTGCTGATGCTGATCTTCTGGACGTATTTCCTGCTGCCGACGATCTTCCACGTCGACGTGCCGGGGCTCGCCGCGGTGGTGTGCGCGCTGTCGCTGATCGGCGGCGCGTATCTCGCGCATTCGGTGCATGCGGGCATTCGCGCGGTCGGCGACGCGCAGTGGCAGGCGGGCCTGTCGCTCGGCTTCACGCGCTTCGACGCGCTGCGCTACGTCGTGCTGCCGCAGGCGCTCAGGATCATGGCGCCGTCGTTCGTGAACCAGTGGGTGACGCTCGTGAAGGACACGTCGCTCGCGTACATCGTCGGCGTCGGCGAGCTGTCGTTCGTCGCGACGCAGGTGAACAACCGGCTGATGATCTATCCGATTCCGGTGTTCGTGACCGTCGGCTTCCTGTACCTCGTGCTGTGCACCGCGCTCGACCGGATTGCGACGCACTGGCTCGGCCGCACGCGTCGCGCCGCCTCGCCGCGCACCGTGCTCGCGCCGGCCGCAGGCGACTAGCTCACTGGCGGACTAGCGGCCGCACGCGCGCGAGCCGCCGTGGCACACTGAACGGATCGTTTCGACGGGAGCCGCTCATGGACCGTCCGTTCACCGATCGCCGCGACGCCGGCCGGCAGCTCGCGCAGCGTCTCACCGGATGGGCCGGGCGCGACGACGTCGTCGTCCTCGCGCTGCCGCGCGGCGGCGTGCCGGTCGCGTACGAAGTGGCCGCCGCGCTGCGCGCGTCGCTCGACGTGCTGCCGGTCTGCAAGGTCGGCGTGCCGTGGCAGCCGGAACTCGCGATGGGCGCGGTGTCGTCGAACGGCGCGCAATACGTCGACGACGCGATGGTCCGCGAGGCGGGCATCGCGCCAGCAAGGTTCGAAGCGCAACTCGAACACGCGCGCGAAGAACTCGCGCGGCGCGAGGCGCTCTATCGCGGCGCACGCGCGCCGGTGCCGGTCGCGGGCCGCATCGCGATCGTCGTCGACGACGGGATGGCAACCGGCGCGTCGCTGAAAGCCGCCGCCCGGGCGCTCGCGTCGCTCGGTCCGGCGCGAATCGTCGCCGCGCTGCCGGTCGCGCCCGCGGACGCGCGCCGGCGCATCGGCGACGCGGTCGACGAACTCGTCTGCGCGCGGCAGCCGCCACGGTTCCTGAGCGTCGGTCACTACTACGACGATTTTGGACAGACCGACGACACGGAAGTAAGCGAACTACTCGATGACGCCGCCCGGCGCGCGACGTCGCGCTAGCGCACCGGATTCGCCGCCTGCGGACCGACGACCGTCTGCCACGGCCGCACTCGCCAGCGCACGACGAGCCCGGCCTTCACATAAGGATCGTCGCGCGCGAACGCTTCCGCGACGGCGGGCGAATCGCCGTCGAACAGCAGCACCGCGCCGTCGACCGGTTCGGCGAGCGCGCCCGCGAGCAGCAGTTCGCCGCGATCGGCGGCGGCCCACGCATGCGCGAGATGCGCGTCGCGAAACGCCGGGCGTCGCGACAGATAGTCGTCCGATACGTCGTACATGAGCAGGTAATGCATCGGGATGCCTCCTCGTTGCCGGTCCGCCCGGCTTGACGCTGCGATGATAGCGCCGCCCGGAAGGTGTCGAATCCTGTCAACCGGCGCCCGCGCCGGCCCGTTTTCAGGGCGGCTTTTGCCATAATCGTTGCGGCGATGGGCAGGCAGGCCGCGACAGACGGTCAGGATCGGCCCGCTCGCACGACTATCGATAACATCGACATCCCATGGAGCAAACGATGAAGATCCAGTCCGTTCTCGCTGCAATCGTGCTCGGCGGCGTGCTTGCCGCACCTGTATTCGCGCAGACCGCCGCGCCGGCCGCCGGCAACGCGAACCCCGCCACGAACAGCCAGCAGGCGAAGATGAAGGCTTGCAACGCGCAGGCCACCGGCAAGAAAGGCGACGACCGCAAGGCGTTCATGAAGCAGTGTCTGTCCGCGACGGGCAGCGCCCCCGACACGTCGGCGATGACCCCGCAGGAGCGGATGAAGGCCTGCAACACGCAGGCCGCCGACAAGAAGGGCGACGACCGCAAGGCGTTCATGAAGCAGTGCCTGTCGACGAAGGGCTGACGACGGTTCAGACAGCGCGCGCGCCGCGCGATGCGGCCGCGCGCGTTCCCCACGCCGCGGGCAGCGTGTTCTCTTTCCGCCCGCTTCCCCCACCTTCCCCGGCCCTCGCCCCAAGCCCCTTCTGTGGCGCCGTTTTTCTCCTATGATGGCTTAAGCGGCGGCCCCTGGACTCGACGACACCAAACAACAGCCATCGGCCGCCCGGTTGACGTTGATGCCGCAGGCATCGAACGGAGGCGCAGATGGCATGGAGACACAAGAACCGCTGGTTTCGCCGCTGGCTGATGGTGATCGTCTTCTGGATGGTCCCGGTGATGATCGTCGCGGTGCGCGAATACCAGGAAGAAATGGCGTACAACCGCGCAGATCTGCAGCACGCGCTGACCAGCTGGACGTTCACCGACGCCGAGCGCGCGGCGGGCGCGAGCGCGCACTGCCGCGGCACGCCGGATGACGCGCGCGCGGCCGGCTGTCCCGCGTCGGTGCTCGCGGCGAACGCGCCGCATCAGCAGGCCGCGCTCGACGAATTCGCGGTGCGCCGCGCGACGCTGGCCGGCTATCTGTGGCACGCGTTCGTCGGTTACTGGGTCGTGCCGGCGGGCGTGCTGCTCGCGATCGGCGTCGTGATCGGCGGCGTGCGCCGCGCGCTGCGTCGGCCGCCGATGCCGGCGCACGTGCACGGCGCGGCCACCGAACCTCACTAGCCCCGCCCGCTTTCGCTGCACCCGTGTCGGGAGCGCCCGAACGCTCAGGTCGCCGACGTGTCGATGACCTTGAAGCGCGAGCGCTTCGCCGCGCGGATCACCGTCTGATACGCGTCCACGTACTGCTGCGCCATCCGGTGCGACGTGAAGCGTTCTTCGAAGCGCCGCCGCACGCCGCTGCGCGGCACGCGGCCGAGCCGGTTCACCGCGGCTACCGCGCCGATCTCGTCCTCGACGATGAAGCCGGTCACGCCGTCTTCGAGCACTTCCGGCACCGCGCCGCGATTGAACGCGATCACCGGCGTGCCGCACGCCATCGCCTCGATCATCACGAGGCCGAACGGCTCCGGCCAGTCGATCGGAAACAGCAGCGCATGCGCGCCGGACAGGAACTCGGCCTTCTGGTCGTCCGAAATCTCGCCGATGTACTCGACGTTCGGCAGCGCGAAAAGCGGCCGGATTTCGCGCTCGAAATATTCGCGGTCCGCTTCGTCGACCTTCGCGGCGATGCGGATCGGCATCCCGCAGCGCTGCGCGATGCGAATCGCCGTGTCGACGCGTTTTTCCGGCGAGATGCGGCCGAGGAACGCGAGATAGCGCTGCTCGACCGGCTGCGGCGTGTACAGGCGCTCCGGCAATCCGTGATAGACGGTCTTCAGCCACTTCGCCTGCGGCATCGGCTGACGCTGCGCGTTCGAAATCGAAATGACCGGCGCGGTGTTGAACGTGTCGAATACCGGCTGTTGCTCGGGCAGATCGAGACGGCCGTGCAGCGTCGTCACGAACGGCGTCTCCTGGCGCTTGAACACCGAGAACGAGTAGTAGTCCATGTGGAAATGCAGCACGTCGAACGAGTGGGCCTGACGGCGCACCAGTTCCATCAGCAGCATGTGCGGCGCGACGCGGTCGCGAATGCCCGGATCGAGCCGCAGCGCGCGCGGCCACACCGGTTCGAGTTTCGCGCTCGTGACCGAGTCGCCGCTCGCGAACAGCGTGACGTCGTGGCCGAGGTCCACCAACGCCTCGGTGATGTACGACACCACGCGCTCGGTGCCCCCGTACAGTTTCGGCGGCACGGATTCGGTCAGCGGGGCGATCTGCGCAATTCTCATCGATGTCTCCAGGAAACGCCGTGGGCCACGCTCGCGGCAGCCGCCGTGCAGCTAAAGAATCGCGCGCGGATCGCCCCGGCAGCAAACGCCCATTATTCCGTAACACCGGATTACGCGGCAGCGGTCTTTCAAATGCTATACGGACTTACACGCGGAAACATAATCGCCCGGGTTTCCACGGGGTGGCGGCCGCTAATGCCGCCAGTGCCGCCAGTGCCGCTAGGACTGCTGTTGCGGCACGCCGCGCAGGTCGTGCAGGAACGAGTCGCGCCAGACGCCCAGATCGTTGCGTCGCAGCGCTTCCATGTTCGTCTCGTAGCGCGCGATGCGTTCCGCGAGCGGCATCGACAGCGCCTGCTCCAACGCCTCGCACATGCCGTGCGCATCGTGCGGATTGACGAGCAGCGCGCCGGAAAGCTCCGCCGCCGCGCCGGCGAACACAGACAGCACGAGCACGCCCGGATCGGCCGGATTCTGAGCGGCGACGTATTCCTTCGCGACGAGATTCATCCCGTCGTGCAGCGGCGTGACGAAGCCCACCTGCGACTCGCGAAACAGCGACATCAGCTTCCAGCGGTCGTACTGCTGGCTCAGATAGCGGATCGGCGTGTAGTCGAGCCCGGAGTAGCGTCCGTTGATGCGTCCGGCCTCGCGCTCCAGCTCCTCGCGAATCACGCGGTAGCTGGCGACGTCCGAGCGCGTCGGCGGCGCGATCTGCACGAGCGTCACGTTGCCCCGCCATTCGGGCGAGCGCTCCAGCAACTGTTCGAACGCATGGAACCGCTCGACGAGTCCCTTCGAATAGTCGAGCCGGTCGACGCTCATGATCAGCTTGCGGCCTTCGAGGCTCTGCTTGAGGTCGAGCACGTGCTGCCGGCTCTCGTAGCGTTCGGCCTGCTCGGCGATCTCGTCCGGAAACACGCCGATCCGGTAGACGCCCGTGGAAAGACGCCGGCCGAACGCTTCGAGTTCGCCGTGCTCGCCGCGATCGGCGAGGGTGCCGCGCGCGCAGCGCACGATGTAGTCGTGGAACGCCTGCTGGTCGTTGCGCGTCTGGAAGCCGATCAGGTCGTAGCAGCACAGCGACTTCACCAGCTCCTCGTGCGGCGGAATCGTCTGCAGCACCTGCGGCGACGGAAACGGAATGTGCAGGAAAAAGCCGATCCGGTTCGTGATGCCTTCGTTGCGCAGCGCCTCGGCGAACGGAATCAGGTGATAGTCGTGGACCCAGACGATGTCGTCCGGCTTGATCAGCTTGACGAGCTTGTGCGCGAGCCACGCGTTCACGCGCCGGTAGCCCGCGTATTCGTCGCGTTCGTAGCGCGCGAGATCGTTGCGGTAGTGGAACACCGGCCACAGCGTCGCGTTCGAGAAGCCGCGGTAGTACTGGTCGTAGTCCTTGCGCGTGAGGCCGACCGTCGCGAACGTGACCGGCCCCTCTTCGTCGAGCATCGGTCCGGCATTCGCGACCGTCTCGCTCACCACATCCCCGCTCCATCCGAACCACACGCCGCCGGTGTCCTTCAGTGCGCCGAACACGCCGACCGCGAGGCCGCCGGCCGAGCCTTTCGTCTCGTTCGGCGTCGCGACGCGGTTCGACACGACGATCAATCTGCCCATCACGTTCCTCCAGTTGCCGCGCGCGCAGCGGCGTCGGCCTGCTGCTCGCGCGCGGGTTAGGCCGGCGCGCCGCCGTCGGCGGGCTGGCCGGTCGGCGGCGCGCTCGGCGTTTGCGGCTGCGTTTGTGCCTGCGTTTGTGCCTGCGTTTGCGGCTGCGCTTGCGGCTGCGTTTGCTGCCCGGTCTGCGGCCGCTCCGGCTGCGGCTGCCGTCCCGTCGGCAGCCCCACCGGTCCGCGTTTGCCGGTCAGCGGGTCCGCCTCGGTGTGCGCGGCGGTGCTCGATGCGGCCGGCCCGCGCGCCTGCCGCGTCCAGCCCGGCAACTCGCCCGCGCTGCTTTCCCGCTCCGCGGACACCTCGGCGCGCGCACGCGGCAGGAACTGCGGATAGCGCTCGTTCACGAAGGTCAGGAGCCCCTCGCGCACGCGGCAGCGCAAATCCCAGTTCAGCCCCGAGTTGGCCGAGCTGACGAGCACCCGCAACTGCATCGCCCGTTCGTTCGCATCGGTCACCTGGACGACCTGCACGCGGCGATCCCATTCGGGCGCGTCCTCGACGATCCGCGCGAGTTCCTCGCGCAGCGGCGCAAGCGGCATCCGGTAATCGAGCCACAGAAACACCGAGCCGATGATCTGCGAGCTGCTGCGCGTCCAGTTCGCGAACGGATTTTCGATGAACCACTGCAGCGGCACGATCAGCCGCCGCTGGTCCCAGATGCGCACCGACACGTAGGTGCCGGTGATCTCCTCGACGCGTCCCCATTCGCCCTGGATCACGACCACGTCGTCGAGCCGGATCGGCTGCGACAGCGCGATCTGCAGCCCCGCGATCAGGTTGCCCAGCACGGGGCGTGCCGCGATACCGGCGACGAGACCGGCGACCCCGGCCGACGCGAGCAGGCTCGCGCCGATCTGGCGGACGTTCGGGAAGGTCATCAGCGCGGCGCCGAGGCCGACGATCACGATCACGACCATCAGCGAGCGCGCGAGCACGCGCGCCTGTGTGTGGATGCGACGCGCCTCGAGGTTGTCCGCGATGTCGAGCGGATGCGCGGCGACGATCGCCTGGCCGATCGCGGCCGCGCCGCGCACGAGGAACCACGTGATCGACGCGACGAACGAAAACGACGTGAGATTGCGCAGCGGCGACACGAAGCGCAGATCGTCCGACGCCTGCCACAGCACGAGGCCGAGCATCGCGACGATCAAGACGCCGAGCACCGGCCGGTCGATGCAGTCGAGGAACAGGCTGAGCGGCGGATAAGGCCGTGCAAGACGCCGGACGACGCGTCCGCCGGTCCAGTGCACGGCGATCGCGACCAGCACGGCGACGAGCGCGACGATGAGCGCGCCGAGCCAGGTGTCGAGCGGCGCGTCTGCGATGCGTCGGAGGTCGTCGAGAGTCAGCATCGTGGCCTTTTCCTCCTGAGTGAGCGAACTCGTGGAAATGGCGCGGGCGGGTGCCCGGCACGAAGTACGCGGCGAGCGGAGGCCGCGTGTGAGGTGAAGTCTACGGAGAAAGCGACTTCAAACGGCGGCCGCCATGCCGCGCGGATGAAACCCGACCGCGGGGGCCGCTCGCCGGCTTGTCCCGAGCGTGCCGCAATTCCGACAGCGATCGGCGGTGACGAGCCGCGGCGCTCGCCGCTTGGCGTGCGCCGCGGCGCCTGCTACCTGGCGCGCGCTGCGACGGCGCTCAGTTGCCCGGCTTGCACGGAAAGGCCTTGCCGAGACCGAGCGATACCGCGGTACTCGCATTGTAGCCGGCGACGTTCGGATTATCGGCAATGTAGCGGCGCACCGCGTCGGTCAACTGCTCGGAGCGCGCGTCCTGCGGCAGGCAGAAATACTGGCCGACGCGCGGGCCGGTCGTTCCGCCGATCGCATCGATCGTGTTGAATACGCCGTCTGCCGCGCCTTCGATGTAAGCCGCGCACGCGGCGCGCGACGCGATATCGGTTTTCATGCACAGCCGGTTCAGATCGGATGCGGTGAACGCGAACGCCGACACCGGCACCGCGAGTACCCCTGCGCAAAGCAATGCCCGCAACATCAAATTCCCCTTGTTCGTTACGTTCGGTACGTGTGATCCGTGCGGCCGGCGCGCCTGCGCGACCGCGCGGAAATCCCGCTATTTTGCACTGTTTTGCGGCGCTTCCGTACCGCTTGCCGCGCCGCCCTGCTGCGCCATCCGCGCGCTGAGCCCCTTCGTCACATCGGGCGCGTTGTAGTGCTTCGCGAAGTCGAGCGCGGTCAGGCCGAGCTGGTTCTTCACGCTCGCATCGGCGCCGTTGTCGAGCAGCAGCTTCACGGTCGACAGATGGTTGCCGCGGGCGGCCATCATCAGCGGCGTCGTGCCGTTCGGCGAGCCCGCGTCGACGTACGCGGAATTGTCGAGCAGCAGCTTCACGATGTCGTCGTGGCCGTTCGCCGCCGCGTAGTGCAGCGGCGCCCAGCCCTTCTTGTTCACTTCCGCGTCCTTCGAGATCAGCAGCTTCACGAGGTCCTGGTCGCCGTTGAGCGCGGCGAGCATCATCGCGTTCTCGCCCGCGCGGTCCTCGGCCTCGATGTTCGTCTTCGGATTCGCGACGAGCAGCGCCGCGACCTTGTCCGACTTCTCGCGCGCCGCGATCACGATCAGCGGCATGCCCTGGTCGTCGGTCGCGTTCGGGTCCATGCCGCTCGCGAGGTCCTTCCCGACGGCTTTGACGTCGTCGAACTTCACGGCCTTCACGAGCGAGTCGACCGACGCCGCGTGCGCCGGCACGGCGGCCGCGAAGAGCGTCCCGGCGACGCCGTACGACACGCACGCAAGCGCCATGCGGCGCGCGGCGGCCAGAACGTCGCGACCGAGGCCCCGGAGCGCAGCGCCGGAAAACGGGATATTCTTCATAATTTACCTTATATATGTTCTGTAATTTGCTGATTTTACTGAATTACTCGATCGATTCGCTCGTTATGCGCGCGCCGGCGCGGCAATCCTGAACAGCCGGAAAAAATTCTGCGTGGTCGCATCGGCGAGTTCTGCGTCGGAGAGCGCGCGCTCGCGCGCGATGAACCTTCCGACATGGCTGACGTACGCAGGTTCATTGGGCTTGCCCCGATAAGGCACGGGCGCGAGGTACGGCGAATCGGTCTCGATCAGGAGCCGGTCGAGCGGCACGCGGCGCGCGACGTCCTGCACGTCGGTGGCGCTCTTGAACGTGACGATGCCTGACAGTGAAATGTAAAAATTCTGCGCGAGCGCGCGCTCGGCGATCGCCCACGGTTCCGTGAAGCAGTGCATCACGCCGCCCGGCTCGCCCGCGCGCTCTTCGGCCATGATGCGCAGCGTGTCTTCGGAAGCCGCGCGGGTGTGGATGATCAGCGGCTTGTTCGTCTGATGCGCGGCGCGGATGTGGGTGCGAAAGCGTTCGCGCTGCCATTCCATATCGGCGATCGAACGGCCTTCGAGACGGTAGTAGTCGAGCCCGGTCTCGCCGATCGCGACCACCTTCGGGTGCGCGGCCAGTTCGACCAGTTCCGCGACGCTCGGCTCGCGCGCCTCCTCATGGTCCGGATGCACGCCGACCGACGCATAGATATTGTCGTGCCGCGCCGCGATGTCGAGCACGGCGGGCAGCGTCTCGAAGTCGACCGACACGCACAGCGCGTGCGTGACCGCATGCGCGCGCATATTGTCGAGCACCTGCGGCAGGCGGTCGGCGAGTCCTTCGAAGTTGATGTGGCAGTGCGAATCG
>DATJJN010000061.1:0-123060 GCA_035492135.1 Paraburkholderia sp. | reverse complement strand
GGCGAACGTGACCCAGCGCAACTCGCCTTCCATGCGCGCCGCGGTGAGCACGCCCGCGAACACGCGCGCGACGTCGGCGGGATCGCGCAGCGCCGTCCATGCATCGTCCGCGGCGGTTTCCACGGCGATTTCCCGGTAGATCGTAGCCATCGCAGTTCCTCTTTGTCGTTTCGGGTAAGCCGGTCATCGTGCGCGCGGCACCTGTCGCGCCAGGCGCTTTCAAGCGTCTCAACGATCGGGCGGCTCCGGCGTATCCGCGTCGAACGAGTCGCCATGGCGGCCCGCGCCGGACGCAAAGCGCGCCGCGCCCGCCACACCCTCGGCGAAGACCGCCGCGTAGCCGCCCGCGCCTTCGCGCCGCAACGCCTCGGCGAAATCGTCGAGCTCGCTGTTTTCGAGCACGGAACGGCGATCGGCGAGCAGCGCCGCCTGCGGAAACGCGGCGAGCTCCGCGGCCAGTTGCTCGGCGGCCGCCCGCGCTTCGCCCTTCGGCACGACGCGGTTAGCGAGCCCGAACGCGAGCGCCTCGCGCGCATCGACCGCGCGGCCGGTCAGGATCAGATCGAGCGCGCGCGACAAACCGATCAGTCGCGGCAGCCGGATCGTGCCGCCGTCGATCAGCGGAATGCCGACGCGCCGGCAGAACACGCCGAGCACGGCGTCCTCCTCGACGACGCGCAGATCGCACATCGCGGCAAGCTCGAGTCCACCCGCGACCGTATAGCCGGCAATCGCGGCGATCACCGGCTTGCTGAAGCGTGTGCGTGTCGGTCCCATCGGACCCGGACCGCTGCCGTCCTCGTGCAACTCGTTGCGGCGCGTGTCGTCGGCGAGCGCGCTCAGATCCGCGCCCGCGCAAAACGTGCCGCCCGCGCCGAACAGCACGGCCGCGCGCCACGCGGGTTCGGCCTCGAAGCGGCTGAACGCGGCGCTCAACGCCTCGGCTACCTGCCGATCGACCGCGTTGCGCCGCGCGGGCCTGTCCAGCACGATCGTGGCGACGCCGTTGACGTCATGCGACTCGATTCGCACATGGTTATTGAAATGTTCGGTGGCTATCATCGTTAAGAATACCTGAAGGGGTATCTGAAGCTCCGCGTTCGCCTGTTGATCAGGCAGTGTTGCCAACCGCTCATGCAGCGCAATTAATTCGGTAGGCCGTCATCTTTCCGTCACATCCGGCTCGTAGCGTTAGCGCTCTATTAATGCGCTGGCGTCCTGCCGCCAGCTTGCCGAGCGTGCCTTTGTCCCTGCCTTTGCCCAATTCATCGCCGGACCCCGCGCCGGCCAGCGCCGAAACGGTCTGGATCGTGCCGTTGCGCGAGCATTCGTGGTACGACCATGTGCGTCTGAAGCGCGTATTCGTCACCGACGGCACACGTCACCAGGTCGTGCTCGTCGATCTGCGCAAGCTGCTCATGTGCGCGAATCGCGACAACACCGATTACGTGCTGAAGCCGGTCGCCGAATGGCACGCGGGCAAGGTCCGCGGCATTCGCGAGTTTCTCGATCCCGACAGCCCGCGCATTCCACAGATGCCCTACGTGACGATCTCCACGCGTCGCGCGCCGGGATTGCTCGGCTGGGTCGGCATCGAGCGCGAGGGAGTGGTGGCGTTTCGCAACGGCCAGCATCGCGCGCGCTATCTGGCCGAGGCGGGCGCGCGCTGGTGTCCGGTTGAAGTGCACGAGCGCGAGGCGGGATTGCTGCGTGAGCTGTGCGGCGCGACCGATGATGCCCGCACCACGATTCGCGCGACCCACTTGGGCAGCGACAGCGACGTCTAAGTTTCGCGGTCCGCGGCAATCCGCGTACGCCTCGGTTATCACCGCTACCCCGCCTGCACGACGTTGCTCGGCGTGCCTGCCTGCCACGCCGCGATGTTCGCGAGCGTGGTCTGCGCGATCTCGGTCATCGCCTCGCGGGTGAAGAACGCCTGGTGCGCGGTGACGATCACATTCGGGAACATCAACAGACGCGCGAGCACGTCGTCTTGCAGCGGCAGATTCGAATGATCCTCGAAGAAGATGCCGCCTTCTTCCTCGTACACATCGAGCCCGAGATGGCCGAGCTGGCCGTCCTTCAACGCGCCGATCAGTGCGTTCGCCTCGACGAGCCCGCCGCGCCCGGTGTTGATCAGCATCGCGCCGCGCTTCATCCGCGCGAGCGCGGCCGCATTGATCAGGTGGTGCGTGGCCGGCACGAGCGGGCAGTGCAGGCTCACGATGTCGGACTGCGCGAGCAGCGTGTCGAGCGGCACGTATTGCGCGCCGAGCGCCACCAGTTCGGCTGCCTGCGGACCGGGATCGTACGCGAGCACCCGCATGCCGAAGCCCGCCATGATCCGCGCGAACGTGCGGCCGATCATGCCGGTGCCGATCACGCCGACCGTGCGTCCGTGCAGATCGAAACCGAGCAGCCCCTGCAGCGAGAAGTCGCCCTCGCGCGTGCGGGCGACCGCGCGCGGCAGCCGCCGGTTCAGCGCGAGGATCATGCCGACTGCATGCTCGGCGATCGCGTGCGGCGAGTAGCCGGGCACGCGCGCGACGGGCAGCGCAAGCCGCGCGGCGGCCGCGAGATCGACGTGGTTGAAGCCGGCCGAGCGCAACGCGATGAACCGCACGCCGAGCGCGCGCAGCCGTTCGAGCACGGCGTGGTCGACGGTGTCGTTCACGAACGGGCAGACCACGTCCGCGCCGCTCGCCAGTCCGGCGGCCTCGGTGTCGAGCCGTGCGTCGTGAAAGTGCAGGTCGAAACCGAACGCGGCGTTGGCTTCGGCGAACGCGTCGTTGTCGTAGGGGCGGCTGCTGAACAAGTCGATACGCATCGTGGCTCCGGAATGCCGCCGCCGTTCGCGGTCATGCAAACCGGAGCGGGCGCGACGTGGGTTTTAGTAACTGATGGCAGGTTGCAGTATCGCGCGTGCGTCGGCGTTCGTCGATTCGCACCCGGGCCGGGCGGCCGTCGCCGGTCGGCCGTGCGCGGCATGTTCGAGCGCGTAGTCGATGAAGCTGCGCGTCTTCGCGGGCAGATGCCGGCGACCCGGATAGACGATCGACAGCTGCGCGTCGGCGTCTTCGATCTCGTAGTCGGGTAACAGACGCCGCAGCGTGCCGTGAGCGAGATCGTCGGCGACGAGCGGCGCCGGAAGGATCGCGATGCCCATTCCCGCGAGCGCGGCGAGCCGGACCATCAGCATCCTGTTCACCGCGTAAGCCGGCTGCAGCGTGACGGATTGCGCATCGCCGCCGCGCACGAAGCGCCACGTGGGGCTTTGCTGCTCGGGCGGCAGCGACACGCTCGCATGCAGGGTCAGTTGCGCGGGCGAATGCGGCTCGCCGTGCTCGGCGAGCCACGACGGCGCCGCGCAGGGCACGAAAGACGACGTGCCGAGCGCGCGCGCGATCAGCTCGCCGCCCGGCGCCGGGGCCGGCGCCGTCGACGCGGCGACGACGCCGACGTCGTACCCGTCGTCGATCGGATCCGCATTGCATTCGTCGACCGTGAGCCGAACCTGTACGCGCGGATACCGTCGCCGGTAACCGTCGATCAGCGGCGTGAGCGCGGGCAGCGCGAGCACGCCGGACGCGAACACGCGCAGCGTGCCGCTCGGCTCGCGCTCGGTGTGCGCGACGGCGTGCTCGAGATGATCCAGCTCTTCGAGCAGGCTGCGGCAGCCTTCGAGGTAGCGCTGGCCCGCGTCGGTGAGCGACACGTTGCGCGTGGTCCGGTTGATGAGGCGGATGTGAAGATGCGCTTCGAGCGTGGCGATGGCGCGCGTGACGAGCGCATTCGAGACGTCGAGTTGCTGCGCGGCGCGGCGAAAGCTCTGCGTTTCCGCAACCCGGACGAAGACGCGCATGGCATGGATCTGGTTCATCGGTGTTCGCCTCGCTTGCAAGCTGCATGGACCGGAGAAGGGCATTGCGACGGCATGAACGGCATTGTGGCCGGCGGTCGGCAATTGAGGCGACCGTCGAATGAATGATCAGGATACAAAAATCATATTAACTCTTGAAGCAAATGACAACGTCGGCTCAAGAACGTCGGCTTTCCAATTGTCTATACGTGTTGAAGCGATCGGTAACAAGCGGACGGCGGGACGCCGCTATCGACGTTGGCCCGGCGTTTGAATCGCTCCGGATTGGCGGGCGAAACGGCGGATTCGGGCTGCGTTTCGGCGTGGCGAGGGTTGCGGGTGCACGCGTCGCGCGTCGATCCGGCCGCCGCGATAAATCGCCTTTATGGCAAATCCGGAATGGCGGCAACGGAATGGTGCAATCGCATCGCTTTAACCATTTTTCCCATTCGCATTGACAACCGCCTTAACCGATTGAATGTCGTATGACGATCCAATCGGCATTGAATATGCATTGCGAAAAATTCTTTTCGATGCCGATGCGCGGATAACGCATTCGCTTCGAAAGACGCGGATTCACGCGCCGCTATTCACGCGCCGCTCGTCTGGACGCTGCGCCGGTGCAGCGTGAGCGTCAGCGCAATCGCCGCGGCGGCCGCGATCGCGGCGAACAGGAACACCGTCGCGTACCCGAATACGTGCGCGATGGCGCCCGCGAGCGGCCCGGTGACGCCGAGCGACAGATCGAGGAACACCGAATACGCAGACAGCGCCGCGCCGCGGCTTGCCGCCGGCACGAGGCCGACCGCCTCGACGCCGAGCGCCGGAAACACGAGCGCGAAGCCGAAGCCGGTCAGCGCCGCGCCGACGAGCGCGACCTGCGGGATCGGCGCGAGCCACAGCAGCACAAGGCCCGTGCATTCGCAGGAGAACGACGCAATGCCGACGCGAAAGCCGCCAAAGCGGCTGATCGAATTGGCGAACACGAGCCGCGCGCCGATGAACATCGTGCCGAACACCGTCAGCGACAGCGCCGCGTTCGGCCAGTGGCGCGACGCATAGTAGAGCGTGATGAACGTCGCGATCGAACCGAAGCCCGCTGTGCCGAGCGCGAGCCCGATGCCGTGCGGCAGCACGCGCGTGAACACGCTGCGGTACGACATCCGCTCGCCGTGCACGATCGGCACCGCCGCGAGCGGCCGCGCGAGCCAGTAGCCGAGCGCGGCGAACGCGATCACCGCGACGCCGAGCATCCAGAAGCCGCAAAAACGCGCGAGTTCGACGCCGAGCGGCGCGCCGATAGCGAGCGCACCATAGGTGGCGATGCCGTTCCACGAGATCACGCGCGCATTGTTCGCGGTGCCGACGCGGCCGATGCCCCACAGGATCGCGCCGGTGCCGCACAGGCTTTCGCCGCCGCCGAGCGCGAGCCGGCTCAGCACGAGCAGCGTGAGCGACAGGCCGCGCCAGTGGCCGGTGAGCGTCGCGAGCAGCAGCAGCACGCCGCTCGCGCCCGCGCCGGTCAGGCCGAGCATCACGGTCTTCTTCGGGCCGAGCGTGTCGGCCACGCGGCCGGTCATCGCGCGCGACGCGAGCGTCGCGATGTACTGGACGCTCATCGCCGAGCCGGCAACGACGGTGGAGAATCCCAGGTCGTGAGCCAGATAGCCGGGCAATACCGCGAGCGGAATGCCGATGGTCAGATAGCAGAGGAACGTGAAGCAGACGACCGGTAGGATTTGCAGGGTCGTCGCGAATTCGCTGCGCGGCGGCGCAAGGTCGGCGGACATGGGGTGATGCGGGTGTGGACGCTGGAGAACGGCGGATTCTCACATGGAACGGGTTCTTATGCAGTCGATGCATAAAAACGCCTACGGTTTGAAAGGAATGCGGCATCGCGCGACGTGTATCGCGCCGGCGATATTCCGTGCATGCGCGGGCCGCTATGGGTCGACAATATTGGAGGTGCTAGCGTTGAAACTATCCCGATGCACGGCCCCTTTGCCTTTGAACGAGCCCTCCCGATGAGCCAGCCGATTCCTTTCTATCACCGTCATGCGATCCGCGAAGTCGGCGATGCGCGGATCACGCGCACCGTGCTGCAGTATCTGCGCGACGACGTGCATTGCACCGGCACGAAAGAGGGCTGTGCGGAAGGCGATTGCGGCGCGTGCACGGTCGTCGTCGGCGAGCGCGACGGTGCGGGCGGCGTGCGCTTCAAGGCGGTCAACGCGTGCATCCAGTTCCTGCCGACGCTCGACGGCAAGGCGCTCTTCACCGTCGAAGACCTGCGCGAGCCGGACGGTTCGCTGCATCCGGTCCAGCAGGCGATGGTCGATTGCCACGGCTCGCAGTGCGGCTTCTGCACGCCGGGCTTCGTGATGTCGATGTGGGCGCTGTACGTGCAGCACGGTCATGGGCTGGCGGGGGACAATCGGGCGACTCCGGGCGCGACTTCGGTGCCGTCGCGCGAAGCGATCATGAACGCGTTGACCGGCAATCTTTGTCGCTGCACCGGCTATCGGCCGATCGTCGATGCGGCCGTGCAGATGTTCGCGCGAGCGCAGCCGAAGGCGCCGCTCGACGTCGCCGCGCTCGCGCGCACGCTGGCCGCGCTGGAACGCGACGACCCGTTCCACTACGAGCACGACGGCCGTCGCTACGACGCGCCGCGCAGCGTCGATGCGCTCGCCGCGATCAAGACCGGACGCCCGGCCACGCGCATCGTCGCGGGCAGCACCGACCTCGGCCTGTGGGTGACGAAGCAGCTTCGCGATCCCGGCGACCTCGTTTATGTCGGCGGCGTCGATTCGATGAACCAGATAAAGGTCGACCACGCGTGGATCGAAATCGGCGCGGCCGTCACGCTCGAACGCGCGTATGAGGCGCTTGCGCAGCACTACCCCGAACTCACCGAAACGTGGCTGCGCTTCGCGTCGCTGCCGATCCGCAACGCGGGCACGCTCGGCGGCAACGTCGCGAACGGCTCGCCGATCGGCGATTCGATGCCGGCGCTGATCGCGCTCGGCGCGCGCGTCGTGCTGCGCGGCGGCGAGTTCGTGCGCGAGCTGCCGCTCGAAGACCTGTACGTCGCGTATCAGCAAAAGGCGATGGCCGAACACGAGTTCGTGCTCGCGCTGAAAGTGCCGGTGCGCGCGGCGAACCTGCGCTTTCGCACGTACAAGCTCGCGAAGCGTTACGACTCGGATATCTCGGCGGTGTGCGCGGCGTTCGCGTTGATCGCGGACGGTGACACGATTCGCGCGCCGCGCGTCGCGTTCGGCGGGATGGCACAGACGCCGAAGCGCGCGCCGCGAACCGAGGCCGCGCTCGCCGACGCAGAGTGGAACGAAGCCACCGCGCACGCCGCGATGCGCGCACTCGGCGACGACTACGCACCGCTCACCGACCTGCGCGCGAGCCGCGACTATCGGCTCGAAGCGGCGAAGAACACGCTGTATCGGTTCTGGCTCGAAACGCGGCCGCACGATCCGCTGCCGAAAGCGGCGCTCGACGTGCGCGCGATCGCCGCCGAAGACGGCATCGCCTGACGACGGCACGAACCGAAAGAGAGGCACGCCATGAATCAGCAGGTCGAACCGTTCATCGACAGCGCGCGCGAGCCCGACACGTTCGCGCAGGTGCACGTGCCGCGCGCGCACGAGTCCGCGCATCTGCACGTGAGCGGCCGCGCCACTTATACCGACGACATTCCGCTCGTCGCGGGCACGCTGCACGCGGCGCTCGGGCTGTCGTCGAAGGCGCACGCGAAGATCGTGTCGCTCGGGCTCGACGAAGTCCGCGCGACGCCGGGCGTCGTCGCGGTGCTGACCGCCGCGGATATTCCGGGCGTGAACGACTGCGGGCCGATCGTGCACGACGATCCGGTGCTCGCGGGCGGCGTCGTGCAGTACGTCGGCCAGCCGATGTTCGTCGTCGTCGCGACGTCGCACGATGCGGCGCGGCTCGCCGCGCGCCGTGCGCAGGTCGTCTACGACGCGTTGCCCGCGGTGCTCACCGCGCGCGATGCGCGCGTGGCCGGGCAATTCGTGATCCCGCCGATGCAGCTCGCGCGCGGCGACGCGGCCACGCGCGTCGCGAAGGCCGCGCATCGCACGGCTGGCGCGATGACGCTCGGCGGCCAGGAACAGTTCTATCTGGAAGGGCAGATCGCGTACGCGGTGCCGACCGACGACGACGGCCTGCACGTGTGGTCGTCGACGCAGCACCCGAGCGAGATGCAGCATCTGGTGGCGCAACTGCTCGGCATCGCGTCGCATCGCGTGCTGGTCGAATGTCGGCGGATGGGCGGCGGCTTCGGCGGCAAGGAATCGCAATCGGGTCTGTTCGCCTGTTGCGCAGCGCTGGCCGCGTGGAAGCTGCAATGCCCGGTGAAACTGCGGCCCGATCGCGACGACGACTTTCTGATCACCGGCAAGCGTCACGATTTCGACTACGCGTACGAGGCCGGCTACGACGACGCTGGCTTGATCGACGGCGTGACGATCGACATGACGTCGCGCTGCGGCTTTTCGGCGGACCTGTCCGGCCCGGTGATGACGCGCGCCGTTTGCCACGTCGACAACGCGTACTGGCTGCGCGACGTGTCGATCGCCGGCTACGGCGGGAAGACGAACACGCAGTCGAACACCGCGTTTCGCGGCTTCGGCGGCCCGCAGGGCGCATTCGCGATCGAATACGTGATCGACGACATCGCGCGCGCGCTCGGACTCGATCCGCTCGACGTGCGCCGCCGCAACCTGTACGGCGAGCGCGAGCGCAACGTCACGCCGTACGGTCAGACCGTCGAGGACAACGTGCTGCCCGCGCTGCTCGACGAACTCGAAGCGTCGAGCGACTATCGCGCGCGGCGCGCGGCGGTCCGCGCTTTCAATGCGAGCCACGACGTGCTGAAAAAAGGCATCGCGCTGACGCCGGTGAAGTTCGGCATCGCGTTCAACGTCACGCACTTGAACCAGGCGGGCGCGCTCGTGCACATCTACACGGACGGCTCGGTGCTCGTGAATCACGGCGGCACCGAAATGGGCCAGGGCGTGAACACGAAGGTCGCGCAGGTCGTCGCGCACGAACTCGGCATCGAATACGCGCGCGTGCGGGTGAGCGCGACCGATACGAGCAAGGTCGCGAATACGTCGGCGACGGCGGCGTCGACCGGCTCCGATCTGAACGGCAAGGCCGCGCAGCACGCGGCGCGGCAAGTGCGCGAACGGCTCGCCGCGTTCGCGGCCAACCAGTGGGGCGGCGAGGCGGCGCGCGCCGAAGACGTCAGTTTTGCGAACGATTGCGTGATCGTCGGCGACGACGCGGTGCCGTTCGGCGAAGTCGTCGAGCACGCGTATCGCGCGCGCGTGCAGTTGTGGTCCGACGGTTTTTACGCGACGCCGAAGCTGCACTGGAATCCGGCGACGTTGCAGGGCCGCCCGTTCCACTACTTCGCGTACGGCGCCGCGGTGTCCGAGGTCGTCATCGACACGCTGACCGGCGAAATGCGCGTGCTGCGCGCGGACGTGCTGCACGACGTCGGCGCATCGCTGAATCCGGCGATCGATCTGGGCCAGGTCGAAGGCGCGTTCGTGCAGGGCATGGGCTGGCTCACGACCGAGGAGCTATGGTGGAGCGACGATGGCCGGCTGATGACGCACGCGCCGTCCACGTACAAGATCCCGACGGTGAACGACATGCCGGCCGATTTTCGCGTGCGGCTCTTCGAGAACCGCAACGCCGAGGACAGCATCCATCGGTCGAAGGCGGTCGGCGAGCCGCCGCTGTTGCTGCCGTTCTCGGTGTTCTTCGCGATCCGCGATGCGGTGGCGAGCGTCGGCGATTACCGCGTGAATCCGCCGTTGAACGGGCCCGCAACCGCCGAGGAGATTCTGCGCTGCGTGCGCGCGGTGCGGACGATGCCGGCGCATGGCGCGTGACACATCGCGCGGCGGCGCGCGGCGCGACGCAAGCCTCGCATCGCGCGCCGCCGCCGATCATTCGCCGGACGACGGCTTCGCGAGCCCCGACGGCAGCGAGCTGATGCGCTTCACCTCGCGCGATTCGAGCCAGTGCGGCGTGCGTGCGCAATACAGCACCATCGGCAGCGTGTCCTCGCCCCAGAACAGTTGCCGGTTCATCCAGAACGTCGGCACGCCGAACACGCCGAGCGCGATCGCATCCGACGTATTGCGGCGCAGTTGCGCGCGCACGATTTCCTGTTCGATCAGCGACGCGCCGTGCCGCAGACCGACGCGCTCGCACAGTTCCTCGAAGCCCTCGTCGCTCGACGGATCGCGGCCCTCGCGCCAGATGAAGCGGAAGATCTCGCGCACGCTCGACAGGTCGCCGCCCGACGCGACCGCGAGCAGCAGCGGCTTCACCGGATCGAACGGATGCGCGGGCGGCATCTTGAACGGAATGCCGAGTTGCTCGGCGCGAAAGAGCGCGTGCCGGTACGTGAATACGCGCTTCGGCGGCACGTTGTACGCGCTCGACTGGCCCCAGTGACGGTATAGCTCGGAGAGCAGCACCGGCGTCGGCGCGAAGTCGATCGCCGGCCACTTGTCGCGCTGCTCCAGCAGCAGGTACGAGAACGGCGACACGAAGTCGTAAAACCACATCGGCTTGCTGGCATCGAGGCCGCTGATCATGCTCTTCCTCCCGGTTTGCTCTTCTGTGTGGACCGCATCCTGAGCGGTCTGTGCGTCGGGTTCCGATGTTACGCGATGGAGGCGCATCTGCGTGTTTCCTCAATCAATCGCCGCGAGTCGGGGAAGGCTCGCCGCCGGCGCTGGCGCCATCCGCTGTTGCGTGGGTGTCGGGCGGCGTGGTCTCGCCGCCCGTCTGCGATTCGTGCGCGGCGTTCAGGCGTGCACGCACGAAACCGATATGCTCGCGCAGCACGTAGAACTGGTTCGCGTACGCGAGCGGCATCTTCATCGCGTTGACCGCGTCTTCGATCGAGCCGAGGCGCCGCACCAGCGTTTCGCGTTCGGCGGCCGACGTGTCGCCCATCGCGGCGCGCTCGATGCCGATCAGCGCGCCATACCAGCGATAGATCCGCGATTTTACGCGCCACGCGTACAGCGACGGCACGAGCCGCAAGCCCGGAATCAGCACGACGATGATCGGCACGAGCAGCACGATCATCCGGTCCGCGAGGCTCGCGACCCAGAACGGCAGCACGCGGTACAGGAAGCTCTTGCCGGACGTGTAGTAGCGCGCGGCGTCGTCGCTGACCGGAAAGTCCTGCGTGCGCGGCGACGGGAATTCGCCCGCGCGCTGCAGCAGCGTCGCGTGGCCGTGCACTTCCTTGGCCGCTTCGATCAGCAGGTCCGACAGCGCCGGATGCAGCGAGTCGCGCGCGATCAGCTCGGCAGTCGGCGCGATCATGTGGATGGTCGTCTGCGGCAGGTTGCGGCCGAGGTCGAGCGCGCCCATCGGCAGCGAGATCGAGTTCAGGAACGGGTAGCGGCGCGCATACGCCTCGGCCTGCACGAAGTCGAAGAAGCGGATGCCGGGCGTGCGGTACAGCTTGCGCATCACCGGCGGCTGCGCGGAATCGCCGGCGAGGAACGCGACGTCGGCGCGGCCTTCGATCAGCGCGTTCGCGGCGTCGTCGCCCGACAGCGGCAACAGCGTCGTCGCGCCGCCGGGCTCGATGCCGTTCGCCTTCAGCAGCACGAGCGCGAGCTGGCGCGTGCCGCTGCCTTCCGCGCCGATCGCAAGACGCTGGCCGCGAAATTCCGACAGCCTCGTCGCGACCGCGCCGCGATAGAAGACCGCGAGCGGCACATACGCGACGCTGCCGAGCGACACGAGATTGTCCGGCACCTTGCTCGCGGTGCCGTCCTGCACGAAGCCGACGTCGACGCTTGCGTCCGGATCGGCGAGCCGTTGCAGGTTCTGCGCGGAGCCTTCGGATTCGAGCACATTCAGCACGATGCCGTTGCGCGCGAGAATCCCGCGATATTGTTCGGCGGCGTTCCAGAACGTGCTGCCTTTCGGGCCCGCGCTGATCGTCAGCGTGCGCGGCGGCGCGGGCTGGATCAGCCGCACCGCGAGCCAGATCGCCGCGATGCTGACGAGCAGGATCGGCCCGAACGTCACCGCGAGATCGCGCCACGAAATCGCCACGAAGCGGGCGAAAAAACGTGGCGGGGACGGGCGGCCGGGGCGAAGCTTCATCGGATGCGGTGCGAGGGCGGCGGGGCGGTCGGGGTCGGTCGGGCGTGATTCGGTGATTCGGTGATTCGGCGCTACGGCGCTACGGCGCTACGGCGCTACGGCGCACGAGCGGCGCCGCTCGTGCTCGTCGATGGTACATGAGATTCCACGCTGTAGCGGCGCGCGGGCGTTGCCGGCAGGGTTTTTGCAGCGGCCCGTGGCCCGCGCTCCGCAGCACGGCGCGGTGCACATTCCGTACGCATCGCGACGGATCGGGCTAAATTGTCAACGCCGCCGCGCGCCGGTCAGCGCTCGCGGCGGAATCGAAACACACAACGACAGGTGGACGCCACCCCGCATTCCAGGCTTCCGGCGCCGCGCCCCACGCAGTCTCCTTGCCTCTCGTGCGTCGCGAAAGAATGGCTGGCTCCTCGCCGATCAATGACCGGTCCCGCCAGCCGGCAGTCGTCGTAAACGTTGCCGGACCCGTTGCCGACCCATTGCGGCGGGGAAGGCGGTCCTGTCCGGAGTACCAAGGAGAAACCATGAAATCGGTCGATTTTCTGAAGGCACTGGCCGTTGCAGCCTGTCTCGCGATGACGGGCGGCGCGTTCGCGCAGAACGACGCCGGCACGACCGGCAGCACCGGCACGGGCGGCACCGCGCCCACGCACGAATCGAAGGGGCAACACAGCGCGAACCGCAAGCTCGGCTACGCGGTTCGCCGCGCGATCGGTCGCGAGCAGGATGTCGACGTGTCGAACATCACCGTGCGTTCGCACGGCGGCGACATTACGCTGCTCGGCACCGTGCCCGACCAGTCGCAGATCGACAAGGCCGAGGCGGCCGCGAAGGGCGTGAGCGGCGTGAAGTCGGTGACGAACAAGCTGACCGTGCAGCAGCAGTAAGCGCCGGTGCGGACGGGTTTGGGCCTCGGGGTCGGAGCCTGTCCGCCGGATTGTCGGAAGAACCGGGAGGAATGGCGTTACATTGCGTACGAATTGACACAATGATTTCCTGCCGACGGCGTTATCGTCGAGCCTGACGAGAGGAAATCGCCCATGAATATCCGCACCTATATCGATCTGCCGATCGTTGACCGTACTGCATTCGAGCTCGCTTGCGCGCGGCACGGTCTCGCGCCGATGCAGTTCCACATTTCCGGCCAGCCGGACCCGGACGACCCGTCGCAAGACGGCTTCCTGCTCGTGCGGCGCGGCTCGTGGGAGCAGGCGTACCGGATCGATCCTCACGGCCACTGGCTGCGGCAGTTCGAGGTCGACCTGAACGGGCGGATCTTCCGCTAACCACCGGGCGCGCCGGTCACCGCCGACCGATGCCGACGGGGGCCGACCAACGTCCACTCACGTCCACTCACGCCCACTCACGCCATCACGAGCCGCACGCCGACGAGCGTCAGCGTCGCCGCGAGCAGGTGGCGCAGCAGCTTGTCCGGCGCGCGCGACGACAGCATGCTGCCGAGCGCGATCCCCGGCAGCGACCCGCACAGCAGCGACGCGAGCATCCACCAGTCGATCGACCCGAGCAGCCAGTGCCCGGCGCCCGCGAGCAGCGTGAGCGGTACCGCGTGCGCGACGTCCGAGCCGACGATCCGCGCGGTCGGCAGCGCCGGATAGAGCAGCAGCAACACCGTCACGCCGATCGCCCCCGCGCCCACCGACGTCAGCGACACCAGTGCGCCGAGCACGGCGCCGGTCGCGATCGTCAGCCACAGCGTGCTGAATTCGCCCGGCGCGCGGCGGTGGCGCGCCGCGAATGCGGCGAGTTGCGGGCGAAACACCAGCGCGAGCGCGGTGATCAGCAACGCCGCGCCGAGCACCGCCTGAATCAGATGCGACGCGCGCGGCGTGTCCATCCCATAGCGATGCAGCAGGATCAGCGTGACGGTCGCCGCGGGCACGCTGCCGGCCGCGAGCCGCAGCGTCACGCGCCAGTCCACCGAGCCCTTCAGTCCGTGCACGAGCGTGCCGGCCGACTTCGTCGCGGCGGCGTACAACAGGTCGGTGCCGACGGCCGTCGCCGGATGCACGTTGAACAGCAGCACGAGAATCGGCGTCATCAGCGAGCCGCCGCCGACGCCCGTCAATCCGACGAGAAAGCCGACGAAGAGGCCGGACAACGAATAAAGCAGATCGATATGGGCTAGATACATCGAGCGAGGCCGGCGGCAAGCCGGATCAGGGTGCAGTATCGCGTCGGCCGGCGCCTGGCTCACCCGACAAGGAGCCATCGAACCGGGCTCGAAAACCAGGCGATAAGCGAGTTGTCAGGCTGGACAGCGGCAGTCGTAAGCGGCGAAAATCCGCTATTGTCGCAAAACCGGCGTCGGCACGCAGAGCGCCCGCGTGAGCCCAGAATCTGCGCGCGATCCCGCCGCCCCGGCGGTCGGCGCCCGCGCGAACGATAACAATTCCGGCAATCCCGAACCCATGAATCCCGGCATTCTGTACGCACTGCTTGCTTTCACCTGCTGGGGCCTCTTTCCGGTCTACTTCAAGACGCTGCATCAGGTAGGCGCGCTCGAAATGCTCGCGCACCGGATGGCGTGGTCGCTGCTGTTCGTCGCCGCCGTGCTCGTCGTGCGCCGCCACTGGCGCTGGCTCGGCGTCGCGCTGCGCGACCGGCCGCTCGTCGGCCGCTTCGTCGCGAGCGCCGCGCTGCTGTCGGCGAACTGGGGCATCTATATCTGGGCGGTCAATGCCGGGCACATCGTCGAGGCGAGTCTCGGCTACTTCATCAATCCGCTGTTGAACGTGCTGCTCGGCTATGTGTTTCTCGGCGAGCGGCTGCGTCCGCTGCAATGGTGCGCGGTCGCGCTCGCGGCGGCCGGCGTGCTGTGGCTCACCTGGCAGAACGGCGCGCCGCCGTGGATCAGCCTCGCGCTCGCGGCGACGTTCGGCGGCTACGGGCTCATGCGCAAGACCGCGCAACTCGGCGCGCTCGAAGGGCTGACGATGGAAACGCTGCTGCTCTTTCCGGTCGCGCTGCTGTATCTCGCGGCGCTCGGCTGGCTCGGCGGCAGCACGTTCTTCGTCGCGCCGACGTCGGTGCGCGTGCTGCTCGCGATGGCCGGGCCGATCACCGCCGTGCCGCTGCTGCTGTTCGCGGCGGCGGCGCGGCGCATTCCGCTGTCGACGCTCGGCGTGATCCAGTACGTGACGCCGACGCTGCAACTGCTGACCGGCGTGATCGTCTATCGCGAGCCGTTCGGCGGCGCGCAACTGATCGGCTATGGCGCGATCTGGGTCGCGCTCGCGCTGTATTCGTTCGAAGGGATGCGCATCGCGGCCGCCATGCGCGAGGCGCGCGCGAACTGAACGCGCCTCGCCCGCGCGATCGATCCGTGGCGATCTCGCTGGCCCGCGCGCGGCACGGCGGCGGCGCCGGGTCGCCATCAACACCCGACCGTCATCGACGCCTGCACGCTGCTGTGGCCCGCGCACGCCCGGCACGGTAGGATCGCAAGACTGGTCGTCCGCGCGCCGCTTCGTCGGGGCGCGCCTCACGCAAAAGGCCATCGTCCGTCACCGTTACCGGAGCGAGTCGCGCATGAACCCTGAAGCAGCACACCGATTCGAGAACGAATTCGCGCCGCGTGTCGCCGCATGGATCGCGAGTCATCTGGGGGCGCCGATCCGCGTCGAAGTCGTGCCGCGCGAGGGGCGCGGACATCCGACGCGCGTGCGCATCACCGGCGAGCCGGACGAGCATCGCCACCGTCATCCGTACCCGTATCCGCTGAACGTGTCGCTCACCTGGGACACCGCCGAGGTCGAGCGGCTGATGGACGCCGACGGCGAGGCCCGCTTCGGGCACTACCTGGAATCGACGTCGAGCAAGCTGCACGCGTGGGAGTCGGCGCGGCCGATGGACTTCGCGTCGCGCACGCAGGGCGAGCCGGAGATCCTGCTCGGCGGGCTCGATTTCGAAGGGGTGAACGAGTAGCGGCGCGGGTTCAGCGCATCTTGCCGCAATAGAGGCCGGACAGCGTCTGCATCACCTGGATCACTTCGAAGCTCGCGAGACGGTAGTAGATGTACTTGCCTTCGCGGCGGGTCTCGACGAGGCCTTCGTCGCGCAGCACGCCCAGATGCTGCGACAGGCTCGGCTGACGCACGCCGACCAGCGCTTCCAGTTCGCCGACGTTGCGCTCGCCCTCGGTCAGCTGGCACAGCAGCAGCAGACGGTCTTCGTGCGCGAGCGCCTTCAGGAGCGCGCACGCCTTCGCCGCGGAATCGCGCAATGCGTCGACGGCTTCGGGAGTCAGATGTGTGGTCATATGTCGCGTGATTTCGGCGCCGGCAAACGGTTTTCAGTCCATTGAAACACATTATATTTATCCATAATATGTCCTTCAATAGACCGTCATGGAGTCCAGCATGTCAATGCCTGCCGCAGACCCCTCGCGCTCGCCACTCGTCGAGCCGTTCTTCGACCCGGTAACCAGCACCGTCACCTATGTCGTTCATGCGGGGCCGGGTTCGGCCTGCGCGATCGTCGATCCGGTGCTCGACTACGATCCGAAGGCGGGGCGCACGTCCACCCGCTCGGCCGACCGCGTGATCGCGTTCGTGCGCGAGCATGCGCTGAAGGTCGAATGGCTGCTCGAGACGCACGCGCACGCCGACCATCTTTCCGCCGCGCCGTACGTGAAGGAGCGCGCAGGCGGGCGCGTGGCGATCGGCGAACACATCCGCACCGTGCAGCGCGTGTTCAGCGGGATATTCAACCTGGGCGGCGCGCTCGCGACCGACGGCTCGCAGTTCGATCACCTGTTCGCCGATGGCGACACGTTCGCGATCGGCGACATCGCCGCGCACGCGCTGCATGTGCCGGGCCATACGCCGGCCGATCTCGCGTACCGGATCGGCGACGCGGTGTTCGTCGGCGACACGCTGTTCATGCCGGACGTCGGCTCCGCGCGCTGCGATTTTCCGGGCGGCGACGCGCACACGCTGTACCGGTCCGTGCGCCGGCTGCTCGCGCTGCCGCCCGACACGCGTCTGTTCATGTGCCACGACTATCCGCCCGACACGCGCGAGCCGCGCTTCGAGACGACGGTCGCCGCGCAGCGGCGCGACAACATCCATCTGCACGACGGGGTGAGCGAGGAGGCGTTCGTCGCGATGCGTCACGCGCGCGATCGCACGCTCGACATGCCGACGCTGATCCTGCCGTCGATCCAGGTGAACATTCGCGCGGGACACCTGCCGGAGGCCGAGGACAACGGCGTCAGCTACCTGAAGATTCCGCTCAACGCGCTGTAAAGCGGCCGCGTCGCTGCGCGAACGTGCGCGCAGCCGTTAGACTTCGCGGTGATCCCCTCCCGCGGAGTCCCCATGAAAGCAATCCAGTTCAAAACCTTCGGTGCGCCCGACCGGCTCGAATACGTCGAATTGCCGACGCCCGAGCCGGCCGCCGGCGAGGCGCTTGTGCGCGTGAAAAGTGCGTCGGTGAATCCGAGCGACGTGAAAAACGTGTCGGGCCATTTCGAACACACGCAATTGCCGCGCGTGCCGGGGCGCGATTTCAGCGGCACCGTCGTCGCGGGTCCCGACGAGTGGATCGGCGTCGACGTGTGGGGCACCGGCGGCGACATCGGCTTCACGCGCGACGGCACG
Organism: Paraburkholderia sp.; assembly: GCA_035492135.1. Taxonomy (GTDB): domain Bacteria; phylum Pseudomonadota; class Gammaproteobacteria; order Burkholderiales; family Burkholderiaceae; genus Paraburkholderia. Next base: position 105,387 of record DATJJN010000061.1, on the reverse strand, counting down.
CATGCGGAGTTCATCCGGATTCCGGTCGCCGCGCTCGTGCGCAAGCCCGCCGCGCTCGGTCATGCGGAGGCCGCGTCGATCGGCGTGAACTTCGTCGTCGCGTGGCTCGGGGCGGTCGATTACGCGAAGGTCGATGCCGGCGACACGGTGGTCGTCATCGGCGTGTCAGGCGGTGTGGGCGGCGCCGTCACGCAGATCGCGAAGGCGCGCGGCGCGCGGGTGATCGGCGTCGCGCGCGAGGCGCCGCCGGCCGGGTCGCCGGCCGCACGGCTCATCGACGCGTTCGTGCCGATCGGCGACGACACCGTCGCCCGCGTGCGCGCGTTGACCGGCGGCGCCGGCGCGGAAGTGGTGTTCGACGCGGTCGGCGGCGTGACGTTCGAACTGGGGCTCGCGCTCGCGAAGCGGCGTGGGCGCGTGGTCGAGATCAGCGCGACCGGGCGGCGGCGCGTCGAGTTCGACCTGATCGACTTCTATCACAACGAGACGCAGCTCTTCGGGGCGGACAGCGCGAAGCTCGGCGTCGCCGAGTCCGCGCCGATCATGCAGGCGATCGCCCAGGCGTTCGACGCGGGCCACTTCGAGGCGCCCGTCATCGCGCAGCGCTTTTCGCTGGAGCACGCCCGCGACGCGTATCAGGCGGTCGCGGGCGGCACGGTCGGTCGCGTGGTGATCGATACGCAATGACGCGCAGCGCGCGCGACGCGACGGCGGCAAGTGCGGCCATCGCGTCGAACGCGGCCAACGCGTAAAGCGCGCTGCCGCCTACCCCTCGCGGCGCACCAGCCGCTCCGGCAGATGCGCGCGCAGTCGGCGCGCATCGAGATGCGCGAGATCCTTGTCGAGTTCGAGCGTGACGCGGCTTTGCGTCTGTGGATCCAGATGCTTGCGCAGCTCGCCGAGAAACGCGGGCGGCGCGGCGATGACCAGCGTGCCGTAGCGGTCGGCTTCGCGGCCCTTCGCGAGACAGGTGGCGATCTCCCCGGCGAATGCCGCGGCTTCGTGGTCGTGCTGGACCGTGTCCCGGTCCGATTGAGGGCCGGACGCGCCGCGATCGAACGTGCGGCCGGGCCGGTCGGTCACGAGGCTTTGCTCCTGCATGCGGCCGGCCGGGTGAAGCAGCGTCTCGATTTCGTCGATGGCGCCTAGCGGACTATCCGCCGTGAAAATGCGCGCGGTCGCGCGATTGGCAACCGCAATCCAGATCGTCTTCGTCATGTTGTCCTCGCTGCCTGAGCTTCGGCGCCGCGGCGGCACGAAACTGCGCGGACCCGAAGCAGTCGGTGGACTCGCGAGCAGACCGTGCACACGATTCGACACGGAAAGTCGCGAGCTTCTTCAAGGTTAGCGCGATCGCAGGCGCGCGGGGACGGCCGTGCGCGCGCCGACGCATCGCGCAGTGCGGGCGCCGCGCCGCACGCGCGCACGGTAACCGGCTCAGCGATATTCGTTCCCGAAGACGGCGCCGATGCGGCGGCTCGATATGGCCCCGGTGTATTCGCGGCACAAGACGGCATCCGGCGAATGCGCACCGGAAAAGACCGCGGCCGGCAAAGAGGAAGAAGGGAATCTGACGACCGGTGCATGCGCGCAAATCGTTGCATGCACCGGCCCGGGTGGCGCGCGTCGCAACGTTGCAGCGGCGCGCGACATTGAGCGACGAATGCGATTACTTCGCCTTTTCCGCGCTGTTCGTGATTGCGTGGCCTCCGGCCGACAGGTCCTGGCCTGCGCCGGCAATCGTGTTGCAGGCGGCGAGCGTGACGGAAAGCAGAGCAAACGCAATGGCGATATATCGACTCATGATGGGTTCTCCTTTTAATGTCAGCGCCGAGCAGGCGGCAAACCCGCGGCAGACCGATTGTACGCGAGAGCCGGTCGAGGTCGATGGCCGCGCACGCGGCTTGCTACGACCGGCGACTTTTACGCACGACGAGCCATTTCGGCGAACGAAACCGCACGATGCTCACGTAAAGCCACACGTAAGTCGCCGCGAACACGACGACGAAGCAGAACAGGTGGACCGTGTGGCGCCAGAACAGCGTCGCCGGCACCACGGCGATCAGGCACAGGAGCCACAGGTACGGCGACGTCAGCGAATTGCGGCGCGTCAGTTCGCGCGCGGTGCGCGAGCCGACCACCCAGCGCATCAGCCGCTTGTAGACGAGCATGTGCAGATGCACGCCGTCCGGAATGCCCGGCGACATCCCGCGAATGAATTTCTTCCGGTAGATCGAGAAGCACGTCTCGAAGATCGGGTACATGAACAGCAGCACCGGATACCACGCGGACACGTCGCGATTGCGCATCACGAGCAGGATCGACAGCTCGGCGAGCATGAAGCCGATGAAGTACGCGCCGCCGTCGCCGAGGAAGATCAGGCCGGCCGGGAAGTTCCAGATGAAAAAGCCCATCACGGCGCCCATCATGATCAGCGACGCGGACATCACGACCGCGTCGTGCACCTGAAACGCGACGTACGCGAGCGACGCGAACATCATGAACGCGACCATCGACGCGAGGCCGTTGAAGCCGTCGATGATGTTGACCGCGTTCGCGAGCGCCGCGACCGCGAGCACGGTGATCGAAAACGAAATCGCCGGATACGACAGCAGGAAGTCGAGCGGCGGCACGCTGATCCGCGTGACCGCGATGCCGAGCGCGAAGTACGCGATCGCGGCGGCCGCCATCGTGCACAGGAGCCGCGCGAGCGGCGATACGCGCTTGGTCAGGTCTTCCGCGAGGCCGGAGCCGAACGCCGGCAGCCCGCACGCGGCGAGCCCGAGAATGCCCGCGGACACGGCCGGCCACGCGCCGCGCAACTGCAGCGCCGACACGACGAGTCCCGCGAGTATGCCCGCGCCGCCGACGCGCGGCACGGGCCGCACGTGGAATTTCTGCACCCCGGCGAGATCGGCGTCGATCGAGAATTTTTCATGCAGATGCGCGTAACGCACGATCAACAGCGTAACCAGCAGTGAGACGACGAAACCGAGCGCGAAACTGAGCATGAAAAATGGACCGGGGCAGTGGATGCGCGATTATACAAAGGCGGCACGGCGCAAATTGCGCGGCGCGGGGCGGCCGGCGGCGCGCGTGGTGCGTCGGCCGGCCATCTTGGCGCGCTAACATGGCGCGCACGTTGCGCGGCGTTCGCCGCGAGGCGAGATACACCCCGTTCACCGGCCCGTTACCGAAGAGACGCCCATGCCTCACTCCGACTGGACGCGCGACGCGATCCGCAAGATCGAAGCCGACTTCAATCGTTCCGCCGATACTCATCTTATTCCGCTCGATCTGCCGGGCTATCCGGACCTGCATTTTTATCTGAAGGACGAGTCGAGCCATCCGACCGGCAGCCTGAAGCACCGGCTCGCGCGCTCGCTGTTTCTGTACGCGCTGTGCAATGGCTGGCTGCATGAAGGCAGCGTCGTCGTGGAGGCGTCGAGCGGTTCGACCGCGATTTCCGAGGCGTATTTCGCGCGGCTGCTGGGCCTTGCGTTCGTCGCGGTGATTCCGGCCAGCACGTCGCGCGCGAAAATCGACGCGATCGCGTTCTACGGCGGGCGCTGCCATCTCGTCGACAATCCCGCCGACATCTACACGGAGTCGCATCGGATCGCCAACGAATCGGGCGGTCACTTCATGGACCAGTTCACGTACGCCGAGCGCGCAACCGACTGGCGCGCGAACAACAACATCGCCGAGTCGATCTTCCGGCAGATGGCCGACGAAGCGTATCCGGTGCCCGCGTGGATCGTGTCGAGCGGCGGCACGGGCGGGACGATCGCGACGCTCGGCCGCTACGTCGCGTATCGACGCCATACGACACGCGTGCTGTGCGCCGATCCCGACAACTCGGTGTTCTTCGACTACTACGCGAGCGTGGTCGCGGGGCGGCCCGAGCGTGCGCTGACGCTCGACGTCGGCTCGCGGATCGAGGGCATCGGGCGGCCGCGCGTCGAGCGCTCGTTCATTCCGACCTGCATCGACGCGATGGTGAAGGTGCCGGACGCGCTGTCGCTCGCGGCGATGCGCTGGCTCGCGGGACGGCTCGGGCGGCGCGTCGGCGGCTCCACGGGGACGAACTTCGTCGGCATGCTGTATCTGGCCGAGCGGATGCACGCGGCCGGCGAGAGCGGGGCGATCGTCGGGCTACTGTGCGACAGCGGCGAGCGCTATCGGAACACGTACTACGACGATGCGTGGTACGCGGCGCAGGGCATCGCGGTCGACGAGCCGGATGCGTTCATCGCGCGCGCGGTGGCTGCGCAAGCGGTGTTCGGCAACGCAGCGGCGGGCGTGCGCGCCGCGGGGAATGTGTGAGCCGGTGTAAATGAAATGAATGCGTGAAATGAATGCGCGCTATGCTTTCGAATAACGCGTCTTTATCGCGCCATTTATTGCGGAATTCGATATGGATCGAATGTGATAATCACTGTCGGGCAGTCGATGACGGACTTCGCTGTTATCCCTCAATGAATGACCACGTGGCGCAGAGGCAACACCGGTGCGGCTCTCGACCGATCTATTCCCTATTAAATATCTCTTTAAATACAGCGGATTAACCACGCCATTCGGGATCTTTTCCGATTTCGCAAATGACTTTTCCAGGGCAAACGCGCGGCCGTTAATGGGCGCGCCACGTAGACTTCGTTCGCAACTGCCGGGCTCGGCAGCATTGGCATGTCGCCGTTCACGGCAGCCCGTAAGTCAACCAGGTAAAAGTCATGAAGAAATCTCTGATCATCGCAGGCGTGCTCGGCGCGTTCGCCGTTTCGGCACAGGCACAAAGCAGCGTCACGCTGTACGGCACGCTCGACGCTGGCCTCGTCTATGCAAACAACTCAGGCGGCCACAGCCTCTGGAAGCAGGGTAGCGGCTCGGTCTCCGACACGTACTTCGGCCTGCGCGGCAGCGAAGACCTCGGTGGCGGCCTGCATGCCATCTTCACGTTGGAAAGCGGCTTCAACGTGAACAGCGGCGCGTTCACGCAGAAGAACACGCTCTTTAACCGCCAGGCGTTCGTCGGCCTGCAGAGCGACCAGTACGGCACGCTGACGCTCGGTCGCCAGTACGACTCCATGGTCGACTACCTGGCGCCGCTGTCGGATATCGGCAGCGACTACGGCAACAATCTGGCCGGTCACCCGTTCGACAACGACAACCTCGACCACTCGTTCTCGGTCAGCAACGCGGTCAAGTTCCAGAGCGCGAACTACGCGGGCTTCAAGTTCGGCGGCCTGTACGGTTTCAGCAACGACGCCGGCCAGTTCGCGAACAACCGCGCATGGAGCCTCGGTGCTTCGTATGGCGTCGGCCCGCTGAACCTCGCGGCCGCCTACCTGCAACTGAACAACTCGCCGACGATAACCAACGCGTCGGGCGCCGTGCAGACGGGTTCGAGCAACAACTTCAACCTGACCTCCGAAACGCAGCGCACGTTCGGCGCAGGCGCGAACTACGTGTACGGCCCGGCGAAGGTCGGCTTCGTGTGGACGCACACGCAATACGAGAACCTGTTCGCTGGCGGCGAGGGCGGCAACACGATCGCGATCCCGACCGGCTCGAACCTGCACCTCGACAACTTCGAGCTGAACGGCCGCTACGCGCTGACCCCGGCGCTGGCGCTGGATGCTGCGTACACGTTCACGGACGGCAAGGTGTCGGGCTCGAACGGTTCGGGCGATCCGAAGTGGCACACGGTGTCGGTGAAGGCGGACTACTCGCTGTCGCGTCGCACCGACGTGTACGTGCAAGGCGTGTATCAGCACGCTTCGGGCGAGCTCGGCGACGCCGGCGCGAACGTCGCGATGATCAACACGCTGTCGCCGTCGACCACGCAAAACCAGGTCGCAGCGACCGTGGGTATGCGTCACCGCTTCTAAGCGACTGCTAAGCGACTGCTAAGCGACTGCTAAGCGACTGCCAGGCGGCGCGAAGAACGCCGCTTCGCCGGCGGCCCGCACTCACGAGGCGCGGCGCTGTCCGGCGAGGAGCGAACTGACGCTTCGGGCATGCAAAAAGGGCTTCGGTACCTCACGGTATCGAAGCCCTTTTTTCATGGCGCTTTCGAAAAGCCGGCCCGCGTGGCGGGACCGGCTCGCTCAGCCGCCGTTCGTCAATGCGGCAGTGCCGGGATCATCCAGCTCAGCACGTGCTGCTGCAGGAACACGAGCACGCCGAGCAGCAGCGTCAGGAAGACGCTATGCCAGAACGTCCGCGCGAACACGACGCCTTCCTGGCCCTTCAGATCGGTCGTCGCGACGCCCGTTGCGACGTTCTGCGGCGAGATCATCTTGCCCATCACGCCGCCCGACGAGTTGGTCGCCGCCATCAGCACCGGATCGAGGCCGAGCTGCCTCGCGGCCACGACCTGCAGGTTGCCGAAGAGCGCATTGCCCGACGTGTCGCTGCCGGACAGGAACACCGCGATCCAGCCGAGCGACGCGGACACGAGCGGGAACAGCGCACCCGTCGACGCGACACCCATGCCGAGCGTGTAGCTCATCCCCGAGTAGTTGAGCAGGTACGCGAGCGCGACGATCATCATCACGGTGGCGATCGCGATGCGCGTCTGCTTCCACGTCTTCGCGATGCACGCGAAGAAGTCGCGCAAGCTCACGCGCGTCCACAGCGCCGTGATGACCGCGGCGACGAGAATCGCCGTGCCGGTGCCGAGCGGCTGGAACCCCCACACGGCCGCATACGGCTTGTTGTACAGCGTCACGAAGACGGCGTTGTGCAGGCCGGGCCACTGGATGTTTTCCTGACCGATCGACGCGATGTTCGCGTGAACCCAGATGATCACGACGACCGACACGATGATCCACGGCAGCCAGCCGCCGTAGCCGATGCGCTCCGAGTGGTTCTTCGCGCGCGATTCGCTGCGCGTGATCGCGAACTTCGGATCGTGCTCGGGCTTCCAGATCTTCAGGAAGCCGATCGTGACGATCAGCGACGTCATCGACGACAGCACGTCGGTCAATTCGTAGCCGAGGTAGTTCGACGTGACGAACTGCGCGATCGCGAAGCTGCCGCCCGACACGACGAGCGCGGGCCACAGCTTGCCGATCGAGCGGATGCCGCCGTACATGCCGACCACATAGAACGGCAGCAGGAACGCGAAGAACGGCAACTGACGGCCGACCATCGCGGCAAGCGTGCCGGGGTGGAGCGACGTGACGGCGCCGAGCACGGTGATCGGCACGCCGAGCGCACCGAACGCGACAGGCGCGGTGTTGAAGATCAGCGTGAACGTCAGCGCTTCGAGGGCGGGGAAGCCGAGTCCGATCAGGAGCGCGCTCGTGATCGCCACCGGCGTGCCGAAGCCGGAGATGCCTTCGAGCAGACAGCCGAACGAGAACGCGACGACGAGCAGCACGAGGCGCCGGTCGTCGGGCAGATGGTCGAGCATCCACTGGCGGAACTGCTCGAAGCGCCCCGATTTCACCGAGATGTTGTACAGCAGGAGCGCGTTCACGACGATCCACATCACCGGGACCAGCGCGAGGGCCATGCCGGCGCCGACGGCGTCGAACGCGAGACCGGCCGGCATGCCCCACACGCCGATCGCGATCGCGAGGCCGGCGACGAGGCCCGCGAGCGACGCCTGCCAGGCCGGCCGGCGCAGCACGCCGAGCATGATCAGCGCGACGGCGATCGGAACCGCGGCGACGAGAAACGATAGGGCGAGAGAGTGGCCGACCGGTGTCAACGGCTGCGCGTATAGCGTGCCGGCCGGAAGTGCGACGGATGGATTCATTACGTCTCCTGCAGCCCTTTCAAGGGGCTTTTATTGAATGACAGCCGACGTGCACGCGACACGCCACGCGCGTTGATGCTGCAACGCGTGATGCGTTACGGACGCGACAAAAGAAGGCGGGCGCCGAAGCGCCCGCCGAAGGAAGGGCTTAGCTGACCGGCTGCTTCAGCTTGAACGCCAGGCGATACTGATGCAGCAGCGGCTCGGTGTAGCCGGCCGGCTGCTCCTTGCCTTCGAACGCGAGCGCGCAAGCGGCCTTGAACGCGTACGACGACTCGAAGTTCGGCGCCATCGGACGATAGTTCGCGTCACCGGCGTTCTGCTGGTCGACGACGGCCGCCATCCGCTTGAACACGTCGAGCACGAACTCGCGCGACACGACGCCGTGCTGCAGCCAGTTCGCGATGTGCTGGCTCGAAATGCGCAGCGTCGCGCGGTCTTCCATCAGGCCGACGTTATTGATGTCCGGCACCTTCGAGCAGCCGATGCCTTGCTCGACCCAGCGCACCACGTAGCCGAGGATGCCCTGGGCGTTGTTCTCGACTTCGCGACGGATGTCGTCGTCGCTCCACTCGGCGCGCTCGACCACCGGCACCGTCAGCAGACCGTCGAGCAGCGCGTTGCGCTCGTTCGCGTAGTCGATCTTTTCGAGCTCCTGCTGGACCGCCTGCACGTCGACGTCGTGATAGTGCAGCGCGTGCAGCGTCGCGGCCGTCGGCGACGGCACCCACGCCGTGTTCGCGCCCGCCCGCGGATGCCCGATCTTCTGTTCGAGCATCGCGTGCATCAGGTCCGGCATCGCCCACATGCCCTTGCCGATCTGCGCGCGGCCGCGCAGTCCCGCCGCGAGGCCGGCGAGCACGTTGTTGCGCTCGTACGCGGTGATCCACGCGGACGACTTCATGTCGCCCTTGCGGATCATCGGGCCCGCCAGCATGCTCGTGTGCATCTCGTCGCCGGTGCGGTCGAGGAAGCCCGTGTTGATGAACGCGACGCGCGACGAAGCCGCTTCGATGCACGCGAGCAGGTTCACGCTCGTGCGGCGCTCCTCGTCCATGATGCCCATCTTCATCGTGCCGCGCGGCAGGCCGTACAGGTCTTCGATGCGCGCGAACAGCGTGTCCGCGAACGCGACTTCGGCCGGGCCGTGCATCTTCGGCTTCACGATGTAGATCGAGCCGGCGCGCGAGTTGCGCTTCGACTTCAGGTCGTGCAGCGCGCACAGCGTCGTCACGACGCCGTCGAGGATGCCTTCCGGAATCTCGTTGCCGTCGCGGTCGAGCACGGCGCCCGTCGTCATCAGATGGCCGACGTTGCGCACGAACAGCAGCGAGCGGCCGTGCAGCGTCAGCGCGCCGCCGTTCGGCGCGCGGTATTCGCGATCCGCGTTCAGGCGCCGCGTGAACGTGCGGCCGCCCTTCGCGACTTCTTCGACCAGCGTGCCCTGCATCAGGCCGAGCCAGTTGCGGTACAGGTCGACCTTGTCTTGCGCGTCGACGGCCGCAACCGAGTCTTCGCAGTCGATGATCGTCGTGACCGCCGCTTCGAGCACGAGGTCCGTCACGTGCGCCGGGTCCTTCGCGCCGATCGGCGTGGACGCGTCGATCTGGATCTCGATGTGCAGGCCGTTGTGCTTGAGCAGGATCGCGGTGGGCGCGGCGGCGTCGCCTTGATAGCCGACGAACTGGGCGGCGTCGGCGAGCGTCGTCGCGCCGGAGCCGATCGCGACGGACAGCGCGCCGTCCTTCACCGTGTAGGCGGTCGAGTCGCGGTGCGAGCCGTTCGCGAGCGGCGCCGCGCGGTCGAGGAATTCGCGTGCGAACGCGATCACGCGCGCGCCGCGCACCGGGTTGTAGCCGCCGGCGCGCGTCGCGCCGCCGTCTTCGGGCAGCGCGTCGGTGCCGTACAGCGCGTCGTACAGGCTGCCCCAGCGTGCGTTCGCCGCGTTCAGCGCGTAGCGCGCGTTCGACAGCGGCACGACGAGCTGCGGGCCGGCCTGGCGCGCGATCTCGCTGTCGACGTTTGCCGTCGTTGCGCCGACTTTCTGCGGCGCGGGCACGAGATAGCCGATCTGCGTCAGGAATGCGCGGTAGGCGGCGAGGTCGCGCACCGGGCCCGGATGCGCGCGGTGCCAGTTGTCGATTTCGAGTTGCAGCCGGTCGCGCTCGGCGAGCAGCGCGCGATTGCGCGGCGCGAGGTCGTGCACGAGCGCGGCAAAGCCGCTCCAGAACGCGTCCTTGTCGACGCCGGTGCCAGGCAGTGCTTCCGTTTCGATGAAACGGGCAAGCCCGTCGTCCACCTTCAGTCCGTGATGTTCGATCATGATGCTCTCTCGTTGCTTTCTTGTTGCTTTCGACTGATACGTTTGCGGTTCAAACCGCGCTCAATCGGCGTTCAAGCCGCGCTCTAGCCGCGTTCAGGCGGCGAGGCCGTTCACGCCGGCCTTTGCGATCTGCGCGTCTTCGTCGGGCTTCATGCCCGACACGCCGACCGCGCCCACCACCTGGCCCCCGACGACGACCGGCACGCCGCCGCCGAGCGTTGCGACGAGCGGTGCGCTCAGGAACGCCGTGCGGCCGTTGTTGATCATGTCTTCGTAAAGCTGCGTCTCGCGGCGGCCGAGCGCCGCCGTGCGGGCCTTCTCCTGCGCGATGTAGGAACCGACCGGCGCGGTGCCGTCGAGCCGCACGAACGCGAGCGGATGGCCGCCGTCGTCCACCACGGCGATCGCGACGGCCCAGCCGTTGCGTTCGGCTTCGGCGCGGGCTGCGGCGAGGATCTGGTTCGCTTCGGCAGCGCCGAGCACGTGTTTCGTCTGCATATCAGGGTCTCGTTGAGGCGGAGGTAATGAGGGAATCGACGAGTTCGATCCAGTGCGAGACCGGGGTGCGGCCCGCGCTGTTCAGGTGCGATTGGCAGCCGACGTTGGCCGTCACGATCGCATCGGGCCGGTCGGCTTCGAGCGCGTCGAGCTTATTGTCTCGCAATTGCTTGGCGATTTCCGGCTGCGTGAGCGAGTAGGTGCCGGCCGAGCCGCAGCACAGGTGACCGTTCGCGACGCTCGTCAGGTCGAAGCCGAGGCGCGCGAGCACGCCTTCGACCGCGCCGCCGAGCTTTTGCGCGTGCTGCAGCGTGCACGGGCAGTGGAACGCGATGCGGCGCTTCGCGGTGCCCGAGAGCGCATCGAGCGGCTCGGCGGCGATCACTTCGACGAGATCGCGTGCGAGCGCGCTCACGCGGCGGGCTTTTTCCGCGTAAGCGGGATCGAAGCGCAGCAGATCGCCGTACTCCTTCACGAACGCGCCGCAGCCGCTGGCCGAAATCACGATCGCCTCGGCGCCGGCCTCGATGGCCGGCCACCACGCGTCGATGTTGCGTCGCGCGCGATCGAGGCCCGTGTCCTGCGCGTTCAGGTGATAGTCGTTCGCGCCGCAGCAGCCGGCCTGCGGCGCGGGCGTCACGCTGATGCCGAGGCGATCGAGCACGCGCGCGGCGGCCGCGTTCGTGTTCGGCGTGAGCGACGGCTGCACGCAGCCTTCGAGCAGCAGCACGCGGCGCGCATGGCGCACCGGCGGGCGCGGGCTCGCCGCAGGGGCCTGCGCGGGAATCTTGTCGCGCAGCGTGTCGGGCAGCAGTCCGCGCGCCGACCGCGCGGCGCGCAGCAGCGCGGCGAACGTCGCCGGGCGCGACACGACGTGCCGCAGTCCCGCGCGCAGCCAGCGATCGCGCGTGGAGCGCGTCGTGCGCCGCTCGACTTCCGCGCGCCCGATATCGAGCAGCGCGTGATAGCGCACGCCCGACGGACACGTCGTCTCGCAGTTGCGGCACGACAGGCAGCGGTCGAGGTGCAGCTGCGTCTTTTCGGTGACGGGCTGCCCTTCGAGCACCTGCTTGATCAGGTAGATGCGGCCGCGCGGGCCGTCCAGCTCGTTGCCGAGCAACTGGTACGTCGGGCACGTCGCGTTGCAGAAGCCGCAGTGCACGCACGCGCGCAGGATCGACTCCGCTTCTTCGGCGCGTTCGAGAGTGCGCGCCGCTTCGCTCAGGTTGGTTTGCATCGGTTGATCGATCTTGCGTCAGAAGTCCGCGTACAGGCGGCCCGGGTTGAAGATCCCCTGCGGGTCGAGTTGCGTCTTCAGGCGCTGGTGCAGTTTCAGCAGCGCGTCGGGCAGCGGCTGGAACGGCGTGTCCGTCACAGCCGGCGTGAACGCCGTCGCGTGGCCGCCCAGGTCGCGCGCAACGCGGCGCACGTCGTTCGCGTCGGCGTCGGTCTTCAGCCAGCGTTGCGCGCCGCCCCAGTCGATCAGCGCGTCGCCCGGCAGTGCCGCAAACGGCGCGCCGACCGGCAGCGACAGCCGCCACAGCGGCCGCGCATCCTGGAAGAACGGCAGCTCGAACGCGCGCAGCCGGGTCCAGAACGACGCATCGGCGTCGGCGCCGCCCAGCGCTTCGCGCGCGCCGCGCACCGAACCGATCCCGCCTTCCAGACGCAGTTGCAGCACGCCGTCCGCGTAACACGCGCCGCCCACGGGCAGCCCCGCGCGACGCCAGCCGGCGAGGCGCTGACGGGCGTCGTCGGGCGCGAGTTCGAGCGCGACACAGGCCGTCGCGCGCGGCTTCGGCAGCACCTTCAGCGACACCTCGGTCACGAGCCCGAGGCAGCCGAAGCTGCCGGCCATCAGGCGCGACACGTCATAGCCGGCGACGTTCTTCATCACCTCGCCGCCGAAGCGCAGATGCTGGCCGTGCCCCGTGATCACGCGGCAGCCGAGCACGAAGTCGCGCACCGCGCCGACCCACGGACGCCGCGCGCCCGACAGCCCCGACGCGAGCATCCCGCCCACGGTGGCCGCGCCGCCGAAGAGCGGCGCTTCGAACGGCAGCGACTGGCCGGCCGCATCGAGCGTGGCTTCGAGCTCCGCGAGCGGCGTGCCGGCGCGCGCCGTCACGATGAGTTCCGTCGGGTCGTAGTGGACGATCCCGCGATGGCCGCGCGTATCGATCGTTTGTCCGTCGACCTTGCGGCCGAGGAATGCCTTGCTGCCGCCGCCGCGAATCGCAAGCGGCGTGCGCGCGGCGCGCGCCGCCTCGACCTGCGCGAGCAATGCGGCGCTGTCGTCCGTCGAATCCAGTTCGCGTCGCATCAGAACCGCTCCAGTTCGGGGAAGGAAAGTTGACCGTGGTGCACGTGCATGCGGCCGAATTCGGCGCAGCGATGCAGCGTCGGGATGTTCTTGCCGGGATTGAGCAGCCGCGACGGATCGAATGCCGCCTTCACCGCGTGGAAGTATTCGATTTCCATCGCGTTGAACTGCACGCACATCTGATTGATTTTTTCGCGGCCGACGCCGTGCTCGCCGGTGATGCTGCCGCCCACCTCGACGCACAGTTCGAGGATGCGGCCGCCGAGCGCTTCGGCGCGATCCATCTCGCCGGGCTCGTTCGCATCGAACATGATGAGCGGATGCATGTTGCCGTCGCCCGCATGGAACACGTTCGCGACCTTCAGCCCGTACTCGTCGGACAGCGCGGCGATGCCTTTCAGCACGCGCGGCAGCTCGCGCCGCGGAATCGTGCCGTCCATGCAGTAGTAGTCCGGCGAAATGCGGCCCACCGCAGGAAACGCGTTCTTGCGGCCGGCCCAGAAACGCAGCCGCTCGGCCTCGTCGCGCGCGAAGCGCAAGTCGGACGCACCCGCTTCGCGCAGCAATTCGGCGACGCGCTCGGCGTCCTCGTCGACGTCGTCCTGCGCGCCGTCGAGTTCGCACAGCAGGATCGCTTCGGCATCGACCGGATAGCCCGCGTGGATAAAGTCCTCGGCCGCGCGGATCGCCAGGTTGTCCATCATTTCGAGGCCGCCCGGAATCACGCCCGCGCCGATGATCTGCGCGACCGCGCCGCCCGCGCTCACCACGTCGTCGAAGCTCGCCATCAGCACCTTGACGCTCTGCGGCTTCGGCAGCAGCTTGACCGTCACCTCGACGACGACGCCGAGCATCCCTTCGGATCCCGTGAACAGCGCGAGCAGATCGAAGCCGGGACTGTCGAGCGCTTCGCCGCCGAGCGTGATCAGCTCGCCGTCGATCGTCAGCATGTCGACTTTCAGGATGTTGTGGACCGTGAGGCCGTACTTCAGGCAGTGCACGCCGCCCGCGTTCTCGGCGACGTTGCCGCCGATCGAACACGCGATCTGCGACGACGGATCCGGCGCGTAGTAAAGGCCGTGCGGCGCGGCCGCCTGCGAGATCGCGAGGTTGCGCACGCCGGGCTGCACGCGCGCGACGCACGCGTCGGGGTCGAGGTCGAGAATCCGGTTGAACTTCGCCATCACGAGCAGGATGCCTTTTTCGAGCGGCATCGCGCCGCCCGACAGGCCCGTGCCCGCGCCGCGCGCGACCACCGGCACGCCGCGCGCCGCCGCGGTCTGCAGCACCGCGCGCACCTCGTCGACGGTCGACGGCAGCACGACCAGCAGCGGCACCGTGCGATAGGCCGCGAGGCCGTCGCATTCGAACGGCCGCAGGTCTTCGCGTTCGGTCAGGATCTCCAGATTCGGGGCGCGCTCGCGCAGTGTCGCCACCAGTTCGGCGCGATCGACGCTCGGCAGTGCGCCGTCGATCGCCTCGTCATACATGAAGCTCATGCGTTGTCTCCACTTCCGCGGGGCGCGTTTTCGCGTCGCGCATCTTGAGTGGGCGATTCTTGTTGCCTCGCGCGAGGCTGTCCAGAGGCCGCAGCACTGGTCACACCAGTTTTTTTCGGCGGTTCCTTTCGAGTCCCTTTATTAAGAAATCAATTTCAATAAATACAAGGGCTTATGCGACAATCCACTGGGTCATCCAAAAGTGGTCATACCAGCATGGAAGTGAAGGCGGAAGCAGGCGGGGATGCGGTCGCTGCGCGGCGTGTCGCGGACGTCGTGGCGGAGCGCATCGAGAAGCTGATCGTCGACGGGGTGCTGAAGATCGGGCAGGTGTTGCCGTCCGAGCGGCGCCTGACGGAAAAGCTCGGCGTGTCGCGCACCGCGCTGCGCGAAGGCATGAAGCTGCTGCGGGCGCGCGGCGTGATCGACACGAAGCACGGCAAGGGCTCGTTCGTCGCGAACCTCGCGCCGCAGGAGCAGTTGACGCCGATGATGCATCTGCTCGCGTCGCAGCCGCGCACGCTGTACGACCTGTTCGAAGTGCGCGGCATGCTCGAGGCCGAGGCCGCGCGGCTCGCGGCGCGGCGCGGCACCGAGGCCGACTTCATCCTGATCACGCGCTGCTACGACGAGATGACCGCGCCCGACGCGCTGAACCTGCCGCCCGACGAACGCGCGAAGCTCGATCACGCGTTTCATCGCGCGATCTGCGAGGCGTCGCACAATCCGGTGCTCGTGAACATGCTGCAATCGCTGACCGATCTGCTGCTGAGTTCGGTGTTCGCGTCCGTCAACAACCTGTATCACCGCGAACCGCTGAAGAAGCAGATCGACCGGCAGCATGCGCGCCTCTACAACGCCGTCACCGGACGGCTGCCCGAGCAGGCGCACAGGGCCGCGAGCGAACATATCCGCAATGTCATCGAATATCTGCGCGAACTCGAAAGCGAGGAGCAGCGCCTCGTACGCGCGACGCTTCGGCTCGAAGGGTGGAAGTAGGCGCGTCCCTTTGCGAGAGCGCGTGTGATGAGAGAAGACATGTTCGCCGTCGTAGAATGCCGGGTCCATCGATTCTTCCCACTCACAAAGAGCCCTTTGCATGCAGAACCTCGCGCTGTTCGACCTCGACCACACGCTGCTCCCGATCGATACCGGCTATCTGTGGGGGCGTTTCATGGTGGCCTGCGGGATGGTCGACGGCGAATCGTTCGCGCGCCAGGTCGAGCAGTTTCATCAGGACTACAACGCGGGCACGCTCGACATGCCGGTTTATCTGCGCACGGTGCTCGCGCCGCTCGCCGCGCATCCGCGCGCGCAACTGAACGCTTGGCGCGAGCAGTTCATGCGCGAGGTGGTCGAGCCGGCCATCCGGCCGGAGGCGCTTGAGCTCGTGCGGCGGCATCGGGACAACGGGGACCTGTGTTGTCTCGTGACCGCGACGAACGATTTCGTGACGGCGCCGATCGCCGAAGCGTTCGGGGTGCATGGGCTGGTGGCGACGCAGGCCGAGACCGTCGACGGCGATCCCGAATCCGCGTACACCGGCCGGCCGACCGGCATCCCGAGCTTCGGCGCGGGCAAGATCGCGCGGACCGAGGCATGGCTCGCCGCGCGCGGCAAGACGTGGGGCGACTTCGGACGCAGCTGGTTCTACAGCGATTCGCGCAACGACATCCCGCTGCTGCAACGCGTGACCGATCCGGTCGCGACGAATCCGGACCCGACGCTGCGCGTGCATGCGCAAAAGGCCGGCTGGCCGATCCTGGAGCTTTTCGCGGCGGCGGCCGTCGAGGGCGCTGCTGTTTGAAGGGCGACAGCGCGATGTTCGGCTAACCCGCTGCTTTCATTCGGGAAGAATTGGCCGGTGAGGTATGCCAATCCGTGGCGCAACGTCAGCCAGGGCTCACGACCGAATCGGAAACGAAACATCAGTGCGGGCCGGGCATAGTCGAACCGCAAGAGACCGGTGTTGATATCCATGCCGGATTGATCCACCGGTGGCCAGGTTTCCATGCAACTCAGCAGCTTCGTATTCGAAGGCCATCTTTCGTATTCTGTGCGGCCTCCGTGCGCCGCCTGACCGAAACTTCATTGACCGGTGGACGAGACCCGAGCCCGCGTACCCGGGCCGAGATTCGGAGGACAGCCGGTCGTCCAGCCCCTGACCAGCGCCAAAACCCGCAACTCCCCGCCTGACATGGATTTCCCTCGGATAAACTCGGGCGACTATATTCCGCCAGCACCGAATCCCCTCCAACGGGAAACGGCTTCGGGAAATGCCTCATCAACCGTGCCGCGTACCGGTTCGCCACGCGCTGACGGCCCACTGGCCGGGTTGACACTCCGGCCCGCGGCCACCTCCCGTGCCGCCGACATCACGCACATGCCGGCAACATCGGCCTGTTGCCCCGACCGCGAGCCGGACGACACGGCCGGACAGGCGGAGGCGGGAAGTTCCGGCCGCCCTGCCAAACGGTCTTGGTCAGAGGACTCCCTGGCCAATTTGTCGTCGCGCTCTCAGTTGAAGCGGATCAGGGCGAACTCGGGGGAAGCGTCCGTTACGGCGGGGCCATCACGAGGCGCGCAGGCCAGTTCGCCGGTGGCATTCGCATTGGGGACGTCGTCACACGGGACTTCGCCATCGAAACGCTTTCGCGCCTCCGGCTCTCCGGAAGAAGCCGTTCCGTGGGGGACGAATGCGGTCATTCAACAGGCAGCCGGCAGTTTCGGGCCTGCTTCCGACGAACCCGAACTGGTTGGTCCCGTCATGCTGAGGAATGTCAAACGCTATGACGACGGATCAAGTATGGGAGAGGTCGATCCGAACGATGAAGACACCAGGAATGAACTGATCAGTTTCCTGTTCGACATCGACATGGAGGGTCGGGACGCGCTCACGGCCCGCTTCGAGAAGGACTACCCTCCTGACGCCTTTGACCCGGGCATCTATGACGGATTGGTCGTCGCAGTCAAGGACGGCATGATTGCGGGTTTCATGGACTATCCGAAAACCGGATTGCACGATCCGAGCCAGGTTGCTCAAATCAATATCCTTGTCGCTAAAGATCACCGGGGAACAGGCCTCGCGAGAAACCTCGCGAAGCAGGTAGACGAGATTCTGATCGCCAAGGGCTATCGGTATAAGTTCTCCCGTGTGTGGGAAAACAATACTTCACAAGTCGAAAGGAAGGAAACCCGAGGCTGGCAACTCGACCCTGCACTTACCGAAAGCGGCCGGATGAAAGCGTTCTGGATAGCCTTGGATCCGAGGTTCAAGGAAATTCCACCGCCGAGACTGACCAGAGGTCATCTGCACTCAGAGGTGCCCACGGTTACCCAGGGGCAGTCCGATTCGCCGGCAGTGTCGGCCGCGTACCCTGCCGGCGCTTCGCCTTCGCACGTCTCCCAGGCCGGGACGCCAGCCACGGTGTTCCAATTCGAGCCGGGCCAAACCCCTGCGGACAGGGTAACGATCGGAGACCGGCAGTTTGTTTCCGCGCCTCTTTCGGCGATGCGCTTCGCGAGGCGCCTCATCTGCCCGGTCGGACAGCAGGCGCAACCTTTTATGATTAGCAGACTGCCCGATCCGGAGACGACCCGGACGGTCCTCGCCGATCGCGGCGGAAACCGGGCATTGGCGCACCAGCGACTGGCGGATATCAATGCGCTGATGCTCGGCCGATATCCGTCCACCCTCGAACTGCTTCGACGGCAAAGTGCCGCTGCCGCCAGGCATCTGCGGCATACCGACCCGTATGGGTCCGCGCTGGAAGACGCGATCGGTCACTACCGGAGCTACGGCGACAATGTGCTGATGAACGCGATCGCATGCGGCCACAAAACGATACCCGAGTTCCTGCATGCCACGATGCCCGGTGAATATCCGACCGACGAAGACGTGATGCAGTGGTGCGAGGAGTTCCTGTCGCGCTATGGCGGTGACTCTCTCGGATACGAGCCGGACGACGTCATGCATCGTTTCGAAAATCACGACGAATTGCAGCGCGAAACGCGTGTGCTGGACAGATTCCTGAGAATCGGGCCACCGATGGCCAATGTATGCCTGATCAAAGGCATCAGCGACATTACGACCGATCAGGCCGCCACGATGAGTACGCAGGTTGTGGGCCGCGATTACGTACAGGCGTTTTTGTCTGGACAGCAGATCATGTACGACGGGTTCCTGAGCACGACCTTCGAGCCGGACAACGCAGTGGAATTTGCGGGAGGCAACCCTGCTACGCAGCCGGTCTATGCCGTTGATTTTGACGACCGGAGCGGACGCTCGGAAGTCTTGAGACGCCACGCGCTGGCTGATTTGTCTTCGGGCGCGGACAAGGATCAGACGTTGTCCATCATGCTGGCGATCCGGACACGACAGGCGCGCGGGGCAGTGATCGACAGCAGTGCGTCACCGGGTATCGCGGCTGAAAAGGAGGCGCTGCTGGCACCGGGGCATGTGCTCGTCCCATCAATGGCCATTCGCTGCGAAAAGGGCTATGTGTTACTGGCGGATGCCTATCATCGCGACTTTGTTCATTGATTGTGGATTGGCATCGACATGCCGCGTCGATCTCCGTTTGATAGTTTCGGCGTCCGCTTCTGCTCCACCGACGCCGCAGTCTGGAGGACTGCCGCCGGAGAGACCGGAGCGGTTCGCGCAATCTTGACCGGGCTCCCAGTGATCGAGCGGGGTGCCCTGAAACGCCACGCCGGAGCCTCACGGATGATCGGCAGGGTTATCCCGCTCCTTGATTCGGGGATTCCCCCAAGGCGGCAACCCACATCGCGGCGCGTTCAGATCTGCGTCGCAGGCTTCTCCGGCGTAACGTAGTTCGGGGGGTGTGCCCGGTGGTGCGTTGGTAAATGGCTGTTTTTATAGGGAAAAGCCGTGTGTTTTGCCATTTTTGTGGACACCCGGAAAGCTCCGGCTTAAATGGATCCCGACCGCTGCCGCCCCCGTTCTTGAATTTGTCACCGCACGTCCATATAATTAGCACTCGCTGCACGAGAGTGCTAACAACATTTCCGCCGTGGTGCTCCCACGGCGGGTTTTCTTGAGTGTCCTTCAAGTCCCAATCAACAGAGAGGATCAATCCATGAACCTTCGTCCTTTGCATGACCGTGTGATCGTCAAGCGCCTGGATCAGGAAACCAAGACCGCGTCGGGCATCGTGATCCCGGACGCCGCCGCAGAAAAGCCGGATCAGGGTGAAGTGCTGGCAATCGGCCCGGGCAAGCGCGACGACAAGGGCGCGCCGATCGCGCTCGACGTGAAGGTTGGCGACCGCGTGCTGTTCGGCAAGTACGCTGGCCAGACCGTCAAGGTCGACGGGCAGGAACTGCTCGTGATGCGCGAAGAAGACATCATGGCTGTGGTGAACCGATAAGTTCGTTCGAACCACACCCTTTTCCAGAGAATTCAAGGAGTTAGAAGATGGCAGCTAAAGACGTCGTGTTCGGCGATTCCGCCCGTAGCAAGATGGTTGAAGGCGTGAACATTCTCGCCAACGCAGTGAAGGTCACGCTGGGTCCGAAGGGCCGCAACGTGGTGCTCGAGCGCAGCTTCGGCGGCCCGACCGTCACGAAGGACGGTGTCTCGGTCGCGAAGGAAATCGAGCTGAAGGACAAGCTGCAGAACATGGGCGCGCAGATGGTCAAGGAAGTCGCTTCCAAGACCAGCGACAACGCCGGTGACGGCACGACGACCGCGACCGTGCTCGCGCAGTCGATCGTGCGCGAAGGCATGAAGTACGTCGCGTCGGGCATGAACCCGATGGACCTGAAGCGCGGCATCGACAAGGCAGTGACCGCTGCCGTCGAAGAACTGCGCAAGATCAGCAAGCCGTGCACGACCAACAAGGAAATCGCGCAGGTCGGCTCGATCTCGGCGAACAGCGACTCGTCGATCGGCGATCGCATCGCTGAAGCGATGGACAAGGTCGGCAAGGAAGGCGTGATCACCGTCGAAGACGGCAAGTCGCTGCAAGACGAGCTGGAAGTCGTCGAAGGCATGCAATTCGACCGTGGCTACCTGTCGCCGTACTTCATCAACAATCCGGACAAGCAAGTCGCCGTCCTCGAAAACCCGTTCGTGCTGCTGCACGACAAGAAGGTGTCGAACATCCGCGATCTGCTGCCGGTGCTCGAGCAAGTCGCGAAGGCTGGCCGTCCGCTTCTGATCATCGCTGAAGACGTCGAAGGCGAAGCGCTCGCCACGCTCGTCGTCAACAACATCCGCGGCATCCTGAAGACCGTTGCCGTCAAGGCGCCGGGCTTCGGCGACCGTCGCAAGGCGATGCTGGAAGACATCGCGATCCTGACCGGCGGTCAGGTCGTCGCGGAAGAAACCGGCCTCACGCTCGAAAAGGCGACGCTGGCCGAACTGGGCCAGGCCAAGCGCATCGAAGTGGGCAAGGAAAACACGACGATCATCGACGGCGCCGGCGAAGCGGCGAGCATCGAAGCGCGCGTGAAGCAGATCCGCACGCAGATCGAAGAAGCCACGTCGGACTACGACCGCGAAAAGCTGCAGGAGCGCGTCGCGAAGCTGGCGGGCGGTGTGGCGGTGATCAAGGTCGGCGCTGCAACCGAAGTCGAAATGAAGGAAAAGAAGGCACGCGTCGAAGACGCGCTGCACGCCACGCGCGCAGCCGTTGAAGAAGGCATCGTGCCCGGCGGCGGCGTCGCGCTGATCCGTGCGCGTTCGGCGATCGGCAGCGTGAAGGGCGACAACGCCGACCAGGACGCAGGCATCAAGATCGTGCTGCGCGCGATGGAAGAGCCGCTGCGCCAGATCGTGACGAACGGTGGCGAAGAAGCCAGCGTCGTCGTCGCGGCAGTCGCGGCCGGTACGGGCAACTACGGCTACAACGCGGCGACCGGCGAGTACGGCGACCTGGTTGAAGCCGGCGTGGTCGATCCGACGAAGGTCACGCGCACCGCGCTGCAGAACGCAGCATCGGTCGCCGGCCTGCTGCTGACGACGGACGCAGCGGTTGCCGAACTGCCGAAGGAAGATGCACCGATGCCCGGCGGCATGCCCGGCGGCATGGGCGGCATGGGCATGGACATGTAATCGGGGCTTTCGCCACGATTGCATCGAAGTGCGAGGGGCGCGTCGCGAGACGCGTTCCTGCAACAAAAAACCCGCAGCGATGCGGGTTTTTTTATGGGCCGCGCGGGTTGCGCAGGCTGCGAGCGTCGCGGCCGACTATTGGTCGTTGAATACGCGGCGCGAGGAAAGATACTCGAAAATGCGCTCGACGCTCTCCGACTCGTTCAGCAAGCTCGTGTCGATTTCGAGGGCGGGCGCCGACGGCTCTTCATACGGCGACGAGACACCGGTGAACGAAGGAATTTCCCCGGCGCGCGCCTTCGCATAGAGCCCCTTCGGATCGCGCTGCGCGCAGACGTCGAGCGACGTCGAAATCCACGTTTCGACAAAGCGTTCGTTGCCGATGATCTGACGCGCCATCGCCCGGTCTTCGCGCAGCGGCGAGATCAGCGACGTGACGACGATGAGCCCGGCGTCGTTCATCAGTTGCGCGACGTGAGCGACGCGGCGGATGTTCTCGTGACGGTCGGTGAGCCTGAAGCCGAGGTCGCTCGTGAGACCGTGGCGCACGTTGTCGCCGTCGAGCACGTAGCACGGATGGCCGAGTTCGACGAGGCGGCGCTCCAGCCCGTAGGCGACGGTGGACTTGCCTGCGCCGGACAGGCCGGTCAGCCAGATCGTGACCGGCCTCTGATGAAGCAGCGACGCGCGTGCGGCGCCGTCGACCGTGCCGGTGAAACGTTTGACCGAACGCGCTGAAGCGGCAGTGTCGGACGCCGTAGCGCCGCCGGCCGGTTTGGGCTCCGTACGAGCAAAAGCGGACATGAAGAAGCCCTCAGGAAAAGATCAACTGGAAATTTTATCTGTTCCTCACCTAATTGTTGTAACTGCCTATTACCTAACCAATACGGATTCTTCACCGGCGGCCGACCGTCAGCCACGCGTGGCGTCGCTGCCCGGACGCCGCCCGCCTTCGCCAAGCGGCGTCTCGTCGTCGTCGTTGCTGCGGGCCCAGAAGAACCGGTCCGGCAGCCACGCGCCCATCCCCGGACGAAACGCGTGGCGCACGGCCTGATACACGTACTCCTGGGCCTCGCGCACTGCTGCGGCCGGCTCCTGGCCGTTCGCGAGCAGCGCCGCGATCGCGGCGCCGAGCGTGTCGCTCAGGCCCATCACCGGCTGTGCCGCGCGATCCCACAGATCCTGGCGCAACTGGCCGTCTTCGCTGAACAGCGTGTTCACGACGCGATGCGAGCCGGTCTCCGTCGACAGTACGTACTCGCAGCCTCGCGACAGCAAGTGCGAGATCGCGGCATCGATGCTCGGCGCTTCCGCATCGCCGTCCGGCTGCGCGAGCGCGAGCAGCGTCGACGCATCCGCGACGAGCAGCGTCGACTGCGGCGCGAGCAGGTCGGCGACTGCCTCGCGCAGTTCGTCGGCGGCGAGCACGTGCTCGTCGTCGAGTGTGAAGTCGGGCGCGAGGATCAGCGGGATGTCGTCGTAGTCGGCGACCACCTCGGCGATCGCGCTCACCACTTCCGCGCGCGCCGCGGCGCCGACCTTGAATGCGGCGATCGGCATGTCTTCCAGCAGCATGCGCGCCTGCGTGGCGACGGTGTCCGGATCGAGCCCGGTGACTTCGTCGCAGCCCGCCGAGTCGCGCACCGTGTAGCCGGTGAGCACGCTGACGCCGTGGCAGCCCATGCTCGCGAGCGTCAGCAGGTCGGCTTGCAGGCCGCCGCCGCCGGTCGGGTCGGACAGGCCGAAAGTTAGAACGATGGGAGGAGTCTCGCTGGACATGAACGTGACGACTGTGAAGTAAGGACGAAGCGGGCGGCGCAGCGTGCGCCGTGCGGTCAATTATGCGGCTTTATCGTCGCTGCAGTGCACGAAGGCCGGAAAGAGGGAACGGGTAATCCACGCACGCCGGTGCGCGTTCGCGCGTGACGCGCCGGCGTTGCAGGTTGCTAGGCATCGGAACGCCAACACGGTACCATCATGGCTCCGATTTCCCAGGTTACCTGGACTTTTCAACGCGGCATAAGAATGGAATACAGAAGCTGGATGTGCCTGATCTGCGGCTGGATCTACGACGAAGAAGCCGGTCTGCCAGAAGAAGGTATTGCGCCGGGCACCCGCTGGGAGGACGTCCCGATCAACTGGACCTGTCCTGAGTGCGGCGCGCGCAAGGAAGACTTCGAGATGGTCCAGATTTAAGCCGCTCGCGCGCCGGCGTCCCGCGTCGGGCGCGTTCGCGGCGGTGCTTCCGGTCTCGTGCTGCGCCGCTGTCCTGCTGGTGTTCCGATCGTCGCAAAGTTTGTCACCGTGTTGTTGCGGGCCGCTGTGATGCACCGACGGCGGCAGTGACGGCGCGCCGGCCACGCGCAGCTGATGCCGCGCGACGAACGGCGCGGCCGTGCACGGGCCGCAACCGATTTTCGCGCTGCCCATGACACTTCGCTCTGCCTTGGCTCCGAGTTTCGACGCGTTGCCCAATCCGCGCGGCGGCCACGTGCCGGCCGCGCAGACCGGTCTTGCCGACGCGGCCGCCGCGCTGAGGCAGCGCGGCAACGTCGCGGTGCCGCTGCAGCGCGCGGCGCACGCGCTGCGCGAAGCGGGATGGCTCGCGGCCGCGCGCTTCGCGGATACGCTGCTGCTCGCGTCGCCGCTGGCGATGGCCACGGGGGCTGCGGAGGCCACCGGGTCCGCACCGGCCGGCGAGTTCGCCGCTTCGGTCGCTTCGCCGACCGTTTCCTCTGCTCCCGATGCATCCGCTGCCGCCCCGGGCGAGGGCGACGACGCCCGCGAGCGCTTCACCGTCGCGCTGCACGAACTCGGCGCCGCGCTCGAGCGCCACAACCTGCGCGAGATCGCCTGCTCGCCGACGCTGTTCGCGCGTCAGCGGGCGCTGTGCGAAGTGCTCGCGCCGCATGCACCGGGCTTTTCGCTGTCGTTCGACGACGTCGCGCTGGCGGGGCGTCCGGTTCCGCCCGCGGTATTGCGCGCGCAGCCGGGGCAGCGTCTCGCGCATCTGCGCGCGCGCTTCGAGGCGGCGCTGCTGCCGGCGCTGAAGACGCACGGCAACGGCAGTCGCGCGGCGGCGGCCTGGGCGAGCGCGGCGTTCGACGAGATGGACGCGTGTCTCGCCGAGCTGGCGGGCAACGATCCGTACGATTTCTGGCGCCTCGCGGCGGCCTGCGGGCGGGCGCTGCGGGATGGCGTGCCGTCATGGGGCGATGCGGACGCGCGCCGCTTCTACGCGCGCTGCAATCTGGTGCTCGCGGACCACGCGCGCGGCCTGCAACGCGTGCCGCAGTCGCTCGTGCGGGCGACGCTCGCGTTGCTGTGGCGCGACTATGCGCTCTTCGGCGCCGCCGCGGAGGACACCGCCGACGTCGAACTGCTGCGCGACTACGGACTGACGGTCGACTGGCACGTCGCCGGCACGCAGGCTTCCGAGGCGCTGTGGGAGGCCGGTTCCGCCCAGGCGGATGTGTTGGCGTCGCGCGTCGTGCCCACGCGCGAACTCGGTGCGCTCGCGGTCAATGCGAACGCGTATGAAGATTTTTTGCAGACCGCGGATGCGTCGATGGCGACGTTAAACGACGCGGTCGCCGACGCGCCGTCGCCGGAGCGCGCGAGCGGCGCGCTCCTGAAGGCCGATGCCGCGTATCGGCTCGGCTCGTCGGCGTGGGCGCTCGGGCTCGGTCACGTGGCGCTGCTCGCCGATGCGCTCGGCCTCGCGTGGCGCCGGGCCGCGCATGCGGCGGTGCCGCGCGGGGCCTCGGCGTCGGCGCAGGGGATCGCCGCGCCGGATGCGTTGACGCTCGAACGCTCGGGCGAAGCGCTGCGTGCGATGTTGCTGAAGGTCGCGGTGGGCGTCGCGCAACCGGATTCGACGGCGGCCGTGCAGGCGCTCGTGCGCGCGATCGGCGACACGGGGTGGTGATGGGCGCGGTAATGGGCCTGGTCATGGCCCGCTGACTAGCTGCCGCCGCTCGCCCGCAACTTCGTGCGCGCCGGACGCCGATCGCGAGGCGACGGGAGACCACGCAAGCCGGGACGGAGCAACCGCGGGCACTGTCCTTGCTCGACTGCATCGGGTTCAGCGGCGCTCGCGCCGGCGGGCAAACCCCACGTCATCGCGTGTTAGAGTGAGCAAATTTCCCGCGCATCCCGGATGACGACGACTGTCGCGGACGGCCCCTGCCGCGCGGCGTCGACGACGCCTCACCCGACCGTCCCGGATGCGGCGCGCCGCGCCGCCGCCATCCAGCATCGTCTTTGCTAGAATTCGAACCATGTCCAAAAGTAACGATCGCATCAACCTGACCAACCAGTTCCTGATTGCCATGCCCAACATGGCGGACCCCACGTTTTCAGGAACGGTGGTCTATCTTTGCGATCACAGCGAGCGCGGCGCGCTCGGCCTCGTTATCAATCGTCCGACCGACATCGATCTGCAGGCGCTCTTTTCGCGCATCGACCTCAAGCTCGAAATCGAACCGCTGATGCACGTGCCCGTCTATTTCGGCGGAC
Source organism: Paraburkholderia sp. (assembly GCA_035492135.1). Taxonomy (GTDB): domain Bacteria; phylum Pseudomonadota; class Gammaproteobacteria; order Burkholderiales; family Burkholderiaceae; genus Paraburkholderia. The sequence continues at coordinate 79,383 of DATJJN010000061.1, read as the reverse complement.
CGGTGCAGACCGAACGCGGATTCGTGCTGCATGCGCCCGCGAAGGGCACGAACTACACGTCGTCGATGTCGGTGCCGGGCGGCCTCGAAATGACCACGTCGAAGGACGTGCTCGAAGCCGTCGCGAACGGCAACGGTCCCGAGCGCTTCCTGCTCACGCTCGGTCACGCGGGCTGGGGCGCCGGTCAACTCGAAGACGAGATCTCGAAGAACGGCTGGCTCACCGTCGAGGCCGACCCGAAGATCGTGTTCGACGTGCCCGCCGAAGAACGCTTCGAGGCGGCGCTCGCGCTGCTCGGCATCTCGTCGTCGATGCTGTCGGGCGAAGCGGGTCACGCATGAGCGTCGTCGCCGGACGTGAGGCGACGCTGCTCGCGTTCGACTACGGCGAAAGACGCATCGGCGTCGCACTCGGCAACGCGCTCACGCACAGCGCCCGCCCGCTGACGGTGATCCCCAACCGCAGCCGCGATTACCGCTTCGAGGCGATCGCCGCGCTGCTGCGCGAATGGCAACCCGATCATCTGATCGTCGGTTTGCCGATGCATCCGGACGGCACGCCGCACGCGATGACGCAGCAGGCGAAACGCTTCGGCAACCAGCTGAACGGACGCTTCAATCTTCCGGTGACGTGGATCGACGAACGCTATTCGTCGGTCGATGCAGAGGCGCGCGTGCGCGAGCGCGGCGGCGATCTCGGCCAGCTCGACGCGGAGGCCGCGTGCGTGATTCTTCAGCAGTATCTGGACGAGCTGTCCCACTCTCCGACCTGATGCCGACGTTCACGCCGACATGAGCATCCGCCCCTCTCCCGACGCCGAGGCGCTGTATCGCGCCGTCCTCGAACAGATTCGCGCCGCGCATGGCGGCGACGCGTTTGCCCGCGCGGACGGCATCGCGCTCGCCGGCATCTACAGCGGCGGCGCGTGGCTCGTCGAGCGGCTCGCGCGGGATCTCGGCGCGAAAGCATGGGGCGTCGTCAACGTCGCGCTGCACCGCGACGACTACGCGAAGAAGGGCCTGCACACGCAGGCCGCGCCGACGTCGCTGCCGTTCGATGTGAACAATCGCCCGATCGTGCTCGTCGACGACGTGCTCAGCACCGGCCGCACCGTGCGCGCCGCGTTGAACGAACTGTACGATTACGGCCGGCCCGCGTCGGTCGAACTCGCGGTGCTCGCCGATCGCGGCGGCCGCGAATTGCCGGTGGCGGCGCGCTTCGTCGGCGACGTGATCGACGTGCCGGCCGGCGCGACGCTCGTGCTAGCGCGCGGCGACGACGGACGCTTCGCATTCCATATCGAACCGCGCGAGGCGTAGGCGACCACGACGGCCCGATCGAACGCACCCGGCACCCAACTTTTCTGCAACGAGCGTCCACCGATGAACACCCCGCCCACTCCGGACACGGCCGCCGCGCCATTCCGATACGGCTTCCTCAAGGGCAATCCGCAGCTCACGAAGAACGGCGAACTGAAGCATCTGCTGACGATCGAGGGCCTGCCGCGCCCGATCGTCACGCACATCCTCGACACGGCGACGCAGTTCGTCAGCGTGACCGATCGCGACGTGAAGAAAGTGCCGCTGTTGCGCGGCAAGTCGGTGTTCAACCTGTTCTTCGAGAACTCGACGCGCACGCGCACCACGTTCGAGATCGCCGCGAAACGGCTGTCGGCGGACGTGCTGAATCTGAACATCAACGCGTCGTCGACGAGCAAGGGCGAGTCGCTTCTCGACACGATCGGCAACCTGTCGGCGATGCATGCGGACATGTTCGTCGTGCGTCATGCGTCGAGCGGCGCGCCGTATCTGATCGCAGAGCACTGCGCGCCCCACGTGCACGTGATCAACGCGGGCGACGGACGCCACGCGCATCCGACGCAGGGCCTGCTCGACATGTACACGATTCGCCACTACAAGCGCGACTTCACGAACCTGCGCGTGGCGATCGTCGGCGACATCCTGCACTCGCGCGTCGCGCGCTCCGACATTCACGCGCTGACGACGCTCGGCGTGCCCGAAGTACGCGCGATCGGCCCGCGCACGCTGCTGCCGGGCGGCCTCGAACAGATGGGCGTGCGCGTGTTCCACAACCTCGACGAAGGGCTGAAGGACGTCGACGTGATCATCATGTTGCGGCTGCAGAACGAGCGGATGAGCGGCGCGCTGCTGCCTTCCGCGCAGGAGTATTTCAAGAGCTGGGGACTCACGCCCGAACGGCTCGCGCTCGCGAAGCCCGATGCGATCGTGATGCATCCGGGGCCGATGAATCGCGGCGTCGAAATCGATTCGCAGGTCGCGGACGGGCCGCAGTCGGTGATCCTGAATCAGGTGAGCTTCGGCATTGCGGTGCGCATGGCGGTGATGAGCATCGTCGCCGGCGCCGGCGACTGAGCGGGCGAACAACAAAGGCAGCGCATGAAGATTCATATCCACGGCGGCACGCTGATCGACCCGGCGAGCGGCACCGACGAACAGCAGGACGTGTACATCGCGGCGGGGAAGATCGTCGCACTCGGGCGCGCGCCCGACGGCTTTCAGCCGGCGAAGACGATCGACGCGAGCGGGCTCGTCGTCGCGCCCGGTCTCGTCGATCTGTCCGCGCGCTTGCGCGAGCCGGGCTACGAGCACAAGGCGACGCTCGAATCGGAGACGGCCGCCGCGCTCGCGGGCGGCGTGACGAGCCTCGTGTGTCCGCCGGACACCGATCCGGTGCTCGACGAGCCCGGCCTCGTCGACATGCTCAAATTCCGCGCGCGCAATCTCGACCGCGTGCATGTGTATCCGCTCGGCGCGCTGACCGTCGGCCTGAAGGGGCAGGTGATCACCGAGATGGTCGCGCTGACCGAGGCCGGCTGCGTCGCGTTCTCGCAGGCGGACGTGCCGGTCGTCGACACGCAGGTGCTGCTGCGTGCGCTGCAGTACGCGAGCACGTATGGCTACACCGCCTGGCTGCGTCCGCTCGATGCGCACCTCGGGCGCGGCGGCGTCGCGGCGAGCGGCGCGGTCGCGTCGCGCCTCGGGCTGTCCGGCGTGCCGGTCAGCGCGGAGACCGTCGCGCTGCACACGCTCTTCGAACTCGTGCGCGTGACCGGTGCGCGGGTGCACGTCGCGCATCTGTCGTCGGCGGCCGGTGTCGCGCTGATGCGCGCGGCGAAGGCCGAGGGCCTGCCGCTCACGTGCGATGTGAGCGCGAACCATGTGCATCTGGTCGACAACGACATCGGTTACTTCGATGCGCAGTTCCGGCTCGATCCGCCGTTGCGCCAGCAGCGCGATCGCGACGCGATCCGCGCGGGACTCGCGGACGGCACCATCGACGCGATCTGCTCGGACCATACGCCGGTCGACGACGACGAAAAACTGCTGCCGTTCGACGAGGCGACGCCGGGCGCGACCGGCCTCGAACTGCTGCTGTCGCTCACGACGAAATGGGCCGACGAGGCGCGCGTGCCGCTCGCGAGGGCGCTCGCACGCGTGACCTGCGCGCCGGCCGACGTGCTGAAGCTGCCGGCCGGACGCATTGCGCCGGGCGCGGTCGCCGATCTGTGCGTGTTCGATCCGCACGCGCACTGGCGCGTCGATCCGCGCGCGCTAAAGAGCCAGGGACGCAATACGCCGTTCCTCGGCTACGAGTTGCCGGCGCTCGTGCGGCATACGCTGGTCGCCGGACGCGTCGCGTTCGAGAGAGCGTGACGCCGTACACGTCGATCATTCTGGCTGCCGTTACTGACTTCTTCGATCATGACTCTGTTTCTTCGCAAGCTTCGTTTGCTCACGCATCTGATGCACGGCGCGTTGACCGTCGCGCTGCGCTTTCCGCGCGCGAGCGCCGCCGAGCGCAAGGCGCTGAACCGCGCGTGGTCGCTGAAGATGCTGCGCCTTTGCGGGCTGAACCTCGTCGTGCACAACGACGGCGCGCGGCTCGATTCGGGCGCGCTCGTCGTCAGCAATCACGTCTCGTGGATCGACATCTACGTGATCAACGCGTGGCGGCCGACGCCGTTCGTGTCGAAGGCGGAGGTCGGACACTGGCCGCTGATCGGCTGGTTCGCGCGCAATCTCGATACGGTGTTCATCGAGCGCGAAAAACGCAGCGATGCGAAGCGGATCATGCACGAACTGGCCGCGCGGCTCGAACGCGGCGAACTGATGTGCGTGTTCCCCGAGGGCACGACGTCGGACGGACTCGCGCTGAAACCGTTTCACTCGAATATGTTCCAGGCGGCGGTGTCGGCGGGCAGGCCGGTGCAGCCGATCTGCCTGATGTACGAAGACGCGCACGGCCGGCAGACGACTGCGCCGGCCTATATCGACGACGTATCGCTGAAGGAGTCGCTCGACGCGTTGCTGAAGGGCGCGCCGATTACCGCGCATGTGTACGTTGGCGCGGCGATCGAGCCGGGAGCGGACCGGCGCGAGCTGGCGGCGCGCGCGCAGCAGGCGGTGGGCGCGGCGCTCGATTCGATGCGCGGCAGCGCGTCGAGCGAAAGCGAACGCAGCGCCGCGTGATCCTGGACGCGCGCGGGCGGGCTCGGCGAACGCTGCCTGCGCGCCGATGCTTGATCGATCACTCGCCGACCACGCGGCAATTCGGGCACTGCACCTGCGTGACGACCCGCTCGCGCGGCGTCGCGGCGAGCCGCACCGCCGACAACTGATTGCCCCACACGCAGCCCGAATCGAGGCCGATCACGTTTTCGCGCATCAAGAGACCGAGCGCGGCCCAGTGGCCGAACACGACCGTCACGTCAGCCGTCTTGCGCTGCGGCACGTCGAACCACGGCATGAAGCCGGGCGGCGCCGAAGCGAGTCCGCCGCTCGCGCTGAATTCCATCGTCCCGTCGCTGTTGCAGAAACGCATCCGCGTGAGCGCGCTGCACGTGATGCGCAGCCGCTCGATGCCCTTCAGCGAGTCCGACCAGCGGCTCGGCTCGTTGCCGTAAAGGCCCGCGAGCGTCTCTTTCCAGTTGTCGCCGCGCAGCGCCGTTTCGAGGTCGCGAGCGAGTTCGAGCGTCAACGCGACGTCCCATTGCGGCAGCACGCCCGCGTGCACGAGCAGCATGCCGTCGTCGAAGTGCGCGATCGGCCGGTGGCGGATCCAGTGCAGCAGATCGTCGGCGTCCGGCGCCGACAGGATCTCGTCGATCGTGTCGCCTTTCTTCGACTTGCGGATGCCGGCCGATACCGACAGCAGATGCAGGTCGTGATTGCCGAGCACCGTGACCGCGCGCTCGCCGAGCGCGATCACGTCGCGCAGCGTCGCGAGCGACGCGGGACCGCGATTGACGAGATCGCCGGCGAACCACAGCGGCGCGTCGTCGGGCGGCGCTGCTTTCGCAAGCAGTTCGAGGAACGATGCGTGGCAGCCTTGAAGGTCGCCGAAGGCGAGAGGGGCGGAGCGGTTCGGATCGGGAGTCATCGAGGGAAAACGGGGTGGCAAGGCGACAACGGTTCTCATGACGGTAACACAGGCTCGCGTCGCAGGGGCTTCGCATCTGTGCGTTGCGCACCCGTTGATCGCGCGTTTTTTGTTCGGGAAATGTGCGGCGCCGCCGCTTTGTCAAGCTGTTTCAAGATGTTAGTGATATAGCTTTCGGGCGGGCGGACCGTATAATGACACGTCCGAAAACGGCGCCGGATGCAGCCGGCGCCCCAATATCAAAGCCTCGTCGGCAACTATTCTTTTTAATCGGCGATCAGGCCGGACCGGGGCACTCCCGACTTTGTTAAGGGAAAATCCATGATTCTGGTGACGGGCGGGGCGGGCTTTATCGGCGCCAATTTCGTGCTCGACTGGCTTCGCCAATCCGATGAAGCGGTGCTGAACGTCGACAAGCTCACGTACGCGGGCAACCTCGGTACGTTGCGTTCACTGCACGCCGACCCGAAGCACGTCTTCGCACGCGTCGACATCTGCGATCGCGCGGCGCTCGACGAACTGTTCGCGACGCACCGGCCGCGCGCCGTGCTGCATTTCGCGGCTGAAAGCCATGTCGATCGCTCGATCCATGGACCCGCCGATTTTGTTCAGACCAATGTGGTCGGCACGTTCACGCTGCTCGACGCCGCGCGCCAGCACTGGAACACGCTCGACGCCGACGCAAAGGCCGCGTTCCGCTTCCTGCACGTATCGACCGACGAGGTGTTCGGCTCGCTGTCGGCGACCGATCCGCAATTCTCCGAGACCACGCCGTATGCGCCGAACAGCCCTTATTCGGCGACGAAGGCCGGCTCCGATCATCTGGTGCGCGCGTACCACCACACTTACGGGTTGCCGACGCTCACGACGAACTGCTCGAACAACTACGGCCCCTACCAGTTCCCCGAGAAGCTGATTCCGTTGATGATCGCGAACGCGCTGGGCGGCAAGCCGCTGCCCGTATACGGCGACGGTCAGAACGTGCGCGACTGGCTGTACGTCGGCGACCATTGCAGCGCGATTCGCGAAGTGCTCGCGCGCGGCACGCCGGGGGAGACGTACAACATCGGCGGCTGGAACGAAAAGAAGAACCTCGACGTCGTGCATACGCTGTGCGCTCTGCTCGACGGGCTGCGTCCGAAGGCGGCCGGCTCGTATCGCGATCAGATTACTTACGTGAAAGATCGCCCGGGCCACGACCGCCGCTATGCGATCGACGCACGCAAGCTCGAACGCGAACTCGGCTGGAAGCCGGCTGAAACGTTCGAGACCGGTCTTGCGAAAACCGTCCAGTGGTACCTCGATAACCAGCAGTGGGTCGACGAAGTGGCGTCGGGCGACTACCGCAAGTGGGTCGAGACGAACTACGCGCAGCGCGCGTAAAAGCGAGAGACCATGGCGCGCAAAGGCATTATTCTGGCGGGCGGTTCCGGTACGCGGCTCTATCCGATCACGCATGCCGTATCGAAGCAACTGCTGCCCGTGTACGACAAGCCGATGATCTACTACCCGCTGTCGACGCTGATGATCGCGGGCATCCGCGACGTGCTGATCATCTCGACGCCGCAGGACACGCCGCGCTTCACGTCGATGCTCGGCGACGGCAGCCAGTGGGGAATGAATATTCGGTACGCGGTGCAGCCGTCGCCGGACGGGCTCGCGCAGGCGTTCATCATCGGGCGCGAGTTCGTCGGCGACGACACGTCGGCGCTGATTCTCGGCGACAACATCTTCTACGGGCACGATCTCGCGAAGCAGCTCGAGAGCGCGAATGCACGCGAGGACGGCGCGACCGTCTTCGCGTATCACGTTCAGGATCCGGAGCGTTACGGCGTCGTCGAGTTCGATCAGGATTTCCGCGCGTTGTCGATCGAAGAGAAGCCGTCGCAACCGCGCTCGAATTATGCGGTGACCGGGCTCTACTTCTACGACAATCGCGTGTGCGATATCGCGGCGGACATCAAGCCGTCTGCGCGCGGCGAACTCGAGATCACCGATGTGAACTCGCGTTATCTGGCCGACGGCGCGTTGAACGTCGAGATCATGGGTCGCGGTTATGCGTGGCTCGATACCGGCACGCACGATTCGCTGATCGAGGCGGCGACGTTCATCGCGACGCTGCAAAAGCGCCAGGGTCTCGTCGTCGCGTGTCCCGAGGAGATCGCGTTTCGCCAGCAGTGGATCGATGCGGAGCAGGTGCAGAAGCTCGCGAAACCCCTCGCGAAGAGCGGTTACGGACAATATTTGTTGAACATCATTACAGGCCAGGTTGCATGGGCATCACGGTAACTGCCACGGGGCTTCCCGAAGTCAAGATCATCGAACCGAAAGTATTCGGTGACGCGCGCGGGTTTTTCTTCGAGAGTTTCAACGCACGCGATTTCGCCGCGCAGGTCGAGGCTGGCGTCGAATTCGTGCAGGACAATCACTCGCGTTCCAGCAAAGGCGTGCTGCGCGGGCTGCATTATCAGATCGAGCATGCGCAGGGCAAGCTCGTGCGAGTCGTCGAAGGGGAAGTGTTCGACGTGGTGGTCGACGTGCGCAGGCATTCGCCGAACTTCGGCAAGTGGGACGGCGTGCGTCTGTCGGCGGACAATCACCGGCAATTGTGGGTGCCGCCCGGCTTCGCGCACGGCTTCGTCGTGTTGTCGGAATCCGCGCAGTTCCTGTACAAGACGACCGATTACTGGTTCCCGGAGCACGAACGCTGCCTCGTCTGGAACGATCCGGACATCGGCATCCGATGGCCGATCGACGGCGCGCCGCTGCTGGCCGCCAAGGATGCGGCAGGTGCGCGTCTGCGCGAAGCGGAAGTCTATGCTTGATGCGAACATGAACCGCGAGCCGACGATCCTCGTGACCGGCGTGAACGGTCAGGTCGGATTCGAGTTGCTGCGCACGCTGCAAGGACTCGGTCGCGTGGTGTCCTGCGACCGGTCAACGCTCGATCTGGCGGATCTCGATCGGGTGCGGTCCTTCGTGCGCGAACTGAAGCCTTCGCTGATCGTGAATCCGGCCGCCTATACCGCAGTGGACAAGGCGGAGACCGATGTCGACGCGGCTCGTCGTCTGAATGTCGATGTGCCGCGCGTGCTCGCTGAAGAGGCGGCGCGCAGCGGCGCCACGCTGATTCACTATTCGACCGATTATGTATTCGACGGTACGAAGGCGGGCGCATACGTCGAAACCGACGAGGCCAATCCGCAAAACGTTTATGGCCTGACGAAACTCGAAGGCGAACAAACGATTGCAGCGACGGGCTGCGCACACCTTATCCTGCGAACGAGCTGGGTGTACGGTCGGCGCGGCAAGAACTTCCTGCTGACGATGCTGAAACTCGGCAGCGAGCGGCCGGAATTGCGGATCGTCGCCGATCAGTTCGGCGCGCCGACGTGGGCGAAGACGATTGCTGCCGCGACCGCGCACATCGTCGCGCAGGGTGTGGCCGCGACGGATCGTGACTGGTGGGCGCGTCGTGCCGGTGTCTACCATCTGACGTCGGCCGGCTCGACTTCGTGGTGCGGGTTCGCCGAAGCAATATTTGCGGCCGCGATGGACGGGCGTGCGCCGGAGGTCGTGCCGATTGCGGCGAGTGAGTATCCGACGCCTGCGAAGCGCCCGGCCAATTCGAGAATGTCGGGGGACAAGCTGAGTGAGGTGTTCGGGTTGCGGATGCCGCGTTGGGACGACGCATTGAGTTTGTGTTTGAGCGAGTAGCCGAAATGGCGTTTTGTGGGTGTTGCGGCAGCAATCCCATCGTTTTATGAGATATCTGGCTAGATGACGGATCCGGTTTACTACCTTCACATCCCGAAGACGGGCGGGACTTCGCTTATTTCCTTTCTGGACGATCAGTTCGATCCGGAAGATATTTGTCCGGCGCAGCTGCTGCCGGAACTGTTCGCGCTGCCGCTGGAATCGATGGGGCGCTACAGGCTTTTTCGCGGCCATCTGTGGCACGGTCTGCGTGAATACGTCGGGCACGACCTGACGTACATCACGATGCTTCGGGATCCGGTGCAACGGACGGTTTCATGGTATCTGCATGCGATGCGCGATGCGAACGCATACCGGCACCAGCAAATGAACGAAGAGGGCTGGACGCTGCTGGATTTTGTTCGGGATCCTGAAACGAATTGGGACATCGTCAACACGCAGACGCTGTTTCTGGCTGCGGATCTCGATTACGAAAAGCTGTCTCGCGATCCGGTTGGTTATGGTCAGGCGGCCATCAAGGCGCTTGCCGCCCGCAAGCACGATCGGGCGTTGCTCGACGTCGCCAAAAAGCGCCTCGAATCTTTCGCGTTCTTTGGCATTACCGAGCGGATGCGCGATTCAATGGGTCTTCTCGCGTATCAACTCGGGTACTTGCCGAACTTTTCCGTTCCGCGGCTGAATACGTCGTCGAATCGAAAGGGGAATGACCCGTTGTCGGCGGGCGAACTCGATGCGATTCGCGAACTGACTGCGCTCGACCAGGAGTTGTACGTTTTCGCGTGCGAACTGTTCGAGGCGCGCATGGGCGACATGCTGCGTTCGCTCTTGATGGAGCGGTATCAGCAGTCGGAGACGGTGATCAGGAAGTCGTGGCATGGGCCGATTGCCGAGGAGGCAAGAACGCAGCTGAAAGTGAAGGTGCAGGATGCGCCGTCCCGCGTCGCGCCGAATGCGCGATTCGCGGTCGAGGCCAGATTGCAGAACCTGTCGGATTACGAGCTGGCCAGCCGCGGGCCGCATCCGGTGAACGTGTCGTATCACTGGCTCAAGGCGGATCGTTCTCGGGCCGTCGTGTTCGACGGCGAGCGCACGAGACTGCCCGGCTCGCTGATGCCGGGCGATGATCGCAATATGCAGGTGTCCGTGACCGCGCCGTCGGCCGCCGGGCGGTATGTACTGCGCGTCACGCTGGTTCAGGAGGGCATCGCGTGGCTGGACGACGGCCATTCCGGCGTCTTCGGCGACGTCGAATTGACCGTCGAGCCGGCGGCTTCGGGGTTGTCGGGCGCTCCAGCCGGACGGCTATAATCTGTCCCGACCGGATCCGGCCTGAGTGGCCGACGCCACGCCAATGGCAATTGACGTAACTGGCGAACGCACTTTGTTCGCCAACGACTACATAAATCTGGAGTGAAAGTGATGTTGATCCCTGTCATCCTGTCCGGTGGCGCCGGCACGCGACTATGGCCAGTCTCGCGTGAAGGGCACCCGAAGCCGTTCATGAAGCTCGCGGACGGCGAGAGCCTGCTGCTGAAGGCCTACCGTCGTGCGGCCGCGGTTGCAGATGACGATGCGGGATCGCAACGCGGGGAGATCGTGACGGTCACCAACCGCGACTACTTCTTCATGAGCAAGGACGAGTTCGCACTCGCGAATCTCGAAGATCAGGACACCGTATTCCTGCTCGAACCGTCGGGCCGCAATACCGCACCTGCTGTCGCGATGGCCGCGCATTACGTCGCACAGAAATTCGGTCGCGACGCGCTGATGCTGGTGCTCGCCGCCGATCATCTGGTTCAGGACCAACAGGCGTTCGCCGCTGCCGTTTCGAGCGCCGCCGAGCTCGCGCAGCAGGACAAGCTGGTTACGTTCGGCATCGTGCCGACGAATCCCGACACCGGCTTCGGCTACATCGAAGCGGGCGACAAGATCGGCGATGGCCGCGTGGCGCTGCGTTTCGTCGAGAAGCCGGACGCCGACAAAGCCGCCGAATATCTTGCAGCGGGCAATTACCTGTGGAATTCCGGCATGTTCTGTTTCAAGGCCGGCGTGATCCTCGATGAAATGCGCCGGCACGCGCCGGACGTCGCAGCGGCGGCCGACGCCTGCGCGGCTGCGCTGCATGCAGACCAGGTGTCGGCGCACATGCTCGAAATGCCGGCAGAACTGTTCGGCGAGATGCCCGACATCTCGATCGACTATGCGGTGATGGAGCGCTCGTCGAATGTCGCAGTGGTGCCGTCGAGCTTCGGCTGGAGCGACATCGGCTCGTGGGGCGCGATTCGCGAGCTGGTTGCGCCGGACGAGGACAGCAACCGTACCGTCGGCGATGCAATCTTCGTCGACAGCCGCAATATGTATGTGCAAAGCCGCGACCGCCTGGTGGCGACGGTGGGCGTGTCCGATCTGCTGGTCATCGATACGCCGGACGCGTTGCTCGTTGCGCATCCCGATCGCGCGCAGGATGTGAAGCAGGTCGTCGCCCGACTGAAGAAACAGAATCACGAAGCGTACAAGCTGCATCGCACCGTTAGCCGTCCCTGGGGAACCTATACGGTGCTCGGCGAGGGTCCGCGCTTCAAGATCAAGCGCATCGAGGTGAAGCCCGGCGCGAGTCTGAGTCTGCAGATGCATCATCACCGAAGCGAGCACTGGATCGTCGTGTGCGGGATGGCGAAGGTCGTGAACGGCGACAAGGAAATCTTCGTTTGCACCAATGAGTCCACGTACATTCCCGCCGGCCACAAGCATCGACTCGAGAATCCGGGCGTCCTCGACCTCGTGATGATCGAGGTGCAGAGCGGCGAATACCTTGGCGAAGACGACATCGTTCGCTTCCAGGACGTCTACGGGCGGGCTTGATGCTGGGAATGCTACGAGCCCTGTGGGCCTATCGCGGGTTCATTCTGGGAAGCGTGAAGCGGGAGTTCCAGTCCAAATACCGCAATTCGCTGCTGGGTGCGGCGTGGACGGTGCTCAATCCGCTCGCGATGATCGTCGTTTATACGGTGGTCTTTTCGCAGGTCATGCATGCGCGGCTGCCCGGCGTGAACAACACCTTTGCGTACAGCATTCACCTTTGTGCGGGCGTGCTGCCGTGGGGCATGTTCGTCGAGATCGTCAGTCGCGCTCAGAATGCGTTCATCGACAACGCGAATCTGATCAAGAAGCTGAGCTTTCCCCGGTTGTGCCTGCCGGTGATCGTCGTCGTGAATGCGCTGATCAACTTCGTGATCGTGTTCGGGTTGTTCACACTATTCGTATTGGTGAGCGGCAATTTCCCCGGCGTGACGTTCCTCGCGATCGTTCCGCTGCTGATTTTGCTGACGTTATTCGCGATCGGCCTCGGCATTACGTTGGGCGTGCTGAACGTATTCTTTCGCGATGTCGGCCAGTTTTTCACCATCGTGCTGAATTTCTGGTTCTGGCTGACGCCGATCGTTTATTCGACCGACATACTGCCAAAGGCCGTGCAGACGGCCATGCGGTTCAACCCGATGGCGTCGCTGATCGAAGCCTTTCAGGCCGTGATGCTGCAAGCCAACTGGCCGGACTGGCCGCAACTCTGGCTCGTGACGCTGCTCGGCGTCGCGCTGTGCCTCGCCGGTTTCAGCTTGTTCCGCAAGCACGTTGGCGAAATGGTGGATGAACTCTGATGGGCACCATTACCGTTACCAATCTCGGCAAGGCGTACAAGCAGTATCCGACGCGCTGGTCGCGCCTCTTCGAATGGATGGATCCGCGCCGCAAGCAGCATCACACGCAGCACTGGGTGCTGCAGGACGTGAACTTCTCCGTTCGTTCGGGCGAGGCGCTGGGCATTATCGGCATCAACGGCGCGGGTAAGAGCACGCTGCTGAAAATGATCGTCGGGACCACGCAGCCGAGCGTCGGCAGCGTGACGCTCACGGGGCGACTCGCCGCGCTGCTGGAACTCGGGATGGGCTTTCATCCGGATTTCACTGGACGCCAGAACGTGATGATGGCGGGGCAACTGCTTGGCTACACCGTCGAAGAGCTGCTTGCGCTGATGCCCGAAATCGAGGCGTTCGCCGAAATCGGCGAATATATCGATCAACCGGTACGCGTGTATTCGAGCGGCATGCAGGTGCGTCTCGCATTCAGCGTGGCGACTGCGCGACGCCCCGATGTGCTGATCGTCGATGAAGCGCTGTCGGTGGGCGATGCGTATTTCCAGCACAAGAGCTTCGATCGCATCCGCGAGTTTCGCAAGCAAGGGACGACGCTGCTGATCGTCGCGCACGACAAGGCTGCGATTCAGGCTATCTGCGATCGGGCAATCCTGCTGAATGCGGGCCGGCTGGAGCTGGAAGGGCCGCCCGAGGCGGTGATGGATTACTACAACGCGATGCTGGCCGACCGCAAGAATCAGGAGGTCAAGCAGGAGACGCTCGACGATGGCGCGGTGCAGACGATCTCAGGATCGGGCGAGGCCGTGATCGACGAAGTGGCGCTGCTGGACGAGTCCGGTCGGCCCATCGAGGTTGTCGGCGTCGGCCAGCCGGTTGCGTTGCGCGTCAAGGTCAAATGCGTGCGGGCGATCCCGGAGCTGGTGGTCGGGTACATGATCAAGGATCGCCTGGGGCAGACGGTGTTCGGGACGAATACCTATTATCTGAAGCAGGTGCTCGTTGATCTGGACGCGGGGCAGTCTGCGGAGTTGCTTTTCGAGTTCACAGCCAACCTTGGTGTGGGCACCTATTCAGTCGCAGTGGCAGTCCACGCTGGTCACGTGCATATTGCCAGCAACTATCAGTGGCGTGACCGGGCGTTGCTGTTCAACGTCGTCAATGTGGCTGTGGACGATTTTGTCGGAGTGGCCTGGCTGCGGACGACAGTGAGGAGTTTGCCGTAGTGGATAGTTTCTACCGTGCGTTCGAGGATCGGTATCGCGGCTCCCGGGAACTCATCACGAGCCGCTTGCAGGTCTACTTACCTTTTGTCCGTCCGCTTGTCGAACATCGCGCTGACGCGATTGCACTTGATCTCGGTTGCGGCCGCGGCGAATGGCTCGACATTGTGTCATCCGAAGGCTTCCGGAGCCAGGGAGTCGATCTGGACGAGGGCATGCTCATGGGATGCCGGGAACGAGGTTTGGACGTCGAGCGGCGCGATGCGCTCGACAAACTGCGTTCGCTGCCGGATGCATCCATTGCCTTGGTGACGGCGTTTCATGTTGTCGAGCACATCAGTTTCGACGATGTACGGGAGCTGATCGCCGAGTCGCTACGGATTTTGGTCCCGGGGGGCTTGCTCGTCATGGAGACCCCGAATCCCGAGAACGTCGTAGTTGCCGGATCGCGTTTCTATATGGACCCGAGTCACGTCAAGCCGCTGCCGCCGCCGCTACTCAGTTTCGCGGCCGAGTACGCCGGTTTCGAACGTGTCAAGGTCTTGCGTCTGCAGGAGGCCGAGGCGTTGCACGATCCGGCAGCGGCCGTCAGCCTTCTGAACGTTCTGGAAGAAGTGAGCCCGGATTATTCCGTCGTCGCCCAAAAAGGAGGCGATGAAGTTCTCCTTGCCGCTACAGCCGCCGCATTTGAACCTGAATACGGTCTCACGCTTCCCGCGCTCGCCATAAGGCATGCGGAGTACGTTGATGCGCGTTTCCTGCAACTCGAGACGCGTCTCGGCAGCGCTGACACGCGTTTGCCAGCGTTAGACGCGCGTCTTGGTAGCGCTGAAGGGCAATTGCCGGAACTTGAGACACGTCTCCATCGCGCTGAAACGCGTCTCCCGCAGCTCGAGGCGCGCCTCAGCGGTGCGGAAGGGCGTTTCCCCCAGCTGGAGGAGAGCATTCATGAAGCACGCGTCAAGGCGGTGGATGCGCAGACCGAAGCGAAAGAGATAGTGGGTGCTGTTGGGGAAGCGATTCAAGGAGCGCTCAGGAATGCGGGCGCTGACCGCATTCCTGAGCTAGAGGGTCGCGTCCAGCATGCCGAAGAACTCGCGCATTTTTATCTGACGCAACTGCAAGAGGTGCATGCAAGTACTTCATGGCGCGTGACGGCGCCGTTACGCGCAGTCGGCACGGTTGTGCATACGCTGCGACGTAATCTGGGCAAGTCGAACGCAAAGCGAGTCGTGCGCGGTGTCGCGCGTTTCGCCCAGGCGCGCCCATGGCTCGCCGGGCCGGCACTAACGCTTCTGAAGCGATTTCCACGTCTGAAGCAACGGCTCGCGCGTGTCCTGATTGGGTTCGATGCGCCGTCGACCCAGCCCACGATTGCAATGCCGAGCGACGCTGTTCATTTGACGCCGCACGCACAAGAGGTTTACGCGATTCTCAAAGCCGCTGTCGATCGCAAAGATACGGAGACCTGATGCGCATCGTCATCGACATGCAAGGGGCGCAAAGCGCGAGCCGCTTTCGCGGAATTGGGCGATATTCGCTCGAATTCGTGCGCCACATTGTGAAGAACCGTGGCGAGCACGAGATCATTCTCGCGCTAAGCGGATTGCTGTTTGAATCAATCGACGATATTCGTGCGGCTTTCCGGGGGCTGTTGCCTCGCGAGAACATTCGTGTCTGGTACGCACCGGGTCCCACCGCGGAATTCGGCGGCAATGATACCGCCCGCGAAGTAGCGGAATTGATCCGCGAGGCTTTTTTAAAGAGCCTCAAACCGGACCTCATTCACGTTACGAGCATGTTCGAAGGCTATGTGGACAATGCCGTGACGAGCATCGGTCGCCTTGATCGGACGACACCGGTTAGCGTATGCCTGTATGACCTGATTCCGCTGCTCAATCCCGACCAGTACCTCAAGCCGAACCCTCAGTACGACGAGTACTATCAGCGCAAAGTGCGATTCATCGAACATGCGAAGTGCTTTCTCGCAATTTCGGAGTCGTCGCAGCGGGAGGCGCAGCAATACCTGAATGTACCGGCCGATCGGGTCTACAACATTTCCTCGGCGATCGGACCGTTGTTCGGGCCGCTCGATGTCGATGCCACGGTCGCCGCGAAACTGCGTAGCAAATTCGGCCTTACACGCGAGTTTGTCCTCAACACCGGTGGCGCGGATGAGCGCAAAAATCTTCAGCGTCTCATTCAGGCATATGGAACGCTGCCTGCAGGGCTGCGCGAGCGCCACCAATTGGTGCTCGCGGGGCACATGGTCGAGGAGCGTGTCGCCGAACTACGCCAGGATGCGGCGGACTGCGGTCTCGCGACGGACGAACTCGTTTTTACTGGTTACATTAGCGATGAAGAACTAGTTCAGTTCTACAATCTCTGCAAGCTTTTCGTCTTTCCGTCGTGGCACGAAGGCTTCGGCTTACCGCCGCTGGAAGCGATGGCGTGCGGCGCGGCTGTGATTGGTGCAAACACCAGCAGCCTTCCGGAGGTGATTGGACTCGAAGAGGCGATGTTCGATCCGCTGGATGTCGGCGCGATCGCTGCGAAGATTCGACAGGCGCTCGAAGACGATGCGCTGCGGGACAAATTAAAGGTGCACGGGCCTCAGCGTGCGCGGCTGTTCTCGTGGGACGCAACAGCTCGGAGGGCCATTGCTGCCTGGGAAGAACTCGGACGACATCAGGTACCGGCAGCCGTATCGAGCGTCACCGGCCGAAAACCGCGACTCGCGTTCGTTTCCCCGCTGCCTCCGGAACGCACCGGTATTGCCGACTACAGTGCCGAGTTGTTGCCTGCGTTATCCGAGCACTACGACATAGAGGTGGTAGTCGCGCAGGAGCGCGTCGAACTGCCGTGGCTCCATGGCCGTGCAAAGGTGCGCGACGCGACGTGGTTGCGTGAACACGCCAATGAAGTCGATCGCGTGATTTACCAAATGGGCAATTCGCCGTTCCATCAGCATATGTTGTCGTTGATGCGTCAGGTGCCCGGTACGGTCGTGCTGCACGATTTCTACCTGAGTTCGCTGCTCGCATGGCTGGAGATACACGGTGGTGCGGGTTCGGTATGGTGTCAGGCGCTTCACGAAGGCCATGGCTACCTTGCAGTGCGCGACCGGTTTCAGAATGTCGACCAAGCGCGTCTCCGCTATCCCGTTTCGCTGAATGTGCTGCGCGCTGCCCAGGGTGTGATTTTTCACTCAGAGTACTCGCGAGGACTGGCTCGAACGTGGTACGGGCCGCAGTTCGCTGCCTCCACAGAGGTCGTTCCTTTATTGCGCGAGCCTGCCAGGGGTGGTGGCCGGAAAGCTGCGCGAGCCGAACTGGGCATTGCTGACAATGCATTTGTCATTTGCAGCTTTGGCTTTCTCGACGCGACGAAGCAGAACGATCGGTTACTCAAGAGTTGGTTGTCGAGCGAACTGGCGTCGGACCGGCGCTGTCTGCTGATATTCGTCGGAGAGAATCACGGGGGCACGTATGGCGCGGAACTGGTAAGGACGATTGAGGCTAGCCCCGCGAAGGACCGTATCCGTATCACCGGCTTTGCTCCGGCGGCGACCTTTCATCGCTATCTTGCTGCTGCGGACGTCGCAGTCCAGTTGCGCATGCATTCTCGCGGGGAAACATCCGCCGCGGCGCTCGATTGCATGAACAACGGGCTACCCCTCATCGTCAACGCCAATGGCGCGCTTGGGGAGTTCGACCGCGATGCGGTCTGGATGCTCCCCGACGATTTCGATGACGCCGCGCTCACTCAAGCTCTCGAAGTGCTGTGGCATGAGCCCGAGCGCCGCCGAGATCTCGGCGAGCGTGCGCGCCAGGTAATCGCCGAGCGCCATGCACCTCGGGTCTGTGCACAGCACTACGCGAACGCGATAGAGCGCTTCTACGAAACATCCCGTGCTGGATTGCCCGCGCTCGTCGATGCCATCGCGCAACAGCCGCATTTCCGTCCGAACGAAGCGCAGCTATGCCAGGTGTCTGGTGCGATAGCTGCGTCGCTGCCATTGTTGCGCCCGGCGCGTCGCCTGCTGCTCGATGTGACCGCGACCTGCCGTAATGATCTGAAGACAGGCATTGAGCGCGTAGTCCGAGCCCTGCTTCTCGCGTTGCTGGAGGGGCCGCCGGAAGGGTGGCGGGTCGAGCCGGTCATGCTGAGTGACGAGGGTAGCCGCTGGCATTATCGGTCCGCTTCCTCGTATGCTCTGGAACTCCTCGGCTGCCCCAGCGACGCCCTGCCGGGCGAAGTCGTCAATCCCGAGAATGGCGACATGCTTCTCGGGCTGGATCTTTCTGGAGACCTGCTGGTCAAGGCCGCGGAGCAAGGTTTATACGACGAATACCGCAATCGCGGCGTCGCGCTTCATTTCCTTGTTCACGACATATTGCCCGTGCGCATGCCGGAAGTGTTCCCGCCTGGCGCCGGAGAGGCTTTCGAGCGATGGCTGAACGTCGTTGCGCGGTTCGACGGTGCAGTCTGTGTATCAAAGGCAGTCGGCGATGACCTTGGCAAGTGGCGTACGGAACAGCGTTTGGACGAGAGTGCTCATCCGTTCGTCGTGTCCGTTTCCCATCATGGCGCGGATGTTCACAATTCCGTTCCCAGTACTGGGATGCCCGCGAACGCGAAGGAGGTACTGCGGGAATTCCGCGCCCGCCCGACCTTCCTTATGGTCGGAACCTTGGAGCCGCGCAAGGGCTATCCGGAGGTTCTCGACGCGTTCGAGCGCATATGGGAGGCTGGGGTCGACGCCAACCTTGTGATCGTTGGCCGCGAAGGTTGGAAGGGTTTGCCCGACGACATGCGTCGGGACATTCCTGAAACGGTCAATCGTCTGGCGCAACACCCCCAAAGGGGTAAGCGTTTGTTCTGGCTGGATGGCATCAGCGATGAATATCTCGACGAGGTGTACCGCGCCTCTGCGTGCCTCATTTCAGCTTCGTACGGGGAAGGCTTCGGATTGCCGCTGATCGAGGCCGCAAACCATTCAGTGCCCCTCCTGTTGCGCGATATCCCGGTGTTTCGGGAAGTTGCGGGTGACCATGCCGTGTATTTCACATCCCA
This sequence comes from Paraburkholderia sp., assembly GCA_035492135.1. Lineage (GTDB taxonomy): Bacteria > Pseudomonadota > Gammaproteobacteria > Burkholderiales > Burkholderiaceae > Paraburkholderia. The sequence goes on along the minus strand of DATJJN010000061.1, from coordinate 60,296 downwards.
CAGTGGCGACGAATTGGCAGACGCCGTGCGGGATTGGCTGGTGCTTCATGAGCGTGGGCAGATTCCCCGCTCAGATAAGATTCCATTTCTGACGTGGGCGCAGAGCGCTCGCAACCTGGGCACAGTTATCAATACTCAAGTTTCATCGTCGGCGGCTCTATGAAGACTTCTATTATTACCGGTATCACCGGCCAAGACGGTGCGTACCTTGCCCAGATCCTGCTCGAAAAAGGCTACACGGTGTACGGCACCTATCGCCGTACCAGCTCGGTGAACTTCTGGCGCATCGAAGAACTTGGCATCGCGAAACATCCAAACCTGCATCTGGTCGAGTACGACCTGACGGATCTGTCCGCAAGCATTCGCCTGCTCGAAACGACCGGCGCCGACGAGGTGTATAACCTCGCCGCGCAGAGCTTCGTCGGTGTGTCGTTCGATCAGCCGGTCACCACCGCGGAAATCACCGGCCTCGGTCCGCTGAATTTGCTCGAGGCGATCCGCGTCGTCAATCCGAAGGCGCGCTTCTACCAGGCGAGCACGTCGGAAATGTTCGGCAAGGTGCAGGCCGTCCCGCAGGTCGAGTCGACGCCGTTTTATCCGCGCAGCCCGTATGGCGTCGCCAAGCTTTACGCGCACTGGATTACCGTGAACTACCGCGAAAGCTACGACATCTTCGGTTGCAGCGGCATCCTGTTCAATCACGAGTCGCCGCTGCGCGGTCGCGAATTCGTGACGCGCAAGATCACCGATTCGGTCGCGAAGATCAAGCTCGGCCAGCTCGACGTGCTCGAGCTGGGCAACATGGATGCGAAGCGGGACTGGGGCTTCGCGAAGGAATACGTCGAAGGGATGTGGCGCATGCTGCAGGCCCACGAACCGGACACCTATGTGCTCGCGACAAACCGTACCGAAACCGTGCGCGATTTCGTGCGCATGGCGTTCAGCGCGGCCGGGATTGATGTCGAGTTCAATGGGAAAGACGAGAACGAGACGGCGGTCGATGCAGCAACGGGCAAGCTGGTTGTCCGGATCAATCCGAAGTTCTATCGGCCGGCCGAAGTCGATCTGCTGATCGGCAACCCGGAAAAGGCGAAGCAGAAGCTCGGCTGGGAGCCGCATACGCGGCTCGAACAGCTGTGCAAGATGATGGTCGAAGCCGATCTGCGCCGCAATGAGCGCGGCTTCTCGTTTTGATGGTTCGCGCACCGAAGTGTCGAGGCTCGGCACGCGACGCGCAAGACGAGAGGCTTGAGTGAAAGTCGGTTTCGGCACGACGGCGTTGGCCCGGAGCATCGCACATGGCGGCGTCGACGGTATCGGCTCGTACACCCGGGAATTGGGCGGTGCATTGCTGGCTAGCGGGAGTGTCGATCTCGTTCCCGCGGGCTTCGGTGCGTTCGTCGGCGATGACGTGTTGCCGTGCGCGCACCCACCGGTGGATCTCGGCAACCATCCGGTGATGGCTACGCTCGGCGCGGTGACGCCCTGGACGTGCGGCGGCGAAAAGGCGCTGGCCGCACAGCACGTGGACGTCTTTCACGCGACCGATCACCTGATCCCGAAGTTTTCGACAATGCCTGTCATCGCGACGCTGATGGACGCCATTCCACTGTCGAATCCCGAATGGACGACCATCAAGTTCGCTGCGCTGCGCCGTTGGCTGTTGAAGCGTTCGGGTGCGTGGGCGGACCATGTGATTACGATCTCCGATTATTCGAAGCGCGCGATCGTCGAACACTTCGACATCGCGCCGGAGCGCATATCGGTGGTTCCGCTGGGTGTGCACGCGCGATTCTTCGACATGATCGACGAGACGGGACGCGATGAGGTATTGAAGCGGCTCAACTTGCCCGCGCGGTTTTATCTGTGCGTCGGTACGTTGCAACCGCGTAAGAATCTCGAACGCGTACTCGACGCGCATGCGATGCTCCCGGCCGCGTTGCGTCGCGATATTCCGCTGGTCGTCGTCGGCCGGGCGGGTTGGGGGTGCGAGAGCCTCGTCGCCCGCCTGCGCGCGATGGAGGCGGATGGCTGCGCTCGCTGGCTGCAGTACTTGCCGGACTTCGACGTGCGCGCGCTGATGCAATCGGCGAGCGCGCTGGTGTTTGCGTCGTTATGCGAAGGATTCGGGCTGCCGGTGGTCGAGGCATTCGCGGCGCGTCTGCCGGTCGTCGCGTCCAATACGACTTCTGTTCCGGAAGTGGCCGGTGACGCGGCAGTGCTGGTCGACCCGTGCAACGCGGCGGAAATTGCCGATGCAATGCGATTGCTGATCGAGGATCCGCGCAAGTCGGATGCGCTTCGCGCCGCCGGGCTCGAGCGAGCGCGTGAATTCACCTGGCAGACTTGCGCGGACAAGACGCTGGCCGTCTATCGCTCGGTGCTGGAAGGAACGGGGCGGTGCTGATGCAGTCTGTCCAGGAGAATGCTGCGTGAAGCTCGGGGTCGATATCACGTGGATGGTCGGCAACTATCGCGGCATGGGGCGGTTCGGCCGACAGTTGATCGCGCCAGTCGGTGACTCGTTAGTGGGTCTTGCCCCGCGTGGGGTGAGCACCGACGAATGGCCGTGCGTGAGCGAGGGCCGCGGCTTCTTTCCGTGGTGGGAGCAGGTCGAGTTGCCGCGCCTGTGCAACACGCAAAAGCTGGACTATCTGCTGTGCCCGTACAACACCGGGCCGCTGCGGTCCACGGGCAGCACGCAGCTGATTGCGGTGATTCACGATCTGATTTTCATGCAGTCGTGGCGAACGCTGCCGGCGCCGAAGTCGCTGTATCAGACGGCCGGGCGCATCTATCGCCGTTACGTGGTGCCCCGTTTGGCGCGTCGGGCGGATGTCGTGATGACTGTCTCGCGATATACCCAGCGCGAGTTAGTCGAGACGTTTGGCCTGTCCGAGCGGGACGTGCACGTCATTCCGAACTCGCTTCCCGATGACTGGTTTGCGCCGCCGTTGAATCAGGCGGATCGGCAGCCGTATTTATTTACGGTGGCGGGTGAAGTGCCCAGCAAAAACGTCGATCGTCTGTTGCAAGCATTTGCATTGGCGAAACCGCAACTGGGTGACGGCGTCGTGCTGCGTATCGCGGGAATCAAGTCCCCGTACCACGAACATTTTCTGCAGCGGGCATCCGCGCTGGGACTCACCGGCTGTGTCGAACTGCTCGGCTACGTGTCCGAAGCGGAATTGAAGCGGCACTACCGGCAGGCACGAGCGTTCGTCTTTGCTTCGTTATTCGAAGGATTCGGCATTCCGTTGCTGGAGGCGATGGCGTCGGGGACGCCCGTTGCGTGCAGCAATACGACATCGATGCCGGAGATCGCCGGCGGCTGCGGTTTGCTGTTCGATCCGTACTCCGTCGGAGAGATGGCCGAGCAGATTCGCAACGTGTGGAATGGCGGTGCCGGTTGGGAAACGATGGTCCGTGACGGCGTGGATCGAGCGCGCGTGTTTTCGGAGTCGAGCGTCAGACCGGCTATTCAAGGTTTCTGGGAAGGGCTGTCGTGACTACGGAAAAGAAAAGACTGCTCGTGCTGACGCCCCGGTTTCCTTACCCGGTAATCGGCGGAGACAAGCTGAGGATTTATCACCTCTGCAAGGAATTGTCCCGGCACTACTCGTTGACGCTGTTGAGCCTGTGCGATACGCAGGAAGACATGCATTGCGAGTTGCCCCGGGATGGCGTATTCGATCGGGTCGAGCGGGTGTTTCTGTCGAAGCGGCGCTCGTATTTGAACACGCTGCTGGCGCTGCCCACGCGCACGCCGTTGCAGGTTGCGTATTACCGCAGCCGCGCATTCGCCGATGCGGTCGCGCGGCTATTGCCGTCGCATGACGGCGTGCTCGTGCATCTCGTGCGCTGTGCGGAGTACGTGCGCAAGTCGGACAAGCCGCGCGTGCTCGAAATGACGGACGCGATCTCGCTTAACTACAGCCGTGTGAAGCAGCTCAGGAATGCGCGGGGGATCCGGTCGCGCGTGTTTCGTCTGGAGGCGAGGCGTCTACTCGATTACGAGCGTACGGTCGTCGATGACTTTGATTTATCCGTGCTTGTTTCGGCATCCGATAGAGATTATCTGTTTCCCGGTTCGTCCGATGCGAAGGTGATGGTGTGTTCGAACGGCGTCGACCTTTCTGCGTTGCCATACTCGGCGCGCAGTATGGCCAGTCGCATTCTGATTTTCATCGGCGACATGCGGACGGTGCAGAATCAGGACATGTGCCACTTCTTCGCGGAGGAAGTGTTGCCGCTGCTGCGCAAGCGCGCGGATTTCCGGTTCAGGATCGTGGGCTCCATCGCTCCATCGCTTGCCGAGCGGTATCGCGCATACGAAGGTGTTGAAGTGACCGGGCGAGTCGGGTCCGTTGCCGAGGCTGCGGCGGACGGTGCCATCGGCGTATGCCCAATGCGCATCGGCGCGGGCGTGCAAAACAAGATTCTCGAATACATGGCATTGGGATTGCCTGTCGTGGCGACTTCGCTTGCGCATGGAGGGCTGCGAGCTCAGGCCGGTCGCGATCTCCTGATTGCGGACACACCGGAGGAATTTGTGGAGCGGATCCAGCAGTTGCTGGCCGACGAAGTCGGAACGGTCGAAATGACAGCGCGCGCAAGAGAGTTTGTCGCGCGGGAGCATGAGTGGGAACGCATGGTTGAGCCGCTGCTTGCGCGGCTCGAAGAACTGCTTGTATGAAGAGAGGTCGTCAGTCGACGGATCTGGCGAACGATCCGTCTGATCCGACAACCATGGACCGTCGGACACGCGCGAGGCAGATTGTTACGCGCGCGGGGTGTCGGCCTGGGCGGAGCCACGTCTGCCCGGCTCGGGTGATGTGGCGGCAATCTATCGGTTTGTTTATCGGTAATTCGTCATGCGAGCCGCGCGACGGCAAAGACATTTTTGCCGAAGAACGGGGATGCGACGAGATCGATGGCCCGGCTGACAGGAAGCAGGAAACGGTCGAAAAGGACCAATGAGCTTCGGCTGGGTTCCCCGGAAGAGTTACCGATGAAACGGAAAAGAAGGGCGAGCATGAAGCCCACTGAATCACAGTAGCGGATCGTCTCGACTTCGAATCCAGCGCGTCTGAGATGCTCGGTCAACATATGCTTCGTGTACCGACGTTGGTGTCCGACCTTGTCGTCGAGACTGGACCAGATCATCATGAATGCCGGGACGTAGATTGCGATGCGACCATTGGCGTTCATGTGCGAACGAAGCTTTTGAAGGGCGTCCACGTCGTCAGGGATATGCTCCAGCACATTCGACGTGTAGACAAAATCTATCCCGTTTCCGAGTTCGTCAATTCCCGCGACCGGATTAAAACCGCGCTCAGCAAGGATGTCTCTCTGGGCCGGGTCGATTTCGAGCGTTTCTGGGACTGTGCCAGTCTCGTCCCGAAAGATCGTCGCCAGCGAGCCAACCCCGGCCCCGAAGTCAAGGACCCTGCACGCATTGAACCGCGCTGCCACTGATGTGAACATGCGGACGATCCATTTGTTGTAATTCGACAGCGCGTCTTCTGTAGAGACTAGAAGGTCGGTCCCTGTATAGGCGAAATCGTTTTGCATCCGGGTTTCCTGGTGGTCTAAAAGCCGCTATGGAAATAGCGTTGAGTCTGGCGCAATCCCATTCAGTGTTATTTCCAGGCGAGTGCTGCGGTGAGTATAGCCCAGAACCGATATGTCGCCAGCAGGACGGGTGCTGCCGCTGAGGCGTGTTTAGTCCCTGCTATCCCTTTTTGACCGTCAATAGCCAGTGTCCCTAAATCTATCGCAGGTTGTCTTTCGATGACGGAGGCCGCCGATGGCGGATGTCCCGGCGAAGAATCCCGAATCGCGTAGTCGGTCATTCTTCCTGTAGAACTTCCTTCGCGACGTACGTGAAAAAGCGAGTGGACTGCGTTTGCCGGCGCTAGGGTTCCGATGACGGTGAGCCGAGGCGTTAAACTATTGCCGTCATTCGCCGACTGAGCGCAGACGCGGTACGGCCATCTTCCGCCATCCGCCGTACCTGCATTTTCCTAACCAGCTATACCTGGAAATATCGCCTATGCATGCAGTGGTTACGGGCGCGAACGGATTCGTGGGCCGCGCCCTGTGCCGTACGCTGATTGACAACGGATACCGCGTCACCGGTATCGTCCGCCGTGCTGGCACTGCGCCGGCGGGTGTCGAGGAGTGGGTGCACGCAGCTCCCGATTTCGCTGGCGTCGAACTGAACTGGAAGTCGACGCTCGGTCACGTCGACTGCATCGTTCATCTTGCCGCTCGCGTGCACGTCATGGGCGAACAGCAGAACGACGAGACACAGCGCGCATTCGATCAGACGAATGTCCACGGTACGCTGCGCGTCGCGTGCGCCGCACTACAACATGATGTGCGGCGGTTCGTGTACGTCAGCAGTATCAAAGCCATCGCAGGCAGCGTGAGTACTCCCGAACCGCTGCGCGAGGACGCGACCGCTCAACCCGATGACGCCTACGGCCGTTCAAAGCTCGCCGGAGAACAATCGCTGACAGACCTGCGCAATAAAGCTGGGCTCGACGTCGTGATCGTGAGACCACCGCTCGTCTACGGTCCCGAAGTCGGTGCGAACTTCCGCAGGATGCTCGATGCTGTCTGGAGCGGAATGCCGTTGCCGTTCGGCGCGGTGGATTCGCGGCGGAGCGTGCTGTTCGTCGACAACCTTGCCGGTGCGATCATGCATTGCGCGTTCGATCCACGCGCTGCCAATGGCTGTTTCCATCTGGCCGACGACGTTGCGCCTACCGTTGCAGAACTGCTGCGTTCGATTGGCAGACATCTCGGTCGCCCGGCTCGCCTTGTCCCCGTCCCGATGCCGTTACTGGGTCTGGCAGGCCGCCTCACTGGCAGAACCGCTCAGATCGAACGTCTCACAGCGAGTCTGGTCATCGATTCATCCGCTATCCGCAGGCAACTGCCCGACTGGCATCCGCCCTATACGTTGGATGACGGGTTGCAGGCAACGACGGCCTGGTATCGCGCGTTGCGCGCGAAAGAGGGGCGGGCATGACGGAGCTTCTTCACGCATTCGGCGCCGATGGGTGGGCTGCACTGATCGTGGCAGTGGCAGCCGTGTCGGCGGTAGTGTGTGTGTTGATTCTCCGCGGGTTGCTCAGGTCTGGTCTCGCATGGCGTATCGCAACGGACACACCGAATCACCGCTCACTGCATGTCAAGCCCATTCCGCGCGTGGGCGGTTGGGGAATCGTGCCGGTTTGCGTCGTGGCGCTTCTATCGCACGCATCGCAGATGTGGCTGATCGCCTTTGCGGTGCTCGCGCTCGCATTGGTCTCGCAGCTTGACGATCGCCGGGGTTTGCCCGCGCGTGTTCGGTTTGCAGCTCATTTTGCAGCCGTGCTTGCGCTGATCGTCGTCTATCCAGCCGTCGCACCATGGTGGCTGCTTGCAGGTGTCGGGTTTCTGATGCTCTGGCTGGTCAACCTTTACAATTTCATGGATGGCTCCGATGGCCTGGCCGGTGGCATGGCGTTGTTCGGTTTCAGCGCGTACGCGATTGCCGCGTTGACTGGTGAGCATTCGTCGCTGGCGCTGGCCATCTCCAGCGCCGCGGTTGCTGGAGCCGCGCTTGGCTTCCTGTTCCTCAATTTTCATCCGGCCAGTTTGTTTCTGGGTGACGCGGGCTCGATACCGCTCGGCTTCCTCGCTGGCGCACTCGGCTATTGGGGCTGGCGCGGCGACGTATGGCCGGTGTGGTTTCCTGCATTCGTCTTTTCCCCGTTCATTGCTGACGCGTCGGTAACCCTGCTTAAACGCCTATTGCGCGGAGAGAGGTTCTGGCAGGCGCATCGTGAGCATTATTACCAGCGCATGGTGCGCTCCGGTATTAGCCACGCGCGCACGGCTCTCTATTGGTATGTGTTGATGCTTGCGGCCGTTGTACTTGCACTTTGTGCATTGACTCTCCCGGCCGAGCAGCAGTGGTTGATCTTGGCGGTGTGGTGTGCCGTGCTGGCATGCTGCGGTGCTATTGTCGACAGACGGTGGCGTACCTTCCAGGTGTGTAACGAAACGTAACCGAGAACGTCTGCCTTCGATCGTTACGCTGCTCGCTCTGTCTGCCAGCACAACTCGCGGATTCTGGCGGTGGCGCTGACAAACGGACCTTCTGGGCTCCCCCATTATCTACGCATATGTAACAATATCGGGGCATCGTTTTGCCAGTATGCCGTTATGCTTCGGGCATAGCGTTTGCAGTGCCCGTGTCGATCCAGGCTGACTTGCTGAATTAATCGGATTTCGCAGCCCGGGCTGGTGCTCTATCGTTCGTTGTAAAACAATGCTTTCAGCCAGTTGACGAAACATCAATTACGAGGTGTGCCGCCGATGTTGCGATCAAAGGCGTCTTGGTTGTCCTTTTACGTTTTCCTCTTCGATCTGCTCGCTGCAGCGGCGTCGTGGCTCGTCGCCTACGTCGTCCGCTTCAACGGGACTGTGCCTACGGCCTTCCTCGACGGAGCGTGCGCTGCGCTCATCTGGGTCCTCCCGATTTACGGGGTGATGTTCCGCGCATTCGGCCTCTACCGAGGTTTGTGGGTATTCGCAAGCTTGCCCGATCTTGTGCGCATCGCGAAGGCAATCGTAGTCGGGGCCCTTATCGTGATGATCGGTGCTGTCATGTTTCAGCCCGAGCCCATTATTCCGCGCTCCGTTCTCGTGTTATCGCCGATGTTGCTCTTCCTCGTGATGGGCGGCGCGCGCGCTGTCTATCGCGTCAGCAAGGAAGTGCGTCTGTACGGCGGCCTGATTGGTCAAGGCAAGCCCGTAATCGTGCTTGGTGCGGGCAGCGCGGGTGCGAGCCTCGCACGCGAGCTGTCTCGTTCGAGCGAGTGGCGTCTCGTTGGGCTGCTCGACGACGATGTCAGCAAGCAGGGTCGCGAAATCTACGGTTACCCAGTGCTCGGAGCGATCAGCGAGCTCGTGCACTGGACCGAGACGCTGAAGGTCGAACATGTGATCATCGCGATCCCGTCTGCTTTCGTGGAGACGCAGCGGCGCCTTGCCACGCTCTGCGTGCGCGCCGGCGTGAGGGCGATGGTGCTTCCGTCAATCACGGCGCTGATGCCCAGCCAAGGCTTTCTGTCCCAGATTCGTCATATCGACCTTGAGGATCTGCTCGGACGCGACGCCATCAAGATCGATACGCCACACGTGGAAGCCTTGCTGGGGGGGCGCGTTGTGATGGTGACCGGAGCGGGCGGCTCAATCGGCTCCGAACTGTGCCGTCAGATTCTGCGTTTCGCACCGGCGCAGCTGGTCGCGCTCGATCTTTCCGAATACGCGATGTATCGGCTCACCGAAGAAATCAGCGAGCGCTTTCCGGAGATTTCGGTCATACCGATTGTCGGCGACGCGAAAGACTGGCTGCTGCTCGACAAGGTCATGGCGCGTTACACGCCGTACATCGTCTTCCATGCGGCTGCTTACAAGCACGTACCGCTCATGGAGGAACTGAACACCTGGCAGGCGATTCGTAACAACGTGCTCGGTACCTATCGGATGGCGAGTGCTGCGATCAAACATCGGGTCAGACACTTCGTTCTCATTTCCACCGACAAGGCTGTTAATCCGACCAACGTGATGGGGGCCAGCAAGCGGTTGGCGGAAATGGCGTGCCAGGCGCTGCAGCAGGGGACCGAGACGACGCAGTTCGAGACCGTGCGTTTCGGTAACGTGCTGGGCAGCGCAGGCAGCGTGATCCCGAAGTTTCAGGAACAGATCGCTCAGGGCGGTCCGGTTACGGTTACACACCCTGAAATTACGCGGTTTTTCATGACGATCCCTGAGGCGTCGTTGCTTGTACTGCAAGCATCGAGCATGGGCCGAGGCGGCGAGATATTCGTATTCGACATGGGTCAACCGGTTCGGATCGTCGATCTGGCACGCGATCTCATTCGGCTTTACGGCTTCACTGAAGAGCAGATCCGGATCGTGTTCACGGGGTTGCGGCCGGGCGAAAAGCTGTATGAAGAATTGCTCGCCGACGATGAAGCAACGACGCGCACTCCGCATCCGAAGCTGCGCATTGCACGCGCCAGAGAGGTGCCAGACGATCTGATCGACAAGCTGCTGCCGTGGTTGATGCAGCAACGCGTGCCGAGCGACGACGAAGTGCGTCGCGATTTGCGTCGCTGGGTGCCCGAATATCAGCCTGCGGCGGGTCCAATACTGCAAAGTATTGGCGGACCCGCAGTGCGGGCGAAAGGATGAACGCACATCGCCACACTGCCGACGTTCGGAAGGTTAGTGCCTTAAACGCGCGGCGAGGGCTGCTATTGCGAGCGGTAGGGGACTGCCGGTAGGTATTCGGTTCTCCATCTCGATCTGGTCGTGTATGATCTGCCGATGCCAAAATAAGGGGGCGATTGCTCTCTGCTGATTTTTTGCTTCCCATGCCCAGGCGATGTGACGTAGAACGTTGCAATGCCCTGTCGATTGAGTCGACTCCTTGGGGGCGAGCGTGACTACAAAGACATGACCAAACCGACAGTGGCAGTCCTGCTGCCTTGCTACAACGAACAAGTGGCGATTGCAAAGGTCGTAAGCGATTTCCGCGCGGCGTTGCCCGATGCGGTTATCTACGTGTACGACAACAACTCAACGGACCGCACGGCGGAAGTCGCGCGCAGGGTCGGCGCAACCGTGCGTACGGAAACGCAACAGGGTAAGGGGCATGTCGTGCGCCGTATGTTTCGCGACATCGACGCGGACTTCTACATTATGGCGGACGGCGATGATACGTATGAAGCGGGTATCGCCCCGTCAATGTTGGAACTGGCGATAGAGGGTCACCATGATCTTGTAAATTGCGCGCGGCGAGAATCGGAGCGCGCGGCGTATCGTGGGGGCCATCGGTTCGGCAATATGCTGTTGACCGGAGTTGTGCGGCGGATATTCGGCGACCGCGTTCGCGACATGCTATCGGGCTATAAGGTGTTTTCGCGCAGGTTTGTCAAGTCGTTCCCGGCGTTGTCGCAGGGCTTCGATATCGAGACCGAACTGACGGTTCATGCACTCGAGCTGTCGATGCCCGTCGCTCATACCGAGGGATCCTATCGGGGACGTCCCCCCGGCTCAGAAAGCAAGCTGCGAACTTACCGCGATGGGATGCGGATCCTGATGCTGATCTTCAGGCTGGTTCGCCACGAGCGGCCGTTCTTCTTCTTCGGTCTACTTGCTGCGTTGTTTGCCGTTGCTTCGCTTTTGCTCGCCGCACCCGTACTCACGCATTACGTAGAGACGGGCCTCGTGCCGCGTCTTCCTACGGCCGTGCTGTCGATGGGGCTAATGATTATTGCCGTATTGAGCTTGATGGTCGGGACCATCCTCGATACCGTTACACGCGGGCGCCGCGAAATCCGGCTGCTTGCCTATCTGCAATATCCCTTCTTTGCACGCGTGGGAGTCGGTGAGCCGGTGGAGGTTGATATAGCCGACCGAGCGGTTCGATGAGCACCGACACAGCCGCTCGAAGGGCGCTTCTCGCCCAGATGTTCCGTTTCGGCATCGTCGGGACAATCGGATTTGTGCTGGATGCAGTGATGGTCGAACTGCTCGCGCCGGTGTGTGGTCCGCTCTACGCTCAGCTTGTCGCTTTTCCCGTCGTCGTGACCGCGATGTGGTATTTGAATCGCCGTTACACGTTCGGCGCGAGCAACCAGCCGATCGTTCGCGAGTGGCTGAGCTATGTCCTTGCGAATACGCTGGGCTGGGTGGCGAGTAACGGGGTGTATGTGTTGTTGGTCCTGCACTGTGCGCTCGCGTACCGCCATCCATCGATAGCCGTCGCGTCTGGGGCGCTAGCTGGTATGGTTTTCAACTTTGTGGTATTGCGTGCCGCAGTGTTCAAGGACAGCTGAGAGCCTGTTCGGGCACGCAACAGCGCTACTGACCTTGTCTCCGCTATGCCTGTCGGGTGACAGTTCTCCAGATTGACTACTTGAAGCGGGCTCCACAAGCTATTTCAAAACGTCTATCGGGTCCGTTAGCAAGGGACATACACGCCGCGGAGGGCGCTTGCGCAATTCCCGATGGAATGTCCTTCGTGATGATCGAATTTATCGAAATACAGGCTACGGCGTTCGATAGCCTTATAAACGGCGCGGCGAATATGCCGCTGCAGCAAGCAGAAGAATAGGTGCATCCGGACGTGAGGGCCATTTCTGTCGAGTGTGCGAGACAGAGCGTGGCCGGGGGAAAATTAAATATAAATTCGGGAAAAGTATGAATCGTCCTGGAAACGGCCGGGCGGGCCGTTCGATCGTGGCCTCTTTGTGGGAGCCGGCTCTTGTTGCCGCGTGCCTTGTCGTTGGCGGGCTATTTTCGCTACGTCTTGGCCCGGATATGAACTGGGATCTACAAAACTATCACTTGTACAACCCGTTCGCGTTTCTCACAAACCGTCTGAGTCGCGATTTCATGGCGGCGGATATTCAGTCATATCTGAACCCGCTGCTCGACGTTCCGTTCTATCTCGCCTGGACGACATGGTTTCATGATCGCCCTCGCTTCGCGACGTTTCTCGCTGGGCTGCCCTACGGTCTGGCGATTTTCCTTTGTCTACGTATCGCGCAGCGCATCCTTCCGGGGCCGGGCCGGCTTCGTATTGTCGAAGTGCTCGCGGCGACTGTGATCGGTGTGACCGGGTCGGTGACGATTTCGGAAATTGGAACCACTTTCAATGATATTCCGATTGCAGTCTTGATCCTTGGCGCCTTGCTCGTCGAATTGCGCTGCATGGATAACCGTTCATGGCCACGGTTAGTCTCCGGCTTCGTTGTTGGGCTAGCTGCAGGACTCAAGTTGACTGCGGTCGTGTTTGCGCCTGGCATGGCGCTGGCGATCATGTTGACGCGACGAAGAGTGGGGCAGGCGCTTCTTGATGGCGCGGCCTTCTCGCTGGGCTGGCTGGTCGGCTTGTTCGTTGGTGGCGGATGGTGGGCGTGGAGGGTCTATCAGCAATTCGGCAACCCGATTTTTCCAATGTTCAACCGCGTAATCGGTTCGCCATGGTTCGGCGACGTTGTGCGCGATAGGCACTTTATGCCTCACGGTGCATTGGAGGCATTTTTCTACCCTTTTTTCTGGGATCAGGGAGCGAGTACCGTTTCGGAAGTGCCGATGTACGATCCCAGGTTCGCGATGACCTACGTGGCGCTCGTCGCACTGATTATCGGCGGATGTATTTTCTGCATATCGAAGCGCGCAGACAGAGGAGAGGCTCGCTCCGCCATCGACTGGAGACGAAGCGCTTTTCTTTGCATTTTCTTTATTGTGAGTTTCGCAGTCTGGGAAGGCATGTTCTCGATCGTGCGTTACATCGTTGCGCTCGAACTGCTCAGCGGGGTGGTCATCGTGCTTGGTGTGCGATCGCTCTGTGTCGCGTCGATGCGGGAATCGACGGCTCGTCTGACGTCGAGCCTCGTCGTGGTTGTGATCGCGGTGGTCGCGATCAAGGATACACGCTCGATGGATTGGGGGAGGACACAGTATGAAAACGTATCGCGGCTGGTCGATTCGAGAATAGTTTTACCGGACGGCGCTGTCGTTCTTCTGGTCGGGCGGCCTGTCGCTTTTATTTTGCCATTCATCAGCTCTGCGAATAGCACTTACGTTGGCGTGGACGGCCGTACGATGATTTTGCCCTCGACCTCTCCGGCTATCGAGCTGATCCACGCGCGGCTCGCGGGTGCCGATGGAAATACTTGGGTTTTGACTAACAAGTCGGTCGACGAAGTCGATGCTTTGGTCAAGTCGTGGGACCTGGTGACTAAGGCGAGCGACTGTAGAGATCTGAACCAGAGCCCGCAGCAGAACGTCCGAATATGTCCGTTGATCAAACGCTGAATCGGTGTTGTCGGCGGGGGCACCCGTTGGAGCGAAAGAGGTGACCAACTTCGATTCGAGGGCGAGCCGCTCAACGCGAAGCGCTGCACAATGTGCACGTCGGAACGGTCGCGTCCGGCGCAATTGGCCTAACGCACAGTGTGGACGCACCGACGTTACGAGATGATTCTCTTGATTGCCCGAATCGGTTTTGTGATGCGCCAGCTGGACGAATCGAGCAACGCTTTGTTTCGGCTTTCGACTGCTGCGAGCCGGGCCTTTGCATGCTCGAGTTCCTCCCGCAAGAGAAGAACTGTCTGTTGCAACTGCTCCGTGAGATTGCAATCAGCTACTACACGTTGCTCTACGACAGCGGACCGTCGGGCGTCATCGCTCGCCATGTTGAGAAGACGAGCGCGGTTGAGGGTACTCAGCCGTGCGAGTAAGTCGGATTTATCGAAGCCGGCTGCAATATTGGCATATCGCATGTTGGTTAGATGCTGATAGGCAATCGCATACGCTTCGTTCTCGTCCGTAAGATCCAGAAATTCTGAGCCGTCGATGGCGTACGCGTAAGGGAAAATCTTCAACAGACGCTCTCGAAACTCGGGCAGCGTGATGCGCCGGAACTGATTCAAGCAAAAGTGGTTCATTTCCAGTACAACGCGCGGCCTATATTTGAGAAGCGTGTTAATCGCGCCTTCAAGTACGTCGAGTTCGAAGCCTTCGACGTCGATTTTGATAAAATCCAGTTTATCCAAGCCAAAATCCGAGAACGCCTCGTCGACGGTGCGCACCGGCACCTCCACCGTGAAGTGACCGGCGTTCCCGATGTGAAATTCGTTCGAAACGAACGCTCCAGAGAGGTTATTCTCACTTCCTTGCATCTGTACAAAGCCAGTCTCTTTGCCGAGCGCGAAGTTCAAACAGGTGATATTAGGCGTCGCAACGACGTTTTTCTTGAGATGAGCGAATGTACGGGGAACTGGTTCGACGGCAACGACTTTTCCGTTGTGAACTATCTCTGAAAGCGCGAGTGCCGTGCAGCCGATATTGGCCCCTACGTCTAAAACATGCGAGCCGCCGTCGCACATCACAGCAAGCAGAGCGACGAGATCGGGTTCAAAGTCGTCGTTCATGCCTTCTGCGTAGCTGTCGTCGCCAAAAATTGGCCATCTCCTTCCAGCAATCCGAATGCTGCGTTCCATCTTCATCTCCTGATCTCATCATTGATAGGTTCAAAGCTACGCCGAACGTCCTAATGGTCAGCAAAGACATCGCTAGTGACGAAGTTAAGCGCGAGTCCACAAGTCTGTCAAAAAAATATGGCCTTCGAGAATCATCGGTGAATGATTTTACCGACGTTTTACATAGCAGGTAAGAACGTCTTTGTATTCCCGCTTTCGTTCGGTGCGACGTTGTGCCTGGAAGAGTTTCGACAGATGAACGCCTGCAGCATTCGCCGGTAGCCAGTGAAATACGTCGGTACCTAAAAATAGCGAAACCTCCCCCGCTCGGTGAGGTAAGAGCAAGTCGAACTAGTTGCTTTATAACGGGGGGCGGATCGTGCTGAAATACGATTCGCGGGTAAAGCAGGTCACATTCTTGTAGCCTACTGGGAGGCTCATCCGCGCATTCATGAAACGCAATGTTTGGCAGTCCAAGCGAGCCTGCTCTTTTGCGAGCAAATCGCAGATGAGTACTCGAGATGTCGTGCGCGCACACGCGCCCGGCGCGGAGCGCCAATTCTGTTGTCACCCGACCGACGCCAGATCGGTATCCGGCGACGGTATGGCCGCTGCTTAGTTCTAGTCCATAGTGCTTTGCAGTCTTGCACATGTCCTCGACCTCTGGCGCAGCGCTAGCCCAGGACGCGTCAAGCCTCTGGGCAAGATTCACGGGCAGGTAGCGCTCGTACGTCAGTACCGACCAGTGGGCCGTTTCCTTACCGGGATGTGTCCAGGCTTCTTTGATTCGGCAAACGCATGTTGCGAACTTTTCTGGGGGCATGTCTACTTCGACATCGTTCGGCTCGGCCCTGAGTGGAAGGTAATTGCGCCTGATAGCGCCAACCGTCAACCACGTGAATTGTTCAGCGAACTCATCGGGAAACCGCACTCTCTTCGTGAATTCAGACCGATTAGCGCATTCACCGCGCGCTACGATGACGTCCTCCGACTCGGGCTCAAATCCAGGCGCTAATCGACAACCATATGTCACATCGCCCCCGCGAGATCGGCATCGTTCGCTCCTGACGGATACCAGGCTGCGCATTGGACCAAGCCTAAGTCTAACCGTTGAAGTCACGACCGAAAGCCATAAGGTCTACTTTGGCGTCCCGCACATGTTTGACGCTGCGGAGGACGCGTCAGGCGAGGTCCTAAAAATTACCATGTGCGTGGCCGCTGGCTCAACGTTTCCGAAAAGTGGCCGGAACGGGTTGTCCGTTGCGGGCCGATCCTGTCTTCTGCCCTGTTTACCTATACCCCCGCGGATTCCTCTCCTGCCACCGCCAGTGGTCCTCGCACATCCGCTGGATCCCAAACTCCGCCTTCCACCCGATCACCTTCTCTGCAGACGCCGGATTCGCATAGCACTCAGCCACATCCCCAGGCCGGCGCGCGATGATCTCATACGGCACCGGCCGCCCCGACGCCTGCTCGAACGACTTCACGACATCGAGCACCGAATACCCGTGCCCCGTCCCCAGATTGACGGTGAACCCCTCACCGCGCGCCGCAAGCGCATCGAGCGCCTTCAAATGCCCGCGCGCCAGATCGACGACATGAATATAGTCGCGCACGCCGGTGCCATCGGGCGTCGGATAATCGCCGCCGAATACCCGCAGCTTTTCCAGCTTCCCAACGGCCACCTGCGCCACATAAGGCATCAGATTGTTAGGAATCCCAGCCGGATCCTCGCCGATCAACCCGCTCTCATGCGCGCCCACAGGATTGAAATACCGCAGCACCGCGATCTTCCACGAAGGATCGGCAATGTGAACGTCGCGCAAAATCTGCTCGGCGATCAGCTTCGATTGTCCATACGGATTCGTCGCCGAAAGCGGAAACGATTCGTCGATCGGCGAGCGCTCAGGCACGCCATACACCGTCGCCGACGAACTGAACACGAACTGCTTCACGTCGTGCTTGCGCATCGCGCCGAGCACGGCGAGCAGTCCGCCCATGTTGTTGCTGTAGTACTCGATCGGCTTGGCAACCGACTCGCCCACCGCTTTCAGCGCAGCGAAGTGAATGACGCCCGTGATCGGATGCGCACCAAAAATGCGCTCAAGCGCGGCCTCGTCGCGCACGTCGGCTTCATGGAACGCGACCAATTTCCCCGTGATTCGCTCGACACGTGCGAGCGACTCGCGATGGCTGTTGACGAAGTTGTCGACGACGACAACGTCATAACCGCCGTTGATCAATTCGACAGACGTATGCGAACCAATGTAGCCGGCACCGCCCGTGACGAGGATCGTGCCTTTGGGGTGCGATGTCATGCCTGTCCGCCTCCGAAATTTTGCGTTCAAAATTCTACGCCGGTCAGTTGCCGGATGAGTTCCCGGTAGCGTTGTACCACACCGCGCTCGTCGAATTCTTTTTCAATTTTTTTTCGTCCGCGCTCGCCCATCGCACGGCGTTCATTCGCGCCCATGTCGATCATCGCGGCGAGCGCGGTTTCGAGCGACGCCTCATTGCGCACCTCGCACAACAGGCCATTTTCGCCGTGGCTGACCACTTCGCGGCAGCCGGGCACATCGGTCGCGACGACAGGCCGACCCATCGCGCCGGCCTCCATCAGCGTGCGCGGCACGCCTTCGCGGTACGACGGCAGCACGACGCAGTCCGCGTTCGCAATGAACGGGCGCACATCCGCCGTTTCGCCGAGATAGTCGATCACGCCTTCGCGTTCCCACGCGGCGACCTCGTCGCGCGAAATCGCGCTCGGATTCTCGACGCCGACCGGCCCGAGCAACTGAAATCGAACGAAAGGGTAGCGCGCGCGCAGCCGGCGCGCGGCCTCGACATATTCGCCGACGCCCTTGTCCCACAGCAGCCGCCCGATCAGCACGAAAGAAAACGTATCGCGAGAGGGCGGCGGTGTGTACGGGAAATCTTCGAGGTCGACGCCTTCGCCGTGAAGCAGCCGCGCGCGCTCCGGATGCGCAAGCAGTTTCCCGTCTGTGAACGCTTCCAGATCGTCGCGATTCAAAAACCACACTTCACGCGGAAAGCGGAACGCAAAGCGGTAAAGCCGCTTCGCGATCTGCGCGGCGTGGCTCTTCTGGATGAACACGTAGCCGAGCCCGGTCGTGACGGCAACCGACGGCACGCGCGCGAGCCACGCGGCAATCGAACCGTAGATGTTCGGCTTCACGGTGTAATGAAAGACGACGTCGGGATTCATCGCGCGATAGCAGCGATAGAGCGAGCGCAGCGTGACGAGATCGTCGATCGGATTCGTGCCCTTCGATGCGACGGGTAGCTCGACGCAGCGGCAGCCCATCGCGATCAGCGGTTCGAAGGTACGGTCGCGCGGGGCGATGACGGTGACCCGCGCGCCGGCCTGAACGAGTGCGCGCAGCAGGCCTTGCCGGTACGTGTAGATCGCCCAGGCGGTGTTGCAGACGAGTGCGACGTGCAGGGAGCGAGCGTGCCGGGCGGCAGGAGCAGCAGTGGGATTCACGAAGGGCGAGGTCATGTTGCCGCTGCGCCGCGACGGCGAGCCGTCATGGCGAAGCGGCGCGTTGATGGGCTTTTTGCGGCCCACATTCTAGCCGATGACCGAATGGCGACCTCGTCCCGAAACTCGCGCGTGTGGCCTTGCTCGCGAGGCGTTACGCGACGAAGGCCTTGATCAGCAGGCCCACCGCCACGCACACGAGAATCGAAGCAAACCCCAACTGCACATGATGCGCGGCCATCCGGTGCGACACCAGCCGTCCGCCGATCATCCCCGCCGCGGTCGCGCCGCTGAACCACAGCGCGACGCCGAGCGGAAACGCGGTGCCGTGCATCGCGGTCGTGATCACGCCGCCGCCGCCGACCAGCGCGATCACCATCAGCGACGTCGCGACGATCCCGTGCATCGACACGTCGGTCAGCTTGCGCATCATCGGCACGATGATGAAGCCGCCGCCGACGCCGAGAAGTCCCGTCATCAGGCCGGTCAGCGCGCCGGTCGCGGCGAGCGTCAGCGCGGTCGGCCACGACCAGTCGAAGCGGCCGGTCGCCGGGTCGATGTGAGCGATGCACAGCGATGACGAATGCCCATCGTGCGCCGCCGCGTGACGCCTGAGCGTCTGCCGCAGCAGCCGGATCGCGACGAACAGCATCACGCATGCGAACAGCGCGAGCAGCAGCCGTTGCGGCAGCGCACGCGCGAGCCGCGCGCCGACGGCCGTGATCGGCATGCCGACCGCGGCCATCAGCAACGCGGCGCGATAGCGAACGAGCCCCTTGCGGAAGGCCTCGATCGCACCGACTGCCGCGCTGCCGGCGACGGCGACGAGCGCGACCGGCGTCGCCTGCTGCATCGGCCAGCTCATGCCGAACACGAGCGACGGCACGGCGAGAATGCCGCCGCCGGCGCCGGTCAGCCCGAGGATGGCGCCCACGACGACGCCGAGCAAAAGTGAAATCAGCATGGCTAATGAACCGCTCAATCGGCGAGACGAGGCTGCGCGAGCCATTCGCGGCCCTTCAGCATGCCCTTCCAGTAAAGCGGCGGAAGGATGCGCTCTTTCAGCAGCCACGCGACGCGCGACGGTTCTTTGCCGTCGAACATCCATGTGGGGAATGTCGGTGCGACCTTGCCGCCGTACAGGAATTCGGCGAGCACGATCTTGCCGCGCTCGACGGTCAGCGGGCACGAGCCGTAGCCGTCGTACGTCGCAGCGCCGCGCGTGACGCCGAGCGCGGCCAGCACGTTGTGCGCGACGACCGGCGCCTGCTTGCGCGCGGCGGCGGCCGTCTTCGCGTTCGTCGTGTTCGTTGCGTCGCCGAGTCCGAAGATGTTGTCGTAGCGCTTGTGACGCAGGCTAGCCGGGTCGACGTCGACCCAGCCGGCGGCGTCGGCGAGCGGGCTCGTGCGGATGAAATCCGGCGCCTTCTGCGGCGGCACGACGTGGATCATGTCGAATCGCGTCTCGAACGTTTCGTGGCCGCCATCGGGCAACGCGCGTTTGAAGAGCGCCGTTTTCGCCGTGCCGTCGATCGCAGTCAGGTTGAAGCCGAAGTTCAGGTTGATCCCGTATTTCTCGACGTATTTCATCAGCGCCGGCACGTAGTCGGCGACGCCGAAAAGCGCGGTGCCCGCGTTGAAGAATTCGACTTCGATGTTTCCGAGCCGGCCGCTGCGCAGCCAATGGTCCGACGACAGGTACATCGCCTTTTGCGGCGCGCCCGCGCATTTGATCGGCATCGGCGGCTGCGTGAACAGCGCGCGTCCGCGTTGCAGTTGCTGGGCGAGCTGCCACGTGTACGGCGCGAGATCGTAGCGGTAGTTGGACGTCACGCCGTTGCGGCCGAGCGTCTGCGGCAGGCCGTCGATCGCGTTCCAGTCGAGCTTGAGTCCGGGACACACGATCAATTGACGGTACTTGACGACCCGGCCGCCTTCGAGAACGACCGCATCATTTTCCGGCTCGAACGACGCGACCGCCGCCTGGATCCAGTGCGCGTTGCGCGGCAGCACGCTTTGCATCTGACGCGCGGTCGTTTCGGGGCGGAACACGCCTGCGCCCACCATCGTCCAGCCCGGCTGGTAATAGTGGACGTCGGCCGGATCGACGATCGCGATGTCGAGGTCGGGCGAGCGGGCGAGAAGGCTCGACGCGGTCGCGATGCCGGCTGCGCCCGCGCCGACGATCACGATATCGTGCCGCTCGACGGGTCCCGATTGCGCGACGGCGACCTCGCGTGCCGGGTCGATCGAATCGCCGCCCGCGCGCTCGCCTGTCTCGCGCGCATCGCCGGCCGACGTGTCCAACGCGTTCGAGCGCGTCCACAACGTCGTCGAGCGCATGCCGGTGCGGCAGTACGCGAGCACCGGAGGGACCGCGCTCTTCACGCACGCGCTGAAGCGGGCGACGTCGTCGTCCTCGATCTTGCCGGCTATGACTGGGACATAGTGCGTGTCGATGCCGAGCGCGCGAGCGGCGCTCGCGATCTCCGCATAGGTCGGTTGTTCAGGCTCCTCGCCGTCGGGGCGATTGCAGACGATCGTGCGGATGCCCATCTCGCGAAGCACGGGCAGATCGGCGACGCGAATTTGCGCCGACACGCCGAGGGTGTCCGTCAGCTTTCTGATTTGCATGCGTTTTCCAGTGGTTTTCAATGTGACCGACTTCGCCGCTCAAAGCGCGTTGACCGGGATCTTGATGTACGAGACGCCGTTGGCTTCGGGCGCGGGCATTTGTCCGGCGCGCATGTTCACCTGCACCGACGGCAGGATCAGCACCGGCATGTCGAGCGTTGCGTCGCGCGCGGTGCGCATCGCGACGAACGACGCCTCGTCGATGCCGTCGCGAATGTGGATGTTGTGCTCGCGCTGTTCGGCGACCGTCGTTTCGAATTTCAGCGGGCGGCCGCCCGGCTGGTAGTCGTGGCACAGGTAGAGGCGCGTGTCGGGCGGCAGATCGAGGACGCGCTGGATCGAGCGATACAGCGTCGACGCGTCGCCGCCGGGGAAGTCGCAGCGCGCGGTGCCGTAGTCGGGCATGAACAGCGTGTCGCCGACGAACGCGGCGCGCTCGCTGCCGCGATCGACGACATAGGTGACGCACGCGGGCGTGTGGCCCGGCGTGTGCATCACGCGCACTTGCATTGCGCCGACGTCGAACACCTCGCCGTCGGCGAACAGATGATCGAACTGCGAGCCGTCGGCATGGAAATCGGGTCCCGCGTGAAAGAGCTTGCCGAACACGTGCTGCACGCGCGTGACGTGGTCGCCGATCGCGATCCTGCCGCCGAGCCGCGCTTTCAGGTACGGCGCGGCGGACAGATGATCGGCGTGCACGTGTGTCTCGAGAAGCCAGTCCACGCGCGCGCCGAGCGACTCGACGCGCTCGGCGAGGCGGTCGGCGGCGTCGGTGCGGGTGCGCCCCGACTTCGGGTCGTAGTCGAGCACGGTGTCGATCAGCGCGCAGTGGCGCGTGTCGGTGTCCAGCAGCAGATAGCTGACGGTCCAGGTGGCCGGATCGAAGAATCCTTCGACGGCGAACTTGCGGGTTTGCATTCCTCGTTGTTCCTCACGGATGACGGACGGTCGGGTCCTCGCGCGAATAACAAGACAAGTTGCGTGCCAGCTTGCGGCAGGGTGGGCGTATGGACGCTAACGCTATGATTTTGAAACGGGTTTTTGAGAACCGAGCGGAGGCCGATAGCCGCATCCGCCACGCACGGGCGCGGGATCAGCAGGGTGGCGGACTGCCAAATGACAGTTTTGGCAGTTGTGGCAGAATTGGCAGTTCCGAATGCCCCCAGTTTGACGAGGATCGATGGTCATGACGTCGCACGAACCGTCTGCGCTTCCCGACAGCGCCGACACCGCGCCGGATGTCGGCACGCTGGTGTCCTACCTCGAATACGATCCGCAGCCCGCGATCGTGCTCGATCCCGACTATCAGATCCTGGCCGCGAACCGCGCCTATCAGCGGCAGTTCGGCGTGGAAGGGCAGGCGCACGTCGGGCGCCGGTGCTATCAGGTGTCCCACCACTACGACGTGCCGTGCGATCAGGCCGGCGAGCACTGTCCGATGAAGCGCGCCACGGCGAGCCGCAGCGTCGATCGCGTGCTGCACATCCATCACACGCCGCGCGGTCCGGAGCACGTCGACGTCGAGCTGCGGCCGATCTTCGATCCGCGCACGTCGGAGATCGTCGCGTATGTCGAGCGTCTCGCGACGGTGCGCGGGGCTTCGGCGAAATCGCGTTCGGAAGGGCTGGTCGGCCGCGCGCCGGCGTTCAACCACGCGATCTCCGGATTGCAGCGCGTCGCGCCGTCGATGCTGCCCGTGCTGCTGCTCGGCGAGTCCGGCACCGGCAAGGAACTGTTCGCGCACGCGCTGCACGAGGCGAGCGAGCGCGCGCAGCGGCCATTCGTCGTGGTCGACTGTTCGGGCATCACGGAGACGCTGTTCGAAAGCGAGCTGTTCGGCTTCGAGCGCGGCGCGTTCACCGGCGCGACGAGCCGCAAGCCGGGTCTCGTCGAAACCGCGCAGGGCGGCACGCTCTTTCTCGACGAGATCGGCGACGTGCCGTTGTCGATTCAGGTGAAGCTCTTGCGTCTGATCGAAACGGGGACGTTCCGGCGCGTCGGCGGCACCGAGACGTTGCGCGCCGACTTCCGGCTCGTCGCCGCCACGCACAAGCCGCTCGAACGGATGATCGAAGCGGGCCAGTTTCGCTCGGACCTGTACTTCCGGATCAGCGCGTTTCCGATCCACCTGCCCGCGGTGCGCGAGCGCATCGACGACATCCCGCTGCTCGCGGATTCGATCCTGCAGCGCATCGCGCTGGCGAAACCGGGCGTCGCGCGCAAGACGCAGATTTCCGCCGACGCGTTGGCGCTGCTGAGTGCTTACCCGTGGCCGGGCAATATCCGCGAGCTGCGCAACGTGCTGGAACGCGCGAGCCTGCTCGCGGACGACGGCGTGATCCGGCCGGACCAGTTGCCGGACGCGCTCAGAAAAAGCGCGGTGCCGTCGATCGCCGAAGCGTTGCCCGCGGCGGGACTGGCCGCGCGCCGGAAGCTGTCCGACGCCGAGCTTGTCCGCGCGGCGACGGAGTTTCGCGGCAAGCGCAGCGAACTGGCGGCGCGCCTCGGCCTCTCCGAGCGCACGCTGTATCGCCGGTTGAAGGCGCTCGTCGGCGACACAGACGAGTCGCGCGGCTCGTGAATTCTTGATTCGCGCGCAGACGGCTCTCTAAAGCGCACGTCTACGCGCTAAGCTTCGCGAGAAGGACGGACGCATCCGCGTCTGCTTCGCAACTCAATCTGGATGGAGAGACAACGACATGACGAAGCGTGTGATCGTGACCGGCGGCAGCGGCCTTGCCGGCAAGTGGGTAGTGGAGAACCTGGTCGAGCACGGCTACGAAGTGATGAATCTCGATCGCGTGCCGATGGCAAACCGCAAGGTGCGCACGCTGATCGCCGACATCACCGACGCGGGCCAGGTGTTCAATGCGCTCGCATCGAGCACCGCGCCGGTGGAGTTCGTCGACGATCTGGAGCCGAAGCCGATCGACGCGATCGTTCACTTCGCCGCGATTCCCCGCATCATGATCACGACCGACAACGAGGTCTATCGGATCAACGTGATGGGGACGTACAACATTCTCGACGCCGCGTCGAAGCTCGGCATCCGCAAGGTGATTCTCGCGTCGAGCGAGACGACGTACGGGATCGTGTTCGCGCATCGTCATCGCGATCCGGCGTATTTTCCGCTCGACGAGGCGTATCCGGTCGATCCGATGGACAGCTACGCGACGTCGAAGGTCGTGAACGAAGTCACGGCGAAGGCGTTCCAGGCGCGCACCGGGTCCGACATCTACTGCTTCCGGATCGGCAACGTGCTCGAACCGGACGACTACGCGAAATTCCCCGGCTGGCTCGACGACCCGGCGCTGCGCAAGCGGATTGCGTGGAGTTATATCGACGGACGCGATCTGGCGAACGCGTGCCGGCTCGCGATCGAAACGGACGGGCTCGGCTTCGAGGTGATGAACGTCGCGGCGGACGACGTGTCTTCGGATCTGCCGACGGCGACGCTGCTCGAACGTTTCTATCCGGGCGTGCCGGTGAAGAAGCCGCTCGGCGAGTTCGAGACGCTGCTCAGCAACGAAAAGTTGAAGCGCCTGCTCGGCTGGCAGCAGCGGCACTACTGGCGCGACGAGGTCAAACGCTTCGGCGGCTGAAGCGGCTGAAGCGGCTGACGTTCGCGTGCTTCAACGAACAAGCGGGCGCTCTCGGGCGCCCGCTTCGCGTTCTACTGCGTGACTTCCTGCTGCGTTACTTCTTTTCGCCGCCGGCGATCTGATGATCCGCCATCATCTCGACTGCCTGGCAAAGGGCCGAATGATCGAGCTTGCCTTTGCCGTGCGCGGCGACCGCGTTCATCAGTTCCTGTGCGGAAGCGGTATGCGGCAACGACAGCCCGAGCGTGCGCGCGCCCTGCAGCGCGAGATTCAGGTCCTTCTGATGCAGCTCGATGCGGAAGCCCGGATCGAACGTGCGCTTGATCATCCGCTCGGCGTGGACTTCGAGAATCCGCGACGACGCGAAGCCGCCCATCAGCGCCTGGCGCACCTTCGCCGGATCCGCGCCCGCCTTCGACGCAAACAGCAGCGCCTCCGACACGGCCTGGATATTCAGCGCGACGATGATCTGGTTCGCGACCTTGGTCGTTTGTCCGTCGCCGTTTGCGCCGACGTGCGTGATGTTCTTGCCCATCAGCTCGAAGAACGGCTTGACGGCTTCGAACGTGTCGGCCGGGCCGCCGACCATGATCGTCAGCGTGGCGGCCTTCGCGCCGACCTCACCGCCGGAAACCGGTGCGTCCAGATACTTCGAGCCGAGCCCGTTGATGCGCGCGGCGAAGTCCTTCGTCGCCATCGGCGAGATCGAGCTCATGTCGACGACGATCTGCCCTTTGCCGAGGCCGCTCGCGACGCCGTTCTCGCCGAACAGCACCTGTTCGACGTCGGGCGTGTCCGACACGATGATGAACACGAACTCCGCGTTCTGCGCGACCTCGCGCGGCGACGCGCAGCGCTTCGCGCCCGCGTCGGTGAGCGCGGCGGGCACCGAACGGCGTCCGTACACGAACAGCTCGTGGCCGCCCTTGAGCAGATTCGCCGCCATCGGCGCGCCCATGATGCCGGGGCCGATGAATCCTACTTTTGCCATGATGTCTCTTCCTTCAGTCTGTTACTTGAGCACTTGCGGATTGATGCAGTTGAGCGGTGTTTCGCCGTGCAGCACGCGAATTACGTTGTCGGTGACGATCTTACCCATTGCGAGCCGGGTCTGCCGCGTCGCCGACGCGATGTGCGGAACGATCACGACGTTGTCGAGCGCCGCGAGCCCCGGCGCGAGTACCGGCTCGTCCTCGAACACGTCGAGGCCCGCGCCCCAGATGACCTTGTTTTTCAGCGCGTCGACGAGCGCCTTTTCGTCGACGAGCGGGCCGCGCGCCGCGTTGATCTGGATCGCGTCGCGCTTCATCGCCGCAAGCTCGGCCGCGCCGATGTAGTGATGCGTGTCCGGCAACAGCGGCAGATGCAGCGACAGGTAGTCGGATTCGCGCAGCAGCGTGGCCTTGTCGACGAAACGCGCGCCGGTTTCGCGCTCGAAGGTCTCGTTGCGCTGCGCGTCCGTGTAGATCACGTGCATGTCGAATGCGGCGGCCTTGCGCGCGAACTTCGAGCCGATCCGCCCGAGGCCCGCGATGCCGAGCGTCTTGTGGTCGACGTCCTGGCCGATGAACGCCATCGGCGACCAGCCTTGCCACTTGCCCGCGCGCACATAGCGCTCGGATTCGGACACGCGGCGCGCGGCGGCGAGCAGCAGCGCCCACGCGTGCGTCGCGGTCGCGTCGTCGAGCACGCCCGGCGTGTTGGTCATCACGACGCCGCGGCGCGTCGCTGCGTCGAGATCGAAGTTGTTGAAGCCGACCGCATAGTTCGCGACGATCCGGCATTGCGGGCCGGCCGCGTCGAGCACGTCGCCGTCGATCTTGTCGGTCAGCAGCGTGACGACGGCGTCGCGGCCGCGAACGCGTTGCAGCAGTTCGTCACGCGTGAGCGCGCGGTCGTCCGGATTGACGTCGACGTCGAAATGTTCGCGCAACGTCGCGATGGTCTCGTCGGGAATGCCGCGCGTGACGTAGACGCTCTTCCTGGCCATGGGCTGTCTTCCTTGGGGTTTGAGGTTACTGATGGATGACCGTGCTGCCGCTGTCCGCGAGCAGCTGGTCCTGATCCGGCGCGAGGCCGCTCACGCCTACCGCGCCGATCACGTTGCCGTCGGCGTCGTGCAGCGGCGCGCCGCCCGGCAGCGCGGTCAGCAGCGGGTCGCAGAAATAGCCGATGGGAATGTCTTCGCGCTGCAGCCGTTGGTGAAACGCGGTCGTCGTGGTGCCGATCCGCGCGCACGTGTAGGCCTTCTGCTGCGAGATGGCGATGCTGCGCACGGGCGCGCCGTCGGCGCGCCCGAAAGCAATCAGGAATCCATATGTATCGCAGACGGCGATGCAGACCGGCTTGCCGAACCGGCTTTTCGCGTCGGCGACCAGGTGGTCGACCAGGTGTTGTGCGTGGTGAAGATCGAGTGGGTCGGCTACTGCCATGGATTCCTCATGATAACGTCAGATCGTCTAATGATTCCCCGCGGGCTGAGGATGGTCCACCGTGTGGAGATCGTCGGCTACGGGATCGGGGGTGCGCGTCGCTTCGCGTACGTCGGCCGTGCGGCGCTTCACGCGGCGATGAACGCACGCGGTGAGGATCGGTGTCAAGAGCGCCGTGACGATCACCGAGGCCGCGACCTGGACCGTCGCGATCGGCGCGATCGCCGCGTAAGTCGGATCGGCGAGCGCGACGGCCTGCGGCGTCGCGGCCGCGTTGCCGGCCGTGCTCGACGCCGCCGCGCCGGCGATGCCCGAACCGCCGAGCAGCTTGTCGGCCGCGATGCACACGATGCCCGTCAGCACGAGTACGGCGACGCCGAGCAGCACGCCTTGCGGCCCCGCCGTCGTCACCGACTTCAGGTTGATGCCTTCGCCGAGCGTGAACGCCATGAACGGCACGATGATCGGCTCATGCCGGCCGAAGAATTCGCGCAGTTCTTCGTCGAGATTGCCGAGGATCGCGCCGGCGGCGATCGGCGCGACGACCGAGACCATCGTCATCCACGGAATCACGGCGAGCCCCGCACCGACGAGCACGAGCATCGTGACGAACGGTCCGGTCTCGACGCTCTGGACGACGTACGTGCCCGCGTCCTCCTTCGTGCCGAACGCGCTCGTGAGCGCAAGGAACATGCCGCCGTTGGTGTCGTTCATCGCGGCGAGCAGCGCGAGCGTCGAAAGGCCGGCGAAATTGCCGTGAAAGAAATGGGCGACGCCGAGCGCGAGCACGATCGCCATGCCGACCTTCGCGAACAGGATGCCGAAACCGCGCCGCAGCATCTTCGGCGCGGCGCGCAGCGTCATCTTCGTGCCGGCGGTGAACAGGTACATCGCGAGGATCGTCGGGTAGCCGGCGTTCGTGAGCGCCTGCGTGAAGCCGCCGATTTTCAGCGCGTTGGGCGCGAGCGTATTGAGCAGCATGCCGGCGAAAAGCGGCACGACCATCAGCCCGCCCGGGACGCGATTGATTGTCTGATAGATCTTCACTGTTGTCTCCTGAACCTGCGTTGTGCCCACCCGAAGGGCTAAAACATCTGGCTAGGCTGCGGCTTCTTATGACGATCTATACAGGCTGAGGCTGGCTGCCGCGTCCGCCTCCCGGATTGCATGTCATCATGTTATATGAAAACTTTAGCCGCAATTCGGTGAGGTATACCCCAGGCGCGGGGGGCGACGCGTCAGGCCGGTCGGAACAGCGGATCAGGATTTCGCGAGGATTTCGCCGTGTGCGTCGCGGCCCGGCATCGACAGTCCGAGACGCGCGGCCGCCTCGCTCAGATGCGACATCGCCGCCGCGCGCGCCGCGACGGCGTCGCCCGCCTCGATCGCCTCGAACAGCCGCACGTGTTCGTGATGAACGACGTCCGGCAGATCCGGATACGCGAGCGAATGGGACCGGCCCGCGCGCACGGATTCGCGGATCTGCAGGTTCAGGTAGTGCAACAGGTCCTTGAAGTACGGGTTGTGCGTCGCATCGCCGACGGCGACGTGAAACGCGATATCGAGTTCGACCGCGCGGTCCGGCGAGTAGATGTTCTGCGCGAGCGTGTCGAGGATCGTCTTCAGCGCATCGAGGTCGGCGCGCGTGCGCCGCACGGCGGCGAGCGCGGCGGCGGCGCCTTCCAGGTCGAGGCGCAATTCGAACACGTTCGCCAGTTCCTCGCGATTCGCTTCGTATTCCTCGGGGACCTTGAAGCCGGTGTTCAGCGTGCGCGCACGCACGGTGGAGCCGGAGCCCTGGCGGCTGTCGATCAGGCCCTGCGCGCGCAGACGCTCCGTCACTTCGCGGATGACCGCCTGGCTCACGCCGAAGCGCAGGGCCAGATCCTTGCCCGACGGCAGCCGGGAGCCGAGCGGATACACGCCGTTCAGGATGTCGTTCGCGATCTGCTGCGCGACTTGCTGAGTGAGCGTGGCGGGACGGCTGATCTGCGTGGTGTCGATCGAATGCGTGGACATGACCTTTCGTTTGCGTTGAGATTCGCGTTTCCCGGACCGGCGACGGACGGCTCGCAACGTGCCCGGTGCTGACGGTAGTTTGCCCGAGTTCGGCTACGGCGCGAAAACGGCAATCGGGATGCATGCAGGAAGCATGCAAGCCGGCCGCGCCCGCCAGCGCGTTTTCAGTGAACAGTTCATAATCGCGATTTCGCCGCGACGCGAGGTCGGCAGCCTGCCTGGCCGTGTTCCGCTATCGCGATTTGCCCGCAACGGTACGCGCTCCACCGCCGATGTCAGTTCATCCGAAAACTTCCCGTCCGCTTGTCGTTGCTTCCGTGATGGCGTCGATGGCGATGGTCGCGATCGAGGCGACCATCGTGTCGACCGCGATGCCGCAGATCGTCACCCAGCTCGGCGGCCTGCGCCTGTATAGCTGGGTCTTCTCGTCGTTCCTGCTCGCGCAGACCGCGATGACCGTCGTCTTCGGCAAGCTCGCCGACCTGTACGGCCGCAAGCCGATGATCCTCGCCGGCATTGCGATCTTCGTCGTGGGTTCGATCGGCGCCGGCTACGCGTGGTCGATGCCCGCGATGATCGCGTTCCGGCTGATCCAGGGCATCGGCGCCGGCGCGATCCAGCCGGTCACGATCACGATCATCGGCGACCTGTATCCGATCCACGAGCGCGGCAAGGTGCAGGGCTGGCTCGCGAGCGTGTGGGCGCTGTGCGCGGTGCTCGGGCCGATGGCGGGCGGTCTCATCATCCGCGACCTGTCGTGGGCGTGGATCTTCTGGATGAACGTGCCGATCGGCGCGCTGTCGGCGGCCGGTTTCGTCGCGTATCTGCACGAAAACGAACGTCATGCGGAGCCGTCGATCGACGTCGGCGGCGCCGCGCTGTTCACGGTCGCGATCGGCGCGCTGATGATGGCGCTCACCGACGCCGGTTCGGCGGAGGACGCGCGCGCGCTGCTCGAACTCGCGCTCTTCGCGGTGTGCGCGATTGCGTTCGTGTGGCAGGAGCGGCGCGCGGCCGATCCGATGATTTCGTTTTCGCTGTGGATGCACCGGCCGATCGCGGCCGCGAACGCGGCGACGGTGTTCTGCGGCGTCGCGCTGATGGGCCTCACCACGTTCCTGCCGATGTACGTGCAGGGCGTGCTGCAGCGCTCGCCGGTGGTCGCGGGCCTCGCGCTGACGATGATCATGCTCGGCTGGCCGTCCGGCGCGACGCTTGCCGCGCGCACGTTCAACCGGATCGGCCTGCGCCGCGTGCTGATCGGCGGCAGCTTCTTTCTGCCGATCGGCGCGATTCCGTTCGTGCTGCTGAATCCGGCCAGCTCGCCGGTGCTCGCGGGCCTCGGCTCGCTGGTGATGGGGCTCGGGATGGGCACGTCGAGCGTGTGCGCGATCGTGCTGATCCAGGAGATCGTGAAGCCCGCCGAGCGCGGCAGCGCGACCGCGTCGAATCTCTTCGCGCGCAATCTCGGCAGCACGCTCGGCGCGACGGTGTTCGGCGCGGTGCTGAATTTCGGGCTGCGCCACTCGCCGTATTTGCCCGCCGGCGGCGCGGATCAGCTGCGTCACGTGCTCGATGCGCCGGGCGGTCAGATCGGCGCGGACGCGTCGGTGCGGCTCGCGTTGCAGCAGTCGCTGCATCTGACGTTCGTCGCGCTGCTGGTCGTGGCGATCGCGGTCGTCGTCGCGATGCTGTTCGTGCCGCCGGTGACGATCGGGCGCGCGGTGAAAGTGTCGGCGAGCGAGGCGATCTAGCGGGCGCGGTCGGGGTGGGCGGCGAGGGCGAAACCGGACAGCGCGGCGGCGGCCATGGGCCGGCTCGGCTAGAATCTCGCCCTCGGCGCGCCGATGTTCCGGACGCCAAATGTTTTCAGCCAGGTCCCCCATGCTCCGTTCCCTCGCCACGCTCCTCATCTTCCAGTGTCTCGGAGAGGGCGTCTCGTACGTCTTCGCGCTGCCGGTTCCCGGGCCGGTGATCGGCATGCTGCTGCTGTTCGCGTTCGTGATGATGCGTCCTGCCGTTGCCGACACGCTCGAACCCACCGCGCTCGAACTGTTGCGCCATCTGTCGCTGCTGTTCGTGCCCGCGGGCGTCGGCATCATGGTGTCCGCGCAGGCCGTGCGCGGCGAGGCGTTCGCGGTGGTCGCGAGCGTCGTCGTCAGCACGGCGATCGGCATCGCGGTGACCGCGATCGTCACGCGCGCGCTGCTGCGCCGTCAGCGCGGCCAGATCGCGGCGAAGGAGGGCGAACGATGAATCCGCTGCCGAAACTCGACGCGTTCTGGGTCTATCTCGCCGCGACGCCGCTGCTCGGCCTCACGCTGACGCTCGTCGCCTACCTGATCGCGCTGAACGTTTACACGCGCTTTCGCTTCAATCCGCTCGCGAATCCGGTGCTGATCGCGGTCGCGATCGTCGTGGCCGCGCTGAAGATCACCGACACGCCCTACCAGACTTACTTCGAAGGCGCGCAGTTCGTGCACTTCCTGCTCGGACCGGCGACCGTCGCGCTCGCGCTGCCGCTTTTCCGGCAATGGTCGAAGTTGAAGCGCAGCGCGTTGCCGCTCATCGGCGGGCTCGTGGCGGGGTCGCTCGCGGCGATCGCGTCGGCGGTCGGCATCGCCGCGCTCTTCGGCGCGTCGCGGCAGACGCTCGCGTCGATCGCGCCGAAGTCGGTGACGACGCCGATCGCGATGGCCGTCGCCGAGAAGATCGGCGGCATTCCTTCGTTGACGGCGGTGCTCGTGATCTCGACCGGCGTGTTCGGCGCCGTCACCGCGCGCTGGATCCTGCGCGCGCTGCGCATCGAGGAGCTGGACGTGCGCGGCTTTGCGATCGGCGTCGCGTCGCATGGCATCGGCACGGCGCGCGCGTTTCAGGTGAGCGAGGAGATGGGCGCGTTCGCGGGCCTCGGAATGGGACTGAACGGCGTGTTCACCGCGTTCGTCGTGCCGCTGTTGCTGCCCGTGTTGCTGCGCTGGCTGTAGCCGCCACCTGCAGCGTTACCTGCGCTTCTTCTGCGGCGCTTGCGCGAGCGCGGTGCGAAGCGGCGCGGCGGTGGTCTGCCGGATCCATTCGCCGTAGGCCTCGTCTTCGATCCGATAGCGGCCGTGGGCGAGGCGCGTCACGGCGTTCGCATCCTGAAGCCGTCGCAGCGCATGCCCGACGGTGCTGCGGGTGGCGGGCCTGTCGATCAGCGTGCCCACGCGCTCGAGTCCGGCCGCCGAATGCAGATCGGCTTCGCCGCTCGCAATCAGCGTGAGCACGGCCTGATCCGCGGGATTCGACGCGCGCCACTGCTTCAGGAAGTGCTCGTCGGAGAACACGGTTTCCTTCGTGTGCTCCAGCGCGGCGTCCACGCCTTGCGTCTGATACAGCATGAAGCGTTCGACGAAGCGTTTGAAGAACTCCGGCGTCCGGTGCAGCGCTTCGAACGCGTGCTTGCCGTGCGCGAGGGTCAGCGTGTTGCGCGCGAGCGAGTTCATCAGCTTGATCGTGAACGCGACGAACTCGTCGCCGAGCAGCGGAAACGGCTCCAGCGGCGCCCAGTTGTAGAACGGCTCCGACGAACGCGCGAACATGTCGCGCAGCGTCGTCTCCGAGCTGCCGGCGAAGACCACCTTGATGCGGTCCTTGCGGATATCGAGCGCGGCGCGCAGCGCGTGCGCGAACGCGCCATGTTCTTCTCTCGCGAGCACCTGCGCCTCGTCGATGACGAGAAGCAGCGGCTTTTTCTGGCGGTCCAGCTGGCGAAGGACCTCGCGCAGCGTGGCGGCGCTGTCCGCATCGAGCTGGGACAGTTCCGCCTCGACCGAGCCTTCCGCGACGCCGGGCACGCCGGCGCTTGCCTTCAGCTTCCTGACCGGCTTGCCGAGCGCGGTCAGCACGGCGCGCAGGCCGCGCGGCTCGAGCGCCTCGGCAAGCGCGGCAACGATCGCGATGTCGGGCGTCGCGGTGTCCCACAGGTTGGTGTACGCGACGAGATAGCCTTTTTCGACGGCGGCCGGAAGCAGGTCCTTGCACAGAAATTCGGTCTTGCCCATGCGGCGGCGCGCGAACAGTCCGCGCGCGGCAGTGAGGCCGAGCGCGAATGCGTTCAGATAGGCTTGCGCGAGTTCGGGCCGCGGGAAGTGCCAGGGATCGGCCGAATTCTCATGATTTCTCATCGTGTATGGAAATTCCCAAATTCGATGGGAATTGATGATACAACGTCGCCGGCGGGCGCGCAGCGTCGACGCAGCGCCGCCGGCCGCCGTCGAGCGGGCGCCTGCATCCGTCGTCGCATCCGGGCTGGACGTTGCGGCTGC
The DNA here is from genome assembly GCA_035492135.1 of Paraburkholderia sp. Lineage (GTDB taxonomy): Bacteria > Pseudomonadota > Gammaproteobacteria > Burkholderiales > Burkholderiaceae > Paraburkholderia. The sequence continues at coordinate 26,738 of DATJJN010000061.1, read as the reverse complement.
AACGTTATACTGGCGCTCCCGGTGCCGTTTCCCTGCGACGGCGCCTGGCGCACCCAGAGAGATTCGACATGCAAGACCAGACTGCCACGCCCACCCCCGCGGCCCGGAACGCCGAAGCGCCCGTGCCGGTCAGCGACACCAGCTTCGTGTGGTCCGACGCCCGCCTGCTCGGCTTCACGCCGATGGACGAAGTGCACGAGGAGTTCTACACCGTTGCACTGAAGCTCGTCACCTGCACGGACGCAACCGCTGCCGCCGCGCTCGACGCGTTCGAACAGCACGCCGTCAGCCATTTTTCCCAGGAGGACGAATGGATGCGCACGACGAATTTTCCGCCGCGCGACTGCCACGTCGACGAGCATGCTGCCGTGCTGAAGTCGGTCGGCGAAGTGAAGGAAGCGGTGGCGCAGCAGCGCGCCGGCGCGGCGCTGGTCCGGGATCTCGGCCTGCACCTGTTCGAGTGGTTTCCGGGGCACGCGGATTATCTGGACTCGGCGCTCGCCGCATGGATGACGAAGCGGACGATGGGCGGCAAGCCCGTCGTGCTGCGGCGGAAGATCTGACCACCCGGCAGCCCGCGCGGGAACGGGCGAATGCGCGCCCGCGCTACCGTTCCCGCGACGCGTAGAGCGCCCGCTTCACCCGCTGCAGCGCGCCGTACGGCGTCACGAAATGCAGCAGCGTCTTCGCGAGCCCGACCCAATCGGGCCAGTTCAGCGCGTTGAAATAGCGTAGCTGCAGCCGCAGCGTCGATACGATCTGCCGCCGCCGCTTCGTCGCGCTGATCCCGCCTTCGTTCACTTCGTAGTAAAGCCCGAGTTCTGGCAGATTCGCGCAGTCGTAGCGCTCCATCAGCCGCAGAAACAGATCGAGGTCCTCGGCTGCCGGATACGCGACGCGATAGTTGCCGACGGCCAGCACCGCATCGATGCGCAACATCACGGACGGATGCACGAGCGGCGAGCGCAGGAACCGCGTGCGCCGCAACGCGCGCGCATCGGCGGGCGGCGTCAGCATGAAGACCGGATCGCCCTGGCGATCGACGACCTGCGTCCAGGTGCCGAGTGCGGCGAGCGCGGGCGTCGCTTCCATTTGCGCGCGTTGCTTCGCGAGACGCAGCGGCGCGGCGAGGTCGCCTGCGTCGATGCGCGCCGCGTAGCGAAAGCCGCGCGCCGCGAGCGCGTCGATGCCGGCCTGCAACGCGCGCTCGATGCCGCCGTTTTTCGGCATCCGCAGAATCTCGACGGTGATGCCGCGCACGGCCGGCGCGACGATCGGCGGCGTGCTGCCGTCGTCGACGATCAGCGCGTAGATCGTCGCGTTTTCGCGAAACGACGCGAGCGTGCGCTCGACGTCGGCCTGGCCGTTGTACGCGGGCATCAGCACGGCGACGTCGGCGAGCGTGCCGGTGCGCGTGTCGGGGAAGAGGGGCGCGCGCTCCGTCATGACGCGAGCTTCAGGCGGAGGTAGTAAAAGTTCACGCTCGCGGCGGCCACATAGCCGGCCGCGAGGCCCACGAGCGCGCCGTACGCACCAAGGCGCGGAATCGCGATCAGGTTCGCGACGAATGCGACGACGAGCGCGAGCACCCATTTCGCGAGCAGCACGAATTTCGCCTGGTACTTGAGCACGACGAGGTTGCCGATCGCCTCGATGCCGGCGGGCACCGACAGCCACACGGCCCAGCGGAAAATCCCGATCGCCCCTGCAAACGCAGGGCCAAACACGCGGCTGATGATGAAGCCCGCGAGCGCGTCGAGCACCATCGCGCCGGCGATCATCAGCACGGCGGTCATCGCGAACAGACGCACGAGATTGCGCCGCAGTTGCGCGGTCTGCTGCACGCGATAGACGAACGCGGGCGCGATCGTCTGCGCGAGCATCAGCGCGAGCGTGATCCAGTTTTCGTTGAGTTGCTGCGCGGCCGAGTAGCGGCCGAGATCCGCGAACGAGATCGTGCGCTCCAGCATCAGGCGATCGAGTTTCAGAAACAGATACATGCAGATGAGCCCGACCCAGAACACGGTGCCGGCCGTCGCGAAGTGACGCAACAGCGTGCGGTCGACCCGCCAGCCGAGCGTGCCGCCATGCCGGCGCCTGAAGTACAGCACGAGCGCCGCGCCGATCGCCGCCGATTCGAGCGCCCACAGCCAGCCGAAGCTCGCGGGCGCGAACGCCGCGCGCGCGAGAGCGAACACGAGTGCCGCCTTGACGATCGCGGTCGCCATGCTCGTAATCAGTTGCGGCTTGCTGTACGTGATGCTTTGCAGCCACGCGTTGATCACGCCGACGAACGGCTCGCGAAACAGCATCGTGACCGCGAGTCCGGCGAGCATCGCGCCGACGAGCGGATCGGTGACACCCGCCGCAATGGCCGCCCACGTGAGCACGAGCGCCGCTGCCGACACGCCGATGCGCAGCGCGAACGCACTGCCGAGCACGGTGCCGAGTTCCTGCGGCGGGCGGTGCACGATCGTCGGCACGAGGATCTCCGCGCCGCAGACCCACGTGATCGGCGCGAGCACGAGCAGCAGCGTGTTCGCGTACTGCCACTTGCCGAACACGTCGGGACCGAAATAGCGTGCGAGCACGCCGCTGATGGCGATCGCGACGACAATCTGCGTGACGCGTTCGAGCCCCAGCCACACGATGTTCGCGAACGCGCGCGTGACGTCGGGATTGGCAAAGCGTTTGGCGCTCAGCATTGCGTGCGACCGCCGCAAGCCGCCGGGCGCGCCGCGTGCGCGAACGAAATTATGAAAAAAATGGAGCAGCGTGGCATTAAAATGGGTGCCCAACAGCGGCTGAAAGACCGCAATTATAGTTTGTAACGGATACGACTTTTGGTAACGGGGCAACAGAGCAGGCATCTACGTTGTGGTACCTATAGGTCCGACCTTCCATTGCATGGGTGAGCCTCATCATGATTTCCAAATCGATTTTCAAGGCGTATGACATTCGCGGCGTGATCGGCAAGACGCTCGATGCGGACGCGGCCCGTTCGATCGGCCGCGCATTCGGCAGCGAGGTGCGCGCGCAGGGCGGCGATGCAGTGGTGGTGGCGCGCGACGGCCGCCTGTCCGGTCCCGAGTTGATCGGCGCGCTGTCCGAGGGCTTGCGCGCGGCGGGCGTCGACGTGGTCGACGTCGGCATGGTGCCGACGCCGGTCGGCTACTTCGCGGCCAGCGTGCCGCTGAAACTCGAGAGCGGCGAGCGGCGCGTCGATTCGTGCATCGTCGTGACCGGCAGCCACAATCCGCCGGACTACAACGGCTTCAAGATGGTGCTGCGCGGCGCCGCGATTTACGGCGAGCAGATTCTCGGCCTGCACGATCGCATCGTGTCGAACCGCTTCGAGACAGGCAGCGGCACCTACACGAAATACGACATCGCCGACGCGTATCTCGACCGCATCGTGAGCGACGTGAAGCTCGCGCGTCCGATGAAGATCGTCGTCGATACCGGCAACGGCGTCGCGGGCGGTCTCGCGCCGAGGCTCTTCAAGGCGCTCGGCTGCGAACTCGTCGAACTCTTCACCGACATCGACGGCACCTTCCCGAACCATCACCCGGACCCGGCGCATCCGGAGAACCTGCAGGACGTGATCCGCGCGCTGAAGGAAACCGACGCGGAGATCGGCTATGCGTTCGACGGCGACGGCGACCGCCTCGGCGTCGTCACGAAAGACGGCCAGATCATCTATCCGGACCGCCAGCTGATGCTGTTCGCCGAGGACGTGCTCACGCGCAATCCGGGCAAGGAAATCATCTACGACGTGAAGTGCACGCGGAACCTCGCGAAGTGGGTGAAGGACAAGGGCGGCGTGCCGCTGATGTGGAAGACCGGCCACTCGCTCGTGAAGGCGAAGCTGCGCGAAACCGGCGCGCCGCTCGCGGGCGAGATGAGCGGGCACGTGTTCTTCAAGGACCGCTGGTACGGCTTCGACGACGGGCTGTACACCGGCGCGCGGCTGCTCGAAATCCTGTCGCGCACCGAGGACCCGAGCGCGCTGCTCAATGGTCTGCCGAATTCGACGGCGACGCCCGAGCTGCAACTGAAGCTGGAAGAAGGCGAGAACTTCGAGCTGATCGCGCGTCTGCAGAAGAACGCGAAGTTCACCGGCGCCAACGACGTGATCACGATCGACGGGCTGCGCGTCGAGTATCCGGACGGCTTCGGCCTCGCACGCTCGTCGAATACGACGCCGGTCGTCGTGATGCGCTTCGAAGCGGACAGCGACGCGGCGCTCAGGCGTATCCAGGATGACTTCCGCCGCGTGATCCTCGCGGAGAAGCCGGACGCGAAGCTGCCGTTTTAAGCGCATGGCCGCGGGCGGCTGCCGACGCCGCCCGCGACTGTCGTCGCAACGGTCGTCGCGACAATCCTCGCGATAATCCCCGCGGCAATCGCGGGCGCGGTTCGGGGCGATAGCGGCCTTCGCGGTTTTCGCGGCCTTCCGTCGCGGCGGCGATCGCGCAGGCCGTCGCGTCGCGCACGCCGCCTCGCTCGCGGCAACCCGCGCCGTTGCGGGTGGTTGTCGCGGGCAATGACGCCGCTCCAACACCGCACAATCCGCGCGGTTTCCCCTTCAGAACGTTCGCCTTTGCGCGCCGTCGCGCTAGAATTGCGGACCTTGTCTATCCGGACGGCAGGCATTACGCCGGTTATCGTCCCGTTCAGCGTGCAAAAGATCCTCATCGTACGCGTATCGTCGCTAGGCGACGTCGTTCACAACATGCCCGCGATCGCCGACATTCGCCGGCGTTATCCGCAGGCGCAGATCGACTGGCTCGTCGAAGAAAGCTTCGCCGGTCTCGTCGAACTCGTGCACGGCGTGCATCGTGCGATTCCGTTTTCGCTGCGCCGCTGGCGCAAGCGGCTCTTCTCGGCGTCGAACTGGCGCGAGATCGGCGCGTTCCGGCGCGCGCTCGCGGCCGAAAAATACGACCTCGTGATCGACTGCCAGGGCCTCATCAAGACCGCGTGGGTCGCGAGCTGGGCGCACGGGCCGCTCGTCGGCCTCGGCAACCGCACCGACGGCGCCGGCTACGAATGGCCGGTGCGCTTCTTCTACGAGCGCGCGATCCGGATCGAGCCGCGCACGCACGTCGTCGAGCGCACGCGGCAACTGGTGGCCGCCGCGATCGACGCGCCGCGTCCCGCGCCGACCGACGACATCGACTTCGGCATCGACACCGGCCGCGCGTCGCTCGCCCTCGCGAGCGTCGGGCTGAATCTGCCGGTGCCGTACGTCGTGTTCGTGCACGCGACGTCGCGCGCGGACAAACAGTGGCCCGACGCGAACTGGATCGAACTCGGCCAGGCGCTTGTGCGGCGCGGGATGTCGCTCGTGTTGCCGTGGGGCAGCGACGCGGAGCGCGAAACCAGCGAGCGGCTCGCGCGCGAATTCGGCGAGGCGGCGGTGGTGCCGCCGAAGCTGCCGCTGCCGGCCGTCGTCGGGCTGATCGACGGCGCGGCGGCGACGGTCGGCGTCGACACGGGGCTCGTGCACATCGCGGCGGCGCTTAAACGGCCGACCGTCGAGTTGTACAATTTCGCGACCGCGTGGCGCACGGGCGGCTACTGGTCGCCGAACGTCGTGAATCTGGGCACCGCGGGAAAGCCGCCGACGCTGTCCGAAGTGAAAACGGCGCTGGCCGGCTTCGGGATCCTCTAGCGCGGCGCCTCGCCGCCCGGATGCACGGAGTCAAGTCAAGGCCGGTGGCGAAAGCGGCGGACGGACGCACACGCCGGCAGGCAACACTACGGCAACACGATCCATCGCTACCAGAGGCGACCATGAACGAATCCCAGATCATCGAAGTCACGACGGCCGACTGGCACGGCCAGAACCTGTCGCTGCCGCGCGAATCGCTGCTGAACGCGGTCGAGCAGGGCAAGGTGCTGTATTTCCCGAATTTGAGCTTCGACGTCGCGGCCGGCGAGCGCGCGCTGCTCGACCCCGCGCTCGCCGACCCGAAGCGCAAGAACATCAGCCTCGACCCGGACGGCGGCGCGCTGCACGGCGTGCTCGGCGACACGGTCACGCAGTCGGCGGTGCGCGCGCTGATCGCGCGCTACCAGACGAGCGCGCGCACGCTCGTCGACGGTCTCTTTCCCGAATACGACGGCAAGCTGCGCGTCGCGCCGACGAGCCTGCGCCTGCATCAGGTCGAGACGCGCCAGACGTCGTGGCGCAAGGACGACAGCCGGCTGCACGTCGACGCGTTCCCGTCGCGGCCGAACTACGGCGAACGCATCCTGCGCGTGTTCACGAACGTGAACCCGAACGGCGTGCCGCGCGTGTGGCGCGTCGGCGAGCCGTTCGAGGACATGGCGAAGCGCTTCCTTCCGCACATCAAGCCGCAGATGCCGGGCTCCGCGTGGCTGCAGCATCTGCTGCACATCACGAAGTCGCCGCGCAGCGAATACGACCATCTGATGCTGAACCTGCATGACAGCATGAAGGCCGATCTCGACTACCAGAAGACGAGCCCGCAGGAAACGATCGGCTTCCCGCCGGGCAGCGTGTGGGTGTGCTTCTCCGATCACGCGTCGCACGCGGTGATGTCCGGCCAGTTCATGCTCGAACAGACGTTCTTCCTGCCGGTGCGCTCGATGGTGCATCCTTCATCGTCGCCGCTCGGCATTCTCGAACGCCTGAAAGGCAAGGAACTGGTTTGAGCGCGATTTCGAGTGCGATTGTCGGCGCATCGGCGGACGGCTTCTGCGCCGGCGCAGGAGCCGCGCAATGCTGAGGGCGATCTATCGTGCCGCGTGGTGGCTGATCGCGCCGCTCGCGGTGCTGCGCCTTCTGATCCGCTCGCGGCGCGAGCGCGGCTACCGCGAACATATCGCCGAGCGCTTCGGCTTCGGCGCGGGCCGCGTGCCCGACGACGACGCGCCGCTCGTCTGGGTGCACGCGGTGTCGGTCGGCGAGACGCGCGCCGCGCAGCCGCTGATCGACGCGCTGATGGCCGCGCGCCCCGACGCGCGCATCCTGCTCACGCACATGACGCCGAGCGGCCGCGCAACCGGCGTCGAGCTGTTCGGCGACCGGGTGCTGCGCTGCTATCTGCCGTACGACATGCCGCACGCGGTGCGGCGCTTCCTGCATGCGTGGCGCCCGCACCTCGGTCTCGTGATGGAGACCGAGGTATGGCCGACGCTGATCGACGAATGCCGTCGCGCGGACGTGCCGCTCGTGCTGACGAACGCGCGGATGTCCGCGCGCTCGCACCGGCGCGCGGCGAAGTTCGGCCGCGCGGCGCGCGACGTGTTCGGCGGCTTTGCGCGCGTGCTCGCGCAAAGCCCGGCCGATGCGGAGCGCCTCACGTCGCTCGGCGCGCGCAACGTCGCGGTGCTCGGCAACCTGAAGTTCGACATGGCGAGCCCGCCCGAGCTGATCGCGCGCGGCCGCGACTGGCATCGCGCGATCGGCGCGCGGCCGGTGTGGGTCGCCGCGAGCACGCGCGAGGGCGAGGAAGAACTCGTGCTCGATGCGTTCGCGAAGCTCGGCATCGACGATGCGCTGCTGATCCTCGTGCCGCGTCATCCGCAGCGTTTCGACGAGGTGGCGGCGCTCGTCGCGCGCCGCGCGCTGAAGCTCGCGCGCCGCTCCGAGTGGGCGCCCGGCGCGGCCGCCGCGCAGGCTGCCGCGCACGCGGGGCTGCGCGCGCTGCCGCACGACGTGAACGTGCTGCTCGGCGACTCGATGGGCGAGATGGGCGCGTACTACGCGGCCGCCGATGTCGCGTTCATCGGCGGCAGTCTGCTGCCGCTCGGCGGACAGAATCTGATCGAGGCGTGCGCGGTCGGCACGCCGGTGCTGATCGGGCCGCACGTGTTCAACTTCACGCAGGCGACGGCGGACGCCGTCGCGGCCGGCGCCGCGCTGCAGGTGCAGGATCCGGCCGACCTCGCGCGCGCGCTGCGCGAGCTGTTTGCAGACAAGTCGCGCCGCGTCGCGATGGGCGCGGCGGCCGCCGCGTTCGCCGCGCGCCATCGCGGCGCGACCGCGCGCACGGTCGACGTGCTCGCGACGCTGCTGCCCGCGCCATCGGCCGGCGCGATCGACGACGACGCGCGGCTAAGCGCGGTCTGATTCGCGCGGCCTCCTACACCGCGTGGCCCCCCTCTTCATCGAGCACGTGATCGCGCCGCCGTGGGACAAGGGCTATCGCGGCTTCTTTCTCGACACGCTCGATTCGTATCGGCTCGCGGCGACAACCGACGCGCAACGCGCGCGGCAGCAGGCGGGGCTCGTCGCCGTGATCCGCGCGATCAAAGCCCGTTACCCGGACGCGAAACTCATTTTCAATCGCGGCTTCGAGATCCTGCCGCAGGTGCACGATTTCGCGTATGCGGTCGTGTTCGAGTCGCTGTTCAAGGGCTGACCCGCGAGCGCACGCTCACACCAGCAGTCCTTTTTTCTCGATGAACGCGATCACGTCGTCGAGTCCGTCGAGCGCCTTCAGGTTGCACATCACGAACGGACGCTCGCCGCGCATCTTCTTCGCGTCGGACGCCATCACGTCGAGATTCGCGCCGACGAGCGGCGCGAGGTCGGTCTTGTTGATCACCAGCAGGTCCGACTTCGTGATGCCAGGGCCGCCCTTGCGCGGAATCTTCTCGCCGCCCGCGACGTCGATCACGTAGATCGTCAGGTCCGACAGTTCGGGGCTGAACGTCGCCGCGAGATTGTCGCCGCCCGATTCGATGAACACGATGTCGGCGTCGGGAAAGCGCGTCAGCATCTGGTCGACCGCTTCGAGATTGATCGACGCGTCCTCGCGGATTGCGGTGTGCGGACAGCCGCCCGTCTCGACGCCGATGATCCGCTCGGCCGGCAACGCGCCCGCGACGGTCAACAGGCGCTGGTCTTCCTTCGTGTAGATGTCGTTGGTGATCGCGACAAGGTCGTAACGCTCGCGCATCGCCTTGCACAGCATTTCGAGCAGCGTGGTCTTGCCGGAGCCGACCGGGCCGCCGACGCCGACGCGCAGCGGCGGCAGTTTCTTCGTACGTTTCGTGGGGAATGGGGTCATGGTGCGAATGAGAGGCCGATGAGCGGCTTATGAGCGAAAGAGGCGCGAGTATTGCGATTCATGGCGCGCGCTCAGGATGCCGAGTTGCGGCGCGAACGTGTTGAGCGCGCCGGGCGGCGTCGCGAGCGCGCGGGCGACGGCGGTTTCGATCGCCGGGCGCAGCGCGACGACGATCCGCTGGCCGGCGAGCTGCCCGAGCGGCACCGCCTTCAGCGCGGCGGCAATCTGGTTTTCGACCCAGCCGAACGCGTACGCGGCGAGCGTCGCGTCAGGCGCCGCGTCGTGCGCATACGCGGCGAACGCGAACGCGCTCGGCTGCGCGACCGGCGTCATCGATTGCAGCGTCGCGCGGCGCGCCGCGTCGCCCCATTCGAGCTGCGTGCACAGCTGACGCAGCGACCAGCCCATTTGCGCGGTCTCGCGGCGCAACTCCGACGACTCGCGGCTCGCAATGAATTCGGCGTTCGCGGCGGCGAGCGCATTGGCGTCGTGATCGCGCCAGCGTTCGAGCTGATGCGCGAGGAACGGCAACTCGCCCGGCGCGAGCACGTTCGCGAGGCCGCTTTCGATCCAGCGGCGCGCGTCGTCGGCATCGCGGATCAGCTGCGCGTCGATCGCCGCTTCGAGCCCCTGCGAATAGCTGAACGCGCCGATCGGCAGCGCCGGCGACGCGAGATGCAGCAGCGCGGTGAGTTCAGCGATGCGCATGGCCGTGATCGTGATCGTGATGATGGTGGCCGTGGTCGTGGTCGTGGCCGTGGTCGTGGCCGTGGTCGTGCCCGTGATGCTCGTCGTAGACCTTCTGCGCGAGTGCGTAGTCGTCCGCGAACGTTTCGTCGTGGCCGTGCCGATGGCCGCCGCCATAGGCACCGGTCTCCGGCTGAAACGGCAGCATCGCGCGCTCGACGCTCGCGCCGACGCGCGTCAGCATGTCTTCGAGCACCGGGTCCGCTTCGAGCTCCAGCCAGTCGTCGCCGACTTCGACCGGCGTGTGGCGGTTGCCGAGGTGATACGCGGCGCGTGTCAGCGTCACGCGATCGGGCGCGCGCACGAGCAGCACGCTTTCGGCGGCGGCCACCACGCGCACGAGGCCGCCGTCGTCGGCGACGAGCATGTCGCCGTCGCGCAGCACGGTCCCGCGCGGCAGCACGACGCCGACGTCCTCGCCGGTATCGAGCGTCGCCGCGAAACGGCTCTTGCAGCGCATCTCATACGCGAGCGTGACGGTCGGCGCGCGCGCGACGAGCACGGGCGCGAGCTTCGCGGTCACACGTTTGTCTATCGTTCGCATCGTCAGAAGAGGAAGTAGCGTTGCGCCATCGGCAGCACGGCCGCGGGCTCGCAGGTGAGCAACTGGCCGTCGGCGACGACCTGGTAGGTTTCCGGATCGACGGTGATCGCCGGGCGCCACGCGTTGTGGATCATGTCGGCCTTCGTGATGTCGCGGCATCCGCGCACCGCGACGATGCGCTTTTGCAGCCCGTACCGCTCGGCGACCCCGCGTTCCTGCGCGGCCTGCGACACGAACGTGAGCGACGTTGCGCCAAGCGCGCGGCCGCGCGTCGCGAACATCTCGCGATAGTGGACCGGCTGCGGCGTCGGAATCGACGCGTTCGGGTCGCCCATCTGCGCGAGCGCGATCATCCCGCCTTTCACGACGAGCGACGGCTTCACGCCGAAGAACGCCGGCTCCCAGAACACGAGATCCGCCCACTTGCCCGGCTCGATCGAACCGACCTCGTGTGCGATCCCATGCGTGATCGCCGGGTTGATCGTGTACTTCGCGACGTAGCGCTTCACGCGGAAGTTGTCGTTGCGCGCGTTGTCCTCGGGCAGCGCGCCGCGCTGCACCTTCATCTTGTGCGCGGTCTGCCACGTGCGGATGATCACTTCGCCCACGCGCCCCATCGCCTGCGAATCGGACGACAGCATCGACAGCGCGCCGAGATCGTGCAGGATGTCCTCGGCGGCGATCGTCTCGCGGCGGAGGCGCGACTCGGCGAACGCGATGTCCTCCGCGATCGACGGGTCGAGGTGATGGCAGACCATCAGCATGTCGAGATGTTCGTCGAGCGTGTTGACCGTGTACGGGCGCGTCGGATTCGTCGACGACGGCAGCACGTTCGCCTCGCCGCAGACCTTGATGATGTCCGGCGCGTGGCCGCCGCCCGCGCCTTCCGTGTGATACGTGTGGATCGTGCGGCCCTTGAACGCGGCGACGGTCGTCTCGACGAAGCCCGCTTCGTTCAGCGTGTCGGTGTGGATCGCGACCTGCGTGTCGGTGTCGTCGGCGACCGAGAGACAGTTGTCGATCGCGGCCGGCGTCGTGCCCCAGTCCTCGTGCAGCTTCAGGCCGATGGCGCCCGCCTCGATCTGTTCGAGCGCCGGCTGCGGCTGGCTCACGTTGCCCTTGCCGAGAAAGCCGAGGTTCATCGGCCAGCCGTCGGCGGCCTGCAACATTCGTTCGATATGCCAGGGACCGGGCGTGCAGGTCGTCGCGTTGGTGCCGGTCGCGGGGCCGGTGCCGCCGCCGAGCATCGTCGTCACGCCGGACGCGAGCGCCTCGTCGATCTGCTGCGGGCTGATGAAGTGGATGTGCGTGTCGACGCCGCCGGCCGTCACGATCAGCCCTTCGCCGGCGATCACCTCGGTCGCCGCGCCGATCGCGATCGTCACGCCCGGCTGCACGTCCGGGTTGCCGGCCTTGCCGATCTTCCACACGCGGCCGCCCTTCACGCCGATGTCGGCCTTCACGATGCCCCAGTGGTCGACGATGACCGCGTTCGTGACGACGGTGTCGGCCACGTCGTCGGCGGTGAGCTGCGACTGGCCCATGCCGTCGCGGATCACCTTGCCGCCGCCGAATTTCACTTCGTCGCCGTACACGGTGTAGTCGTGCTCGATCTCGATCACGAGTTCGGTGTCGGCGAGGCGCACGCGGTCGCCGGTCGTGGGGCCGAACATTTCCGCATACGCGCGGCGGCCTATTTTGAGTGTCATGGGGTGGATCCGGATGAAAGAGGGGAGGCGGGGCGCGCTACAGCGGTCCCATCACCTTGCCGTTGAAGCCATAGACGACGCGCGCGCCCGCGAGCGCGACGAGTTCGACCGAGCGTTCCTGGCCCGGCTCGAAACGCACCGCGGTGCCGGCCGCAATGTTCAGACGAAAGCCGCGCGCGGCCTCGCGGTCGAACGTCAGCGCGTCGTTCACCTCGTAAAAATGGAAGTGCGAGCCGACCTGCACCGGACGGTCGCCCGTGTTCGCGACCGTCACGGTCACGGTCGGGCGGCCCGCGTTCAGTTCGATGTCGCCGTCGTCGATCAGCATTTCGCCGGGAATCATGCGCATGTCCTCTTCAGGGAATCGGGTGGTGCACGGTGACGAGCTTCGTGCCGTCCGGAAACGTCGCTTCGACCTGGATGTCCGGGATCATTTCGGGCACGCCTTCCATCACGTCGTCGCGCGTGAGCAGCGTCGTGCCGTAGTGCATGACCTCGGCGACCGTCTTGCCGTCGCGTGCGGCTTCCATCAGCGCGGCGGTGATGAACGCGACCGCTTCCGGATAGTTGAGCTTGAGGCCGCGCGCGCGCCGCCGCTCGGCGAGCAGCGCGGCGGTGAAAATCAGCAGTTTGTCCTTCTCGCGGGGAGTGAGCTTCATTGGGTTTCGTTGTTGAAAAGAGTCGTCAGGTAGACCACAGTCGCAACGGCGTTGCGTCTACGCCGTGAACGACGGGGCGCAGCCGCATCCAGCATTGCGCGAGCAGGTGCTGCAGCGGTTCCATCGAGCGTGACAGCGCACGCACGATCAGAACGCCTGGGCACACGCAACTGACGCCGGCGCGCAGCGCGTCGCCGAACGGCAAGCCGGCGGCGAGCGTTTGCGCGAGCGCGTCGTCGCAGGCCGGGCCGATCGCCCACAGCACGCCGAACGCAGGATAGCCGGCCAGCCCTTGCGGTGCGTCGCGCAGCGGGTCGGCGGCGTCGAGCATCGTGCGTTCGAACCACAGCAGTTCGTGGTCCGGCGGGGCGGGTTTCGCGGCGTTCACGCGCGTGACGCGCGCGAGCGCGCGCAGCGCACCGGAAGACCAGCGTTCGCCGGCCGCTTGCCGGCCGAGCTGCGTCGCGTCCCAGCCGATCGCGCTCGCGTGCTCGCCGAGCGTCAGCGAGAAATCGAGTTCGACGCGCGCGTGATCGAACAGCAGGTTGTTCTGCGGCAGCCAGTCGAGCCTCGCGTGCGCGCCGAGCCGTATGTCGATCCGCTGCCGCGCGACACGGCCGTTGGACTTGTACCACTTCGTGGCCCCCGGCGTCGTCAGCAGCGCGTGCGCGCGGTCGCCCACGTCGATGTCGATGTCGAGCCGGTCGCCGCCCGCGACGCCGGCGGGCGGATGCACGATCACCGCGTGGCAGATCGCGTCGCCTTCCGGATACAGCGCGCGCTGCACGCGCAGCGGCCCCTCGTGGCGGCGATGGACGAGCGCCGTGCGCGGGCCGCCCGCGCCGCCCGCGCGGTCGAGCCGCGAAAAGCCGAGTTCGAGCCGCGCGGCCCATTCGCGCGGCGGCGCAGCGAGGAAAGCGTGTTCTTCGTGAGCGGACATAAAGAGGGCGTGCGTCGGGCCGTTGTGCGTCAACGTCGCAGTTTAGACGGCAATCAGCGTGCGCACACCATCGGCATCCATTTGAGCGCCTTCGCCGCCGGCGACGATCTCGCCGCGGCTCATCACCCAGTAGCGGTCCGCGATCGCCTTCGCGAAGTCGTAATACTGCTCGACGAGCAGCACGGTCATCTGCATGTCCTCGACCAGTTGCCGCAGCGTTCGGCCGATGTCCTGGATGATCGACGGCTGGATGCCCTCGGTCGGCTCGTCGAGAATCAGCAGTTGCGGCTCGCTCATCAGCGCCCGGCCGATCGCGAGCTGCTGTTGCTGGCCGCCCGACAGGTCGCCGCCGCGCCGCGCGCGCATGTCCTTCAACACCGGAAAGAGCGCATAGATGTGCTCGGGAATCTTCGACGGCGCCTTCCTGCTCGCCGCGCCGACGAGCAGATTCTCCTCCACGGTCAGACGCGGAAAGATATCGCGCCCCTGCGGCACGTAAGCGAGCCCGTGCGCGACGCGCGCATGCGTCGGCAGCTTCGTGAGCGGCGTGCCGTTCCAGGCGATCGCGCCGCTCTTCGTCGGCACGACGCCCATCAGGCAGCGCAGCAGCGTCGTCTTGCCGACGCCGTTGCGCCCGAGCAGCACGGTCAGCTTGCCTTCGGGCACCGTCATCGACACGTTGCGCAGGATGTGGCTGCCGCCGTAGTACTGGTTGAGCGATTCGATAGTCAGCATGGAGAATCCGGTGTCGTTGGGTCAGCGGCCGAGGTACGAGTCGATCACGGCTTCGTCGCGCTTCACGTCGTCGAGCGCGCCGTGCGCGAGCACGCGGCCCTCGGCCATCACGGTCACGCGTCCGGTGTCGCCGGCGAGCGCGGCGACGAACTCCATGTCGTGCTCGACCACCATCATCGAGCAGCTGCCGCGCAGACGGTTCAGCAGCGCGGCCAGTTCCATCGTCTCGTCGTCGGTCATCCCGGCGGCCGGCTCGTCGAGCAGCAGCAGCGCGGGGCGCTGCATCAGCAGCATGCCGATTTCGAGCCGCTGTTTCTGGCCGTGCGACAGCTCGCCCGCGAGCCGCTTCGCGTCGCCTTCGAGGCGGATCAGTTCGAGCGTCGCCTCGATCTTCGCCTGCGCGTCGCGATCGAGCCGCGCGCGCAGCGACGCCCCCCAGCCCTTGTCCGCCTTCATCGCCAGTTCGAGGTTTTCCCACACCGGATGCTGCTCGAACACGGTCGGCTTCTGGAATTTGCGGCCGATCCCGGCGCGCGCGATCGACGGCTCGTTCATTCGCGTGAGGTCGATCGTCTGGCCGAGGAACACCTTGCCGGCATCGGGCGCGGTCTTGCCGGTGATCACGTCCATCATCGTCGTCTTGCCGGCGCCGTTCGGGCCGATCACGCAGCGCAGCTCGTTCACGTCGATCGACAGCGAGAGCTGGTTCAGCGCGCGAAAGCCGTCGAAGCTGACGGTCACGTCCTCCAGATACAGGATCGTGCCGTGCGACACGTCGATCGCGCCGGGCTCGACCGCATGCCCGAGGCTCGCGACGCCGGACAGCGACGTCGCGTCGTCGTCGAACGGGTTGTGATTGAGCGGATCGTTCATCGGTTCCGGCTCCTGCGCGCGACGAGTTCGATCAGCCCCACGATGCCGTTGGGCAGCACGAGCGGCACGAGCACGAAAATCAGCCCGAGGAAGAAGAGCCAATACTCGGCGAAATACGCGGTGAACACGCTTTTCGCGCCGTTGACCGCGAACGCGCCGATGATCGGGCCGATCAGCGTGCCGCGTCCGCCGACGGCGACCCAGATCGCCATCTCGATCGAGTTGCCCGGCGACATCTCGCTCGGGTTGATGATGCCGACCTGCGGCACGTACAGCGCGCCGGCGATCGCGCACAGCACGGCGGACACGGTCCACACGAAGAGCTTGTAGCCGAGCGGGCTGTAGCCGAGGAACATGAGCCGCGTTTCGCCGTCGCGGATCGCGGTGACGACGCGCCCGAGCTTCGACGTGACGATCGCGCGCGCGGCGAGAAACGACAGCACGAGCGTCGCGAACGTCATCAGGAACAGCACCGTGCGCGTGCCCGGATGCGTGATCGGAAAGCCGGCGATCCGCTTGAAGTCGGTGAAGCCGTTGTTGCCGCCGAAGCCGGTCTCGTTGCGATAGAAGAGCAGCATCGCGGCGAACGTGGTCGCCTGCGTGATGATCGACAGATACACGCCCCTCACGCGCGAGCGGAACGTGAAGAACCCGAACACCCACGCGAGCGCGGCCGGCACGAGCACGACGAGCAGGAGCGCGTACCAGAGATGCTCGGTGCCGTGCCAGTACCACGGCAGCGCGTGCCAGTCGAGGAACACCATGAAGTCGGGCAGATCGCTGCCGTACTTGCCTTCGCGGCCGATCTCGCGCATCAGGTACATGCCGATCGCGTAGCCGCCGAGCGCGAAGAAGAGCCCGTGGCCGAGACTCAGGATCCCGCAGTAGCCCCACACGAGATCGAGCGCGAGCGCGGCGATCGCATAGCACATCAGCTTGCCGGCGAGCGTCATCGCGTACGCGGACAGATGGAACGCGCTCGACTGCGGCAGCACGAGCGCGGCGAGCGGCACGCCGACGCCGATCGCGACGATCAGCGCGATCAGCGCGAGCCACGCGCCGCGCGTGAGCAGCGGCGGGCGGGCGGGAAGGCCGAGCGCGTAGGTGTCGTCGGCGCCTGACTTGCCTTGCGGCGCAGGGGAGCCGTACGGGGCGGGGCGGGTTGTCGTGGCGGTGGTCATGGGCGTTCTATTTGCGAATCGACCGCAGGGAGCTGATCAGCGTCAGCACTCGCCGGGCCGCCCCAAGAGTGCTGACCGCCCCCTCGGGGGGCAGCGACCGCAGGGAGCGAAGGGGGGCATTCATCGTCAGCACTCGCCGGGCCGCCCCAAGAGTGCTGACCGCCCCCTCGGGGGGCAGCGACCGCAGGGAGCGAAGGGGGTCGTTATTCACCACATTTCCGCGCTGCGGCCCTTCAGGGCAAAGAGCCCCTGTGGCCGCTTCTGGATGAACAGCACGATCAGCACGAGCACCGCGATCTTCGCGAGCACCGCGCCCCAGAACGGCTCGATCGCCTTGCTGACGAGCCCGAGCCCGAACCCGCCGATCACGGTCCCCGCGATCTGCCCGACGCCGCCCAGCACCACCGCCATGAACGAATCGATGATGTAGCTCTGCCCGAGGTCCGGTCCGACATTGCCGATCTGCGACAGCGCGCAGCCGCCGAGCCCCGCGATGCCCGCGCCGAACGCGAACGCATACGCGTCGACGCGTTCGGTGCGCACGCCGACGCACGCGGCCATCCGGCGGTTCTGCGTGACCGCGCGCACGAAGAGGCCAAGGCGCGTCTTCGTCAGCACGGCCCATGCGATGCCGACGACGATCAGCGAAAACGCGAGAATCGCGATCCGGTTGTACGGCAGGATCAGGTTCTGCATCACGGTCACGCCGCCGCTCATCCACGACGGGTTCTCGACTTCGACGTTCTGCGCGCCGAACAGCATTCGCGTGCCCTGGATCAGCACGAGGCTCACGCCGAACGTGGTCAGCAGCGTCTCCAGCGGCCGGCCGTACAGATGGCGGATCACGAGCCGCTCGATCACGAGGCCGACCAGCGCGGCGGCCACGAACGACGCCGGAATCGCGGCGAGCGGATACCAGTCGAACGCACCGGGCGCGTAACGCTGCACGAGCGTCTGCACGACGTAGGTCGCGTACGCGCCGATCATCAGGAATTCGCCGTGCGCCATGTTGATCACGCCGATCAGGCCATACGTGATCGCAAGGCCGAGCGCCGCGAGCAGCAGCACGCTGCCGAGCGACAGCCCGGCGAACAGCGTGCCCGCGATCTGGCTGCGGCGCTGGATGCGGTCGAGCGCATCGATGCCTTGTTGCGCGAGCTCGCGCACGCGCGCGTCGGGCTCGTTCCATGCGCCGCTCGCATTCTTCGCGACGAGCGGGCGCAGCAGTTCATACGTATCGAGATCGTGGCGCGCGGCGACGAGCGTCACCGCTTCGACACGCGTCGCCGCGTCCGGGTTGTGCAGCGCGGTCATCGCCCATAGCGTGTCGAGGCGTTTCTTCAACCGCGGGTCGGTCTCTTTCGCGCGGGCCGCGTCGATCAACGGCTTCATCGCCGGATCGGGATTCTTCAGCAGGTCGGCAATCGCCGCGCGCCGCGTGTCGACGTCGGGCGACGCGAGCTGCAGGCCCGCGACCGCGCCCGCCACCTTCGAGCGCAGCAGGTTGTTCAGCGTGATCGACTGCGCGCTCGCGGCGACGTCGGCGGCGACCGGCTTGCCCGTCGCCGCGTCGTGCGCGGTGTCGCCGTCCTGGATCAGCACTTCGCCCTGGTCGGTCGCGGCGACGCTGTCGTCGGCGAGCGCTTTGAGCAGCGCGAGCGACGCCGCGTCGTGCGTCGCGATCAGCTTGTCGATCGCGGCGGACTTCGCGTCGAAGTCGTCGCCCGCGAGCGGCGCGACGTCGGCTTGCCCGAGCGCGAACGCGCACGGCGCGAACCCGCACGACAGCGCGAGCGCGCACAGCGCAGCAACGCCGACGCGCATCGCCGGTTTCGTCAGTGAGTGCATGATGAGATTCGTAGTCGACGGCCGGCGCGCGAACGCCGGCCTTCTTCGTCAAGGACGAGCGCGCGAGCCGAAGCCGACGCCGACGCATCGCGCCGGCCGCGGCTCGTGCATCCGGTCACGCCGCCCGCGAGCGGCGCAGCAGCGACGGCAGCACCGTCGAGCTCACCACATCCGGCTTGTTCTCGTTGCCGGCGATGAACGGGCTCCACGGCTGCGCGCGGATCGCCGTCTTCGTCCTCCACACGACGTTGAACTGGCCGTCGCCGCGAATCTCGCCGATCATCACCGGCTTGTGCAGGTGATGGTTGCCGTCCATCGTCAGCGTGAAGCCCGACGGCGCGGCCACGGTCTGTCCGATCATCGCGACGCGCACCTTGTCGACGTCGGTGCTCTTGGCCTTCTCGACCGCCTGCTTCCACATGTGGATGCCGACGAACGTCGCTTCCATCGGATCGTTCGTCACGCGCTTCGCGCCGCCGGGCAGCCCCTGCGTCTTCACCCAGCTCGCGAATTGCTCGCGGAATTTCGTGTTCGCCGGGCCCTTCACCGACATGAAGTAATTCCACGCGGCGAGGTGGCCGACGAGCGGCTTCGTGTCGATGCCGCGCAGCTCTTCCTCGCCGACCGAGAACGCGACCACCGGCACGTCGGTCGCCTTCAGCCCCTGGTTGCCCAGCTCCTTGTAAAACGGCACGTTCGAATCGCCGTTGATCGTCGAGACGACCGTCGTCTTGCCGCCCTGCGCGAACGTCTTGATGTTCGCGACGATCGTCTGATAGTCGCTGTGCCCGAACGGCGTGTAGACCTCCTGGATATCGGCATCGGCGACACCTTTCGAATGCAGGAACGCGCGCAGGATCTTGTTCGTCGTGCGCGGATACACATAATCGGTGCCGAGCAGGAAGAAGCGCTTCGCGCCGCCGCCCTCGGCGCTCATCAGATACTCGACCGCCGGAATCGCCTGCTGGTTCGGCGCCGCGCCCGTGTAGAACACGTTGCGCGACATCTCCTCGCCCTCGTACTGCACCGGGTAGTAGAGCAGACCGTTCAGTTCCTCGAACACCGGCAGCACCGACTTGCGCGACACCGACGTCCAGCAGCCGAACACGCACGCGACCTTGTCCTGGGTGAGCAGCTGCCGCGCTTTCTCGGCGAACAGCGGCCAGTTGGACGCGGGATCGACGACGACCGGCTCGATCTGCCGCCCCATCACGCCGCCGCTCTTGTTGATGTCCGAGATGGTCATCAACGCGGTGTCTTTCAGCGACGTCTCCGAGATCGCCATCGTGCCCGACAGGGAATGCAGGATGCCGACCTTGATCGGCCCGCTGCCGGACTCGGCTGCGCGCGCGAACGGCATGCGTCCCGCCGCCGCGAGCGCGCCGGACATGGTCCCCAGTTTCAGCAGACTACGACGTTTCATGTGTTTCCCCTTGACGGTTGGATCGATGAACTCGCGGGTCGTCAGCGCGGTGATCGTGCTCGCGCGCGGCCCGTTTTTTACGTGTCTTTCTGCCTTGTCTTGCAGCGCGATTACTGCAAGGGCTATGCCAATCGGTCAGCGTGCATCGCGGGTATGCGCGGCGCGTGAGCCGACGCGGCGAGCAAGGCAGCGGCGCGCGCGTCCACGCCCCCCGTGCGGGACGCGACGAGCGAAACTGGTGCACGAGCGAGCCCGCTTCTGGCGCGCTGCCTCGTCGCAGTGCGTCACGCTTTGGCTGACATCATTACGGGGGTCGGGCCTCGCTCCCCGCGACGCAGCGTCGTCCAACCTTGCGCGCGACAACGCCTCGCGGTGCGCGCCCGTTTTCGCTGCGCTGCACCGTTGTGCATGCGGGGGCCACTGGGCCTACACTGATAGCCCGTCGCCCGCACGCGGTGCGACACGGCCCACCCCCTTGTCCCACCGTCAGTCACGATCCGCGAAGGAGATCCAGATGAGCGCGAGTCCCGCCCAGTCCGATGTGAACCTGCCCGACATGTCCGCGTTCTGGATGCCGTTCACCGCGAACCGCCAGTTCAAGAGCGCGCCGCGGCTCCTCGTCAGCGCAAAGGGGATGTACTACACGTCGCACGACGGCCGCCGGATTCTCGACGGCACGGCCGGGCTGTGGTGCGTGAACGCGGGACACTGCCGCGACGAGATCGTCGCCGCCGTGCAGGCACAGGCGGCCGAGATGGACTTCGCGCCGGTGTTCCAGATGGGCCACCCGAAGGCGTTCGAGGCGGCGACGAAAATCGCGAAGCACACCCCCGGCGACCTGAAGCACATCTTCTTTTCGAACTCGGGCTCGGAGGCGGTCGACACCGCGCTGAAGATCGCGCTCGCGTATCACCGCGCGCGCGGCGAAGGGCAGCGCACGCGGTTCATCGGCCGCGAGCGCGGCTATCACGGCGTCGGCTTCGGCGGCATCTCGGTCGGCGGCATCGCGCCGAACCGCAAGGCGTTTTCGGGGCAGTTGCTGCCGTCGGTCGATCATCTGCCGCACACGCTGAACCTCAAGGAAGCCGCGTTCTCGAAGGGGCAGCCCGCGTGGGGCGCGCATCTCGCCGACGAACTGGAGCGCCTCGTCGCGCTGCACGACGCGTCGACGATCGCCGCGGTGATCGTCGAGCCGGTCGCCGGCTCGACCGGCGTGCTGATTCCGCCGCAGGGCTATCTGCAACGGCTGCGCGAGATCTGCGACCGGCACGGCATCCTGCTGATCTTCGACGAGGTGATCACCGGCTGGGGGCGGCTCGGCGCACCGTTCGCGGCGACGTACTTCGGCGTGACGCCGGACCTGCTGACGATGGCGAAAGGCACGAACAACGCGGCCGCGCCGCTCGGCGCGGTGGCGGCGAGCAAGCGCATTCACGACACGATCGTCGACGGCGCGCCGGCCGGCATCGAGCTGTTCCACGGCTACACGTACTCGGCGCATCCGGTCGCGGTCGCCGCCGCGTGCGCGACGATCGACCTGTACGAACGCGAAGGGCTTTTCGAGCGGGCCGCGAAGATGGCGCCGGTATTCGAAGCGGCGATCCACAAGCTGCGCGGCGAGCGCCATGTGATCGACGTGCGCAATCTCGGGCTCGTGGGCGGCGTCGAGCTGCAGTCACGCGAAGGCGCGCCGGGCGCGCGCGCGTACGAAGTGTTCGTGCGCTGCTATCAGAAGGGCGTGCTGACGCGCTATACCGGCGACATCCTCGCGTTCTCGCCGCCGTTGATCGTGGACCACGCGCAGATCGACGAGATCTTCTCGACCGTTGCGCAGGTGCTGAAGGAAGTGGAGTGACGGGTGACGTAAAAGAAAAAGGCGCAGCGAATGCTGCGCCTTTTATTTTTCACGCGCGATCGGCGATCGGCGATCTTTAATCAGTACATCGGCACCGACGGATCGACCTGACGCGACCACGCGTCGATCCCGCCTTGCAGGTTGAACACCTTCGTGAAGCCGCGCGATTCGAGGAACATCGCGACCTGCGCGCTGCGCGCGCCGTGGTGACACACGCAGACGATCTGCGCGTCGTCGTCGAGTTCTTCGCTGCGCGCAGGGATGTCGCGCATCGGAATCGATACGCTGCCCGCGATCTGCGCGGTCTGGATTTCCCACGGCTCGCGCACGTCGAGCAGCACGGGCGCGGCGCGCGACGAGTCGGCGAGCCATTCGGCGAGGGCGGGGGCGGTCAGGTTCTGCATCGATAAGACTCAGTGTCGGGGTGGACGCGGCGCGCGCCCACCGTAGGGTTAAAACCGGAAACGCGGCGGCTGGATCGCGTTCGTCAGCGGCTCGACATACGTTTCGAACACGGTCGCAATGCGATATTGCTTGTCGTCGATGCGCGTGATGATCTGCGCTTCCATCACCGGCGCGGTGCCGACGAACGCGGCAAGACGCCCGCCGACCTTCAGTTGTTCGAGCAACTGCTGCGGCACGACCGGCAGTCCGCCGGACACGCAGATCGCGTCGTAAGGCGCGGCCGCGGCCCAGCCGCGCGAGCCGTCGCCCTGCGCGACCTCGGCGTTCACCACGCCGTTCTTCGACAGGTTCGCGCGCGCGAACGCCGCCAGTTCCGGATCGATCTCGACGGTCAGCACCTGCTGTGCCCGATGGGCGAGCAGCGCGGCCATGTAACCCGAGCCGGCGCCGATTTCCAGCACGGTTTCGTGCTTCTTGATCGTCAGTTCCTGCAACACGCGCGCTTCGACGCGCGGCGCCAGCATGTGCTGGCCGTTCGGCAGCGGGACTTCGAGGTCGGCGAACGCAAGCTCGCGATACACCTCGGGGACGAAATGCTCACGCTTGACGATCGACAGCAGATTCAGCACGTCCTGGTCGAGCACTTCCCACGGACGGATTTGCTGTTCAATCATGTTGAAACGCGCTTGTTCGATGTTCATGATCAATTCGGCGGTGTGGTTGAGACGCGGGCAGCGGATGTATTGGGGGACCACTGCTCCCATTGGATGTTGCCTGGGCTTGTTACTGCCTGGTGCTATCCAGGTTAACTGCGAAATTGTACCAAACCACGCGCCGATGCCGTCCTGTTGCGGGCAGGTTCACCGCGGGCGGACGGATTTCTTTGCGCGCCACGCCTCGGTGAAAGTCCCTACGAGATGAGACTTGCGCTTCGCGCCCATGTCGACCAAAAATGTAATCGATTACATTCTCGGAGCGAGAACCGGTGGACAAACCGTCGCAACGTGACCCGCAAGCGCAGCCATCCGGCGCGGCCGAGCCCGATATGCGGGGCTCGGCACGCGCCGCATCGGAAGGGCTGTCGATTGCGGGCGTCGCCGAGCAGGCGGGTGTGTCCGTGGCGACGGTGTCGCGCGTGCTGAACGGGCATTCGAACGTGCGCCCCGCGACGCGCGACAAGGTGCTCGCCGCCGTCGCGACGAGCGGCTACCGCGTGAACGAACTGGCGCGCAATCTGCGCACGGCCGAAAGCCGCCTGCTGCTGACGATGGTGCCCGACGTCGGCAACCCCTTCTATGCGGAAGTCATTCGCGGGATCGATTCCGTGGCGCGCCAGCACGGCTATTTCATGCTGTTGTGCGACCCGGGCGCCGATGCGGGCCGCGAGCGCAGCTACTGCGACCTGCTGCGCCGCCGCCGCGCGGACGGCGCGATCTGCCTCGACCCGGCCACCGTGCAGCAGGCGCTTGCCGAGGAATCGAACGCACTGCCGTGGGTGGCGTGCTGCGAGTTCGATTCGTCCGTGGGTGTGCCGTACGTCGGCATCGACAACTACCGCGCAGCGGGCGACGCCGTGCGCCATCTGCTCGCGCGCGGCCACCGTCGCATCGCGCTGATCAATTCCGACGATCACTACCTGTACGCGCAGCAACGTCAGCAAGGTTATCTGGACGCATTGCGCGACGCGGGCATCGCGGCCGACGAACGCTGGCGCCAGAACGTGAACAGCCTCGACTACGAAGCGGGCGCCTCGGCGGCCGCGCTGCTGATGACGCACGCCGACGCGCCAACGGCCATCTTCGCCGTGTCGGACACGTTGGCGATCGGCGTGATCGCGGGCTTGCGCAGCGTCGGCAAGCGCGTGCCCGACGATGTCGCCGTCGCGGGCTTCGACGATATTTCGCTTGCCGCGCAGATCGATCCGCCGTTGACGACGATCGCGCAACCGATGCGCGAACTGGGCGAGACCGCCGCGCGCCTCTTGCTGCAACGGCTCGCGAATCCGCGCGAGAACGTGCCGGGCGTGCTGCTGCCGCATCGGCTCGTAGTCAGAAAGAGCGCCTGAGAGGGAAGCCGCGATGAGCCTCGCCGTCCGCTTCGACGATATCCGCAAAGACTTCGGACCCGTGCGCGTGCTGCACGGCGTGAGCTTCGACCTGGCGCCTGGGCGCATCTACGGCCTGCTCGGCGAGAACGGCGCGGGCAAGTCGACGCTGATGAAAATCCTCGCCGGCTACGAAACGGCCACTGAAGGCACGGTGCTGATCGACGGCCACGCACAGCGTTTCGACGGCTCACGCGACGCGGAAGCGGCGGGCATCGTGCTGATTCACCAGGAGTTCAATCTCGCCGAGCATCTGACGATCGCGCAGAACATGTATCTCGGCCACGAGAAGCGCAAGGGAATGTTCGTCGACGACACGGCGATGCGCAACGAAGCGAAGCGCTATCTGGACCAGGTCGGCCTGCACAAGCATCCCGATACGAAGGTGCGCGACCTGATCGTCGCGGAAAAGCAGATGGTGGAGATTGCGAAGGCGCTGTCGCGGCGCGCGCGGCTGCTGATCATGGACGAACCGACGGCGACGCTCACGCCGTCCGAGACCGAGCGCCTGTTCGCGCTGATGACGAAGCTCAAGGCCGACGGCGTGACCATCGTCTACATCTCGCACAAGCTCGATGAAGTCGAGCACATCACCGACGAAGTGATCGTGATGCGTGACGGCCGCTTCGTCGCGCGCAGCGAAACGGCGCTGCTCGCGCGTCAGCAGATGGCGAACCTGATGGTCGGGCGCGATCTGTCCGACATGTTCCCCGACAAGACGCTCCCTGCGGAGAACGCACCCATCGCGCTGAACGTACAGCACCTCAGCGTGCCCGAATGGGTCGAGGATCTGAGCTTCGAGGTGCGCGCGGGCGAAGTGTTCGGCTTTGCGGGACTGGTCGGCGCGGGACGCACGGAAGCCTTCGAGGCGATCATCGGCTTGCGCCAGCGCGCCTCGGGCACGATCGAAATCGCCGGACGCAAAGCCGACCTGCACAGTCCGCGCGACGCGATGCGCCGTGGCCTCACGTATCTGAGCGAAGACCGCAAAGGCAAGGGGCTGCACGTGAACCTGAGCCTGCAGGACAACCTGACGCTGATGACGCTCGAACGCTATGCGAAGCCGCTGCTCGATCTGAAGGCGGGACGCGACGCGCT
The DNA here is from genome assembly GCA_035492135.1 of Paraburkholderia sp. Taxonomy (GTDB): domain Bacteria; phylum Pseudomonadota; class Gammaproteobacteria; order Burkholderiales; family Burkholderiaceae; genus Paraburkholderia. Next base: position 1,570 of record DATJJN010000061.1, on the reverse strand, counting down.
GACGAAAGCCGTGCGCGAGTTCGGCATCCGCACGGGCGATCTGGGCAGCCGTGCGCGCATGTTGTCGGGCGGCAACCAGCAGAAGCTCGCGCTCGCCAAATTCCTGCAGCCGAATCCCGATGTGATCGTGCTCGACGAGCCGACGCGCGGCGTCGATATTGGCGCGAAGCGCGACATTTATTTTCTGATCCACCGGCTTGCGGCCGAAGGGCGCGCGGTGGTCGTCATTTCATCCGAACTGATCGAGCTGATCGGGCTGTGCCATCGCGTTGCCGTGATGCGCGCGGGTCGCCTGCAGGCGACGCTCGGTCTCGACCATCTGACCGAAGAGGAGTTGATCGCTCATGCGACCGGCACACACTGACACCGCGCCGGCAGGGCGCGCGATGCGGATCGCGCATCGTTTGCACGGGCTTGGGCCCGTGCTGGGCCTGATCGTGCTGTGCATTGCGGGGACGCTGCTCAATCGCGATTTCGCGACTGTCGACAACATGATGAACGTGCTGACGCGCACGTCGTTCATCGGGATCATTGCTGTCGGCATGACGTTTGTGATCATTTCGGGTGGGATTGATCTTTCTGTTGGGTCGATGGCCGCGTTGATCGCGGGCAGCATGATCTGGTTGATGAATGCGCTTGCCGCTGCGCCGGGCGGTCATGCGTTTGCGCCGCTGACGATCGTGCTGATCGGGATTGCGAGTGCGTTCGTGCTGGGCGGTGCGTTTGGATGCGCGCATGGGTTGTTGATCACGAAAGGGCGGATCGAGCCTTTTATCGTGACGCTGGGGTCGCTGGGTATTTTTCGCGCCGTTTTGACGTGGCTTGCCGATGGTGGTGCCTTGACGCTCGATAACAATCTTTCCGATCTCTACGGGCCTGTTTATTACGCGAGTCTGTTCGGGGTGCCTGTGCCGATCTGGGTGTTTCTCGTCGTCGCAGCGGGCGGTGCGCTCATTCTTAATCGCACGGCGTTTGGGCGTCATGTGCAGGCGATTGGTTCGAATGAACAGGTTGCGCGGTATGCCGCGATTCGCGTTGATACCGTGAAGATCGTTACATATGTGTTGCTTGGGGTTTGTGTCGGAGTGGCGACGGTTTTGTATGTGCCGAGACTTGGGTCTGCTACGCCGACTACTGGGCTTTTATGGGAGCTGGAGGCGATTGCCGCCGTTGTGGTTGGCGGGACCGCGCTCAAGGGCGGTGAAGGGCGGGTTGTGGGTACCGTGATCGGTGCGGTTCTGCTTTCTGTGATTGCCAATATTCTTAATCTCACTAGCATCATTAGCGTTTATCTGAATGCTGCTGTGCAGGGGATTGTGATTATTGTTGTCGCGTTTTTGCAGCGGGGGCGGAGGTGATGGAATTGGTGTTTTTGCCTGTGCGGCGGCAGGGTGGTGTGCTATCGCTTTCGCTGGCATCCGCGTTATGGTGTTTGCCGTTCACGCGTCGCCCCTGTGCGGGGCGGCACCTACTTTTCTTTGCCGCCGCAAAGAAAAGTAGGCAAAAGAAAGCGGCTCACACCGCCAGTTCTAGTGTTTGCCTGAGGGCCCCCAAAGGTTCTTACGCTTCA
>DATJJN010000060.1:0-2509 GCA_035492135.1 Paraburkholderia sp. | reverse complement strand
ATAGATCAGCTCGCGAATGCGCGTGAAGTCGGCCGACGTGAATTCGAAGTCGCGGCCCGGCTCGCCGGCGCGCGGTGCGTCGGCGCGGCCGCCGCGTTGCGTTGCGCGCGTGTCGCTCATTGGATTCCCCGATTGCGCGCTACGTGTGTGCCACGGGCGTGCGCCGGCAACGGACGGCCTCGCCCCACCGCGCTGACAAAGCGCGCTGTGCCGTGTCGCCCGATTGCGGGCGCGAAGCCGTGCCACTGCATGTTTGCGTCAATCCTTCTAGAACGTTTCCCAGTCTGCGTCGGAGCCTGCACTTGCCGTCGTCGAAACTGCCGGGGCCGTTGCCGCTGCCTTGACAGCGGCTGCGGCACGCATAGCCGGCCGCTTCAGCACCGGCTCGCGGCGGGCAGCCGGTACATCGCCGCGCGCCGGTGCGGCTGGCTTTGCGGTGTCGTGCTTTGCTGCATCCTGCTTCGGCGCCGTGGTTTCCGCGGCTTCCGCGCCGACGCCAGCGCCGCCGCTTGAACCGATGTATGCGGGCATCACGGACTTCGTTGCGGACGCAACGGGTCGGGCCTGAACCGCGGGCGCCGCCGACTGCGGGCGAACAGCCGTGCGCGACAGCGGCGCCGCAAAGCTTCCGAAATCCGATGAGCCGTTGGCCGACACGCGCCAACCGCCGACCACGCCACGCAACTGCCGCGTCTGTTCTTCGAGCGACGCGGCCGCGGCGGCGGCCTGTTCGACGAGCGCCGCGTTCTGTTGCGTCACGTCGTCCATCTGGCTGACCGCGCGATTGACCTGCTCGATGCCGCCCGACTGCTCTTCCGACGCCGCGCTGATCTCGCCCATGATGTCGGTCACGCGCCGCACGGCCTGCAGGATCTCTTCCATCGTGGTGCCCGCGCGGCCGACGAGTTCCGAGCCGCCCTGCACCTTCGCGGCCGAGTCGCCGATCATCTCCTTGATTTCCTTCGCCGCGCTCGCGCTGCGCTGCGCGAGGCTGCGCACTTCGCCGGCCACGACCGCGAAGCCGCGGCCCTGCTCGCCCGCGCGCGCCGCTTCGACGGCCGCGTTCAGCGCGAGGATGTTGGTCTGGAACGCGATGCCTTCGATCACGCCGATGATGTCGACGACCTTGTTCGAGCTGGCCGCGATATCGCGCATCGTCACGACCACTTCGCTGACCACTTCGCCGCCGCGTGTCGCGATTTCGGACGCGTTGACGGCAAGCTGGCTCGCCTGCCGCGCGTTTTCGGCGTTCTGCTTCACGGTGCCGGTCAGCTGTTCCATGCTCGACGCGGTTTCCTGCAGCGAAGCGGCCTGCTGCTCGGTGCGCTGCGACAGGTCCGTATTGCCCATCGCAATTTCGCGCGCGCCCGTATCGATCGACTCGGTGCTCGAATGCACCGATTTCACGAGCGTGACCACGCCGTCCTGCATCTTGCGGATCGCGTCAAACAACCGCCCCATTTCGTTGCGGCTCGTATTGCGCACGGTCTGCGTCAGGTCGCCGGTCGCAATGCGCTCGAAGCATTCGATCGCTTCGTCGAGCGGCTTCGAGATCATGCGGCTCATCACGACGCGCACGACGATCATCATCAGCACCGCAACCGCAATGCCCACTCCGATCAGCACCTTCATGGTCGCGATATATTGCGAGGCGTCCGTCTGCTGCTGGTTCGCACGGTCCTGCAACGCCTTGACGATCGGCGCCGCTGCGTTGTCGAACGCGACGAACATCGGGCTGATCTTCGTATTCGCGATCTTGCGGTACGTGGTCAGGTCGACCTCGCGCAGCGCGGTGATCTCGGGCTCGACGCCTTCGTGCAGCAGTGATGCGCGGCGCGCAACAGCCTCGTCGATCAGCGCCTGATCGATGCCTCCCTTCTGCAGCGACGTAAACGTCTGCCACCCTTCATTCGACTTGTTGAACAGTTCCTGCGCGCGATCGATCGCCACCTTCGCCTGATCAAGCTCACCGTCGCTGAGCAGGCCGCTCGCGCGGTCGAGCGAGACGCGGCCGCGCAGCAGATAGGTCGACGTATCGCTCAATGCGCGCGTGGCCGCCAGATCGCCGTTCGCGATTTCGTCGAGGGCGCCGGTGGCGCGCGTCAGCGAAAAGACGCCGAGCGCGCCGACCGCCACCGTCAGCAGCACGAGCACGGCGCCGACCACGGTCAGCGCCGCGCGGATCGACCATCGGTTCATTTGTCGTTCTCCTGCTCGTCCCGGCCTTTAGAGACTGACCGCCTCGATCAGCTCCATTTCGCGGCTCGTCATCAGCTTTTCGATGTCCATCAGGATCAGCATGCGGCCGTCGACAGTGCCGAGGCCCGTCAGGTACTCGGTCGTCAGCGTCGCGCCGAATTCGGGCGCCGGCATGATCTGATCGGCCGTCAGCGTCAGCACGTCCGACACGCCGTCGACCACCATGCCGACCACGCGATGCGCGACGTTCAGGATGATCACGACCGTCTGGTGGTCGTATTCGACGCGGCCCAGATGGAACTTGATGCGC
>DATJJN010000059.1:0-2109 GCA_035492135.1 Paraburkholderia sp. | reverse complement strand
GCGGGCCAGGCCGAAGCGGCCGCATGGATTCGCGCGGACCTCGCCGGCCGCGACGATACGCCGGGCCACCGTCTGCAGGACCGCTATTCGATCCGCTGTGCACCGCATGTGATCGGCGTGGCGCGCGACGCGTTGTCGTGGGTGCGGCGCGACGTCGAGAACGAACTGAACAGCGCGAACGACAATCCGCTCGTCGATCCCGACAGCGAGCGCGTGCTGCACGGCGGCAACTTCTACGGCGGCCATATCGCGTTCGCGATGGACTCGCTGAAAACAGCAATCGCCAATCTCGCGGACCTGATGGACCGCCAGCTCGCGCTGCTGGTCGACGAGAAGTTCAACAACGGCTTGCCGCGCAATCTGTCCGGCGCGACGTCATCGCGCGCACCGATCAACCACGGCTTCAAGGCGGTGCAGATTTCGTCGTCCGCATGGACGGCCGAAGCATTGAAGCTGACGATGCCCGCGAGCGTGTTTTCGCGTTCGACGGAATCGCACAATCAGGACAAGGTCAGCATGGGCACCATCGCCGCGCGCGATTGCCTGCGCGTGATCGAGCTAACGGAGCAGGTCGCGGCCGCGCATACGCTCGCGGCCGTGCAGGCCTTGCGGCTGCGCGTGCGCGACGCTGCTGCGACGCTCGTGCCCACGCCGCTCGCGAGCTTCGCGGACCGCGTCAATGCGCAATCGCCGTTCGTCGACGAGGACCGCGCGCTCGAAATGGACCTGCGCGCGCTGACCGCGCAAATCGCCGATGGCGCGCTGGTCGATGCATTCGCCGACGTGCGCGTCGGCGTGCCCCGCGAGGAGAAAACCGATGCAGATGCACGAACTCGCTAACTCCGCGCCGGTCCTTGCGGCAAGCGGATTCGTCGAAGTGCCGTTTCACGACGTCGACGCCATGAACGTCTGCTGGCACGGCAACTATCTGAAGTACTTCGAGATCGGCCGCGCGGCGTTGTTGCGCGCCTTCGACTACGACTACCGCGAGATGCAGGCGTCCGGTTATTTGTGGCCGATCGTCGAGGCGCATCTGAAGTATGTGCGGCCGGCCACCTACGGGCAGCAGCTCGAGGTGCGGGCCGAACTGCTCGAGTACCAGAACCGTTTGAAGATCGGCTACACGATCGTCGATCGCGCGTCCGGCACGCGCCTCACGAAGGGCTACACGATTCAGGTCGCGGTCGATGCCGCGTCGCAGGAATTGCAGTTCGAGTCGCCGCCGGTCGTATTCGAGAAACTGGAGCGTGTATGGAAAGCTTGAACCTGAAACGATACCGGCGCGTGCGCGCGATGGTGACGGGGACCGTGACGGTCGTTGCGGCGCTGACCTTGTCCGTGGGTGCAGCGGGCCTTCTGTTGCGCTGCGTGGACGCGGTGGCGGCGTCGCCAGCGGCGGCAAACGCAGCTTCGGCTTCGGCTGCCGCGGCTGCAGCGGTGGCGGGCAATCCTGGACTCGTCGCATCGATTGCGTCCGAGCTCGGTCATATGAACGGCGTACGCGCGCAATTCACGCAAACGCAGACGCTTTCCGCCATGCGCGAGCCGCTCGTGAACACGGGCTCGCTGCTGTTTTTCCGAGCGCGCGGCGTGATCTGGCACATCGATACGCCGTATAAAACGACCTACGTCATCGACGATGCCGGCGTCAGCGAAGTCAACCCGAACGGTCAGCACTTGAAGACCGACGGCGCGCCGCGCACAGGCGGCGGGGCGCAGGGCGTCGCCCAGGTCTCGCGGATGATGCGCTCGATGTTCGGCGGAGATCTCTCGGCGTTGTACGCGCAGTTCGACGTCGACGCACGCGGCACGCCCGAGCAATGGCAAATGCTGCTCAAGCCGAACCAGCCGCAGCTCGCGCAGGCGATCAAATCCCTGCAGATGAGCGGCGGCGCGTATTTGCAGCACGTGCGCATCACGCTGGCGAACGGCGACGTGACGCAACTCGACTTCACGCGCAGCAGCGCGGTCGACGCACTGACGCCGGCCGAGCGCGCGCTCTTTGGAGCGTCGTCGTAATGGAACTCACGCAGCAACGGCTCGTGCGGCAGCGCTGGGGCATCCGGGCCGTCTGGCTCGTGCTCGCGCTCGTCGCGGTGCTGTATTGCG
>DATJJN010000058.1:0-2026 GCA_035492135.1 Paraburkholderia sp. | reverse complement strand
CCTCCAACGCGCGAATCCGCGAACTCGCCGCCGCAATGGCAATCGGCAGACTCTCCGCCGCCTTGGTGATGTTTCCGCGCGCGGCGACTGCCGCGAACAGCCTCAAATCCGTCAAATCGAAACGCATGCCGTCTCCATCGTCTTGCCGGCGGGATCGCCCGTTACGCCTTCAGCTTTGATTGTGTCCGCAAATCCGTCGACGAAGGCAGTACGCCGCAACGGACGAACTGCAGCCAGTGCGAGCCCCCGAATCGAGCCGAAGTTACCACACGGCGCGAATCCCAGTACTCCGATAACGCACGCCGAGAGCATTCGCGATTGGCGAATGCTCCATCAAGGAAATAGTGACGCGGCCCGCAACCGGCTCACTCAGAATACGAACCACCGACGCAGAACGTCGCCAATGCTCAATCGCAGCATTCCTGTCCAAGGCGATACCGATATCGCCAGCCTGGTACTCACTATGAGGAGACTGATCTGATGGCATGGAAACCGCTGGCACTCGTTGCCGACGTCCCCGCCGGCACCGTCAAGGCGTGCCGTATCGAGAACATTCCGGTTGCTCTATACAACCTCGACGGCGAATTCTTCGCCACCCACGACATCTGCACGCATGCGCACGCCTGCCTGTCGGACGGCTACCTCGAAGACGGCACGGTCGAGTGTCCGCTGCATCAGGGGGTATTCGACGTGCGCACGGGTAAAGCCTTGTCGGGACCGGTCGATGTGGATCTGCAGACCTTCGCGGTGCGAGTCGACGGCGAAGAGGTACTCGTCGATGTCGAGTAATTTTTCATACGGCTGCGCGCGCGGGGTGACGACGTGAGCAGGCAAACCGTCATCGTTGGCGCGGGGCAGGCCGGCGCGAGAACTGCCGCGGCACTGCGCAAGCTGGACGCCACCGCCGATATCCTGCTGCTCGGCGAAGAACCGGACTTGCCCTACGAGCGGCCCCCTTTGTCGAAGGAAGTGCTGAACGGCGGTTCACCGTCGAAAACGACGATGTTTCCGCGCAGCTGGTATGACGAGCAGCGCATTGCTCTACGTGTCGGTGTGGAAGTCTCCGGCATCGACAGCCGCGCCAGGCAGATCTCGCTCGTCGGCGGCGAGTCACTTGCGTACGACGATCTCGTGCTTGCGACAGGCGTGCGACCGCGGCCCCTCGCGGTACCGGGTGCGTCGCTCGATGGCGTACTGATGCTGCGCAATATCAGCGATAGCGTGAATCTGTCCGCGCGTCTGACCGCTGGCGCGAAGGTCGTCGTAATCGGCGGCGGCTTTCTCGGGCTCGAAATCGCAGCGACGGCCGTAGCGCGCCATTGCTCCGTCACTGTGCTCGAAAGCGGCAGCGGGTTGTTGCCGCGGATTTTCGGCGGCTTTCTCGGCACGTATCTGTGGGATCTGCATCGCGCGCATCAGGTCGATGTTCGAACCGGCGTGACGGTTGCCGCGCTCGAAGGCGACAGCTCGGTTCGTGCGGTCCGGCTCGGCGACGGCAGCTTGCTCGCGGCCGACGTCGTCGTGGTCGCGATCGGCGCGATAGCGAACGACGAACTGGCGCGCGCGGCCGGCGCCGAATGCGTTGACGGCGTGCTGGTCGACGCCGAAGCGCGCACCTCGCTGCCGTCGGTTTACGCGGTTGGCGACGTCGCGCGGCAACGCACACACTGGCTGGGCGAATCCATCCGCGTCGAGTCATGGGAAAACGCCGAGCTGCAGGCACAGGCCGCCGCGAACGCGATCGCGGGCATCCCACCCAGCGCTGCAGCCGTACCGTGGTTCTGGACCGATCAATACGACCGCAACATCCAGATGCTCGGTGGCCGCGTCGCAAACGATGTCGTCGTCATGCGCGCAGACGTTACCGCGTATTCGTGGTGCGCACTCTTCGTGGCTGATAGCGTCATTCGCGGCGCAGTGATGGTGAACGCGGGACGCGAGCGTCGCAACATCAAACGACTGATCGATACCCGGCAGTGCATCGATTGCACTGAACTCGGCGATACGGCGCGGCCGCTCGCCAGTC
>DATJJN010000057.1:0-4402 GCA_035492135.1 Paraburkholderia sp. | reverse complement strand
TCGACACTGCGATAACGACGCGCGGCGCGTCCGCGGGCACCATGCCGACGAACGACGCGCGATACGCGCTGTGGTCGTATCCGCGCGGCGTCCAGCGATAGGCGGTGCCTGTCTTCCCCGCCGCCGTGTAGCCGGGCACGGTCGCCTCGGGCGCTGTGCCGTCGTCCGAGACCACGGTCGCGAGCATCGCCCTGACCTCGCGCGCGACATGCGTGCGGTAGACGCGCCGGCCGTGTATCGGCGCGGGGCCGACCGGCCGAATCGAGGCGGGCACGAACACGCCGTCGTTGGCGAACGTGGTGTAGGCCTGCGCAAGCTGCAGCAGCGAGGCCGATAAGCCGTACCCGTACGACATCGTGGCTTGCTCGATGCGCCGCCAGTGAGCATAGGCCCGCAAATTGCCCGCAGCAGCGCCGGGCAGACCCGCAACCGGCGGCCGTCCGAGCCCGACCGCGCGAAAATTGGTCCACATGTCGCGCGGCGTCAGCAGGAGCGCGATCTTCGTCGTGCCGACGTTGCTCGACTTCTGGATCACCTGAGAAACCGTCAGCGTGCCGAAGTTTTTGTCGTCGTGAATCACGGCGCCGTCGAGGCGCAAACGCCCGCCGTCGGTCGGCACGATCGATCCCGGCTCGACCACGCCATGCTCGAGCGCGAGCGCGATCGTAAAGGGCTTTAGCACCGACCCGGGCTCGAACACATCGGTCACCGCGCGGTCGCGCACCCCGTCTCCGTGGCGCGCGGACCGCCGATTCGGATCGTAGGTCGGCCAGTTCGCGAGCGCGAGAATTTCGCCGGTATGCGCGTCGAGCACGATCGCCGACCCCGCGCGCGCGCCGCTGCCCTGCACGGCCTCTCTGACCGCCTTGAACGCTTCGTACTGGATCGCCTGATCGATGGAGAGCCGCACGTCCTTGCCCGCCTTCGCCTTGACGAGCGACACCGTATCGATGACGCGGCCGTGCGCGTCGCGCAGCACGCGCCGATTGCCGTCGACGCCGGTCAGAAGCCGGTTCTCGACGCGCTCCATGCCTTCCTGCCCAACGCCGTCGACGCCGGCGAAGCCGGTCACGTGCGCTGCTATGCCGCCTTCGGGGTAGAAGCGGCGATAGTCGCGCGCCATATAGAGCCCCGGCACATCGAGACGCATCGCTCGTTGTGCGACGGCGTCGGATACCTGACGCTTCAGATACGCGAATGGGCGATGCGCGTCGAAGAGCGCGCGAACATGCGCGGCGTCAAGGCCAAGCAACGATGCGACGGCGGATGCCTTGCGGCTCGGCACGTCGCCGACGTCGCTCGAATCGATCCAGAGCGTTCGAGTGGGCAAGCTTAGCGCCAGAGGGTGACCATCCCGGTCGAGCAGCCGCCCGCGCATCGCATGAATCTGGAAATCGCGCATCTGCCGCAGGTCGCCCTGCCACTGATAGAAGCCATAGTCGACGCACTGGACCCAGAACGCACGCAGCAGGAGCGCCACGAACGCGAGGGCGAACGCGGCCGCCACGACAGCCGAGCGCCCCTTCGGGTAGGCATGCCCTACTCCTGCCGCACGCGTGAAAGGGCTTCGCTTCCGGGAATTCGGCATGGCGGCGAGGCTCAACGATGGTAGAAGACGGCATAGGGTAACAAACCCGCCTCGAAGGCCAAAGACCGGAACTGGTGAGCCGTGAGCCGTGAGCCGCGAACCGCGAGCCAGGAACCGCGCGGAATCTACCCGCTTCCCTTGACGTTCGCCGGCGCGATCGTTCCCGCGGGCAGCGCGCAAGCGCGCACCATCGCCGCGTAAAGCGGGTCCGCGACACGCCGCTCGAAGAATTGAACAAGCGTCGCTCCGGGGCCCGGTCTTAACCGCACACCGATCTTGACACCGCTGAAAAAGGATTGCGCCTGCAGCATGACGATATTGTCCCGGCGCACGCGGTGCAGATGGCGCGCGCTGGCTTTCCACCGCGCCGCGATGCAATCGGCCACCGCCGCAACCGACGCATGCGAGTACATCGTCAACGCGGGTGGCCTTGAAAACACGCTGTCCCTGTTCGAACAGGCCGTCGAAATCAGCACGGCAAGGCCCAGGGCGACGACCAGATTGAAAACGGCGAGGCGACTTCTCATGGATAATGCGCGGCGGCAGCGGAACTTTCGGCATATTAGCTGGCCACATCGTGCAACGCGCGGTAAACCGCAACACACGGAGCGACGCCGTACGATCGGCGTCTGCTGCCCGGTGTTTGCTGTAATAAATAGCCCTACTCGCCTCTCTTAGCCACCATGAAAGGATTTGTCGTCCCTATCGCCCTAACCGGCGCTTTGCTGATTCTTCAAACGGCCTCATCGCGGGCCCAGGATGCGATTCCCGAGGACTACGCGTATCTCACCCATATCAACGTCCGTCCGGCGGTCATCAATTGCATTGCGGAAATCGACCGCTGGATCCGCACTGCAACACGCTACGACACGTTTCTCGCGCCCGACGTGCGCCTGCTGAAGGCGAAGATTCGCGATGTGGATAGCAGTGCGCCGGCTTCGGCTGCACAAAGCGCCACGCAGAGCGCGGCACAAAACCCGACGCAGGGGACTGCGCAGAACCTCACGCAAAACCCTACCCAGGGCACCGTGCCAGGTTTCACGCCAGGCACTGCGCAAAGCGTCGCCCGGAACGACCCGCAACTGGCCGCACCGCAAGTCGATTCGACGGTGACGATTCACGGCTCCGCGAGGACGCGCAAGCACAACCATGCGTGGGTACCGGCGATCGCCAAATGCGGTTTCTGGCACTCGCACGTCGTGTCCGTCACGCTGGAGCCGTTTGCACCGCACTGATCGCGTGTAGCGCGGTTCAACGCGCGGTGCTAACCGCAGAGCTCACTGCACGGACAGCCACTCGTCGCCCAGCCCTTCGGTAATCGCCGCCGCATCGAACCGGTACGCCATCAGCGCGGCAAAACCGCGCCGGCCGTCGATCGAAGCCGGCGCGCTCGTAAAGCCGTGCTTCGCCATCAGCGCGGCCTCGATCGCATCGGCGGCGGCCTTGCCGACCTCGAGCCCCGCGAGCGGCAGACCCGCGTTGTGCGCGAGTCCGGCTGATTGCGTCGCCGCGATGCCGAGCGCGTTGCGTGTGCGCGTCTCGTCGAGCTTCAGGATGCGCGCGACCGCGAGCACCGCGCCAAGCACGCCGACTGCCGACGCAACATTCCAGCGCGCGCGAAACTCGTCGCTGTCCACCGCGTTGTGAATCCGCAGCGCCGCTTCGATGCCGACCGCGGCGGCCGCCGCAAGATCGTCGGCCTCGGCGGACACGAGCTCGCCGGTCGCGACGACCGCGGCCAGCACCGGCGTCGCCACCGTCGCGGGGGCTTCGTTCGACAGCGTCGCGCCGAGCGCCCACGACTGCACGCGCGTGTCGTTCGGGCCGCTGCCCTGAAACTGCAGCAGCGAGGCCGTCTGCCGGCTTGCGCCGTTCAGCGCAGCGAGCTTCGAGCGCGCATGCTCGACGGCTCGCGCCGCGGCGACGATGGCCGGTGCGCCTCGTTCGGTAAGTGAGCCCGACGCGAACCGGACCAGCGCGTCGGATACGGCGGAGTGAGCAGCGGGGTTATGCATGATTCGATTCCTTCGTCGTAGTGCAAAGCGCGAAAAGCCCATCGAGATTCGCGGCGTCGGCGATACCATCGACCACCGCCGCAAGTTTCTGCGCGGTGCCGTTGCCCAGCAGCGGATCGACGAGCAGACGAACCTTGTTCAGCAGTTCGTCGTCGGTGAGCGGACGCGCGAGACTGCCGCGTGCATGCTCGACGTGATGTTTGACGCTCGTGCCATTCTTCAGCCGCGCTTCGATAAATACCTCGTCGCGGTTCACCGACGTATCCGGCGCTAGCGTCGTTTTCGCACGCACGGCCGTGACGTCTTCCTGCACGACGCGCGTGTCTTCGTACTGCGCAATGCCGACCACCTTGTCGCACAACGCGGCGGCCACACCGTGAATGGCGCTGAAACGCGCCTGCAGTCCGTCCTTCGGCTGCGGGTTGCCCATCAGCTCGGGCACGAGCGGATGACAGCGCAGCGTGATCGCTTCGATATCGGCCGCATTCGCAATCTTTTCCGACAGCGCAAGGCCGCCGTCGATCGCCGGATGCGCAACGATGCCGCACGGATACGGCTTGTAGGTATTGAAAAGCAGTTCCCAGCGTTCACCGAATGCACCGATCATCAGATCGAAATCGACCTTGGTCGACATCGAATGCGAATAGCCGCCTTGCGCCTCGAAGATATCGGCCTGCGCGCGCTGCCCCGCCTTCGCGAGACGCGCGGCCGCGATGCCGTTCGAGGCCGCCTTGCCCGGGTGGTAGGGCTTCGTCATCGTGCCGAACGCTTCGCGATGGCCGACGAACATCGAAGCGGC
>DATJJN010000056.1:0-64547 GCA_035492135.1 Paraburkholderia sp. | reverse complement strand
GACGAACGGCTTCACGAGCGCGTCGAGCTGCGACGCGAGCCGCAGCGCCGGCTCCGAGGACGTCCCGGACACGAGCCGCCCCTTGATCCACGCGTAGCGTTCCCACTCGCGGCCCTGCACGTAGAAATACTCTTCGAGCATGCCGAGACTGCACACCAGCGGCCCGGAGTCGCCGTTCGGCCGCAGCCGCATGTCGACGCGAAACACGAAGCCGTCTGCGGTCACGTCGGCGAGCGCCGCGATCAGCCGCTTGCCGACCCGCGTGAAGAAATCCTGCACGGCGATCGGCGAGCGCGTGCCGCCGGTCGTCTCGCCGTCGTCCTCGTAGACGAAGATCAGATCGACGTCCGACGACACGTTCAGCTCGCGCCCGCCGAGCTTGCCCATGCCGACGACGCCGAGCGTCAGCCGCTCGCCCTCGGGGCCGCGCGGTTCGCCGAACAGCACCTCGAGATCCGCGGTGACGACGGCGAGCGCGCGCTGGATCGAGATTTCGGCGAGATCGGTCATCGCGCCGGTGACTTCGGCGACGTCGGCGACACCGCCGAGGTCGCGCTCCATCACCGCGCAGAACACTTCGACGCGCAGCCGGCGCAGCGCCTGTTTCAACTGCTCGTCGGTAGGCAGCGCAAGCGCGTTCGCGACAGCCGACGCCAAGAGCGCGTCGAGCCGCGCGGCGATCCGCTCGCGCGTCAGCGGCGCGGCGGCGAGCGCGCCGACCTGTGCGACCAGTTCGGGACGGGCGGCATACGCACGCGCCGCATAGCGAGAAAAGCCGGAACTCAGAAGCGGGATGTCAGTCATGAAAATCGGTTCGAAGAACTTCGCCGGCTCGCGGGGGGTGCGGCTGCCGCGCCAGGCGCGAAGGATGCTGGAAGGTTCGCTGGAAAACTCGCAGAAAGACCCGCAGTAACGATCGCCGGAGAACCTGCCGGAGAACCTGCCGGAGAACCTGCCGGAAAACCCGCTGTGAAACCCGCCGTAACACTCGCCGGATCCGCGCCGCGATCCGCCGCCGACGGCCGCTGCGAGCCCATCGGAGCACTGCGGCATGGGCCTCCGGATGGCCGTTGGACGGGCCCTCTGTGATACATTTCGTCGTCAGTACGCAACGCTACCATACCCCACCCGCCGCAGCATGCCCGAGCGAAAAGACCCCGCCAGTCCGCATCGAAACGGACAGGCCAGCAACCGGGCATCGGAGTCGCCCGCACGCGACCATGTCGTGCTTCGGCATGCGCTGCGCGTCACGCTCGCGATCGCGCTCGTCATCTGGTTCATCGTCGCCGCATTGCTGCTTGGGCTGCGTTATGTCGTGCTGCCGCGCGTCGATCTGTTTCGTCCGCGCATCGAGACGATCCTGTCGGACCGGCTGCATGCGCAGTTGCGCATCGACCGGCTCGCGCCGCACTGGTCCGGGTTTCAGCCCGGCATCGACGTCACCGGTCTGACGATTCGCGACCGTCACGGCCAGATCGCGCTCGACGTGCCGCATGCGACCGCGACCGTCGCATGGCGCTCGCTTGTCCAACTGTCGCCGCTGCTGTCGAGCCTGATCGTCGACCGCGCGGACGTGCTGATCCAGCGCGAGGACGACGGCGCGCTCGCGGTGGCCGGCGTGCAGGTGCCGAGCGCGCACAGCGGCAACGCGACGTTCTCCACCTGGCTGTTGCGCCAGCAGGCGATCGTGTTCCGCGGCGGCACGCTGCGCTGGCTCGACTCGACCCGCGACATGCCGGAGCTCGTGCTGCACGACATCCGCCTCGCGATCCTGAACGACGGCTACGACCACCGCTTCGCACTGCAGGCGCCGAGCGAGAGCACGCTGCTCCATGGCCCGCTCGACTTCCGCGCCCACTTCAAACACGCGCGCTTTTCGCAGGCCGGCAAGCCGATCGACTGGGACGGCGACGCGTATCTGTCCACCGGACCGGTCGATCTGCCGACGCTCGCGCGCTACGTGAACCTGCCGATCACGACCTATGCCGGCCGCATCGACAACGCGATCTGGGCGCATTTCGCGCACGGCCGCATCGAGTCGGCGAGCGGCTCGCTCGACGGCGCCGGCGTCGGCCTGCGCGTGCGCCCGACGCAGCCGAAGCTCGACCTGCCCGTCGCTCACTTCGACTGGCGCGCGGACATGGCGCCCAGCGACTTCACGCTGAAGCTCAGCGACTTTCGCGCGGAACTCGGACAGCCGCCGCTGCCGGACGGCACGCAGCTCACGCGCGTGCTGTCGCTGTCGACGCTCGAAGCGCGCTTCCGGCAGCACTCGGTGCAGCACGGGCAGCTGTTCTCGGTGCGCGGCGACCGGATCGATCTCGGCATCCTCGCGGAGTTCATGCGCACGCTGCCGCTGCCGTCGCGCGTGCTGAACGAGCTGGTGCGCTTCAATCCGCGCGGGCTCGTCGCGAACTACGACCTCGGAATGGAGCGCGCGCGCCCCGAGGCGAACGAGGCCGCCGCCGAGCAGCGCAGCGGCGCGATGGAGCCGATCATCCATTACCGCTTCAAGGGCGATCTGCAGGGCATCAGCGTCGCCGCGCAGGAGCCGCCGCCGGGCCTCACCGCGCGCAATCACCCGCGCGCCGGCCTGCCGGGCGTCGAGAACCTGTGGGGCCACATCGACGCGGACGAAAAGCACGGCTGGGTGAAGCTCGACACGGTGAACGCCGCCGTCACGGTGCCCGGCGTGTTCGACGATCCGCATCTGACGTTTGCGCGGCTCTTCGGGTCGGCGGACTGGACGGTCGCCGATCATCGCGAGCCCGGCGACACGCACAAGGCGTTCAGCGTCAACGTGACAGAATTCGGCCTCGCGAACGCGGACGCGCAGGTGCGCGCGAGCGGCCACTACGCGAACCCGGGTCACGGCCGCGGCTCGCTCGACATGAAGGCGGTTTTCGACGAGGCGCGCGTCGGGTCGATCGGCCGCTATCTGCCGACGAGCCTGCGCGAGACGACCCGTCACTATCTCGCCCACGGCCTGCAGGCGGGCACCTCGCGCGGCGCGACGATCGAGGTCCACGGCGATCTGACGAAGTTCCCGTATGCACGCGACCCCGACGCCGGGCAGTTCCGCATCGTCGCGCCGTTCACGGGCGGCCGCTTCGACCCGTCGCCGTATCCGCCGCGCAGGATGCGCAACGGCGTGCTGAACGTCTGGCCGGCGTTCGACGGCCTCGACGGCCAGTTCATACTGCACAACAACAAGCTGCGTTTCGACGTCGCGCACGGCCGCTACCGCAATTTCGCGCTGCGCGACGTGACCGGCGTCATCGACGACACCGGCACGCCCGGCACCAACCTCGTGATCGCGGGCAGCGGGCGCGGGCCGCTCGCGGACCTGATCGACTACGTGAACCGCAGCTCGCTCGGCACGATGTCGCGGCACGTCGGCGACAAGGTGAGCGCGCAAGGACCGGCGACGCTCGCGCTCACGTTGACGATCCCGCGCATTCCGCATCCGCCGGTTCACGCGGAAGGGACGATCGGCTTTCTCGGCAATCAACTCGCGTTCGACCATGCGCCGCCGCTGTCGAACCTGACCGGGCTGTTGCGCTTCTCGAACCGCACCGTGGCGACTAATCGGCTCAGCGCGCGCTTTCTCGGCGGCGACGTGCGCGCAGGCGGCGATCTGCGCGAAAACGGCCGTTATGCGTTCGACCTGAACGGCGACGTGTCGGCCGACGCCGCGCGCAACCTCGGCCTGCGCGGGCCGGCGGCGACGCTGCTCACGCGGGTCGACGGACACGCACCGTACAGGCTCAGTGTGCGCGGCGCGCGCGGCGGGCTGCCCGAGGTCAGCGCGTCGGCGGATCTGGCCGCGCTCGCGCTGGATCTGCCCGCGCCGTTCGGCAAGAAGGCCGGCGAGCCGATGCCGTTCGCGCTGTCGTTGCGGCCGCAAGCCGAAGGCCGAACCGGTGCGGGGCCTCGCGTGCAGCACGCGGCGCTGACGCTCGGCCCGCTCGCGGCGAACTATCTGCTGCGGCCGATGCCGGGCGGGCAGTTGCCGGAAGTCGTGCGCGGCGCGATCGGACTTAACCGGCCCGCGGATCTGCCGTCGGACGGCGTGGTGGCGGCAGCCGACCTGCCGGCGTTCGATGCGGATGCGTGGCGGCGTCTGTTCCAGCAATTGCGGCCGGCGCCGGCGAAGGCGCCTGCCGGTGCGGGGTCGGCGGCGCAGGCCGGCGGTTCGGCTGCGGGCGACGTGGGCGCGTCCCGGCCGGCAAATGGCGCGGGGGTCCGGCAGGCGTCGGAGGCGTTGGTTACGAGTTCTTCGGCGTCGACGGCCGCGACGTCCGCGTCGGATTCGGGGTCGGCGGCGTCAACGGGAGCGACTCTCTCCGCGTCGGAGTCGGAGTCCGCGTCGCGATCCGCGCCGGCCTCGGTGTCGGCGTCGTCAGCCGGAGCGCGTCCATCCACGTCGCCTGCCGCCCCGGCCTCGGCTTCCCCGGCGCCCCCGTCCGCCCTCGCGAGCGCGCTGCTGCCGTACCTCCCGACGCGCGCCGCGGCCCACGTCGGCACGCTGACGCTCCTCAAACGCCACTGGGAAGACGTCGTCGTCGGCGCGACGCGCAGCGGCAACGAGTGGCAGGCCAACGTCGCGTCGAACCAGGTGTCCGGCCATCTGTCGTGGAAGCCCGGCCCCGTGCGCGGCGCGCCGGGCACGATCGAGGCGCGTCTCGCGCGGCTCGTCTTGCCGGCCGCGACCGAGAACGACCTGCTCGGCCAGGCGATCTCGCAGCCCGTGCAGAACATGCCGGCCATCGATCTCGTCGTGAACCAGCTGATCGTCCACGACCACGATCTCGGCCGCCTGCAGGTGAACGCGCACAACCTCGAAGAAGACGGCGTGCCGGTCTGGCGGCTCGACATGCTCGAACTCAGCAACCCGGACGCACGCCTCACCGCCACCGCGAACTGGCGCACCATCGACGAATCCGGCACCGACGAGCACGAGCCGACCGCCCCGCGCCGCACCGCCGTCGACTTCCGCCTCGACGTGAAGGACGCGGGCGCGCTGCTCGAACGCGCCGGCGTGCACAACATGCTGAAGGGCGGCGAAGGCGTGCTGTACGGCGACGTCGACTGGCGCGGCGCCCCCAACCTGATCGACTACCCGACGCTCACCGGCAACCTCGCGATCGACATGCGCAACGGTCAGATCCTGCGGGTCAATCCGGTTGCAGCGCGGCTGCTCTCGCTCGTGAGCCTGCAAAGCATCGCGCGCTTCCCGACGACGGATTTCCGCGGCGTCCTCGACCAGGGCCTGCACTTCTCGCAGATGACAAGCGCCGTGCGCATCCACAACGGCGTCGCGCGGACCGACGACTTCCGCGTCGTCACCGCGCCCGCGCGCGCCAGTGCGTCCGGCGAAGTCGACCTCGTGCAGCGCACGCTCGGATTGCACGTGCACGTCGCGCCGACGATCAGCGCCGGCGCCGCGGTCGTCGCGGTCGCGATCGTCAATCCGCTGCTCGGCCTCGGCGCGCTCGCGGCGGACTTCGCGCTGTCGCATTCGATCGAAGCCGCGTTCGCGCTCGACTACTCGGTCACCGGCACGTGGACTCACCCCGTGGTCGAGCGGGTGCACCACGATCAAGGTAAGATGACCACGCAGGCGCCGGCCGTCGCGCAGTAGCCGCAGCCACGCGCGAGGCCGGCAGGCAGGCACGGACGGTTCGCCCGCCGCCAGGCACGCGCGATGCGCGCCCACGCCGCGCGCCAGCGTTTTTCCCCCGATTCTTCCCACGAGAGCGCCGATGAGCGATTCGCTGAGCCCTTCCACGCCGTTTCCGGTCGCCGCGCTGCAGATGGTCAGCACGCCCGATCGCGATCACAATCTCGCCGAAGCCGGGCGCCTGATCGCCGAAGCCGCGCAAGGCGGCGCGAAGCTCGTGCTGCTGCCCGAATACTTCTGCTTCATGGGTCACCAGGACAGCGACAAGCTCGCGGTGCGCGAAGCGCATCGCGACGGCCCGATCCAGCGATTCCTGTCGGACGCCGCGCGCGAGCACGGCGTCTGGGTGATCGGCGGCACGCTGCCGCTGATCGCGCCGGAGCCGAACCGGGTGCTGAACACGTCGCTCGTGTTCGATCCGCGCGGCAACGAGGTCGTGCGTTACGACAAGATTCACCTGTTCAACTTCGAGAAGGGCGCGGAGTCGTTCGACGAGGCGCGCACGATCCGCCCGGGCAGCGAGGTGAGGACGTTCGACGCGCCGGTCGGCCGGGTGGGTCTGTCGGTCTGCTACGATCTGCGCTTTCCCGAGCTGTACCGGAAACTCGGCGACTGCGCGCTGATGGTCGTGCCGTCCGCGTTCACGTACACGACGGGCCGCGCGCATTGGGAAATCCTGCTGCGCGCCCGCGCGATCGAGAACCAGTGCTACGTGCTCGCCGCCGCGCAAGGCGGCAAGCACGAAAACGGCCGCCGCACATGGGGCCACACCATGCTGATCGACCCGTGGGGCGACATCGTCGCGGTGCGTGAAGAAGGCGCCGGCGTCGTGGCCGGCAGCCTGGACCCGGCGCGGATCGCCGAAGTGCGCGCGAGCCTGCCGTCGTGGCGGCATCGCGTGCTCGGCGCCTGACATCGGCGTGCATGAACCCGCATGAGACCCGGTTTGACGCGGCCCTCGCCCGAACTTGAATTCCGCGCGCGCCGCCCGAATCTGCCTTGAAGAACTCTCAACGTTAATGTCCGCATGAACATCATCGAACCCGGCATCCAGCGCCTCGCGATTGCGAAGGACGCGCTCCTCGCGCCCTACGGCCTCGACGAAACCGTGCTCACCCGCACGCTCGCCGAGATCTTCACGCACCGCGTCGACTACGCGGACCTGTACTTCCAGACCACGCGCAGCGAAGCGTGGAGCCTCGAAGAAGGCATCGTGAAGTCGGGCAGCTTCAGCATCGACCAGGGCGTCGGCGTGCGCGCCGTGTCCGGCGAGCGCACCGCGTTCGCGTACTCGGACGACCTGTCGCCCGAGGCGATCCGCCAGGCGGCGATCGCAACGCGCTCGATCGCGCAGGCCGGCGGCGGCAAGCAGAAGATCAAGGTCGCGACGTCGCTCAAGGGCATCGCGGGCCGCGACCTGTATCTGCCCGACGACCCGCTCGCGTCGCTCGACGCGACCGCGAAGGTGAAGCTGCTGGAGCGCGTCGAGCAGATGGCGCGCAGCCGCGATCCGCGCGTCACGCAGGTGATGGCGGCGCTCGCGGGCGAGTACGACGTCGTGCTCGTCGCGCGCAGCGACGGCGCGCTCGCGGCGGACGTGCGTCCGCTCGTGCGCGTGTCGGTCACGGTGATCGCCGAGCAGAACGGCCGCCGCGAAGTCGGCAACGGCGGCGGCGGCGGGCGCTTCGACTACGGCTATTTCACCGACGACGTGCTGTCGAAATACGTCGACGACGCGGTGCATGCGGCGCTCGTGAATCTCGATGCGCGCCCCGCGCCGGCCGGCGCGATGACCGTCGTGCTCGGACCGGGCTGGCCCGGCGTGCTGCTGCACGAGGCGATCGGACACGGGCTCGAAGGCGATTTCAACCGCAAGGGGTCGTCGGCATTCGCGGGACACATCGGCGAGCGCGTCGCCGCGAAGGGCGTGACGGTCGTCGACGACGGCACGCTGCCGAATCGCCGCGGGTCGCTGAACATCGACGACGAAGGCAACCCGACGCAATGCACGACGCTGATCGAGGATGGCATCCTGAAGGGCTACATCCAGGACTCGCTGAACGCCCGTCTGATGAAGATGCCGGTGACCGGCAACGCGCGCCGCGAGTCGTATGCGGCGCTGCCGATGCCGCGCATGACGAACACGTACATGCTGAACGGCGACAAGGATCCGCAGGAGATCCTCGCGTCGGTGAAGAACGGCCTCTATGCGGTGAACTTCGGCGGCGGCCAGGTCGACATCACGAACGGCAAGTTCGTGTTCTCCGCGTCCGAGGCGTACATGATCGAAGACGGCAAGATCACGTACCCGGTGAAGGGCGCGACGCTGATCGGCAGCGGTCCGGAGTCGCTGAAGTACGTCAGCATGATCGGCAACGACATGCGGCTCGACAGCGGCGTCGGCGTGTGCGGCAAGGAGGGCCAGAGCGTGCCGGTCGGCGTCGGCCAGCCGACGCTGCGCATCGACCGGATGACGGTCGGCGGCACACTCTGATCGATGCGCGATCGCGCGGAATTTCCGCGAGATCGCGCACAAATTCCGCATCGATTCGCCACATTTCGCGATAATTCCGCATTTTGATGGATGCGCGCTTGCCAGCGTATCGATCGCCGGGTTATAAAGGCAATCACCTTTTCGACGCCATAGCCGCTCAAGCGCATACCGCCATGTCCGCCACGAAGTTTTACTTTTATTTTTTCTGGCATCTCAGACCGCTGGCGGATCGAGAGGGTTGATAGCACGCGCAATACAACCGGATACACGAAAAACCGCCAGCGAAGCCTGGCGGTTTTTTTTTGTTCACTCAGCCACCGAGCAGCCATTTTCATTTAGCCACACGCTACGAACGGATCAGGAGAAAACCCCATGCCCCCCCACAACACCGACGATGTCCGCATTCGCGAACTCAAGGAACTCACGCCGCCCGCCCACCTGATCCGCGAATTCCCGTGCAACGAACAGGTGTCGAACCTGATCTACGAAACGCGTCAGTCGCTGCACCGGATCCTGCACGGGATGGACGACCGGCTGATCGTCATAGTCGGACCGTGCTCGATCCACGACACGAAGGCCGCGGTCGACTACGCGCGCCGTCTCGTCGAGCAACGCAAGCGCTTCGCGGGCGACCTCGAAATCGTGATGCGCGTGTACTTCGAAAAGCCGCGCACGACGGTCGGCTGGAAGGGGCTCATCAACGATCCGCATCTCGACAACAGCTTCAAGATCAACGAAGGGCTGCGCACCGCGCGCGAGCTGCTCGTCGAGATCAACGAGCTCGGGTTGCCGGCCGGCACCGAATATCTCGACATGATCAGCCCGCAATACATCGCGGATCTGATTTCGTGGGGGGCGATCGGCGCGCGCACGACGGAGTCGCAGGTGCACCGCGAACTCGCATCCGGGCTGTCGTGCCCGGTCGGCTTCAAGAACGGCACCGACGGCAACGTGAAGATCGCGGTCGACGCGATCAAGGCCGCGTCGCAGCCGCACCATTTCCTGTCGGTGACGAAGGGCGGGCATTCGGCGATCGTGTCGACCGCCGGCAACGAAGACTGCCACGTGATTCTGCGCGGCGGCAAGACGCCGAACTACGACGCCGACAGCGTGAACGCCGCCAGCGCGGACATCGGCAAGGCCGGGCTCGCCGCGCGCGTGATGATCGACGCGAGCCACGCGAACAGCGAAAAGAAGCACGAGAACCAGATTCCGGTGTGCGCGAACATCGGCCGCCAGATCGCGGCCGGCGACGAGCGGATCATCGGCGTGATGGTCGAGTCGCATCTCGTCGCCGGCCGCCAGGATCTGAAGGAAGGTTGCGCGCTCACCTATGGTCAGAGCATCACCGATGCGTGCATCGGCTGGGACGAAAGCGTCGCGGTGCTCGAAGGGCTCGCCGAGTCGGTGCGCCAGCGCCGCATCGCGCGCGGCAGCGGCAACTGACGGGTTGTGACGACGCATGCGGATCGTGCATGCGTCGTCACGCGTCGTCACAAGCGCGCGGCGCGCTCCGGCGACGCGGAGCCCGCGCACATCTCGGCGATGCCGATCACGTTGCCGATCAACCGTCCACGGCGATCGAGATGCGCCTCCGGGCGCACCGATTTCACGCAGTTCATTCCGAGTGCGCGCACGATGTTCGAGAGCGCTTCCCGGCGCGACAGCACGCCCTTGCGATGCAGGTACGCCGCGTTCACGACCTGCGAATAGCCGTAGCGGCGGCCCGACACGCGGCCGCCCTGGATGCCGAGATGCACGCCGAACAGGTCGTTGCAGCGCACGAGCCGGCCGTGTCTCGCGAGGCGCCGCGAAAAGTCCTTGTCCTCCAGCCAGCCGTACAGCACGAGCCGTTCGTCGAATCGCAGGCTGACGATCGAGCGCGCGCGATACGCCATGTTGCAGCCATAGAGCGACGTACACGGATTCAGCACGCGATCGACCGACCGACGCGACGACACGGCATCCTCTGCCTGATCGATCAGCTCAACCGCTTCCTCCCACCCGACGGGCCGGCTCGTCGAGCCGTCGCGCAACGTGCGGCCCGACAGGCCGGCGAGCGACGGATCGGCTGCAAACACCTTCGCGCAGTGCTCGATCCAGTGACGTCCGGGCGCATAGTCGTCGTCGAAGAAGATCACGATGTCGATGTCCGGCGCCAGCGCGTCGAGCGCGCGATTGCGCTGCACCGACGACCCCGCGGGGCCGACCAGCTTGTCGACGCGCAGACCGTCGGCGTCGTACGGGCCGATATCCGCGTCGCAGCTGCCGGACAGGATCACCTGATCGGGCCGCACCGTCTGGCGCGCGAGCAATCGTACGGTCCATGCGGTCGCGGCGGGCCGCCCTTTCGTCGCGATCGCCACGGCAACGCGCAGACGCGGCGCGACCGGGTCGTTCGTGGCGGCAGGCAGCGGATCGTCGTTCGCGAGGGTCGTCATCTGGCACTCCGCCTTCGGTGATTCGGTCAGACAGTCGCGCGGCAAACGCATGAAAACGCGTCGTGCAGGCCCGTTCGGCTCGCATGAGGCTATCACGACGCCGTTGCGCACTATCGCGCTGACGATTGCAGTTGTCCGAAACAATCTAGCCATCGGCTGATTCGGGCGAGCGGGAATGCCATGCTACCGGTAATGCGGTTGCCGACTGTCATTGGCCGGCACGATCGTTTCATCGCAATCCATCGCCGCACGCGCGGCGGCCGTCCGGCAAGCGACGCGCCAGCATCCGTCGCGACGCCGCAGTCCAGCATCTATCCGCCCATTCCGGTCGATCGGGTTCCGGACTTCAAGCGACTGGCGTACAACTAGAAGACGAATCGCGCGGCCTTCTTGCGCATTCATCGGAGCCGACTACGTGACTAACAGGATCACGACCACGACCGAAAAAGCGATCAGCCAGCCGGAGTACGTGCTGCGCCGCTCGCGTCCGACCGTGTTCTACGTGCAGCCGCTGATCGCGCGCTATCGGATGGAAGTCGTCGAATCGCTGAACCGTCAGTTCAACGTGAAGGTGTTCGCGCGCTCGGAAGGCATCGAGGCGAGCGGCTTCTCGCGCGAGATGCCGCACTGCGAGGAATTCATCGAGACCCGCATCGGGCGGCTGTGGTCGCCCGGCATCCACATGCAGAGTCACGTGCTGCGCCGTCTCGTGGTGGATCGTCCCGATGCGGTGCTGATCTTCGCGGACGTCCGCTATCTTTCGCTGTGGCTCGCGCTCGTCGCGGGACGCGTGATGGGCGTGCCCGTGCTGATCCACGGTCAGGGTCTGTACCGGCACAAGCCGGCCGGCCTGTTGCGCGCGGCCTGCTACCGGCTCGCGGTCGCGCTCGCCAAACGCTATGTGTGCTACACGGAGGCGTCGCGCGCGTCGCTCGAGAGGATCGGCTGTCCGGGCTCGAAGCTCGTCGTCGCGAACAACTCGATGACCGTTTCGCACACCGTCGCCCCCACCGAAAAGACCGGCGCCGAAGACGGCGTGCTGTTCATCGGTCGCCTGCGCGAAGGCTCGCATCTCGAAGGGCTGATCGAAGCGGTCGGCCAGCTGCGCGCCGAAGGACACAACATCACGCTGCACGTGATCGGCGGCGGCGAGCTGGGCGACGCGCTGCGCCGCGAATACGGCGTGCGCGATTACGTGGTGTGGTACGGCGCGACCTTCGACGACCAGGAGATCGCAGCGATCAGCCGGCGCTGCCGCGTCGGCTGCTATCCGGGCGCGGCGGGTTTGAGCATCGTCCATATGTTCGCGCTCAGCCTGCCGCCCGTCGTGCACGACCGCCTCCCGCTGCACATGGGGCCCGAGCCGGCCTACGTCGAACATGGCCGCACCGGCTACGTCTTCGCGCGCGACGGCGGCACCGGGGCGCTGGCCGCCACGCTGCGCGAGGTGTGGGCGATCCCGCCCGGCACGATGCGCGCGACCGCCGCCGCCGCGTACGCGACCTATCGCGAGTTGAATTCGCCGACGCTCGGCAGCCGGCTCGCGGAGATCGTCGACGCGGCCGTGCGCGCGTAGCGGCACACGGGGCTGCGCGCGTAGCGGCACACCCGGCAGCACGCGTAGCGGCGCACGGGGCAGCACACGGAGCAGCCGCCACAACCCGCGCGTACGTTCAGCGCCGCCTGAACGCGCGATACAGCATCCACCCCGCGCCCGCCGCGAGCCCGAGCGTCATCGACCACGCGATGCCGGTCACGCCCCACCGATGCGTCGCGACCGGCACCACCGCGATCAGCACGGCCACCTGCATCAGCGACGCATGCGTGACCGCGCGCGCATCGCCGATCGCCCGCAGATACGACACGAGCACCGCGAGCAGCGCGCCGATCGCCATGTTGATCACGAAGATCCGGAAGAGCGGCACGGCGGGCAGCCACGCATCGCCGAGCACGAGCTGGAACAGCGGCTCGGCCGCGACGCGCAGCACGATCACGACGACGAGAAGCCCGAGCGCGGCTGCGCCGAGATACAGGCGGAAGATCCGCGCCGCCGCGTGCGGGCCGCCGCGATGGTGCGCGGCGAATGTGGGGAACAGATACTGGGACATCGCGAGCGCCGCGTCGGCGAGCAGCATCTGCGCGAGGCGCGACGACATCTGGTACGCGCCGAGCTGCGTCGGTCCGAGCAGCTTGCCGACCATCACCTTGTCGAACTGATTGATGATCAGGTTCACGACACTGCTCGCCCAGATCCAGCGCGAGAAGCCGAGATAGTGGCCGATGCCGGACCAGCGCAGCCGGATCGGCGGACGCGGCGCGAGCGTCGTCCACGTGAGCACGCCCTTGAAGCCCTCGCCGGCCATCATCCCGAGCAGCAGCGAATACGGGCCGGCGCCCGCGAACGCGAGCGCAATGCCGATCCCGCAATCGACGCACGCGCACGCGATCTCGATGCACGCGAGGTGCGAAAAGCGCCGCTCGCGCTGCGCGATGAAATAGGCGGGCGACGCGAGGCCGCGCAACAGCGGCAGCAACGCCGCGAGCTGCACGAGGCCGAGCGCGCCGCCGAGGTGAAACTGCGCGTCCATCAGCGGCGCGCACGCGATCAGCAGCAGCGCGATCAGGAGCCCGCGCGTCGCGAGCGTCGTCCAGACCGCGCCGAACTGGTCGCGCGTCGGCGGCGCCTGGCCCTGGATCACGGCCTGCGAAAGCCCGGTGTCCGACAACGATTCGGCGATCGCGACCGCGAGCAGCGCGACGCTCGCGAGGCCGATCGCCGAAGGCCCGAGAATCCGGCCGATCGCGAGAAACTTCAGCGCGACGAGGCCGCGCACGACGACCTGCTGCAGCAGCACCCAGGTGGGCGCACCGGGACCGAACCCCGCCTTCACCGGCCATGCCGGCATTCGCATCGCGCGCAAAACGTGCCTCCCTGTCGTCGAGCGTGGACCGCGAAACGTCCGCCGTCGCGTGATGCCAGGTTAAACCGCCTGCTAATTCATCGGCCGCCATCAGCCAGGCCGAATCGGACTCCGAACATTCGCGGCGCGGGCAGCCTGTCCGTTTCCGCCATCGCGCGTGCAATCTGGCGCATGGCGATAGCCGCGCG
Organism: Paraburkholderia sp.; assembly: GCA_035492135.1. GTDB lineage: Bacteria > Pseudomonadota > Gammaproteobacteria > Burkholderiales > Burkholderiaceae > Paraburkholderia. Next base: position 50,820 of record DATJJN010000056.1, on the reverse strand, counting down.
ATGCTACCGTACGCACAATTCAGGCCCCATGGCCGTTGCGCCGACCGACATGGAACGCATGACCCGAGGCGTCGAGTACGCCGCCGTCGCTGACCGCCGGCCGTCGGCGCGGCCTTCGACGGACACCGCGCTGCGCGGCTGGGTGGCCATCATCGAGCCCAACTTCAGCGGCCACCGATGGCGCTACGCCGACTGGGTCGCGCAGGCGTGCCGGGAAGCGGGCGAGCGTTGCATCATCGTCACGGACCGCGCCTTTGCGGACCATCCGTTCACGCAGCGCATCGTGTCGAATGCCGATCCTCATCTGCGCATCGAGGCACTCGATCTGTTCAAATTCACGCCGAGCGTTTTCAACCACTGCGGCGTGCATGCGCGCTTTCATCGTCTGTTCGCCCAGGCGCTCGCCGACGTCCGCCGCGAAGTGCCGGTGCGGCTCGTCATCGTGCCGTTCGCGGATTACTTTTTCTACATGCTCGGCCTGCGGCGTTCGCCGTTCGGCTCGACCGACTGGATCGGACTCGTGATGGGCGCGACGTTTCATCATTCGCGCGTCGGCGTGCGCACGCCGCGGCGACCGCTCGTCGACTGGGCGAAACGCGTGCTGTTCACGCGCGCCATGCGCGATCGGCGCCTGAAGGTGATGCTGACGATCGATCCGACGCTGCCGCGATGGTTCGATCGCAACCATGCATCCGCGCGCGCCGCGCCGCTCGAATACGTCGCCGATCCGTTTCCGGACACGCCGGCCGAGGACCCGCAGCGCGCCCGCGAACGCCTCGGGCTCGATCCGCACGCGCGCTATCTGCTCGTGTACGGCGCGATCAGCGGGCGCAAGGGCGTGCGCGAACTGGTGCAGGCGCTCGCGCAACAGGCCGATGCGCCTGTCCTTCTGATCGCCGGCGAACAGGACACCGAAACGCGCGCGTTCCTCGCCGCGCATCTGCCGCGGCTCGCGCATGCGCCCGTGGTCCTCGACCGGTTCATTCCCGAAGACGTCGAGCGCGCGCTGTTTTCCGCGTGCGACGCGGTGTGGCTCGGCTACAAGCATCACTACGGAATGAGCGGCGTGCTCGTGCAGGCATACCGGTTCGGCAAACCGGTGATCGCGACGGCGGACGGCCTGATCGGCTGGTTCTGCCGCGACGGGCAGCTCGGGCCGCGAATCGACGACCTGACGCCCGCGTCGATCGCGCTCGCGCTCGACGCCCTCTCGCGGCGCTGGAGCGGCCGCGCGGCGGGCGAAGCGACGCCGGTGCGCGACAGCCTGCTCGAACGCAACACGCTCGACCAGTTCAAGCATTCGTTCCAGCAGGCCGTGATCGCGACGCGCGCCTGAGCGCAGCCGGCCGCGTCGCCGTCATCGTCATCGTCACCGTCGCCTTCACCCGCGGCTCGCCGCTGACGACAACTGCCCTTCCACCGCCGTCACGTTGCCGCCGGGCGCGGGCACCTCCATGCGCCGCTCGGGGAACAGGCTGTCGCGCAGCCGCAGGAACGGATATTCGACGGCGCGCGTCGTCAGATAGCCGAGCCCGATCGCCACCGCGAACTGCACGGCAAGCGACAGCGCCCACACGGCGAGCGTCGGCAGCCCGAGCACGGTCGCCTTGTGAATCACGAAGTCGCCGGGCGCGAACGCGAGCGAATGCCACAGATAGATGCCATACGAGTAGAGGCCGGTCCACGCGATCAGTCGAAAGCACAGCGTCCCGCTCACGAGCTTCGAATGTTCGAGCACGAGCACGATCAGCGCGCAGTAACCGATGGGCTGCAGCGTGAGGCCGATGCTCCAGTCGAGCGCCTCATACGGCGTCGCGCAGACCAGCCACGCGAGGAGCAGCAGCACCGCCGCGCCGAGCATGACCGGCCGCGCGGCGATCCGGCGATACACGTCCGGCTTCATCCAGTAGACCGTCGCGAGCAGCACGCCGAACAGCAGGCTGTCGAGCCGGTACTGCGTGTAGGAAAACGCCTCGATCAGATGACCGTGCAGCACGGCGACGCTGCGCGCCGCGAGCACCGCGACGCAGATCGCGACGATCACGCCGATGATCGTGTTCGCGCCGGCGCGCCAGCGCACGAGCAGCAGCAGCATCGCGGGCAGCAGCAGGTAGAAGTGTTCTTCGACCGCGAGGCTCCATGTCTGCACGATCGACGACGTGTAGTAGTTCTGCAGATGCGACAGGTTCTGCCACAGGAACGTGTCGAGCGGATGCCGCCCGGCGAGCGCGTGAAAGAGGATCAGCGCGTAGTAGGCCGGCCAGATCTTGAAGATGCGCCGCACGACGAAGCGGCGCGCGGCGATGCGGCCGGTCAGCGAATACTGCCGCAGCAGCAGCCCGCCGACGAGAAAGCCGCTCAGCGTGAAGAACAGGTTCACGCCTTCGCGCCCGAAGTTCGTCAACGGATATTCGATGATCCCGACGACCGGATTGCCGGTGTGCACCGTATGAAAGTGATAGCCCATCACCACGATGATCGCGATCCCTCGCAGGAAATCCAGTTCGACAGTCCTCCCGCGCGCCGACGATCGTTTTCCGAGCCATCGCTTCATCACGCAATCCCTTTCCTTTTCCCGTGACGGCGACCGGTCGCCGCTCGTTACCGCTTCCCGCTCTTCATCATCCGCAGCGCGCGCCGGTCGTGTGCGCCAACTTCCAGGTGTTACCGGCCAGCGGGCGAACGCCGGCGCCGTTATGCGGCGCCGCCACAACCCAGGCGGATCACGCCAGCGGCGCGTGCAACGACGCGTCCGCGTTTTATAGTAGGCCGAACCTTCGCATGCGGCGCGTGCCGCTTCTCGGAGAAATCGGCGATGCGAAACCGGACTGCCGTCCTGTGGATCTGGATGTGCGTGTTGCCCCTCGCGTGGGACTTCAAGGCCCCGGACTCGCAGACGAGCCACCTGCTCCAGTGGCTGCTCGTGCTGCCGGCGCTCGCCGGCGCGGTAGCCCTGTCGATGATCGGTCCGCGCTTCACGCACCCGTCATTGCTGCGCAGGATCGTGTCGGTCGCGCTGTGGCTGTCCGTGGTCGGCAGCATCGTGCCGCAGTCGATCCAGGGCAACGACGTCGCCAACTATCTGCGCGTGCTGCTGCCGTTCCTGTTGTTCGCGCTTTGCTTCACCGCGGCGTGCCGTCCGTGGTCGCCGATCCGCGTCGGGCAGTTCGAGAATGCGATGTGGTATGCGAACGTGATCTGCCTCGTGTTCACGCTCGGGTTCGGGCTCACGGTGGGCTGGCCGCTCGCGGACGTGCGCTACCGGATCGTGTCGCCGACGATGCTCGGGCTGCAGGGCGTGCTGCTGCATCAGTTCATCGCGATGCGGCGCTATTCGCTGACGACGGTGCTCGTGTTCCTCGCGACGCTCGTCGTCGAGCTGCTGAGCGTCACGCGCAGCCTGCTTCTCGGCACCGCGCTGATGGCGCTGTTCGCGATGTGGATCGCGGCGCCGACGCTCGGGCATCTGATGCGCGTGAGCCTGCGCCTGATCGGCGCGGTGGTCTGCATGGCCGCGATCGCGGGCGCGGGGATGCTGCTGCTGCCGCAGGTCACCGATCACTGGACTCAGCGCCTCTTTGCAGCGAAAGCGACCCCCACCGACCGCGATCCGACGACCATCACGCGCCTCGCCGAACTGCGCGACCAGTACGATCAGGTCACGTCGTCCACGACGACACTGCTGCTCGGCGAGGGCTACGGCCACGACTACCGCTATTCGCCGATCTATTTGCCGGACCTCCGAAACCAGGTCAACGAGCGCGACTTCTACCGGATCCGCGAGTGGGTGGCCGGCCACAACTTCTGGGTCTATCAGCTGTTTTCGGGCGGACTCGTGTTCGGCCTCGCAATGCCGGCCGCGATGCTGCTGGCGGTCGTGAAAGTCGCGTTCGCATACCGGCGATGGCGGCGCCTCGCGCCGCGCGAGCCGATGCTCGCGCCGTTCGGCCGCGCGGTATTCATGCTCGCCGCGGTGCCGGTGACGTCGATCGGCGGCAATCCGCTCGGCGCGCGCTACGCGGGCGTCATTTACGGCATCGCGCTCGGGTTTTCGGTCGCGATGTACGTGCAGTTGCGCTTCCGCTTCCGCGTGCTCGCCAGACGACGGCACGTCGCGCCCGTCGTTGCGCCGGCCCCGATGCCGACGCCGCTCGAAACGTTCGCGACCCCGGAGCCCCGATGAAAATCCTGCATCTCGTGTCCACTGTCGATCCGCGCGCGGGCGGGCCGATCGAAGGGGTGCGCCAGAGCGGTCTCGCGATGACCGCGCTCGGTCACGAGATCGAAGTCGCGTCGCTCGATCCGGGCGACGCGCCGCACGTGCGGGAGTTTCCGCTGGCCGTCCACGCGCTCGGGCCCGGACGCGGCCTCTACGGCTACAGCCCGGATTACGAGCCCTGGCTGCGCACCCATGCCCCGGGCTTCGACGCGACGATCGTGCACGGACTGTGGCAGTACCACGGCTTCGGCGCGCGGCGCGCGCTGCGCGCGGCCGGCGTGCCGTACTACGTGTACACGCACGGGATGCTCGATCCGTGGTTTCGCCGCAGCTACCCGCTCAAGCATCTGAAGAAATGGGCGTACTGGCCGTGGGCCGAATACCGCGTGCTGCGCGACGCGGCCGCGGTGATCTTCACGACCGAGGAGGAGCGCCGCCTCGCGCGCGAATCGTTCTGGCTGTACCGCGCGAACGAGCGGGTCGTGCCGTTCGGCGCAAGCCCGCCGCCCGCCGATCGCGACGCGCTTTGCGCCGCGTTCCTGCAGGCGTCGCCGGATCTGCGGGACAAGGAGATCGTGCTGTTCCTCGGACGGCTGCATCCGAAGAAGGGCTGCGACCTGCTGATTCATGCGTTCGCGACGCACGCGCGCGAGCGGCCCAACGCGCATCTGGTGATCGCCGGTCCCGATCCGTCTCACTGGCAGCCCGAGCTGCACGCGATCGCGCAATCGCACGGCATCGCGCAGCGGATCAGCTGGCCGGGGATGCTGCAAGGCGATCTGAAGTGGGGCGCGTTCTACGCAAGCGACGTGTTCGTGCTGCCGTCGCATCAGGAGAATTTCGGCGTCGCGGTGGCCGAGGCGCTCGCGTGCGGGGTGCCGGTGCTCGTGTCGGACAAGGTCAACGTGTGGCCCGAGATCAAGGCGGACGGCGCGGGCTTCGTCGCGCCGGACACGATCGCCGGCACGCACGACATGCTGTCGTCGTGGCGCGCGCTCGACGACGCCGCGCGCGCCGCGATGCGCGCGCAGGCGCGGCGCACGTTCGAAGCGCGCTTCGCGATGGACGGGATGGTGAACGCGCTGCTCGCGCTGCTGCACGAGCACGCGTCGAAAGCGCCGCCGCCGCGCGCGCGCGAGGAACCGGCGATCCCTGTCGTGTCGACGAGGAACTGAGCGGCCCGGAGCGCCTGCGGGCGCCCCGGTCGTGCGCGTCGCGCCGCTACGGCTTCGCGGTGGGCGCGTCGCCGAACCGCCAGCGGATGAAGCGGCACGGATTGCCGCCATACACGCCTTCGGCGTCGAGCGACCGGTGCACGACGGACAGCGGCGTCACCACGGCCGAGCGCCCGATCGTCACGCCCATCTGCACGACACAACCGGACGAGATCCACGCGCCGTCCTCGATCACGATCGGCGCGACGTGCAGGTCCATGTTCGTGCGCATGTCGTGCGAACCCGCGCTGACGAACGTGCGCTGGGAAATGCAGACGTTCGAGCCGATGCGAATCGGCGCCTGGTTGTAGAGCCACACGCCGACGCCGATCCAGCACTGGTCGCCGAGTTCGAGATTCCACGGAAATTCCACGCGCATCGGATGCACGAGCCGGCAGCCGCGTCCGACCTTCGCGCCGAAGAGGCGCAGCAGCGCGGCGCGCAGTGCGGAGAACGGCAGCAGACGGTTGCCGAGCACGCACGCATCGACGACGTACCACGCGGCCCGCACGAATCTGCCGCGACCCGCCACGTAGTTGCCCTTGCCGGCGCGCGCGAGATCGATCACCCGGCCGCCGCGAGACGGCGTAACGGTTGACGGCCCCGGCGCGACGCCGCGCGTCGAACCGGATGCCGAAGACCCCGTCGTTGCCGGTTCCGCATCGCGCAGGCCATCCGTCGCCGGCGCGGCCTGCACCCCGTCTACGCCTTCGAATGCTTGCGCCATGAACGCTCCTTGCCGCCGGCGTGGGTCGAGGTTCGCTTACTTTCGTTTGCCCCGCTGCACGCGGTCATTATCCGGCGCGGGCTGCGCGCCCTCGCGCGCATGGCCGACACGGGAAGTGTTTTGGCGGCGTCGCGCGAAGGCGGATGGGCACCATGCATTCATGACGCCGCGTTGCGACGCGGCCCGTACGGAGGCAGCCATGTCCGCATTCGTTCGTCCATCCGCGCCGGTCGACGGCAACCGCGCCCGCGCTGGGCTCGCGGCGGCGCTGATCGCCGTGTGCGTCGTGGGCGCGGCGTCGCCGTCGCGCGCGCGCGCGCAGCAGCAAAGCGATTCGAACGCGTCGTCCGCATCGGCGAACGGACCCGGCACGAGCAACCAGAAGACCGAGGACGACGGCAACCTGCCGCTCGCCACGCGCCAGACGCGCGCCGACCAGCGGCGTCTGCTCGGCGGGCCGCGCTCGACGTTCGATCCGTACGGGGACGCCGCCCCGACACCCGCGAACGCCGAAGCGGCGCTGACGGACGAACAGCGGATGACGATCGTGAGCCCGTCGACGTTCTACTCGTCGGCGAGTCCGGCGCTGAACGCCGGGGACGGCGCAAGCGCCGGGAGCGCGGCCGGCGGCGGCGGCGGCGGCGCGATGAAACATCGCTTCGGCCGCGCCGCGCAAGCGGACAGCCAGCAGGCGCCGGGCGCGGCGAAGAAGTACGACTACCAGTCCGGCGGGCCGGCTGTGGCCGTCTATCGGAATCCTTACGACACGCAGGGTCCGGCGGGCGGGCAAGCGTACCGGTCGCCGTGGTGACGGCGCGAACGGCCGGCGTTCGCTGACGGTTCACGCGACCGCACGTCCGTCTGCGCGAAGGTCTGCCCCTCGCGCGCCCTTCACGCCCAATTGGGTTACCGCACGTCCGTCTGCTCGACCTCCGGCAATTCCGGTCCCGCTTCGGGCGCCGCGTGAGTCCCCGCCTGAATCCCCGCTTCGTCGCGCGTCCGCGGCGCGGCCGCGTCGGCGTCCGCCGTCGCCGGTGCCGCGTGCGAGTCCGCGTCGACGCCGCGCGCGAGCCTCGCGAGACGCGCTTCCATCACGCTGAACGTCGAAGCCGGCGACAGCGTCCGCAGCGCATATTGCCGCGCCGCGTCGCCGAGCGCCGCGCGGCGCGCCGGGTCCGCGGCCAGCTCGACGATCGCCGCCGCGAGCGCGTCGCCGTCCTCGGGCGGCACGACGACGCCGTACTTCGACGCGACGTCGAACAGGCTCGTCCCCGGCCGCGCCATCGCGACGATCGCGCGCCCGCTCGCGAGCATCCCGGTCAGCTTCGACGGCATCACGAGATCGGCCGCGTCGTTGCGTTGCGGCAGCACGTGAATGTCCGCGACGTTCAGCAGCTCGTTCAACGACGTCGCCGGCTGCAACGGCAGCAAGTGGCAATTGCGCAGCGACGCGCAGCGTGCGACGAGTTCGCGCTTCGCGGCGCCGTCGCCGCAGAACACGAAGCTGATGTCGTCGCGCGACGCGAGTGCGGCCGCGACGTCGGCGAGGCTGTCGATGCCCTGCTTCGCGCCCATGTTGCCCGAGTACAGCACGACGACGTTGCGGGCCGGAATCCCGAACTGCCGCCGGTACGCACTCGCCGACGCGAGCGGAAAGATCGCGTCCGTATCGACCCAGTTCGGCACGCAGACGGCCCGCTGCGGATCCACGCCCTTGTCGGTCACGCGCTCGACCATGCGCGCGGAGATCGACGACACGACGTGAAAGCGCCGCAGCAGCACGCGCTCGACCGCGTGCGCGACGCGCGCCGCGAAGCCGCCCTGCAGCAGCCCCAGATCGAACGCCGCATCGACCTCGAAATCCTGAATGTGCAGCCAGGTCTTCGCGCGAGCCGTCCATGCGAACGCGAGCGCGCCCGGCGCGCACGCGAGCGTCGGCGCGATGACCATCACGACGTCGGGGCGCCACGCGGTCTGACGCGCGACGAGCGGCAGCGACGCGAGCGCGAAGCTCGCGAGATGCACGAGCCGCGCGAGTCCGCCCGGCCGCGACGGCACCCACAACGGCGCGCGCCACACGCGGATGCCGCGCCACGTCTCGTGCCGATAGCGCCACGCGCGGTAGCCGTCCTGCACGCGCCAGTGCGGATAGTACGGCGGCGCGCAGACGACCCGGACGTCGTGGCCGCGCGCCGCGAGCAGTTCCGTCATCTCCGCCGTGTACTTGCCGACGCCCGACAGTTCAGGGGCGAAGTTCAAACCGTAGACCAGGATCTTCATCGGACGGGATTCCCTGTTCCGTTGGTATCGTCGTTGTCGTCTTTGTCTTCGTGGTCGTTGTCGTCGTCGCAGGGCCGGCGCGTCGCGGCCCCTCCGCTGCCCGGCGTCGCGCTTCAATCGCCGAGCATCAGCGCACAGCCGCGCGCGATGTTCGCGGCGGCCGACGGCGGATCGAACCGGCAGATCACATCCATGCAGCGCGTCGCGGTGCGCTGCGCGTCGGCGAACGCCTCCATCGCCTTGCGCATCGTCCGTTGCAGCGCGGCCGCGTCGCCGGACGGGAACGTGTAGCCGCTCACGCCCTCGATGATCAGTTCCGGCACGCAGCCGCAACTCTCGCTGACGACGGCCGGACACCCATGCGACAGCGCCTCGTTCACGACGAGGCCCCACGGCTCGCTGCGGCTCGGCAGCACGAGACAGGTCGCGCCGTAGTACTCGCGCGACAGCGGATCGTCCTGCAGGCTGCCGAGAAACGTGACCGCCTCGCCGATGCGAAGCGCGTCGACCCGCGCATCCAGCACCGCGCGCTGCGGCCCGGTGCCGACGAGGCGCAGCCGCGCGTCGGGCATCCGCTCGTAGAGGCGCGCGAACGCGTCGAGCAGCGTCAGGATGCCTTTCTCTTCGGAGAGCCGCCCGACGAACAGGAACACCGGCGAGCCGCCCGCGCGGTGACGCGTGCGCTCGACGAGCGCACGCTCCGGCGAAAACGAGCCGGGCAGCGCGGCCGCCTGGCACGGCACGAAAATGCGCTCGCTTTTCGCGCCGAGCGACATCAGGTAATCGCGGCTGCGTTCGCCGAAGCCGAAATAGCCGTCGCACAGCGAGAAAAACACGCGCTTCGCAATCGACCGGTAGAGCCGGTACGGCCTGTCGCGCGCGGTCGAATCGCAGAACACCGCGCGCCGCTTGCCCGTGACCACGCACGCGGCGAGCATCGCCCAGTACTCGGGCCGGTGATAGCCCGGCAGCACGATCAGGTCGGCCTTCGCGGTCAGCACTTCCCACGTGAGACGGCCGATCATCCGCAGCGCCGGCACGTCCTCGTAGCAGCCGTCGAACAGCTTGCGCATCGGATAGCGGTGAAACGAATAGTCGACCTCCGAGAAGCCGACGCGATCGTATTCGGTGTCCGCGATCTGCACCATCGAATAGCGGATGGCCCCCGACGCAGAAATGTCGTGCAGCGCGGTAAATACGGCTCCCTTGTGCCGCGACCAGACCACGTTGTGAAAGATCTTCACCGATGCAGTCATCGGACTGCTCCTCGATAGTCAGGCGCGGACCGCGCCCCCGCTGGCCGCGGCGGACGAACCGTCACCGGCCGGCTGCACGCCTTCTCTTCCGAAAAATGGCGGGCGCCGCGCATCCCGGTCCGATGGCACGCCCGCCGCCACTAACGCTCGTTGGTCCACGCCCGAACCTCGTTCGCACGCTCATCGCGCTGCTCACGCGCGCGCGCCCGCGACGAACGCGCCCGGCAGCGGCGCGACGTGCAGCGACGGTCTTGCCGGCTGCGGCCGCTGCGTCGCGGCGAGGAAGTCGCGATACGTGCGCTGCAGCCCGTCCGCGAGCCCGACCTGCGCGTGCCAGCCGAGTCCGCCGAGCCGCGACACGTCGAGCAGCTTGCGCGGCGTACCGTCGGGCTTCGTCGCGTCGAACACCAGCTCGCCGTCGAAGCCGACCACCTCGCAGATGCGCTCGGCCAGTTCGCGGATCGTGATGTCCTCGCCGACGCCGACGTTGTACAACCCCTCGCCGATGTCGTGTTCGAGCACGAAGATCGTCGCGTCCGCGAGGTCGTCGACGTACATGAACTCGCGACGCGGCGCGCCCGATCCCCACACCGTCAACGTGCGCGCGCCCGACACGCGCGCCTCGTGCGCCTTGCGGATCAGCGCGGGCAGCACGTGGCTGCTGTTCAGGTCGTAGTTGTCGTTCGGACCGTACATGTTGGTCGGCATCAGCGACACGAAGTGCGTGCCGTACTGCCGGTTGTACGCTTCGCACAGCTTGAGCCCCGCGATCTTCGCGATCGCGTATGCCTCGTTCGTCGTTTCGAGCGGCGACGTGAGCAGATACGACTCGCTGATCGGCTGCGGGCACTCGCGCGGATAGATGCAGGACGAACCGAAGAACACCAGCCGCTCGATGCCCGCGCGATACGCGGCGCCGATCACGTTGGTTTCGATCGCGAGGTTCTCGTACGCGAACTGCGCGGGCTGCGTCGAGTTCACGAGGATGCCGCCGACGCGCGCGGCCGCGAGCAGCACCGCGTCGATGTGCTCGCTCTCGAAGAACGCATCGACCGCGGCCTGATCGGTCAGATCGAGTTCCGCGTGCGTGCGCGTGACGAGATTCCAGTAGCCGTGCGCCTCCAGAGCGCGCATCAGCGCCGAGCCGACCATGCCGCGATGGCCTGCGATATAGATTCGTGCATTCGTGTCCATGACCGTTACTCGTGATGTTCAAGCGCCTTGAATCCAGCCAGCGTGACGAGCGCGTCGCGCCGGGCGATCTGGAAGTCCGCGCGCACCATTTCCTTCACCAGCGAATGGAACGTCGTGACCGGCTTCCAGCCGAGTTTTTCCTGTGCCTTCGTCGGGTCGCCGAGCAGCGTCTCGACTTCCGTCGGGCGAAAATAGCGCGGGTCCACGCGGACGATCACGTCGCCCGGCTCGACGCGCTGCGCCTCGCGTCCGTCGCCGCCGTCCACCGCCTCGACGACGCCCACCTCGTCCACGCCGCTGCCCTCGAAGCGCATCGTGATGCCGAGTTCCGCCGCCGCCGCGCGCACGAAATCGCGCACGCTGTACTGCACGCCGGTCGCGATCACGTAGTCCTCCGGCTCTTCCTGCTGCAACATGCGCCACTGCATGTCGACGTAGTCGCGCGCGTGACCCCAGTCGCGCAGCGCGGACAGATTGCCGAGATACAGCACCTTCTGCAGGCCGACCGCGATCCGCGCCAGCGCGCGCGTGATCTTGCGCGTGACGAAGGTCTGCCCGCGCACCGGCGACTCGTGATTGAACAGAATGCCGTTGCACGCGTAGATGCCGTACGCCTCGCGATAATTCACCGTGGTCCAGTACGCGAAGAGCTTGGCGACCGCATACGGACTTCGCGGATAGAACGGCGTGGTCTCGCGCTGCGGCACCTCCTGCACGAGCCCGTACAGCTCGGACGTGGACGCCTGATAAAAGCGCGTCTTCTGCGCGAAGCCGAGAATGCGGATCGCCTCCAGGATGCGCAGCGTGCCGAGACCGTCGGCGTTCGCCGTGTACTCCGGCTCCTCGAACGACACCGCGACGTGGCTCTGCGCGGCGAGGTTGTAGATCTCGTCGGGCGCGACGCGCTGGATCACGCGCATCAGCCCCGTCGAATCGGTCAGCTCGCCGTGGTGCAACTCGATGCCGGGTTCCGGATCGTGTGCGTCGCGGTACAGGTGGTCGATCCGGTCGGTGTTGAAGAGCGACGCGCGACGCTTGATGCCGTGCACCTCGTAGCCCTTCTGCAACAGCAGCTCTGCCAGATACGAACCGTCCTGACCAGTGATGCCGGTAATCAAGGCAACCTTACGAGCCATCGTTCTCTCCTCGCCAGTGCGAAATGACTGCAACGTCATCCAGGATGCTGCGTGCCGCAACCGCTAACCCGCGATGCTCTTGTATCCGTAGTAGCCGCCGCGATAGCCGGCGCCCGCGAACTTGCCGGTCTTCGGCACGTCGGTGAGCAGCACGCCGCGCAGGTTCACGCCGCCGTTGCGCAGCCGCTTCGCGCATTCCTCGAGTTCCGACACCGGATGCCGCCCGTGACGGATCGCGAGCAGCGTCGTGCCCGCGTACCGGCCGATCACCGTCGAATCGGTCACTGCGAGCACCGGCGGCGTGTCGATGATCACGAGGTCGTATTTCGCCTTCAGTTCCTGCATCAGTTCGTCGAAGCGCGAGCTCATCAACAGCTCGGACGGGTGCAGATGCAGCGAGCCTTTCGGCAGCACGTCGAGGCCCGGCAGCACCTCGCGCTGGATCGCCGTCTGCAGATCCGCGCCGAGCAGCACGTCCGACAGCCCCGGCTGATGCGCAATGCCGAAATGCGAATGCACGTCGCCGCGTCGCATGTCGCCGTCGACGACCAGCACGCGCTTGTTCACCGACGCGACGAGCGCCGCGAGATTCACGGACAGGAACGACTTGCCGGCGTCCGGCTGCGAGCCGGTCAGCATCACGATGTTGTTGTGCGCTTCGTCGAGCGACGTTTGCAGCGACGTGCGCAGGCTTCGCACGCCCTCGACCGCGATGTCCTGCGGCGCCGCCTCGGCGAGCACGTGCAGGCCGCGGCGGCGCTGCGTCACCTGGTGCTGCAGGCGCAATTGCTGCGGGCTGCGCGGCACGACCGCGAACACCGGCACGCCGAGCGCCGCTTCGAGTTCGTCGGACCGCTCGACGCCGCCGTACAGCGCCTTGCGCGCAAATGCGACCATCACGCCGAGCATCAGCCCGGCGATCACGCTGCCGCCGATCACGAGCACGCGTTTGGGCCGCACCGGATCGTCGGGCGGCTCGGCGAAATCGACGATCCGCACGTCGCCGACCTGTCCCGCCCGCGCGACGCGCAATTGCTGCTCGCTGTTCAGCAGGTTCGTGTACAGCTCCGTGTTCACGTGCACGTCGCGCAACAGGCGCACCGCGGTCTGCTCCGTGTCGGGCAGTCCGGCGACGTTGCGCGTGAGCGTCGACTGCTGGCCTTGCAGCGTCGCGATCTGCGCGTCGAGCGCGGCGACCGCCGGGTGCTTCGCCGTGAAGCGCTGCCCCATTTCCTCGCGCTGCTGCTGAAGCTCGATGAGACGCGTCTTGTTGTCGACCACCTGTTGCAGCAGCAGCCGGCTTTCCTCGCTCAAGTCCACCGTGCCGTGCTGATTGCGGAACTTGTTGTAGCGCTGCTCGGACTCGTCGAGTTGCGCGCGCAGCTGCGGCAGTTGCTGATCGACGAACGCGAGCATGTGCTCGGCCTCGGCGGAACGGCTCTCGACGTCCTGGCGGATGAACTCGCGCGCCATGTTGTTCAGGATGTCCGCGGTCAGCTTGCTGTCCTTGCCGTCCAGCGTCGCGCGGATCACGCCCGACTGCAGCGCGACTTCCTGAATATCCAGGGTCTTTTGCAGCCGGTCCACGGTGGAGAACGTCGACGCGCGCGTGAGCAGGAACGGCGTGCCGGGCGGCCCTTCGAGATGATCGACGCGCAGCGCGATCGGCCCGTCCGGCGTGTTCGCGTGGATTTCCTCGCCCACGCGCCCTTCGAGCAGCGCCACGCCGTCGGGATCGCGCAGCACGAACGTGCCGCCCTCGCCCGCGATCAGCCTGAAGTCGTCGTCGTACATCGCGGACGGCGTATCGAAGCGCGACACGGTGATGTCGCCGCGGCCCCACGCGAAGCCCGAGCGCAGCGATGCCGGCAGCCGCGTGGCGATCCCCGCCAGCAGCCCGCCGACGAACGGAAGCTCGCGCGGCCGCGCGGCAATGTCGAGATGCAGCGCGCGCACCGTGTCCTCGGTCACGAGGCGCGACCTCAGCATCTCGATCTCGGCGGACGCGGTCGTCTTCTCGTCGAACATGCCGGTGAGCGGCGTCAGATCGTCCTTCTTCGGGCTCTCGCCCTTGTCGATCACATGGAACAGCACGTCCGCGCGATAGGTCGGCCGTGCGAGGAACGCGTACGTGGTGCCGAGCAGCGTCACCGCGCAGGTCACCAGCAGGATCACGCGCCAGCTGGCGGCCATGGTCTGCAGGTAGTCGCCCAGATATCGCTCTTCGCTGCTGAGCACCGTGAAGTTGGTGTCGAAGTTGGTCGCCATCGTCGTCACTCGTCGCCATCAGATGAAGATCCGGCGGACGCGCATCGCGCGAGCGCCGCCTGCCTTTGCGCCGTCCGCTACTTCGCGAGCAGCGCGCTCGTCACGCCGGCGTTGATCGCCGGCAGCAACAGGGTCAGCACGCGGTTAAAGCGCACGAGACCGTTGTTGTCGACATAGACCACGTCGTTCGGCTGCAGCTGGAACTGGTTCGCAAGCAGCATCGACACCGGCGAGGTCGCGTCGAGGTGGTAGATCTGCGGCTTGTCGCTCCTCGCATCGCGGATCACGAAGAGCTGCGCCGCATCGGCCGTGTTCAGGTTCAGGCTGCCCGCCTGCATGATCGCCTGCGACAGCGTGAGCCGGCCGTCCTTCATCGGCAGCATCGCGGCCGGGCGGTTCACCTCGCCCATCAGGAAGATGCCGTTGTCGTCGCGCGACTGGATGCGCAACATGTCGCCGTTCTGCAGATAGATGTTCGACGGGTTGCGGCCGTGCGCGATCAGGTCCGCGACGTTGACCGGATACGTGACGCCGCCGCGCACGAGAAACACGCGGCTCTGGTCTGCGTTCGGCGTGAAGCCGCCCGCGCGGTTCACCGCCTCGGTGAGCGACATCGGAATGTCGTTGATCGACTGCGCGCCCGGCGTGTGCACCTCGCCGTCGATGTACACCTGCGCGGAGCGGAACGACGCGACGCGCACCGTGACCTCCGGCTTCAGGAACACTTCGCTCAGCTTCTTGTGCAGTTCGCGCTGCACCTGCGCGCTGTCCTTGCCCGCGACGTGCAGCGTGCCCGCATACGGGAACTGCATGTTCCCGGAGTCGTCGACGAGGAAGCCCGGCACCGCGTCGGCGGGCCGCTGCGTCGTGTTCGACTGCTGGCCGACCGCCGCCGCGAGTTCCGGGTGGTCCCACACGGTGATCTGCAGCACGTCGCCGGGACCGATCTTGTACGCGGTCGGCTTGCCGAACAGGCCGAGCGCCTGCGCGCTCGCTTCCGACTGCGACTGCTGCGCGCTGTTCATCTTGCGCAGCAAATCGAGGTTGATGTCGGTGATCGGAATCTGCACCTGCTGCTGCGGTTCGGTGCTGAACTTGCCGCCGGTCTCCGGCAGCGTCGCCGGCGTCAGCATGCGCTGGCCGGGCGCGAGGCCGCACCCGGGCAAAACAACGGCCGCAGCAAATACGGCAAACGCCCACGTTCGTGGCCACAGGCGAAGGGTTGACGGGTGACAGTTCATGATCGCTCCTCTCATACCTGTCTTTGTCTATATGAATGAAGTCCTTCGCGCTTCAGTACGCGTTCGGACTGACAAGGCCGCGAAAAACCGTCGCCGCGATGATCCGCATGTCGAGCCAGAACGACCAGTGCCCGAGGTAATACAGATCGTGTGCGACGCGCAGCTCCATTTTTTCCAGCCGGTCGGTTTCTCCTCTGAAGCCGTTGATCTGCGCCCAGCCGGTGATGCCCGGTTTGATGCGATAGCGATGGATGTAGCCGGCGACGACGCTCTGATAGAGATCGTCGTGTTCGAGCGCGTGCGGACGCGGACCGACCACCGACATGTCGCCGCGCAGCACGTTGAAGAACTGCGGCAGCTCGTCGAGGCTCGTGCGGCGCAGGAATGCGCCGACGCGCGTCACGCGCGGATCGTCGCGCGTCGCCTGGCTCACGTGGCCGCCGGTCTCGGTGTGCACGCGCATCGAGCGGAACTTGTAGATCGTGAACACGCGCCCGTCCGCGCCCTTGCGCTTTTGCCGGAACAGCACGGGCCCGCGCGACGACAGCTTCACCGCGAGCGCGATCGCGATCAGCAGCGGCGCGAGCATCACGATCACGAGCGCGGCGAACACGCGATCGAACAGTTCCTTCTTGAAGAGCGCGCTCGACGACAGCGGCGACGCGACCAGGTTGATCGCCGGCACGCCGAGCAGCTCGATCACGCTGCTGGTGTTGAAGAGCCCGAGGCTGCGCACGTCCGGAATGAAGCGGATGTTCACGAGATCGTTGCGAAACTCGGTGACGAGCAGCTCGACGAGCCGCTCGTCCGCGAGCGACATCGCGAGCCACAGCTCGTGAACGTCGTGCGCGCGGATGTAGTCGGCGAACGCTTCCATCGTGTCGCATACGGTCACGCCGGGCGCGGCCGGCTGCGCGATCGACGACGTGCCCGGCACCGTGTTGAAGAGCGCGGTCGCGCGAAACCCGGTGCCGGGCTCGGCCTCGATGCGCCGCACGATCTGCGCGCAGTGCATCGCGGAGCCGGCGATCGCCACCTGATGCAGATTGAGCCCCGCGCGACGCGCGTGCGCGAGCACCGCGTGCGTGACGAGACGCCACGAGATCAGCAGCGTGGCGGCAATCGCGCTCCAGTACGCGAACCACAGGCGCGACACGATGTCGATGTGCGTGAGCGTGTACATCGAGATCAGCGCGCAGCCCTGCACGACGAGCCAGGCGAGCGCGACCTGGCCGGCGAGCTTGCGCTTCGAGCGTCCGCGCCACGACTCGTAGATGTCGAATGCCGGGAACAGCGCGAGCGCGAACGCCGCCGAGAACAGCACGAACGCCGCGTAGAAACCGCGTTGCGACACGGCGTCGAAACGGATCTGCGACGCGACCGCCGCGCCGGCGATCACCGCCGCGACGTCCAGCAACCTCGCCATCAGTCCTTGTAGCTCGCGCATGCCGCTCACCTTGACGCCCGTTGACTGCCCCTTCCTTGACTGCTCCTTTTTGCTGCGCCTTTACCGCTGGTTCATTGGTTGTGTTCCGTCCTGTGTGCCGTGGTTCAGGTGCAACGTCCGTACGTATCGTCGAAACGCACGATGTCGTCCTCGCCGAGATACGAACCCGACTGCACCTCGATGATTTCGAGCGGCACCTTGCCCGGGTTTTCGAGCCGGTGACGCGTGCCGAGCGGGATGTACGCCGATTCGTTCTCGCTTAGCAGGAACGACTCTTCGCCGCGCGTGACGAGCGCGGTGCCGCGCACGACGACCCAATGTTCGGCGCGATGGTGATGCAGTTGCAGCGACAGCCGCGCGCCCGGCGCGACCACGATGCGCTTCACCTGAAAGCGCTCGCCGCGATCGATCGAGTCGTAATAGCCCCACGGGCGGCGCACCTTGCGATGCTCGTCCGCTTCCGGCGCGTGGTCGGCCTTGATCCGCGCGACGAGCCCCTTCACGTCCTGCACGCGCGAGCGGTCCGCGACGAGCACCGCATCGGCCGTCTCGACGACGATCAGGTTCGACGTGCCGACGCACGCCACGAGCCGCCCTTCCGAGTGCGCGTAGTTCGCGACCGCGCCCTCGAACACCACGCGGCCGCGCGCGACGTTGCCGCTCTCGTCCTTGTCCATCGCCGCCCACACCGCGTCCCACGAGCCGAGATCCGTCCAGCCCGCGTCGAGCGGCACGACGACGCCCTGCGCGAGCGGCGTGCTCGCCGCTTCCGCCTCTTTCGCCGCACCTGCGCCATTGCTCGCACCATTGCTCGCGACGCCGGTCGCGAGCCGCTCCATCACCGCGTAGTCGATCGAATCCGCCGGCGAGCGGCCGAATGCCTGCGGGCACGGACGAAACACCGCGCCGTCCGTGCGGCCGTCCGTGACCGCGACCGTGCAGGCTTCATGCATCTGCGGATGCAGCGACTTGAGCGCGTCGAGCCACACGCTCGCCCGCATCACGAAGATCCCGCTGTTCCACCAGTACCCGCCGTGCGCGACGTACTGCGCCGCGAGTTCCGGCGCGGGCTTCTCGACGAAGCCGTCGAGCCGGTGCGCGCCGTCGTCGAGCGCCGCGCCGACGCGGATATAGCCGAAACCGGTATCCGGCGAGCGCGGCGGCACGCCGAGCGTGACGATCGCGCCGCGCTCGGGGTGCCGCGCGGCCGTGTCGAGCGCGCGATGCAGCGCGGGCACGTCGGCGATCGCATGGTCCGACGGCATCACGACGAGAATCGCGTCGTCGCCGTCCGCGCACGCGAGCGCCGCGCCGAGCGTGAGCGCCGGCGCGGTTTCGCGGCGCGCCGGCTCGACCACGATCCGCGCGCCGATGCTGAGTTCGCGCAGTTGCTCGGCAATCGCGAAGCGATGTTCTTCCCCGCAGACGACGATCGGATCGGCCGCCACCTGCCAGCAATCGGGAAAGCCGTTCATCCGGTGCAGCGTCGCCTGCAAGAGCGAGTCCGGACCGACGATGCCGATCAATTGCTTCGGATAGTGCTCGCGCGACATCGGCCACAGCCGCGTGCCCGACCCGCCCGCGAGCACGATCGGCACGACGCGCGCGCACGGCGGCACCGCGCGCGGCTCGCCGAGTCCGTCGGCGACGGCCGAAAGCCCGTCACGCGCATCATCGGCCTCGTCGTCGCGCTTCGCCTGATTTCCAGTCATGTTGCACTCCTGATCATATGACGAGTCGCCGCCCGGGCGGATTCGTCCGGGTCGAAAGTCGCAAGGGTCGGGTAGCCGGCTCAGGCGCCGGCTTCGCGGCGGCTTTGCTGCCGGTATTCGGTCGGCGAGATCATCATGCGCTTGCGGAAAATCTTGGCGAGCCGGTCGCCATTGCCCATGCCGGTTCGGCGCGCGATCTTGTCGACCGGCAGTTCCGAATCCGTCAACAGGCTGCACGTGATCGCAAGCCGCGCGTGCAACAGGTAATCGGACGGCGTAATGCCCATTTCCAGCTTGAAACGGCGCAGGAAATTACGCTCGCTCATCGCGGCCACCTGCGCCGCGTCGGAGATCGAAATCGAACGCTGGCAGTTCTCCTGCAGCCAGCGCGCGGCGCTGCGCACCTTGTCCGCGGGATCGCTGCCGAGCGCGTCGCCGAAGAGCGGCATCAGATTGCCGCCGGAATCCGGCATCAAACGTTCGGCGACATTGCGTGCGATCTCGACGCCGAGATCGCGCTTGACGAGCGCGAGCGCGCTCTTCATCGAATCGAGGCGGTCGTCCTGGTCGCCCGGCGTTTCATCGGGACGGATGCTCTGCATCGTGTACGAGCCGAAGTCGCGCGTCGCCCGTTGCTCGCACAGGTTCGCGGCTTCGAGCAGCGAGCGCCCCTCGGCGATCGGCCTGACGGTGCGGGTGTTCGCATGCACGCGCCGCAGCCACGCGATCAGCCGCCCATCGCCGGCGGCCGCCGCGGCGCCCTTGCCGCCCGCGACGAACAGCGCGTCGAAGCCGGTGTGGTGGCGCGCATTGAGTCCGTCGGTCCAGACGCGGACCGACGACGAGCAGGTTACGTTGCCGCCTTCGGCGGAAAGAATGCAGACGTCATAGGGTTCGCTGCGGGTTGCGGCGGCAGCGAGTTCGTTGGCGACATGAAAGACCTCAGCGACGATTCCGGCACCCAGCAACGAACAGCCGTCGTACAGCAGAATCGCGATGTGCCTGACCTCCGGACTGATTCCACCTCTGACGATATGCGAGCCACTGGTGACCGGCAAATCGAGCGTTGCGTATGCCATGCTTTTTCCCCTAAGTACATTCCCCGTCCAAAGTGAAAAGGCCTGGTATTGGCATTCCGTGTGCAGTGCATCATAGTCAGACACAAATCGGCGCTGCGATCACTGACCGAAACTGGCGAGACATTGGCGTATTTAGTCCGGTCGCGTTCTCTTTGTATGACGAAGCGGCGTGGCAATCGGAATATAAGCAATGCACAAACGTCTCGCGGCGCACGTGCATGCGCATTTGCAGCCGTTGGAGCGACACGGCGCGCGGGCGCGAAGCCCGCCCGGCCTTGCCGGGTGAGGAATGTCCGCAAAACACGCAATGTGGGCGGACCAACGAAACCCAACGGCTTTTTACCACGGTTGCAGCGCACAAAACCGGATAAAAAATTAATTATCTCTTGCGGATTATCTTCATATGAAAGAGCCGGGTGCTTTTAATTCGACAATTGAACACGGCTTATTTCCTTATTCTCCTGAATTAGCGAATGTTTCTGCCGTTCGCCGGACTGGTTGCGATAAAAGACTAGAGGCTGTCGCAGCAACACGGTGCGCCGCACTTAGGCTTTGCCTGACCCACGCCGAACCGGAGAGCCTTATGGAGCACGCGCTGCATTTCGCGTCCGCGAGCCGCGCCACGATGGTCGCCGCGCTGCTGTTCGCGGTCTCGGCGGCATGCCGCGCAGAGGCGTCGATGACCTGCCGTCCGTCGGCCGGCAACCCGTCGGCCGTGACCGCCGCGCCGGGCAACGACCCGATCGCCGCCGACACGCCGGGCAGCGACGGCACGCGCCTTTTCAAGCCGCGTCAGCCGGTGCGCATCGACGTCGTCACGCGCGCGTCGGGCGACGACACCGTGCAATGGCGGATCGACGATACGTGGGGCCGCGAGCAGGCGAGCGGCACGTTCCCGGTGGCGGGCGGCCCGCGCGCGACGTCGCTCGACTGCACGACATCGCGCGCCGGCTATTTCGCGTTTTCCGCCACGCTTGCGTCGTCGCCTGCGGCCACGCTGCCGGAACGGGGCACGCGGCCGCTCGGCATCACGACGTTCGGCGTGCTGCCGGACGTGTCGGCCGCGCTGCCGCCGCTCAGGTACGCGCAGCTGGACCGGCACCGGTTCGGCGGCCAGGGCACGGCCTATCTGCTGCCGGGGCAGCACTGCTGCGGCGGCGACGGCTATCGGCCGCTCTACACCGATCTCGGTCTCACGTGGATCAACGACAACCGCAACTGGTACGTCGAGGAACCCAAAGGACCGGGACAGTTCGACCCGTCGAAGGACCAGCTCGCGCCGTGGCTCAAGGGCGGCGACCTGCTGCGGCTGATCCTCGTCGACGGCCTGCCTGGCTGGGCCAGCACGACCGGCCAGCCGACGCACAGCTACCTGCCGAAGTCCGTCGCCTCGTTGCGCGACTACATGGCGCGAGTCGGCACCGAATCGAACCGCGTGCGCCAGACCGTGTTTCCGACGCAGATGCACAACTACTACCAGGTGACGTGGGAGCCCGACGAGCACGGCGGCCTGCCGTGGAAAGACACGGACGAAAATTTCGTCGAACTGTACAAGGCCGTGTGGCAAGGCCTGCACGCGACCGACCCGCAAGCGGTCGTGATGGGGCCGACGTACGGATCGGTCGGCAACAATGCGGAGTACCTGAAGCGCTACGCGGCGCTCGGAATCACGCGCTACCTCGACGGCGTCGCAATTCATGGCTACTACGACTTCGGCAATTCGCCCTCGCATCCGCCCGAGCGGCTCGGCAACACGACGTCGAGCAACGGCGTCACGTCGCTGCCGGTCGCGATGCGCCAGGTACGCCAGGCGATGGCGGAGCTGATGAAACCCGGCACGAAGCTCTTCGTGACCGAGGGCGGCATCAGCTACGACATCGGCACGAAGTACGGCCCGCATTATCCGGATGCGCAGGTGCTGTACGCGCACGCGGCGGTGCTCACGCGCATGCAGCTGATCCTGCTCGGCGAGGGCGCGGACGTCACGTTCGTGTTCTACGCGGTGGACATGCCGCAGGCGACCCCCGGCTACGGCATGTTCTTCGAACTCAGCCATCCACAGGGCGCGTTCGGATCGAGCGACGTGAGTCCGAAGCCGGCCGCGCTGGCGATCGCGACCCTTACGCGGCTCGTCGACGGCACCGTCACGCTCGGTCCGCTGCGCGGCACGCCGGGCGGCGTGTATGCGTACGGCTTCGCGCGTCCGGACGGCAAGGCCGTCACCGCGCTGTGGAGCCACGACAACGCGCACTGGAACACGACGACCGGTTTCGATGCGACGCACAGCGTCGACTGGCAGGTCCAGGTCGACGCACACGGACGCTCCGGCACCGTCACCGTGTTCGACATGATGGGCAACCCGTCGACGAGACCGTATCGCGACGGCATGCTCGCGCTGGGCGTCACCGAATCGCCGGTGTACGTGGTGTCGAACAACGTCGCGATCGTCAAGGCGAACGCGATCACGCCCGCCGGCTACGCGGCGCGTTAGCGGCTCGCCAGCGGCCAGGCACGATCGGCCGCGACGCGCTGCAATTGGCTTGTTGCAGCGAGGTTTCGGCGGCTGCCGACAGTGCGGTCGTTTTTCTCGCCGCCTAGACTGCGTGTCACGTGGTTCCGCCGCATGCGGCAAACGGGGGAAAACGGGGGGCGCCCGTCAGCGGGCTGCCGGGTTCGTCACGCACCGCGCAGGGACGTTCATGCTGTCGCCTACCGAATTTCTCGACGTAGTGCGGCTCGCCCCGCTTGTGTCGATCAATCTGATCGTCGTGGACGCGGCCGGACGCGTGCTGCTCGGCTATCGCCGCAACCGCCCGGCCCGCGGCACGTGGTTCGTGCCGGGCGGACGCATCCTGAAGGACGAGCGTCTCGACGACGCGTTCACGCGCGTGGTCGAAACGGAACTCGGGATTGCGGGCGTCGAGCGCTCGGCCGCGACTTTTCACGGCGTGTACGAGCATCTGTACGACGACAACTTCATCGCCGAGAACGGCGTCGGCACGCATTACGTGGTGCTCGTCTATTCGATGGAGCTCGACAGCAACGCGCCGGTCGGCCGCTACGACCAGCACAGCCAGTACGTCTGGTTCACGCCCGAGGAGCTGCTCACGCACCCCGACGTGCACGAAAACACGAAGATCTATTTTCGTTAGGCCTACGTGCTTTCATGCGGGCGTCGCGCGCTCATGCCGCCTTCGCGGTGCGCGGGGCGAGCGGCGTCACCAGCGCTTCGCGACCCGGCACCGCCGGACCGGGCGGGCCGCCGGCCACGCGCTCCCGCAGCCACGCGCCGAACTCGTCGCGCACCTCCGGATGACGCAGCGCGAACTCGACCATCGCCTGCAGATAGCCGAACTTGCTGCCGCAGTCGAAGCGCTGGCCGGCGAAGCGGTACGCGAGCACCTGTTCGTCGGCGAGCATCGACTGGATCGCGTCGCTCAGCTGCAGCTCGTCGCCGGGCGCCGGCGTGAGCCGCGCCAGATGCTCGAAGATCCGCGGCATCAGCACGTAGCGGCCGGCGACGCCGAGCGTCGAGTGCGCATCGGCCGGCGACGGCTTCTCGACGATGCGCGTGATCCGCACGACGTGGTCGTCCCAGCGGCGCCCCTCGACGACGCCATACGAGCGCGAGTCGCGCCGGTCGATCTGCTCGACCGCGACCATCGAGCAGTGATAGTGATCGAAGCGCTCGAGCATCTGCGCGAGGACGGGCGTTTGCGCGTCGAGCAGATCGTCGGCGAGCAGCACCGCGAACGGCTCGTCGCCGACGATCTTGCGCGCGCACAGCACCGCGTGGCCGAGTCCGAGCGGCGCGGGCTGGCGCACGAAGAAACACTCGACGTGCGCGGGCTTGATCCGCTGCACGCAGTCGAGCAGCTCGGCCTTGCCGCGCACCTTCAGTTCGCGCTCGATCTCGTAGGACTTGTCGAAATGATCCTCGATCGCGCGCTTGCCGCGCCCGGTCACGAAGATCAGCTCGGTGATGCCCGCCGCGACGGCCTCCTCGACCGCGTACTGGATCAGCGGCTTGTCGACGACCGGCAGCATCTCCTTCGGGCTCGCCTTCGTCGCCGGAAGAAACCGCGTGCCGAGTCCGGCGACAGGAAACACTGCTTTGCGCACCTTGATCATGTCGGGCTCCCGATGCCGTCGAAGTAGGGTGAGGAATGAGCCGCGCGGGCTCGAATGCAGCGACGGCCCAGCTTAACCAGCCCATATCGAGCCAATCTGCCAACATGTCGGTGTTTTCAGACGCTGTCGCAAGGCTGTCGGCCCCTGCGCTTATGATGACCTCGACGGGTGCGGATGCCCGTAGCGAGCCGGCTCGCGAGGGAGATCGACCATGCGCATCGACAGGGTGATCAGCAGGATCCCTATGTTTCAGCCGCGCGGAGCATCGTTCAGAGTTCAACACGTGGTGAGACGCATTGGCATCCTCGTCTTCGAGACTTTCCCGCTCAGCGATGTCAGTCTGCTGGCGGATGTGTTCCGTCTCGCGAACGAAGCCCAGACGATGCGCCCCGGCGCCGACTCGTCCGGCTACGCGCTGACGATGCTGTCCGAGTCCGGCGGCAGCATCGCGAGCAGCTGCTCGCTGCGCATCTGGACCGAGAGCCTGCACGCGCCGCTCGTGAACGGCTTCGACACGCTGTTCATCGCCGGGGGCCGAGGCGCCTTCGACGCGCAGCACAACGACCGGCTGATCACGCGGCTGCGCGCGATCTCGCCGAGGATCCGCGTGATCCGCGCGCTCGGCGAAGGCCGCGCGGTGCTCGCGCGCATCGACGTGTCGTTCCTGCGCGGCGGGTGGAGCGCGAAGGGATGGAGCACGACCGCGGCGGCGTTGCAGCTGCGTCGTTCGCTGTCGGCGCAGGAGGCAGGTTCGGCGATCGTCACGCCGTCCGAGGCGCTGGTCGCGGCGCTGAAGCTCGTGAAGCGCGATCACGGCGTCGCGCTCGCGCAGCGGATTTCCGAGCATTCGGCGCCGGGCGCGTGGGAGAGACTCGGGCTCGTGCTCGACGACGGCGAGTCGGAGACCGCGAACAGCAAGATCAACACGGCCGCTCACTGGCTGCGCGAGAACTATCACCAGCCGATTTCGGTGGCAGACGCGGCGCGCGTCGCGCAGATGAGCATGCGCAACTTCCTGCGCCACTTCAAGACACAGACGGGGCTCACGCCGTCTGAATATTTGCTGCGCACGCGGCTCGATGCGAGTTGCACGCTGCTTGCGCAAACGAATCTGCCGATCGACGAGATCGCGCAGCGTTGCGGCGTGCCGCGAGGGGACCGGCTGGCGCGTATTTTCAGGCGGCGGCTGTCGATTTCACCGTCCGATTACCGGGCTGTGAATCAACGGGGGGATGAAGAGAAGTAAGTGGGCGAGACCGTGGTGAGAAACGGGCGCGGCTCTTGAAACGCGCCATAAGAAGCGACGCGGCCCGGCTTTTTCAGTCGGGCCGCGTTTGTTCAGTCGAGCATGCCCGAGCCGAAGATCTCGGTGTGAATGCGGGCGGGATCCACACCGCGTGCGGCCAGTGCCGCCGTCTGCTCGCGCATGAACGCGATTGGACCGCACACGTAGTAGTCGGCGTCCGGCAGCACGACGTCGTTTGCCACGCGCGCAATGTCGAGCCGGCCTTCGAAGTCGTAATCGACACCGGCGCGATCGGCCGCGTCGACCTGCTCGTAGAACACCACGCGCTTCAGGTTCGGGTACTTCGACGCGTCGTCGCGCAGCCAGTCGCGGAACGCGTGGACGCGACCATGACGGCACGCGTGCGCGAACGTCACCTGGCGATCGCTGTTATCGGCGATCAGCGTGGACAACATCGACGCCATCGGCGTGATGCCGACGCCGCCGCTGATCAGCACGACCGGCGAGGTCTTCTTGCGATCGAGCGTGAACTCGCCCATCGGCGCGCTGACGTGAACGATCGTGCCTTCCTCGACGCCGTCGTGCATCAGGTTCGACACGACGCCGCCCGGCACTTCGCCGCGCCCCGACTCGCGCTTCACCGAGATGCGCAGCCAGCGGCCGTGCGGCGCATCCGACAAGCTGTACTGACGCGGCTGGTCGACGCCGAGCTCGTCGACGAAGCGCATGACGCTCACGTACTGGCCCGGCTCGAAGCCGCCCGCGGACGAGCCGTCTGCCGGCGCGAGATAGAACGACGTGATCTCGTCGCTCTCGACATGCTTGCGCACCACGCGAAACGGCCGGAAGCCGCTCCACGACGCGCGTTCGTACAGTTTCTCCTCGACGCCGATCATGATGCTGGCGAGCTGCTGGTAGGCCACGGCCCACGCGTCGAGCGTCGGCGGGTCGACGGCGTCGCCGAGCACGTCGACGACCGCGCCGAGCAGATGCCGGCCGACGATCGGATAGTGTTCCGGACGGATGTTCAGGCTCGCGTGCTTGTGCGCGATATGGGTGACGGCGCCCCCGAGCGCGCCGAGATTGTCGATGTTCGCCGCATACGCATAGACCGCGCGGGCGAGCGTTTCCGGCTGGCTGCCGCTTTGCTGGTGCGCCTGATTGAAGAGGTTCTTCAGTTCCGGATGCGCGTTGAACATCCGCTTGTAGAAGTGCTTCGTGATCGTCGCGCCGTGTTCGGCAAAAACCGGGGCCGTCGCCTTGACTCGGGCAATCTGGTCAGCTGTTAGGGCAGTCATTCGCGTTCTCTCCGCGTTAAAGATGCACGAATGATATATGTTTGACGCACCGGCTGCAGTGCGGACATTTTGTCGCACTCGTCCGGCGTCAAGCCGGCGCGCCGCCGCGGTCGTGCCGCCATAGCACGTCGCCGCAGCCGTCCGCGCGGTTCAGCACGCGCGCGAGCACGAACAGCAGGTCGGACAGCCGGTTCACATAGCGCCGCGGCGTGCTCGCGACGGCGGCGTCGCCGCTGGTCGCGTCGCCGAGCGCTACGATCGAGCGTTCCGCGCGGCGACACACCGTGCGGCACACGTGCGCGAGCGCTGCCGCGCGCGAGCCGCCCGGCAGAATGAATTCCTTCAGCGGGGGGAGGTTGCCGTTGTACTCGGCGAGCCAGCCGTCGAGCCGGGCCAGATGCGCATCGGTGACGAGCGTGTGCCCCGGCATGCACAGCTCGCCGCCCAGATCGAACAGGTCGTGCTGAATCGCGGTCAGCGCCGCGCGGACGTCGTCGGGCAGCGGCTCGCACAGCAGCACGCCGATCTGCGAGTTCAGTTCGTCGACGTCGCCGATGGCGGCGATCCGCGCGCTGTCCTTGCGCACGCGACTGCCGTCGCCGAGGCCGGTGGTGCCGTCGTCGCCGGTGCGCGTGACGATCTTGCTCAGGCGGTTACCCATCATGTTTCTCCTGTCGCTTTCAGAAAGGCGCAAGCGGCGCTGCGCGCGCCGCCCATTATAGGTTTGACGCGGCGCAACAACCGGAAGCAGGAACTGTGAAAAGGCGTTGAGCGTAAAATGAGACAAGCAGAAAACACCCGCCATCGAAGCCAACTCGAAGGAGACACCCGCGTGAATCATCCCGCGCCGCCGGCGACTCTGCGTCGTCCGTTCCCCGCTGAACTGCTTGCCGAACTCACCGCTGCGTTTGGCGAGCGCGTGTCTGCCTCCGAGGCGGTGCGCGCCCACCACGGCCGCGACGAGTCGCCGTTCGATCCGCAGTTGCCGGACGCCGTCGTGTTTGCACGCAGCACCGAGGACGTGCAGACCGTCGTCAGGCTGTGCGCGCGCCACGGCGTGCCGATCATTCCGTACGGCAATGGCTCGTCGCTCGAGGGCCAGGTGCTCGCGGTGCAAGGCGGCGTGTCGATCGACCTGACCGGGATGAACCGGGTGTTGTCGATCAACGCCGAGGATTTGACCGTCACCGTCGAGCCGGGCATCTCGCGCAAGGCGCTGAACGAAGCGCTGCGCGACACCGGTCTGTTCTTTCCGATCGATCCGGGCGCGGACGCAAGCATCGGCGGCATGTCCGCGACGCGTGCGTCCGGCACCAACGCCGTACGCTACGGCACGATGCGCGAGAACGTGCTCGGACTGACGGCGGTGCTCGCGGACGGCCGCGTGATCAAGACCGGGTCGCGTGCGCGCAAGTCGTCGGCGGGCTATGACCTCACGCGGCTCTTCGTCGGCTCGGAGGGCACGCTCGGCGTGATCACCGAAATCACGGTGCGGCTCTATCCGCAGCCGGAAGCGGTGTCGGCCGCGATCTGCACGTTCCATTCGATGGCCGAGGCGGTGCGCTCGGTGATCGAGACGATCCAGATCGGCGTGCCGATTGCGCGCGTCGAGTTCATCGATTCGCTCGCCGTTCGCGCGATCAACCGTCACTCGCACCTGACGCTGCGCGAGGCGCCGACGCTGTTTTTCGAGTTCCACGGCACGCAGGCGGGCGTCGAGGAACAGGCCGGGCTCGTGCAGGAGATCGCCGCGCAAAACGGCGGCGAGGGCTTCGAATGGGCGACGCGCCCCGAGGATCGCAGCCGCCTGTGGAACGCGCGCCACGCCGCCTACTTCGCGATGCTGCAACTGAAGCCCGGCAGCCGCGCGGTGACGACCGACGTGTGCGTGCCGATTTCGCGTCTTGCCGAGTGCGTGATCGAGACCGAAGAAGATCTGAAGGCGTCGCCGCTGCCCTGCCCGATCGTCGGCCATGTGGGCGACGGCAACTTTCACGTGGCGATGCTGATCGATCCGGACAAGCCCGAGGAGCGCGAAGAAGCGGAGCGGCTCAATGCGCGCATCGTCGCGCGCGCGCTCGCGATGGGCGGCACCTGCACCGGCGAACACGGCATCGGCCTGCACAAGATGGGCTTCCTCGTGAAAGAGCACGGCGAAGACACCGTCGACACGATGCGGGCGATCAAGCATGCGCTCGACCCGCATAATCTGATGAACCCCGGCAAGATCTTTTCGTGGGGCGCGTGAGCGCACGGACACGAGGCACCGGTGGCATCGATCCACTGTGCCGGCACATAAAGCGGAGGAGACATGAACGCACCGGCTGAACTGTCGCCGGAAGTCCTCGCACAGCGCCAGCGCGAAGTCGTGCAGGCGCTGATGGCGATACTTCCCGCGCACTGCCTGCTGCATCGCGAAGAGGACACGGTCGCCTACGAGTGCGACGGACTCGCCGCGTACCGGCGCCTGCCGCTCGCGGTCGCGCTTCCGGAAACCGAATCGCAGGTGCAGCGGATCGTGCAGATCTGCCGCCGCCTCGACGTGCCGATCGTGCCGCGCGGCGCCGGCACGGGGCTGTCGGGCGGCGCGATGCCGATCCGGCACGGGATCGTGCTGTCGCTCGCACGCTTTCGCCGCATCATCGAAGTCGATCCGTACGCCCGTACCGCCACCGTGCAACCGGGCGTGCGCAACCTCGCAGTGTCCGAGGCGGCCGCGCCGTACGGGCTTTACTACGCGCCGGACCCGTCTTCGCAGATCGCGTGCACGATCGGCGGCAACGTGTCCGAGAACTCGGGCGGCGTGCACTGCCTGAAGTACGGCCTCACCGTGCACAACGTGCTGCGCGTGCGCGCGGTGACGATGGACGGCGAGATCGTCGAGTTCGGCTCGCTCGCCCCCGATGCGCCCGGCCTCGATCTGCTTGCGGTGATGATCGGCAGCGAAGGCATGTTTGCGATCGTCACCGAGGTCACGGTGAAGCTCATTCCGAAGCCGCAGACGGCGCAAGTCGTGATGGCGAGTTTCGACGACGTCGTGAAAGGCGGCGACGCGGTCGCGGGCATCATCGCGGCCGGCATCATCCCCGCGGGTCTCGAGATGATGGACAAGCCGGCGACGCGCGCGGTCGAGGAATTCGTCAATGCGGGCTATGACCTCGACGCCGCGGCGATCCTGCTGTGCGAATCGGACGGCACGGCCGACGAAGTCGCCGAGGAAGTCGCGCGGATGACCGCCGTGCTGCGCCATCAAGGCGCGACGCGCATCCAGATTTCGCGCTCGGAAGAAGAGCGGCTGCGCTTCTGGTCGGGCCGCAAGAACGCATTCCCCGCGGCGGGACGCATTTCGCCCGACTACTACTGCATGGACGGGACCGTGCCGCGCCGCGCGATCGGTCCGCTGCTCGCGCGCATCCACGAGATGGAAGACAAGTACCGGCTGCGTTGCATCAACGTGTTCCATGCGGGCGACGGCAACATGCATCCGCTCATCCTGTTCAACGGCAACGACGTCGACGAATGGCACCGTGCGGAAGCGTTCGGGGCCGACATTCTCGAAGCCTGCGTCGAACTCGGCGGGACGGTGACGGGCGAGCACGGCGTCGGCATCGAGAAGATCAACTCGATGTGCGTGCAATTCTCGCCCGAGGAGCGCGATGCGTTTCATGCGGTGAAGCGCGCGTTCGATCCGTCCGCCCTGCTGAATCCGGACAAGGCGATTCCAACCCGCGCCCGCTGCGCCGAATACGGACGCATGCACGTGCGCGGCGGTCTGCTGCCGCATCCGGAATTGCCGCGCTTCTAATTCTGCGTTCTCTGCACGACGGAGCGCCTCACGGCCAGCCGGATGTGGGCTCCACGCCCGCACCCGGCGCGCAGGGGCAGGTCCTTTCCGGATTGCTGCGCGAGATCGCGCCATTACAATCGACATAACGACAACGACTATCACGCCATGGAAGAGGACGACATCGTCGCCGTCTGGTCCGAGCGCATCCGCGCAGCCAGCGCCGAAGACCGGCCGCTGCGCATACGCGGCGGCGGCACGAAAGACTGGTACGGCGAAGCGCTCGAAGGCGAAATCCTCGATACCCGCGCACACCGGGGCATCATCGCGTACGACCCCGCCGAACTCGTGATCACCGCGCGCTCGGGCACACCGCTCGCCGACATCGAAACGGCGCTCGCGGAGCGCGAGCAGATACTGCCGTTCGAACCGCCCCACTTCGGCCCGCAGGCCACCTTCGGCGGTTGCATCGCGGCGGGCATCGCGGGGCCGCGCCGGCCGTCGGCCGGCGCGCCGCGCGACTTCGTGCTCGGCGCGGCGCTGATGAACGGCCACGGCGACGTGCTGCACTTCGGCGGACAGGTCGTGAAGAACGTCGCCGGCTACGACGTCTCGCGGCTCCTGGCCGGCTCGCTCGGCACGCTCGGACTGATCCTCGAACTGTCGGTGAAGGTGCTGCCCGTTCCGAAGGCGGAAACGACGCTCAAGTTCGAAATGAACGGCACCGACGCGGTACGCAAGCTCAACGAATGGGGCGGACATCCGCTGCCGATCACCGCGAGCGCATGGCGCAACGGCACGCTCGCGGTGCGCCTTGCCGGCGCCGAATCGGCCGTGAAGAGCGCGCGTTCGGCCCTCGGCGGCGAGGTCGTCGACGCGGTCGAGGCCGAACGGTTCTGGGCCGGACTGCGCGAGCAGACCGATCCGTTCTTCACCGCGATCGCGCCGAATGCGGCCCTGTGGCGTCTCGCACTGCCGTCGATCACCGAGCCGCTGCAACTGCCGGGCGCCCAGCTGATGGAATGGGGCGGCGCGCAGCGCTGGTGGATCACCGACACCGACGCGCAAACCGTGCGCATCAGCGCCAAGCAGGCGGGCGGCCACGCGACGATGTTCCGCACCGGCAGCGACTACGATCGCAGCGCGGGCGTTTTCACGCCGCTGCCCGCGCCGCTGATGAAAATCCACCGCGGCTTGAAAGCCACGTTCGATCCCGCCCGCATCTTCAATCGCGGACGCATGTACTCCGACTTCTGAGCGCACGCGATGCAAACGAACCTCGCGGATTTCATCCGCAATACGCCTGACGGCGACGAAGCCGATGCGATTCTCCGCAAGTGCGTGCACTGCGGCTTCTGCACGGCGACGTGCCCGACCTATCAGCTGCTCGGCGACGAACTGGACGGGCCGCGCGGCCGTATCTACCTGATGAAGCAGATGGTCGAGGGCGCGCCGGTGACGCGCAGCACGCTCACGCATCTGGACCGCTGCCTCACGTGCCGCAGTTGCGAGACGACCTGCCCTTCGGGCGTGCAGTACGGACGGCTGATCGAAGTGGGCCGCAAGCTCGCGGAAGAACGGGTCGAACGGCCCGCGCGCCAGCGTCTGCTGCGACGGGTGCTCGCGACAGTGGTGCCGCGCAGCGCGCTCTTCACGCCGCTGATGCGCGTCGGCCAGCACGTGCGGCCGCTGTTGCCGCGCCGCTTGCGCGACAAGGTGCCGGTTCGCCAGCGCCCGCTCGCGTGGCCGGGCGCGAAGCATCCGCGCAAGATGCTGATGCTCGCCGGCTGCGTGCAGCCCGCGATGATGCCGAACATCAACATCGCGACGGCGCGCGTGCTCGATGCGCTCGGCATCGAGACGGTCGTCGCGTCGCAGGCGGGCTGCTGCGGCGCGATCCGGCTGCATCTCGGCTACGTGGACGATGCGCTCGACGACGTGCGTCGCAACATTGACGCATGGTGGCCGTATGTCGAGCAAGGCGTCGAGGCGATCGTGATGAACGCGTCCGGCTGCGGCGCAACGGTGAAGGAGTACGCGCACCTGCTGCGCAACGACCCGGCGTATGCGGACAAGGCGAAGCGCATCGTCGAACTGACGCGCGATGTGTCCGAGATCCTGCCGGCCTTCAAGGAACAGCTCGCGGCGACGGCGCGGCGGCGCGGCATTCATACGGTTGCGTACCATCCGCCGTGCACGCTGCAGCATGGGCAGCAGTTGCGCGGCGGCGTGGAGGCGGTGCTCGACGCGCTC
Organism: Paraburkholderia sp.; assembly: GCA_035492135.1. Lineage (GTDB taxonomy): Bacteria > Pseudomonadota > Gammaproteobacteria > Burkholderiales > Burkholderiaceae > Paraburkholderia. The sequence goes on along the minus strand of DATJJN010000056.1, from coordinate 18,335 downwards.
GGCCTTCAGGTGCGCCTGCCGGTGGACAACCATCTGTGCTGCGGCTCCGCGGGCACGTACTCGCTCACGCAGCCGAAGCTCGCGTACCGGCTGCGCAACCAGAAGCTCGACAACCTGCATGCGCTCGAACCGCAGCTGATCGTGTCGGCGAACGTCGGCTGCATCGCGCACCTGCAAAGCGGCACGCCGATTCCGGTCACGCACTGGATAGAACTGGTCGAACATATGCTGGCGGCGAACTGAACGCTTCGGTTGCAGGAGTCGGTTGCAACACAGCGTAGCGAACGCGCGCCGCGCCCGAAAGCTGGCCGTTCGGTCTATATTTCGTCCGCGACGCAGTCCGTATAATGGGCCTCGTTCGTTTTCAGCCGCTCGCCTCTTTCACGCATGAATGTGGCGGCCGCCTTGCACCATGACCGACATCGCCCGCCATCTCGAAGCCGTCTTGCAACGCATCGCCAACGCCGCGAAAAGCGCCGGGCGCGATCCGCATGCCGTCGAACTGCTCGCCGTCTCGAAGACGTTTCCGGCCGATGCCGTGCGCGAAGCGCATGCGGCCGGCCAGCGCGCGTTCGGCGAGAACTACGTGCAGGAAGCGATCGCGAAGATCGACGCGCTCGCGGATCTGCGCGCGCATCTCGAATGGCATTTCATCGGCCCGCTGCAGTCGAACAAGACGCGTCCGGTCGCCGAACGCTTCGACTGGGTGCACTCGGTGGACCGGCTGAAGATCGCGCAGCGGCTCTCCGAGCAGCGGCCGGCAGAGCTGCCGCCGCTCAACGTATGCCTGCAGGTGAACGTGAGCGGCGAGGCGTCGAAGAGCGGCGTCGCACCCGAAGAAGCGGCCGAGGTCGCGCATGCCATCGCCGCGCTGCCGCGCATTGCGCTGCGCGGGCTGATGTCGATTCCCGAGCCGGAAAACGATCTCGCCGCGCAACGCGTACCGCATCGGCGGCTGCGCGAACTGCTGGAAAAACTGCGCGCGGATGGCCTCGCGCTCGACACGCTGTCGATGGGCATGTCGTCCGACCTCGAAGCCGCGGTGCTCGAAGGCGCGACGATCGTGCGCATCGGCACCGCGATCTTCGGCGCGCGCGATTACTTACAGAAGTCACATTGAACGGTTCACGCGCCACCTTTCCATCATGAAAATTGCCTTCATCGGCGGCGGCAACATGGCCGCCGCACTCATCGGCGGACTGATCCGCAACGGCGTCGCCGGCACCGACATTCTCGCAATCGACCCTGACGCCAACGCGCGCGAGCGCAATACGAAACAATTCGGCATCCGTACCGCCGAAGCCGCCGACGCCGCGCTCGCGTCGTACGACGCGGTCGTGCTCGCGGTGAAGCCGCAGATCGTGAAAGCCGTCGCGCAGGCGCTCGCGCCGTATGTCGCTTCGCATCACGTCGTGATCAGCATCGTCGCCGGCATTCGCAGCGCCGATCTGTCGCGCTGGCTCGGCGGCCATGCGCGAATCGTGCGCACGATGCCCAACACGCCCGCGCTGATCGGCATGGGTGCAACGGGTCTCGTCGCGAGCGGCGGTGTCGATGAGGCGGGGCGGCAACTGGCGTCGCGCGTGCTCGGCGCCGTCGGCCAGGCGGTGTGGTTCGACGACGAAGCGAAGATCGATGCGGTCACCGCGATCTCGGGCAGCGGCCCCGCATACGTGTTCTATTTCATCGAGGCGCTGCAGGAAGCCGCGCGCCAGCTCGGCATGGACGAACAGCAAGGCCGCGCGCTCGCGATCGCGACGTTCACCGGCGCCGCGCAACTCGCGCTGCAATCGGACGAACCGCCGTCGGTGCTGCGCGAGCGCGTTACATCGAAGGGAGGCACGACGGCGGCGGCGCTCGCGTCGTTCGACGCATCCGGCGTGAAGGACGCGATCGTGCGCGGCGCGCTCGCGGCCGATGCGCGTGCGAAGGAAATGGGCGACGAATTCGGCAGGCAGTAAGCCGCCGGCGGCGCGCGCCTGGAGCTAGATCGCCGCCGCCGCGTAATGCGCGGCAATGCCGGCGAACAGCGCGCCCCCCAGCCAGTTGTTGTGGCGGAAGGCCGCGAAGCACGGCATCCGCTCGCGCCCGCGAATCAGCGTGTAGTGATAGATCGCGCAGCCCGCCGCCGCCGCCCAGCCGAGCCAGTACAACAGGCCAAACCCGAGCGCGACGCCGATCCCCACGTAGGTGCCGAGCGTCGCCGCATAACAGAGCATCACCGCGAGCACGTCGTAGCGGCCGAACGTCAGTGCCGACGTGCGTATGCCGATCTTGATGTCGTCGTCGCGGTCCACCATCGCGTACTCGGTGTCGTAGGCGACCGACCAGAACACGTTCGCGGCCAGCATCACCCAGCCGAGCAGCGGCACGTGATCCTGCACGGCGGCGAACGCCATCGGAATGCCGAAGCCGAACGCGATGCCGAGGTAAGCCTGCGGAATCGCGAAGAAGCGCTTCGTGAACGGGTACGAGCCGGCGACGAACAGCGCGACCACCGACAGCTGTCTGGTCAGCGCGTTGAGCGGCAGGATCAGCAGGAACGACACGAGCGCGAGCCCCGCGGCGATGGCGACCGCCTCCCACGCGCGAATGCGGCCCGACGTAATCGGCCGCTCGGCGGTGCGTTTCACGTGGCGGTCGAAGTCGCGGTCCGCGTAGTCGTTGATCGCGCAGCCCGCCGAGCGCATCAGCACCGTGCCGAGCGTGAAGATCACCAGCAGCGACAGCGACGGCCGGCCATTCGACGCAATCCACAGCGCGTTGAGCGTCGGCCACAGCAGCAGCAGGCTGCCGATCGGCTTGTCCATGCGGACGAGCCGCAGATAGAGCGGAAGTCGGGCAAACATGATCGAACCGGCAAACAGGATGGCGCTATTGTAGGCCACGCGTCGGCCACGCAGGCCAGCACGCCGGGGGCGCGGCCCGGATCGCGCACCGGTCGCCGGTCAGGCACGGGGTCGCGCAAAAAACACAACGGCCCGCGTCGCATATCGGCGGGCCGTGCGCTTCATTGCCCACGCGGATCGACGCACCCTCGCATCGACCCGCAAAAGACCGGATCCATCCGGCCTCGCGCTGCGTTTATGCAAGCAGCGAGCGCAGCATCCACGCGGTCTTTTCGTGCGTCTGCATGCGTTGCGTCAGCAGGTCGGCGGTCGGCTCGTCGTTTGCCGCATCGACGACCGGGAAGATCGCGCGCGCCGTGCGCACCACGGCTTCCTGCCCTTCGACGAGCTGGCGAATCATGTCCTCGGCGCCCGGCACGCCTTCCGCCTCGGGAACCGACGACAGCTTGCCGAAGTCGCGATAGCTGCCCGGCGCGAACTCGCCGAGCGCGCGGATGCGTTCCGCGATCGCATCGACCGCCAGCGACAGTTCGGTGTACTGCGTCTCGAACATCAGATGCAGCGTGTTGAACATCGGGCCCGTCACGTTCCAATGGAAGTTGTGGGTCTTCAGGTAGAGCGTGTACGTGTCCGCGAGCAGGCGCGCCAGTCCGTCCGCGATCTTGCGGCGGTCCTTGTCGCTGATGCCGATATTCACGTGCTGCACGGTTCCCTTCTTCGCCATGGCCGAACCTCCTGGTGTTCGTTGAGACCAACCCCGCAAAAATCGGGTCTCAGTCTATCTCAGAAAATGCGCACGCAGACGTCAGCCGCCAACGATCTGCTGTACGCCGTGCACGGCGATCAGCGCCAACCCGCTCGCCGTAATCGCGAATCCGGCCAGTCGACGCAACCCGCCGCCGACGTGCGCGAACTGCGCAAGCGGAACCGCCACCGTCTTTTCGTCGAAACCCACCGCCCGCAGCGTCATCGTCGTCAATCGCATCATGGTCGTTCTCCGTGCCCGCAGCAGCCGTCGCGGCGCTGCGCTGTTCTCGATGGGCAAACTATACACAATCTATCGAATACCTAATTTTGATTTATTCAATCTATCGGATAGGCAAAAAACAACGCGCCGCCCAACCGGGTCGGCGCGCTTCGGGAGGGCGCAGCGAACTCAGGCCGCGACAGCCGGCACTTCTAGCTTCCTCACGCCAGGCAGTTCGCACGCGTTGATCGCGTCGACGATCGCATCGATCGCCGGCATCCGCGTGAAACTCTTGCGCCACGCGAGCACGACGCGGCGATCCGGCACCGGCTCGTCGAACGGCACGTACGACAGCAGCCCCGAATCGACGCCGCCCGCGTGCGGCTTCACTTCGTGCACCGACATCCGCGGCAGCACGGTGATGCCGACGCCGCTCGCCACCATGTGACGGATCGTCTCCAGCGACGAGCCTTCGAACGTCTTCTGAATGCCGTCCGCGTTCTGCGAGAAGCGCATCAGCTCCGGACACACGCCGAGCACGTGATCGCGGAAGCAATGGCCGCTGCCGAGCAGCAGCATCGTTTCCTGCTTCAGGTCGTCCGGGTCGATCTTCGGGCGCTTTTCCCACGCATGTCCGGACGGCAGCGCGACGACGAACGGCTCGTCGTACAGCGGACGCAGCGTAAGCCCCGTCTCCGGGAACGGCAGCGCCATGATCGCGACGTCGATCTCGCCCTGCTTGAGCAGTTCGATCAGCTTCAGCGTGTAGTTCTCCTGCAGCATCAGCGGCATCTGCGGCACGCGCTTGATCATCTGCTTGACGAGCGTCGGCAGCAGGTAGGGCCCGATCGTGTAGATCACGCCGAGCCGCAGCGGCCCGACGAGCGGATCCTTGCCCTGCTTGGCGATCTCCTTGATCGCGAGCGTCTGTTCGAGCACGCGCTGCGCCTGCGTGACGATCTGCTCGCCGATCGGCGTCACGCTGACCTCGCTCGTGCCGCGCTCGAAAATCTGCACGTTCAATTCGTCTTCCAGCTTCTTGATTGCGACCGACAGCGTCGGCTGGCTCACGAAGCAGGCCTCCGCCGCCCGGCCGAAGTGGCGCTCGCGAGCGACCGCGACGATGTATTTCAGTTCTGTGAGCGTCATTGGGGCTAATCGAGATAGGTAATTCGATAGGTTCTAGTTATACACCGATGGCGTCGATTAGCCAACATTGAAGTCCCAATACGTCGGGGACAGAACAGGAACCCGCCGCCAGCCAGCGACTCACGCCTTCAGGAAATGTTCGCGCGCGGCGAGCCAGCGGTTCAGATGCTGCGTGACCACCTGCGGATACGCGTGCAGCAGGCGCTCGGCCGCGTGTCGCGCCGGGTCGATCAGCCAGCCGTCGTTTTCGAGGCTCGCGAAGCGCAGCATCGCGGCGCCCGACTGACGCGCGCCGAGAAACTCGCCGGGACCGCGAATGTCGAGGTCCCGGCGCGCAATCTCGAAGCCGTCGGTCGTCTCGCGCATCGTTTTCAGCCGCTCGCGGCCGGTCAGCGACAGCGGCCCGCTGTACAGCAGCACGCACACCGACGCGGTGCTGCCGCGCCCGACGCGCCCGCGCAGCTGGTGCAGCTGCGCGAGCCCGAACCGCTCCGCGTGCTCGATCACCATCAGCGACGCGTTCGGCACGTCCACGCCGACTTCGATCACCGTCGTCGCGACGAGCAACTGCACCTCGTTGCGCGAGAAGCCGTCCATCACCGCGGCCTTGTCGGCCGGCGCGAGACGTCCGTGCACGAGCCCCACTTTCAGCTCCGGCAGCGCGGCGACGAGCGTTTCGTACGTCTCGACGGCCGTCTGCAGCTGCAGCGTCTCGCTCTCCTCGATCAGCGGGCAGACCCAGTAGACCTGGCGGCCCGTCAGCGCGGCCTCGCGCACGCGGGCGATCACCTCGTCGCGGCGGCCGTCGGCAATCAGCTTCGTGAGCACCGGCGTGCGGCCCGGCGGCAGTTCGTCGATCGTCGAGATGTCGAGGTCCGCGTAGTACGTCATCGCGAGCGTGCGCGGGATCGGCGTCGCCGACATCATCAGCTGATGCGGCTGAAACTCGCGCGCGGCGTCGGCGGGAGATTTCGCGTTCTGCGCCTTCGCGCGCAACGCGAGACGCTGCTCGACGCCGAACCGGTGCTGCTCGTCGACGATCACGAAGCCGAGCCGCGCGAATTCGACCGCGTCCTGGATGATCGCGTGCGTGCCGATCACGAGCTGCGCGGTGCCGAGCGCGACAGCTTCGAGCGCCGCGCGTTTCTCCTTCGTCTTCATGCTGCCGGCGAGCCACGCGACCTGCACGCCGAGCGGTTCGAGCCAGCCGCGCAGCTTGCGCGCGTGCTGCTCGGCGAGGATTTCCGTCGGCGCCATCAGCGCGGCCTGGTAGCCGGCGTCGATCGCCTGCGCGGCAGCGAGCGCGGCGACGACGGTCTTGCCGCTGCCGACGTCGCCCTGCAACAGACGCTGCATCGGATGCGGCAGGACGAGATCGCGCGAAATCTGCTCGACGACGCGCTGCTGCGCGGCCGTCAGCGCGAACGGCAACGCGGCGCGCAGCCGGGAGACGAGCGCGCCGTCGCGCAACGGCATCGTCGGCGCGGCGCGCGTGCGGCGTTCCTCGTGCGCGCGCTTGAGCGACAGTTGCTGCGCGAGCAGTTCCTCGAACTTGATGCGCGTCCACGCGGGATGGCTGCCGTCGATCAGCGCGGCTTCGTCGGCATCGACGCCCGGATGGTGCAGGATGCGCACCGCGTCCGCGAGCGACGGCACGTGCAGCGGGTCGAGAAATTCGCGCACGATCGGCTCCGGCAGCAGTTCGGGCAGCGCGGTGCGCTCGATCGCGTTGTCGATGGCCTTGCGCAAATACGCCTGGCTCACGCCCGCCGTCGACGGATAGACCGGCGTCAGCGCCTGCGGCAGCGGCGTGTCGCCATCGACCACGCGCACCGCCGGATGCACCATCTCCAGCCCGAAGAATCCGCCGCGCACGTCGCCGCGCACGCGCAGACGCTTGCCGATTGCCATCTGCGAGACCTGCGAGCCGTAGAAATTCAAAAAGCGCAGCACGAGTTCGTCGCCGGCGTCGTCGCGCAGCTTCACGAGCAACTGGCGGCGCGGGCGGTACGCGATCTCGTTGTCGAACACGACGCCCTCGGTCTGCGCGATGCCGCCCGGCAGCAGTTCGCCGATCGACGTGAGCGTCGTCTCGTCCTCGTAGCGCATCGGCAGATGCAGCACGAGATCGATGCCGCGCGTCAGGCCGAGTTTCGCGAGACGGTCGGCGGTTTTCGTCGCGGCCGGTTTTTCCTTCGCGGGTTTTTTCCTTGCGGGCGTGTCGGTGCCGGGCTTGCCGTCGGGCGTGTCGCTGACCTTGTCGCCGCCCGCATCCGCAGGCTTCGCATTCGCGGCGGCGGATCGGCCTTCCGCCGCGCGCGCGCCCGCCCGCTTCCTCGCGCCGGCGTCCGTACGCGCGCCGTCGTCCGCGCGGTCGAGCGGGTCGTGGGCGGAGTCGGCGGATCCGGTCAAGGGCATCGAACGAATGACGGACGAGGGCATGTAGAGCTTCGCAAGTACAATATCGGCTTTTCCGCAGCGCGCGGTTCGCGCACGTCGCCACGGCAACGGACCCGCGGCGGCCCGCGGCGGCTTGACGCCGTCCCGCCATCATAGCCGCTCGGCGGCGCATTCCGGCACCCTCGCCCGATGCGTCGCGCGGCGCCGCGCGAGCGCTGCATTCCCGTGTTCCATATCCGTTCCTGTTGGCCCGGCAGCATGTTCAAGCTTTCCGATTTCGATTTCGACCTTCCCGCCGAGCTGATCGCGCAAACGGCGCTGCCCGAGCGCAGCGCGAGCCGTCTGCTCGAAGTGGACAACCGCGAGGCGCCGCCGCGGCTCACCGATCGCCGCTTCGCGGAATTGCCCGCGTGCCTCGCGCCGGGCGATCTGCTCGTCTTCAACGATACCCGCGTGCTGAAGGCGCGTTTCTTCGGCCAGAAGGCCAGCGGCGGCAAGATCGAGGTGCTCGTCGAGCGCCTGACCGGCGCGCGCACCGCGCTCGCGCAGATTCGCGCGAGCAAGAGCCCGGCGCCCGGCACGACGCTGCGGCTCGCCGACGCGTTCGACGTGAGCGTCGGCGAGCGCGTCGAGCCGTTCTACACGCTGCACTTCCCGGACGACTGCCTGACGCTGATCGAGCAGTACGGCCGCCTGCCGCTGCCGCCGTACATCACGCACGACGCGGACGCGACCGACGAATCCCGCTACCAGACGGTCTACGCGCGCAATCCGGGCGCCGTTGCGGCGCCGACGGCCGGCCTGCACTTCGACGACGCGCTCCTCGCGCAGATGGACGAACGCGGGATCGAGCGCGCGACGCTGACGCTGCACGTCGGCGCGGGCACGTTCCAGCCGGTGCGCGTCGAGAACATCGCGGAGCACCGGATGCACAGCGAGTGGTACGAGCTGCCGCAGTCGCTCGTCGACAGGATCGCGGCGACGCGTGCTCGCGGCGGCCGCGTGGTCGCGGTCGGCACGACGTCGATGCGCGCGCTGGAAGCCGCCGCGCGCGACGCAGAAAACGCGGGCCGCGCGCTCGCGGCGACGGCGGCGGAGACGGACATCTTCATCACGCCGGGCTATCGCTTTCGCGTCGTCGACCGGCTGGTCACGAACTTTCACCTGCCGAAGTCGACGCTGCTGATGCTGGTGTCCGCGTTCGCGGGCGTGGACACGATTCGCGCGGCGTACCGTCATGCGATCGACGAGCGGTATCGCTTTTTCAGCTACGGGGATGCGATGCTGCTGACCCGTCGCGACGCGTAACGCGCACTTGTTTTTTTCCGCCGCTGCGTAACGATGCGGCGGCGTTTTTATTACCGCGCCGGACTTGTCGACCGGAGTTGGCGCTTTAGCGCTTACTCCGGTCCCATGCAGAGCAACTCCGGTTGCCACAGGAGTCCCCACAATGACCACCGGTCACGACGCACCCGCACGCGCCGACGAAAACGCCGGCGCCTATCTGGGCGAGCGCCCGCAAAACGGCCTGAAATTCGACCTGCTAGCAACCGACGGCCGCGCGCGCCGCGGCCGTCTCACGCTGAACCACGGCGTCGTGGAAACGCCGATCTTCATGCCGGTCGGCACGTACGGCACCGTGAAGGCGATCCAGCCGCGCGAACTCGAAGAAATCCGCGCGCAGATCGTCCTCGGCAACACGTTCCACCTGTGGCTGCGCCCCGGCCTCGACACGATCGCCGCGCACGGCGGCCTGCACCGCTTCATGGGCTGGAACCGGCCGATCCTGACGGACTCGGGCGGCTTCCAGGTGTTCTCGCTCGGCGATCTGCGCAAGATCTCGGAGGACGGCGTGCGCTTCGCGTCGCCGGTGAACGGCGACAAGCTGTTCCTGTCGCCGGAAGTGTCGATGCAGATCCAGAAGGTGCTGAATTCCGACATCGTGATGCAGTTCGACGAATGCACGCCGTACGCAACGAACGGCGTGCCGACGTCGCATCAGGACGCGGCCGGATCGATGCGGATGTCGATGCGCTGGGCGAAGCGCTCGATCGACGAGTTCAACGCCCTCGGCAATCCGAACGCGCTCTTCGGGATCGTGCAGGGCGGCATGTTCGAAGACCTGCGCGACGAATCGCTCGCGGGCCTCGCCGACATGCCGTTCCACGGTTATGCGATCGGCGGGCTGTCGGTCGGCGAGCCGAAGGAAGACATGCTGCGCGTGCTCGAACACATCGCGCCGAAGCTGCCGGCCGACAAGCCGCACTATCTGATGGGCGTCGGCACGCCGGAGGATCTGGTGGCGGGCGTCGCGTCGGGCGTCGACATGTTCGACTGCGTGATGCCGACCCGCAATGCGCGCAACGGCTGGCTCTTCACGCGCTTTGGCGACATCAAGATCCGCAACGCGACGCACCGCGACTCGCTGCGCCCGCTCGACGAAGCATGCGGCTGCTACACGTGCCGCCATTTCACGCGCGGCTATCTGCACCATCTGCATCGCGTCGGCGAGATTCTCGGCGCGCAGCTGAACACGATCCACAACCTGCACTACTACCTCGAGCTGATGGCGGAAATACGCGACGCGATCGAGGCGAAAACCTTCGACGCGTTCAGGAAGCGATTCCACGAAAATCGTGCGCGCGGCGTCGATTGACGCGGGCTCCAAAGCCGCGCCGGCGCACATTACAATTCACTTTCGCGACCTGCGGCGAATGCGGCGAATCCGCGATAACCCTTGCCCGCCAAGGCCCAGTAGCCGCATCGTCGCGTAGAGAGCCGGTGGTAGAATAACCGGCTTGCCTATTGACTGTATCTTTGTATCTACGAACGGAGAGACCAACGTGTCGTTCATTTCCAATGCCTTCGGACAAGGCGCCGGCGCTGGTGGCGCAGAATCGAATCTGATGAGCTTTCTGCCGCTGATCCTGATGTTCGCCGTGCTGTACTTCATCATGATCCGTCCGCAGATGAAGCGCCAGAAGGAACATCGCAACATGCTCGCCGCGATGGCGAAGGGCGACGAGGTGATCACGAGCGGCGGCATCGTCGGCAAGGTGACCAAGGTCACCGATGCGTACGTCGGCGTCGAAATTTCCGAAGGCACCGAAATCACCGTGCAGAAGTCGTCGGTTTCGACGATCCTGCCGAAGGGCACCATCAAGTCGCTGTAAGACCGGTTTTTCCGGCGTCGGTAAAACGGGGCAAAACCCGGCCTGTCGCGTCCGGCGCCGCCTTTCATCGCGAAGGCAGCGCCGGACGCGAGCGCTTTGAAAGCCAACTCCCCACCTCCCGTTGGGCCATTCAATGAACCGTTATCCCCTCTGGAAATATGTCGTGATGCTGGTGGCGCTCGTCATCGGCCTCATGTACACATTGCCCAATTTCTTCGGCGAAGCGCCGGCGGTCCAGGTGTCGAGCGGCAAGGCGACCGTCAGGCTCGATTCGGACACGCTCGCGCGCGTCGAATCCGCACTCGCTTCGGCCCAGATCCACACCGACGACGTCACGTTCGACAACTCGGCGATGAACGCGAACATCCGCGTGCGCGTCGCCGACACCGACACGCAGCTGCGCGTGAAGGACCTGCTGTCGCGCACGCTGAACGCCGACCCCGAAGATCCGCAGTACATCGTCGCGCTGAACCTGCAGAGCGCATCGCCGCGCTGGCTCACCGCGATGCGCGCGCTGCCGATGTATCTCGGCCTCGACCTGCGCGGCGGCGTGCACTTCCTGCTGCAGGTCGACATGGCGGGCGCGATCACGAAGAAGCTCGATTCCGACTCGGCCGACGCGCGCACGCTGCTGCGCGAGCACAATATCCGCGACGGCGGCGTGAACCGCGTCGACCAGTCGATCGTGATCGATCTCGCCGACGAAGCCACCGCGAACCAGGCGCGCGGCATCCTCGCGACCGGCGTGTCCGAACTGCAATGGACGAGCCGCACCGCGCCGGACGGCAGCTACCAGCTGGTCGGCACGTTCTCGCCGGCGTCGATGAGCACGGTGCAGCAGTCGGCGTTGAAGCAGAACATCACGACGCTGCATAACCGCGTGAACGAACTCGGCGTCGCCGAGCCGGTGATCCAGCAACAGGGCAACGACCGCATCGTCGTCGAGCTGCCGGGCGTGCAGGACACCGCGAAGGCGAAGGACATCATCGGCCGCACCGCGACGCTCGAAGCGCGCCTCGCGAATCCGACGATCCTGCATCCGAACCCGACCGACCCGGTGCCGCCCGGCTACGAACTCTTCACGCAGGGCAATCAGACGCCGGTGCTGCTGTCGAAGCAGGTGATCTTCACCGGCGACCGCATCATCGACGCGTCGGCGGGCTTCGACGAGCATCAGCGTCCGTCGGTCAACATCCGCCTCGACTCGGCGGGCGGCCGCGCGGTGCGCGCGGTGTCGCGCGACAACATCGGCAAGCCGATGGCGATGGTGCTGTTCGAGCGCGGCAAGGGCGAGGTGCTGACGGTCGCGACGATCCAGTCCGAACTCGGCGACCGCTTCCAGATCACCGGCCAGCCGACGCCGCAGGCCGCGAGCGATCTCGCGCTGCTGCTGCGCGCCGGCTCGCTCGCCGCGCCGATGGAGATCATCGAGGAACGCACGATCGGCCCGAGCCTCGGCGCGGACAACATCCGCAAGGGCTTCGACTCGGTCGTGTACGGCTTCGCGGCGATCTCGGTGTTCATGATCGCGTACTACATGCTGTTCGGCCTGATCTCGGTGATCTCGCTGTCGGTGAACCTGCTGCTGCTCGTCGCGATCCTGTCGATGCTGCAGGCCACGCTGACGCTGCCTGGCATCGCGGCTATCGCGCTCGCGCTCGGCATGGCGATCGACGCGAACGTGCTGATCAACGAGCGCGTGCGCGAAGAACTGCGTCGCGGCGCGCCGCCGCAGCTCGCGATCCAGAACGGCTACGAGCACGCGTGGGCGACGATTCTCGACTCGAACGTCACCACGCTGATCGCCGGTCTCGCGCTGCTCGCGTTCGGCTCGGGTCCGGTGCGCGGCTTCGCGGTCGTGCACTGTATCGGCATCCTGACGTCGATGTTCTCGGCGGTGTTCTTCTCGCGCGGCCTCGTGAACCTGTGGTACGGCGGCAAGAAGAAGCTGAAGTCGCTCGCGATCGGCCAGGTGTGGCGTCCGGAGCCTCAGACGGCGGGCGCCGGCGGCGCGCCGGCGCTCGGCTCGACGCACGAAGACGCCGAAGCGGGCCGCAGCGCCGCGACTGCCGGCAAGAAGGCCGCGACTGCGGGCAAGAGCGCCAACCCGGCCGCGCCGCGCACCGGCAAGCCGGTCGTGCGCCGCCGCACGGGTCCCGGCGGCCAGGCGGGCGGCAAACCGGGCTCGTCCCGCTGATCCCGGAGAAGGACATCATGGAATTTTTCCGCATCCGTAAAGACATTCCGTTCATGCAGCGCGCGTTGATCTTCAACGCGATCTCGCTCATCACGTTCATTGCGGCGGTGTTCTTTCTGCTGCATCGCGGGCTGCATCTGTCGATCGAATTCACCGGCGGCACGGTGATCGAGGTCCAGTATCCGCAGGCGCTGCAGCTCGAACCGGTGCGCGACTCGCTCGCGAAGATCGGCTACGCGGACGCGCAGGTGCAGAACTTCGGCACGTCGCGCGACGTGCTGATCCGTCTGCCGCTGAAGGCCGGCCTCACGTCCGCGCAGCAGAGCGACCAGGTGATGGCGACGCTCAAGACCACGAACCCGCAGGTGCAGTTGCAGCGCGTCGAGTTCGTCGGTCCGCAGGTCGGCAAGGAACTCGCGACCGACGGGCTGCTCGCGCTCGCGTGCGTGGTCGCCGGCATCGTGATCTATCTGTCGTTCCGCTTCGAGTGGAAATATGCGGTGGCCGGCGTGCTCGCGAACCTGCACGACGTGGTGATCATTCTCGGCTTCTTCGCGTTCTTCCAGTGGGAGTTCTCGCTGTCGGTGCTGGCGGCGGTGCTCGCGGTGCTCGGCTACTCGGTGAACGAGTCGGTCGTCATCTTCGACCGGATTCGCGAGACGTTCCGCCGCGAACGCAAGATGAGCGTGATCGAGGTGATCAACCACGCGATCACGAGCACGATGTCGCGCACGATCATCACGCACGGCAGCACGCAGATGATGGTGCTGTCGATGTTCTTCTTCGGCGGCCCGACGCTGCACTACTTCGCGCTCGCGCTGACGGTCGGCATTCTGTTCGGCATCTACTCGTCGGTGTTCGTCGCGGCGGCGCTCGCGATGTGGTTCGGCGTGAAGCGCGAGGATCTGCTGAAGGAAAAGAAGGCGCGCCACGATCCGAACGATCCGAATGCAGGGGCGCAGGTTTGAGGGTTGGTTGAACGCTGCTGGCGGTCAGGAAAAAAGCCGGTTCAGTTTTGCTGAACCGGCTTTTTTTTGGTTCTTCGAAGATTGGGGGGGAAGGGCTGTCTTCGACCCGAAGCCGCCTTTCATGTGCAAGGAGGCAGGGTCTAAAGTTCACCGGAAAGCGGACATCGCGATCTGCCGTCGGATGCCGGGTTTCGTTAAAGAACAGCGACGTGCTCCGCCTCCAAACGGCGCTATCGTACAACTTTGCCCCATGGAGCCTGCAGGATTGCCTTAAATGATCGGTCAACCCTGTCTGCTACTTCAGTGGAAGCCGGCTACCCACTTGACTATGTGAAGTCAACTGCATCTGCCGACATATGATCGCGCTGCTGGTCTCCAATATGCCGCAGGCACCACGCAACTCCTCGATGATCCGGTTGAGGTGTTCCGGGTCCAAACACGCAACGCGAAGTCTCGCGTCGAACGTCCCCGTAAGGACCGTCCCCTCGAGAACGCTATCCATGCGCTGGATCGCTTTCTCGAAGGCCGCCATTGTAGTTCCGGGCTGCAACCGCACGTCGATGAAGGCTTGCAGATCAAGGCCCATCGCGCTCGCAGGAATTTCGATCGAGAACTTTGAGATCACACCGGTTTCTACCAGTCGTTGCACCCGTTCGGCCGTCGCGTTGGCACTCAGGTTCGCCACTTCGCCAAGTTCTCGGAAGCTTATGCGGCTGTTTCCCGCAAGAGCGGTGAGGATTCGTCGGTCGCGGTCGTCGATCATGGTGGGATCCTTGTGAATTCGTCGGCCATTTTCATCTTTGACAGATTTTAGTCACAAAATTCACCACACCTCCGCGATAACAAATGGATTTGCGATAATTTTTAGACAATTCAACCAAATCGCGAACTGAACTCTGCGAGGCCGAATAATGTCGCACCCGAATCTGCTGTCGCGCCTGTCTGCCCGTCTGGAACCGTCGGGCATCCGGAAACTCGAGCAACTCGCCAAAAACACGCCCGGTCTCATTTCGTTAGGGCCAGGGCAACCCGATGGCACGCTGTTCCCTTCCATCGAGATTTTCAGCGCGTTGAGCTTTGTGTCCGACAATCCGGATGCAGCCGCACACGCTTTGCAGTACAGCCAATCTCAGGGCAATCCGGAGCTCTTGGCCCTTTTGGCGCTGCACATGCTGAACCGGGGTGTCACATGTGACGCGTCGAACATCCTTGTTACCGCAGGCGCCCAACAGGCAATCGACCTGATTACCCAGTTGCTCGTAGATGAGGGAGATTCCGTGCTGGTGCAGCCCAATACCTATCCGGGTGCATTGCAGGTGTTTCGGGCCCGTGGCGCGAAAGTCGCATCGCTCGCTGATCAAGACGATTCGATGCGAGGGAGCAACACGAAGTTTATTTACGCCATGACCGATTTCCAGAATCCCACTGGAGAGGTTCTCAGCGCGGACGAGCGTGTGACGCTCCTGGCGACTGCACGTCAGCGTGGCACGTTTCTAGTTGAAGACAGCCCTTATCATGAGATCAAATTTTCCGACCGAGACCTTCCGCCCACACTTCTCGAAATGGATTGCGGCAACGCATCACCCGATACAGGAAGGATATTGTTTGTCGGTTCATTTTCCAAAATCATTGCCCCGGGACTTCGGGTCGGTTGGATTGTTGGCCCGGCAAACGTCATCTCGCTGCTGACGCTCCTGCGACAGGGCAGCGACCTCCAGCCCGGTACGCTCTCGCAGGAGATTGTGGTCAATCTGCTCAAGCGCGGGATAGATGGGCACGTGGCGCGTATTCGACGGCGATACCAGGAGCGGCGCGATGCAATGCTCGACGCATTGCAAACACACTTGTTTCCGTACGCGACCTGGAACGCGCCAGAGGGCGGATTCTTTGTATGGGTAAAACTAAGGGAGCCCATCGATGCACGCGAACTACTGGACAAGGCAATTGAGAACGGGGTTGCGTATGTCCCCGGTTCGGAATTTCACCATGACGCGCATGGCTCGTCGAATTTTCGTTTGAGCTTTTCGAGCGCCGATCCTCAGTTGATGGACGAAGCAATTCGCCGGCTTGCTGACACCATAGCCGCAGTAATCGAAAACACAACTTCCGAGTGAGTCGCGTCCATCATTTTCCCTGCGCTGTCTCCGCGCAATCGGTGACGCGTATGAGTCGCCCATCGGCCATTCGCAATTGACGTGCGAATGTCGCTTCCTGGCCGACACCACCCGTTGTAAGGCACCTCCCCGGAAATCCGCGATGAACCTTGTTGCTGGGACCCCGCGTACGCACGGTTCCAGTCGGACAGGATCGCTCCACCGCACCGATGAATCATCGGTCACCCAACTGAGAGCAGCAGCAACGCGTCCGCGAGCGAGAGCACCGTGGTGCGCGAATCGAATGCGGTGGAGAACAGATGTTCATGTACCACCGGATCCGGGTCGTAGCAGCAATCCTTGACTGTGTACAGGCGAAAGTCCGCGTCGCTCGCATACGCGACCGACGACAGCACAACGCCGGTCGATGCAATGCCGACCATGATCAGCGAATCGATACCTCGTGCGACGAGTCGTGCTTGCAGGTCGGTGCCGAAGAACACGCTGGCCCTGTGCGCAACGACGACCGGTTCGTCTACCTGCCGGCCCAGCTCCGGCGAGGTCTGGTCGTCGACGAAGAGACCGAGTCGTTTGATCCCCTGCCCGTTCTTGTTCAAAGGGCTGACTTCCGGATAGCCCGGACTGAAGCGCAGATTCGCGAAAAAAACGCTGACGCCTTTGGCCCGTGCCGCGTCGCAGAGCCTGCGGGTGTTGGCAACCAGGGCCGGCGCAACCGATGGAAAAAGCCCGAGAATGTCGGTCTGATAGTGCATGACGACAAGCGCGGTGTGCGCCGGCGTGATCGCGGGAATCTGCGAGCCCTCGCGCCGCGCGGACGTACCGCAGACCTCGCGATCCCTGCTACCGGGATTCGAGCTGGTTGCCATTGCGCCATCTAACGCGTCGTCCCGACTCACCACTGCCTCCCAATGTCCGCTGGCGATGCGACCGCCTCCGCACGCAGATTCTGCTGTCTTTCGACGACTGCCGCTACCAGGCACGCATCACGGCCGCGTGCGCAACGAACTCGCTTCCGCGCTAGCGGCCGGACGAGCGCGAAGAAAACGGCAGCATCCGCGACAGCAGCCCGTCGCGATCGATCCACTGATGCTTGAGCGCCGCGGCGACATGCACGACCACCAGCACGGCGAGCGTATAGACGAGCACGACGTGCGTGTCGCGCCATATGGTTTTCCATAGCTCGCTCGGGCCGATCAGCATCGGCAGCCGCACGATCCCGAGATAGACGACCGGCACGTTCGCGGCCGAGCTGAACAGATAGCCCGACAGCGGCGCCGCGAACATCAGCAGATACAGCAGCGCGTGCACGCCCTGCGCGATCCGGCGCTGCCACGCGGGCATCGCGGGCGACGGCGGCGCGCGATGCGTCGCGCGCCACAGCACGCGCAGCAGCGCGAGCGCGAACACGGTCACGCCGATCCATTTGTGCCACGAGAAGTACTTGAGCTTCGTCGGCGTGAAGCCGGGGATATCGGTCATGATCCAGCCGATGTAGAAGCCGCAGATCATCAGGGCGGCGATCAGCCAGTGCAGCGCGATCGCCGCGCCGTGGTAGCGCGTGGGAGCGGGAGCGTGTGTTTGCATCGTGTTTTATCTGTTGCTCGCGAGAAGCCGTGTGGGAATGCGGATAGTAGGCAGGCCAATCGAAACTGAATAGGGGGTGCGCGGGAACAGATTGTTTCCTCGTTGGCGTTAATTGTGTTGAGAGACATGCGCGTGACAAGGCACGCCGACTGCCATGGGCCGGTCGCTGCGGCAACCGCTGTGGTAACTTGTTGCCCCGAAATATCAAGGTTGCGCGCTTTGCGCAGCCATCGACATAACCCATTGTCCGGGCTCAAGCTGTGAATCCTGTCTTTCTTTCCTGGGGCATTGCCGCGCTCGCCACCGCCGGCGTGATTACGCGGCCGTTCAAATGGCCCGAAGCCGTGTGGGCCGTCACCGGCGCGGTACTGCTCGTCGCGCTCGGCCTGTTGCCCTTGCATCTCGCGATCGAAGCGATCGGCAAGGGCACCGACGTCTATCTGTTCCTGTTCGGCATGATGCTGCTATCCGAAGTCGGCCGCCGCGAAGGGCTGTTCGACTGGGTCGCGGTGCTGGCGGTCAATCATGCGCGCAGTTCGCCACGCAAGCTGTTCGTGCTCGTGTATTTGTTCGGCGTGGTGATCACCGCGTTTCTTTCCAACGACGCGACCGCCGTCGTACTGACGCCCGCCGTGTTCGCGGCGGCGAAGAAAGCGAAGACGCCGCCGCTGCCGCTGCTGTTCGTCTGTGCGTTCGTCGCCAATGCGGCGAGCTTCGTGCTGCCGATTTCGAATCCGGCCAACATCGTGCTGTACGGCAATCACACGCCGCCGCTGGGACCGTGGATGCTGCGCTTCACGCTGCCGTCGGTGCTGTCGATCGCTGCGACGTTCGTGATGCTGCGCTGGACGCAGCGCGATGCGCTCGCGGGCGTCTGCGATGCGAATCTCGAAGCGGTGAAACTGTCGGCGAGCGGGCGCGTCGCGCTCGCGGG
>DATJJN010000055.1:0-68151 GCA_035492135.1 Paraburkholderia sp. | reverse complement strand
GACTTAGGCAGGCGAGGATATCGTGAGTGATACGGAATGCAGGGATGACGTTGCGGGCGGCTTGACCAAGGTGTTGTGGACCGCGTCGCAACTCGACGACGAATCCGACTTCGACGATCTGCTCGAAGCGATTCGCGTGCTCCGGCCGCGATGGAGCGGCGTCGGCACCGTGGTGGCGTGGCGTCACGTGCGTCGGCGCGCGTGGATCGACGCGCGGCGCGTGCTCGAGGACGACGTGCCGGAGGCGAGGCGCTCGGGCCTGCATGCGGCGTTGATGGCCGTCTGCCTGTTCGGCCTCGAAGATCCGCTGTGGCACAGCTACGCGCGCAGCGCGGCCGAGCAGCAGGAAAACCCCGAGGCGGCCGGCATCGGCAATCGCCTGCTCGAACGGGCGGCGCGCCTCGAAGGGCGCAACGCGCCGCGCGTCGAGCCGCGCGCGCCGGCCGCCGGCAGTGCGCCCGGCACGCAGGACGCCGGCGGCTTCGCCGCACCGATGACCTGGATGCGAGCCTGACGCTCGCGTTGCTGCACGCCGGCGCACGAGTCGAATCCGCGAGCGGCTACGGCCGCTTCGTGCGCATCGCGCGGTCCGTCCGGAACGCGCGGCGACCCGGCAGCCTTTCTCGTCCCGCCTGATGTGTCGGCACCGGCGAATCATCGCCGGCTCGCCGACGCCCTTTCCCTCGAATCATCCCCGATCCACTCCGGTCACGGCGGCGCGCAGCGCAAGCGCGATGTGCCGCCGCGCATCTCGCGCGAACCCGCGCGATTGCCGTCGAACGTCCCGTTGTTCTGCGCTCTTTTCGCGTTCGTGCTGCTTTCGCGTTTTCGCAGCAATGTTCGCGTCGGCGCCAGGGTGGGTTTCGGGCGGCTCCTACACTGAGTCCGTCAAAGTCTCATCGACGAGGTCGGGCGAGTGCCCGGCGATTGTTTCTCGACACATCCCACGTCACTTCACTGCACAGGAACGAACATCATGTCCAGTACGATCAACGGCAACTACAACCTCCAGGCCACCGACTTTCTGCCCAATGGAGGGATGAACGCCAACGGCAGCAATTCCGCCACGACCGAAGTCATGGAAGAACTCATTCAGATGCTGAGCCAGGCGCTGGCGCAGCTGCAGCAGGGGGGCGGCCAGAGCGGCAGCACGCCGACGACCGGCGGCACGCCGACGACCGGCGCCACGCCGACGACCGGTGCCACGCCGACGACCGGCGCATCGGCGATGACCCCGCAGAGCGCGTCGGGTGCGCTGGCCGGCTACATGGGCACGAACGGCAACAGCTCGCTCGACATGAACGATATGTACAAGCTCGCGCAGGGCCAGGCGGCCGGCGGCAACGGACAGACGCCGTCACCGGCGGTCCAGCAGGCCGCGCAGTACATGATGTCCAACCCGAGCGTGTACAACCAGATCGAGACGCACGACGTGTCGGGCGCCGACGGCGTGTCGGGCATCTCCAACTTCCAGAACGCCGCTCAGGGCGATTTCCCGATTTCCGCGCCGGGCAGCACGACCACCGGATCGGGCGGCACGACGTCGTCCCTGCCGACGACGACGCCGACGACGACTACGCCCACCACGACGATGCCGACCACGACCACGCCCACGACGACGACCGGCGCGAGCACCACGCCCGCGATGAACGAGCAGAGCGCCTCGGGCGCGCTCGCCGGCTACATGGGCACGAACGGCAACAGCTCTCTCGACGTGAACGACCTGTACAAGCTGTCGCAAGGCCAGGCGCTCGGAAGCCAGGTGCCTTTCGCAAGCGGCGGCCAGAAGCCTTCGCCGGAGGTGCAGCAGGCGGCCCAGTACATGCTCGCGAACCCGAGCGTGTACAACAAGATCGAGACCAACGACGTGGCCGGCGCCGACGGCGTGTCGGGGATCGGCAACTTCCAGAAAGCCGCGCAGGGGCTCGTTTGAGCAACCGATAGCGAGGTGCGGGCGCGGGGCGCATCGCCGAAAGGCGGCGCTCCGACGCCTGACCGAAGCAAAAGGCCGTACGACGGGACATCGTCGTACGGCCTTGTTTTTTTGGGGGGGAGGCGCGCGCGGCGTCGAAGCGGCTGTCGTTCAGGCGCCGGCAGTGATGACGCAGGGTTGAATCGGCGTGCTAAGGCTGTGAGTTGCGCAGAGTTAGATCGAAGTGCCAACCCCGCGAAGCGCGATCGCGCTCCACGGCGTTGTCCGACCTCGCCTGTTACGGCCCGACGCGTTCCCGCATGGCCTCGTCGAGCGGGCTCCACTCGATCAGCGCGACGAAGCCGTCGACGGCCGCGATCACCACCCAGCGGCGGTACTCGTGGACGACCGTGCCGGGCGCAAACGTATGCGCCTCCTGCCACGCGGTAGCGCGGCGCACGAACACGCGCTTGCCGTTGAGCGGCGCGATGCATTCGACCAGCCCGCACGCGCGCACCGTGCGCATCAGCTCCGCGACCGGGCGCGTGTAGTCGAGCGTGCGCTGCGCGTCGGTCACGCGCGGCCAGTAGCTGCCGCCGCTTTGCGGCCGGCTGTCCGCCCACAGCGCGCCGAAATCGGCGGCCACGCGGCTCGCGAGCCGGCGTGCCGACATCTGCAACTGAAGCTGCAGCGTTTCGTGCCACACGTCGGCGTCGAGCGCGAACGAGTCCTCGGCGAGAATCTCGCCGGTATCGAATTCGGCCGCGATGCGATGGCAACTGACGGCCCACGTGCGGCGGCCTTCGAGAATCGCCTGCATCGGCGGATAGGGGCCGCGTCCCTCGGGCAGCGGCGCCGGATGAAAGTTGATCGCGTGACGCAGATAAGGCTGCCAGTCGGGCACCCGCCACGGATAGCCCGCGACCACCAGCACGTCGCAACGCGCGTCGGCGAGACGGCGCAGATCGTCTTCATCCAGACGCGACATCTGCACCGGAATGCGCGCGCGGCGCGCGCGGGCCACGATTTCGTCGTGGAAGTCGTGCCGGTGATCGACCGGCATCGTGAACACCGCAACCGGCTCCCAGCCGGCCGCGACGAACGCGTCGAAGACACCACACCAGCGGTCGAAACCGACGAAGGCAAAACGCATGACAGGACGCTCCCGAACAACGCATCGGATGACGCGGATGCCGCGAGCGTAGCGCGTGCTCGCACGAGCGTTGCGCGCGCATCGGAAGCGCGGTGCGCTCGCGCGAAGCGGAGTGTGCTTTCGCACGCGGCGCGGCGAGACCAGTCAGAAGGTCGGGCCGAAGTCCGGGCCGAACGCGCCTCGGCGCGCGGCCAGGCGTTCACGACCGTTCCGGGCCGAAGCCGGGGCTCGAAGTCCAGGCCGAAGTCCTGATCCAGGCCCGAGCCGATCCCGCGGCGCGGCCTGGCGCTTACGACCGTTTGCCGAGCTGCTGCTTGACGCCGGCCTCGACCGCCTGGTTCGGATTCGACTTCTTCAGCCCCGGCTGGCCGATTATCGTGGCCACCGCGTCGCGGTGATTGGGCGCGGCGGGCGCGCTGTCGGGGGCACGGCGCGTATCCAGTTCGGCCTTCGCCATTTTCGCGAGCAGCAACGCGGCGTCGCCCTCCGGGTAGCCGGTGTCGGTCAGAAGCGTATGGGATGCGGCGATCCGCGGATCCTTCGCCGCCGCCTCGAGCGCGCGCTTTTCGCGCCGCGCGCGCGTGAGTCCGAGTTCGTCGGGCACGGCGGCCAGTTCGCGCAGCCTGTCGCCGTCGGCCTGCCCGAGCCCCGCGACGATGATGCTGCGAATGTGCCCGGCCACGAGCGTCAGTTGGGATTCCTTGAAAGCCTTCCCTTTGCTGGTATCGATGTGCCGTCCAGCCACGAGCCGCGTGCCGAAGCTGCGCTGCGAAGCCACCGCGCGCTCGGCGTTTTCGTACAGGCTGCGATAGACGCCGGCCACTTCCGCGGCCGAATACTGATAGCCCTTCTCGCGTTCTGTCTCCTGCAGATCGCGCTCGAAGCGGCCCGCATCCTGCTTCACGCGCCGGTCCACTTCGGCGGCCTTCTCGTCGCGCAGGTTCTGGCGTCCCTCGACGAAAGGCTTTTTCAGGTCGAGCGCTTCGCGCATCGCGTTCGTCGCGTGGCCGCTCACCACCATCGGCAGCAGCGCGCCGTGCGAGCCGGCGACCAGCAGCCCGCCGCCGACGAGACCGATCGCCGTCGTCGTCGCCTGGTACAGCGCGTCGTTGCGGCGATTGCCCTGGTTCTCGGCGATGCTCATCACCGTCAGCACGTCGCGCGCGTGCTGCGTGAACGGATGCGCGTCGTCGCGCGCGATGCGGCCGAGCTTCGCGCGGTCGTAGTCCCATTTGCCGCCGCGCTCCGTGAGCAACAGGTTTTCCGGCAGGCTCGGATCGCGCCGGACGTCGGGCGTGGACGGGTCCTGCGTCGGGTCCTGCGTCGGGTCCTGCGTCGGCTCCGCCGTCGAATTGGGCGCCGTATGCCGCCACGCCGCTTCGGCCGCGGCAGCGCGGAACTGCTGCACGTCGGCGGCCAGCATCTGCGCGAGCTTGTTCGTGTAGCGCTGCTTGACCGTGTGCGCCGCGATGGCCGTGCTGCCGTGCGCGGGCAGGTTGACGAGATCGGTGAGCGCCGCCGCGTCGTAGTTGAAGTGGCCGTGCACGCCGGTGGAAATGCCGTTCATCGCGTCTTTGAGCGGCCTCTTGCTCGCGAGCCGGGCCGGCGTCATGCCCTTGCGGTGCACGCCGAACGCGTCGGCGAGACGCTTGATGAACGCGCCGCTGTCGCCGCGCACCGGCACGAACGCGCCGATGTCGTCGATCGCATCGCCGGCGGCTGTCCCGGCCGCCTTCGCGGCGCGGCGCGGCAGCGTCGGCGCGTTGGGCTGCGGCGCATCGGCCTTCATGCGGAGCACGGTCAATATCTGGTGCGCGCGCTGTCCGCGCGGATGCTTGGGGGTCGCGGCGATCTGCCGGAGCTTTTGCGTGTCGTAGCGCGCGGTGCCGTCGCGGCCGCGCGTCACGAAGCGGTTCTCCGGATTGCGCAGATCGAACCTGGCCTGCGCGGCGCGCTGCTCGTCCGCCGTCATGCCGGACAGCATGTCGAGCGACGGCGAACGGCCGATGCCGTCGCGAATCGCTTCGTCGTGCGCGTCGGCGTCTTCGCGCAGCAACGCGCTCAACTGCTGCGCATTGCGTTCGCGCAACTGCTGCCGCGTGACGGGACCGCGGCTCGGTGCGGGCGCAACGGAATCGTTTGCGGGCGGCGTCGACGCGGTGCCGGCGGGGTGCGGCGTCGCTGCTTCGATGTCGGCGGCCGGCGCGGCCGGGTCGTCGACGGCGTCGTCGATGCGCTGCTGCGACGAGTCCGGCAATGAGGCGACCGATGGCGAGCGCGGCGGTTGCAACGACGCAGCCGGTTCCGTCACGGCGACCGCCGACGAGCCCGGCACCGATGCGTCCGATTGCGCGTGCTGGGGCGGCAACGACGACGCCGGTTCCGTCACGGCGGCCGCCGACGAGCCCGGCACGGATGCGTCCGATTGCGCGTGCTGGGGCGGCAACGGCGAAGCCGGTTCCGTCAGCGCGGCCGCTGACGAGTCCGGCACCGATGCATCCGATGGCGAGCGCTGCGGCGACGGCAACGGTACAGCCGCTTCGGCCGGCGCCGAATCTCGCGGCGACTCGGGTGTGCTGCCCGCCGCGGGTCTGTCCGTACCGCTGGGTTCATCGGACGAAGACGACGTCTCGGCTGCAACGTTCGCCGACACCTGCGCGAGCGGCGCCGGCGCCGACCCCGAGCGGGAGCGCGTCGCCGCCCGGTCCGGCATCGACGACCGGCTGACGGACGAGCGCGGCGCGGCGCCATCGGCCTCCGAGGCCGACGCGCGTCGTCCGGGCCTCGGCGACGCGTTCAGATTGTCGAAGACGCCCCGGCCGGGCGGCGCGGACGGCGGCGTGCGCGGCTGCTGAGCCGGCGCGATGCTCGACTCGCGCGGCGCGGTGTCGAGCGGTTCCGCCGACGCTCGCGCAGACGTCGACGCGATGGAAGAATTCGAGGACATGTCAGTGCGCAGGATGATCGATCGATACCATCGACTATCGTTTATTCGTATGACGCTTCGATGTTCGACGGCCAATTTCGCCGGGCAATCGCGCATCGGTGATCGACGGGACAGGCGCGCGTTACTTCGCGCTGCGGCGTGAGCGCGGAAGGTGGAAAAAAGAAAGAGGCCGCATGACGCGACACGGCAAGCAACGCATCAAAAGCGCCGCATGACGAACCACGTGCGCTTAGCCGCGCGATGCCGCCGCACGCGAATCCGCATCGGCGACCGGATGCCGGCGACGCCGGCACGGCTGTTTCGACAGCCGATGAACAATGCGTCCGTCGCGCGCGCCGACCACGGGCCAGCCGTTGCGGCGCATGAATTCGAGGCACACCGCGTTGTCCGCCGCGACCTCGACCAGCATCTCGGCCTTGAGCGCGAACAGCCAGTCGAGCGCCGGGCGCAACAGCAGCGCCCAGCGGCCGTGCCACGCGGGCAGCACCGCGATATGCGCGGCTTCGCCGTCGAACACGATGCCGCCGATCGGCTCGCCGTCGTACTCGAAACCGATCGACGGACAGTCGCGAAAGCGCGCGACGAAGTATTCGCGGGTCACGATGCGCAGCGCGTGCTCATCGCCGGGGCGGGTGTAGCGGCTCGCGTCGGCGTCGTAGTAGACGCCGAGGTCGACGCGCGGGGCGAGCCGCAGATGCTTCATCGCAGCAGCGCGTGAATGTCGCCGGCTTCGGGACAGCCGAGCAGATTGCGCATCGCGCGGCGCACGTGCGGGCTCGGGTGGTCGCGTCCGGCCTCGGCGTAGCGGTGCCAACCCGGATCGTTCAGCCGGCGCAGGCAAAGCGCCTTCAGATGCGGGCACTCGTCGTCGGGCAGTCCGTTGACGAGTTGCCACGCATCGCGCGCGTGGCCGCGCTGGATCGCGATCAGCACCGGAAAAATCAGCAGCTTGCGCGTGTGCGGATAGTCGGCGTTGAGCGTGTCGAGAAACGTTTGCGCGTCGTCGAGGCGGTTCGCGCGGAGTGCGTCGACGAGCGCCTCGGCAAGCCGCGCTGCGCCGGAAAGGATGGGCGTCTGCATTTCGTGGTCCGTCGCGTCAGACCTTCAGGAAACTCGGCTTGATCCCGTCGGGCAGGTCGTCGCAGAACTCCTTCGTGCCCTCGAGGTCCTCAAGGCTGATGCTGTCGTCGTTGCCTTCCTCATCGTCCTTGCCGCTCTTGACGCCGCACTCTTCGAGTGCGCCGTCGAGCAGATTGTTGGCCGCGCTCGATTCGAGGCCTTCCGGCGTCAGCTCGACCGCGTTCGACGCCGTCTTGATGCCGCCGGTCACGAGGTTCTTGCCGCCGTTCTCCATTTCCTTCGGGTTCAGCGTCAACGCGCCCTCGGCGAGTTCGGCGCCGCCTTCGACCATCTTGCCGACGCCCTTCGCGACGCCTTCGACGGCCTTGCCGACGTCCTTGAAAACGCCGTCCACTGCTTTTTCGATGAGGCCCATGAGATTCACCGTTTGACGTTCGATTCGATTGCGTGCCGGCCGGATCGCACGGCACGCCGGCTCCATGCAGGACGCCTGTGGGCAATGGTAGGCAAACGAGTGCGTCGCGCCGCTGCGGGCGCGAAGACGCGGCGCGCGGTGCGAAGCGGCAGTAGGGCAGCAGAAGCAGTGGAAGCCGTGAAGCCGGGACGAAAGCGTTCGACTCGCGTAATCCCGGCTGCAATTTTCACGGTGTGTCGAAGATAATGGCGCGCGCCGACCCTATGCGAAAATGCCGCAGGGCACGCTAATGTGCGGCACCGACTTCGTGCGATTGATTCGCGCGATCGGTACGGATTCCATACCATCCCGTTCCATGCCGTGGTTATCGCGCGCACCGTTTTTGTTCACTTGCCTACTTTCCTGTCATGACGCTGACACTCAAACAAAAAATGTGGATTCCAATGGCGCTCTGCTGGATTTCCCTGCTGATCGTGACCGTTGTGAATGCGTTCGATGCACGCAGTGTGCAGATGCGCGTGCGGCTCGCGGGCCTCGCGAACGTCGTGGACATGTCGGCGTCGATCGTCGCCGACTACGCGAAGGCTGCCGACGCAGGGAAACTGTCAGTCGACCAAGCCCAGCAGCAGGCGATCGCGCGTGTCGACGCGCAGCGCTACGGCACGTCCGGCTACGTGTCGATCATCCGCGACGACAAGGTGCTGATCGACAATCCGCTCAGCCCGAAGCTCAACGGCAAGGACATGAGCCAGTTCCGCGACGCGAAGGGCGCTCTGCTGTACCAGGAAATCGTCGATACGGGCAACCTGGGCAGCGGCAGCGGGGTGCTGCGCTACTGGTGGCCGAAGCCCGGTGAAAGCCGGCCGAGCGAAAAAGTGAGTTTCGTGAAAGGCTTCGCGCCGTGGCACTGGAACTTCATCGCCGGCGAGTACATGGACGACATTCAGGCGCAGTTCTACGCGACGCTGGCCCGCTCGGCGGTGTGGCTCGCGGTGCTCGGCGGCATTGCGTCGTTCGTCGCGATGCGGGTGGGGCGCAACGTGTATCGCTCGATCGGCGGCGAACCGTCGGCGGCCGCCGCGATCGTCGCGCAAATCGCGCAAGGGCATCTCGCGACCGATATCGCGCTCGCGCCCGGCGACCGTTCCAGCCTGCTGTTTTCGTTGCGCGAGATGCGCGACCAGCTCGCGGGCGCGGTGCGGCACATCCTCGTGTCGACTCACACGATTGCCGGCGCGTCGAAGGAGATCGCTACCGGCAACCTCGATTTGTCGAGCCGCACGCAGCAGCAGGCCGCGTCGCTGCAGCAGACCACCGCGAGCATGGAGGAACTGACCGAAACCGTCAGGCGCAACGCGGACAGCGCGCAATCCGCATCGGCACTCGCGGCCGAGGCGTCGGACATCGCGATGCGCGGCGGCCGCGCGGTCGGCAGCATGGCGGGCAAGATGGCGGATATTTCGAACAGTTCGCGCAAGATGATCGAGTTCATCGGCGTGATCGAAGGCATCGCGTTCCAGACCAACATCCTTGCGCTGAACGCGGCGGTCGAAGCGGCGCGCGCGGGCGACGAGGGTCGCGGGTTCGCGGTCGTCGCGGGCGAAGTGCGCCAGCTCGCGCAGCGTTGCGCGGGCGCGGCGAAGGAGATCAAGGCGCTGATCGGCCAGTCGACCGTGCACGTGGACGAAGAATTGACGCTCGCCGCCGACGCCGGCGCGACGATGAACGAGGTGGTCGACGCGGTGCAGCGCCTCGCGTCGATCGTCGGCGAGATATCGGACGTGTCGAAGCACCAGAGCGCGCGTATCGGCGAGGTCAACGTCGCGATTCGCGAGATGGACGACATGACGCAACGCAACGCGGCGCTCGTCGAACGGGCGGCCGACGCGGCCGGTTCGCTCGACCATCAGGCGGCGCGGCTTCAGCAGTCGGTGTCGGCGTTCCGGGTGGAGCCGCACGGCGCGGAGTAAACGGTGCGGTCAGGCAGGCGCGGCCGGGTCGCCTTCCCGGCATCGCGCCATCGAGCGGCGCCGTCGCTCTTCGGATTTCGCAACCGATCTTCGGGTCTTTGTCCGTGGCCGAATCGTTGGTCGCAATACTGCGACCGTGAACGCGATATCGCGCGCGTCACTTTCGATGGTTCCGCAAATCGACATGGACAGAATCAATAACAACCGGCCGCCGCGCTTTTATATCGAATCGGATTCGGACGCGTCGGACACCGACACCGACGCGGCGAACGCCACGCGGGCCGCGCGTTCGACCAGGGCTGAACCGCATGCCGATGACGTGTTGGGCGCATTACGACGAACGCGCGCGCGCGCCGATCTGAGCACGCTTGTGCAAAGCGCGCCGCGCCGCGGCAATGCGCTGCCGGGGCAGCGGGCCGCCGCTCAGCGACCGGTGCAGACGGCTATTCGGCAGCGCCCGCAACGCATCGGCGAACTCGATGCCTTTCGTGCGCCATTGCTCGCTTCCGACAACGAGCACGTCAGAAACTTTGCGGAGCGCGTTCAGGTGCTTCATCACAATCCGCCTGCTGCCGAAGAGATTCTTCAGCGGGCCGACGCGCTGCTGCAAGACATTACCGAAGCTCATCGAATCGGCCTGATCTCTTACGACGCCGCCAATAAGTTGACCGACGATCTGCAGGTGCAGGTGTTGCACCTCGCAAGCAGCGCCAGGCGGCAGGAGGCACCGTGACAGCGTCGAAGATCATGGGGATTCAGCGGATCAAGTAATGGCGGCACCGGCCGATAACACGGAAGAGCGGCGCTGCGCGAGCGGCGCTCGAACTGGCCGGTCGTCGCGCTCAGGAAGGCCGGCATGATTTGACAACGAAAGCGCAAAGAGTCCTGCGATGAAAGTAGAAGACCTCATGACGAAGCGTGTAGTGACGGTCGGCTTCGACGATACGCTCGAGACCGTCAAGGAAATCTTCGAACAAGCGGGGTTTCATCACCTGCTCGTCGTCGATGAAGGGAAGCTGCAGGGTGTCGTATCCGATCGCGACCTGCTGCGCGCACTGAGCCCGTTCATCGGCAGCGTGGTGGAAACCACGCGCGACACCGGCACATTGAGCAAGCGCGTGCATCAGATCATGAGCCGAAAACCGATCACGCTCCGGCCGGATGCCAGCGTCGCCGATGCGATCCAGTTGTTTCTCGCTCACTCGATTTCCTGCGTTCCGATCGTGGATGGCGAATTCGTCCCGGTCGGCATCGTCAGCTGGCGCGACGTGCTGAGAAGCTGCGGCGATGCTTTGAAATAAGCGCAGCGACGGTTCGATCTACCGTCGCCATCGCAGCTTGCGTTGCTCCAGCAGCATCTTCCAGTCGATCTTCATGAGCGCGTAGATCGACGCGAGCAGCGCCAGTTGCGAAAGCGCGAACCCGATGCCGAGATACTTTCCGTCGAACAGCGATTCGGGATCGACGGCCGCGGAAGCAAACCGTCCGAGTCGCGCCCACACCAGGTAGCTCACGGTGCGTCCGGCGAAGAACGCCATCCCGATGAACCTGAGCGGCAATCCCGATAGCCCATAGGCGATGAACAGATAGTTCGACGGAAACGGGCTAAGCGCATAGACAAGAAAGGCGCCGGCCGTCTTTGTCGGGTGTTTTTCGAGCCACGCGCTGACCACGTCGATGTTTTGCCGATCCGCGTCGCGAATCCAGCGCCCTCTGACCAGTGCCCGGGAGAACGCGGCCAGCGCGAGCCGGCCGAGCGTCGCCGCGCTGGCCGCCACCAGCGCAAAGACCAGCGTGCTGCCCTCCTGGACATGGAAGCCGACCCAAGACATCGCGATCCACGTGGGCGGCGCGAATGCCGGCATCAGATTGATGAGCAACACGACGACGAACAGGATCGCCAGGGTCTTCACGCCGATCCTCCGTGAACGCACGCGCGCATGCGTCGGACGGGACATCCGAAGGGGCCGATGACCGTGCGCCGCGCATTCCGTCGCGCGTGCAATCGCGGCTTTGGCGACGGCGCGGCAGCGGACGCGCCGCGACTAGCCGGCCGACGCCGGTACGAGGAGCAGCGGCACCGATGTCAATCTGACCTCCCGTTCCGCGACGCTGCCCAGCAGCCAGCGCGTCAGACCGCGCCGGCCGTGCGTTCCCAGAACGACGAGTTGCGCGTACCACTGCCGCGCTTCACGGTCGATCGCGTGCGGCACGTCGTCGAACGTATTTCTGGTCTGGATGATCGCCGTTTCCACGCCCCATGCCTTGTGACGGCCGTATTCGGCGAGCAGATCGGCGGCCACCTCGATGGCGGTTCGCCCGCTCTCGGCGAGCGCGTCGTCGAGGTGCACGCCGAGCGCGCCGGTCGCGGGTGCGAGCAGGCGGTCGAGGACGTAGACCACGCGGCATTCCGCCCGCGGTCCCATCAGCCGGGCGCCCACGCGCAACGCGGCGATGGACGCGTCGCTGCCGTCGATCGCAAACAGAATCCGGGACGGGGCTTCATCCGGCTCCGCCTGATAGTCGACCGGCACGATCAGCGTCGGCCAGCGGAGCAGGCGGGCAAGCGGCGCGGACACTTCGCCTTCCGCCCAGCGCAAGAGCGCGCGGTGATGCCGCGTTCCGAGGACGACGAGATCCGGCGACCAGTCCGACATCGCTTCGGCGAGCGCGTGGACGAGGTCGCCCCCTTCCTTCGACAGTTCGACGAGTTGCCCCTCGACCTGCACGCCGCAACCCTCCAGCGCGGATCGCGCGGTGTGGATCGCGTTTTCGGCATCGCGCCGCAACTCTTCTCGCGCGGCTTCGAGCTGCGCCCCGGCCCACGTTCCGAGCGGCATCAGCGTGCGCGGGTTCTCCGCCACCGATACGACGCGCAACGCGACGCCGGGATGCAGGTGTCGCTTCAGGTATCGAAGCGCGGCGGCGGACGCCGGCGTGGAATCCACCGCGACCATGATTCTGGCGAACGGCACGGGACCGTTCGTGGGAAGCTTCTGGGCCATTTGGGACCTCGCGATCGATGATGGGCAATTGCGTTGCTGCACGGATCTCGACATCGGGCACGCTGCAGCCGCCCCGAAGGGCCGGACCGCATGATGGAAATGGTCGCAGTCGATTTCGCGATGCCTTTGATGCAAGTCACTCTAACGGTGCGTTTTCTCGTCATCGACATCCGTCGCGGCCAATAGAAGGCCATTGATCTGGGTCAATTTCGGTCACCTCGTCGCCGGTAGCTTGAAAACTGGCCGGCGTATCGAGCACGCCTGCAGCACATGCGAGGAGTAAGCGATGAAGAAGCTGTTGTCGGCGTTGCTGATCGGCGCGGCACTGGGTTGTTCGTCAGCGCACGCCGCCACGAAGGATGCCGGTGCCGGACAAGGCGCCGCCAGGCCGCAGGCGCAAGCGCCCGCCGAATTCGACAGAAATCTCGCTCGAATGCGGCAGTTGATGAGCCAGATGGACACGCAAATGGACCAGATTCGCAAGACGCAGGACCCGAAAGAGCGGGAGCGCTTGCTGCAGCAGCACTGGGACACGATGCAGAGCGCGATGAACACGATGCACGGCATGTGGGGCGCCGGGATGATGGGGCCGGGCATGATGGGGTCCGGCATGATGCGCAACGGGATGATGGGCGGGGCGGGGCCCGGCTGGTCGCATATGGGCGGGTACTACTCGAATCTCACGCCCGAGCAGTTGCGTCAGCGGCAGTACATGACCGACCAGTATCTGCAGATGCAGCAGCAGTTGATGAATCACATGATGTGGCATCAACACTACTGGACAGGTCCGGCGGGTGCGAGCCCGCAATGAGCCGGCGCGCGCACGCGAAAAGCGTGGGTCGCAGACCGCCGAAACTCGCGTGGCCGGCATCCCGGTCAAGACATCGAGCCAGCGCCCGAGCCTTCGATCGACTCGTCGAGCCGATCACCCGCTCGGGCGCTGCCCGGCGGGTAACTGGCAAGCAACGCCGAGCAGCGCTCGCGCAGGAACGCATGCAACTCGTTGATCGCCGGCGACAGTTGCGCCCGGTGAGCGCAAATCAGGTGCAGCGGCGCGGGCTCGCCATGCTCGGGCGGAAACAACTCCACCAGTCGGCCTGCCTGCAAGTCGGGGATCAGGTCCAGTCGCGATTTGTACACAAGGCCTTCTCCGGCGATCGCCCAGCGGCGAACGGCATCGGCATCGTCGCTGATGCGATTGCCGGTGACGGCCACCGTGCGCTCGCCGCCAGGCGGGGTAAAGCGCCAGCGTTCGTGGATCTGCTCGCTCCACACGTACCGGAGACAGTTGTGCCGCCGCAGGTCCTCGACCTTCGCCGGTGCGCCGTGCCGTTCGACGTATGACGGCGCCGCGCACAACGCGCGCCGGTTGTTGTCGACCAGTTTCATCGCCACAAGCGACGAATCGGCCAGCGCGCCGTAGCGCACGGCGGCATCGAGCGGCTGGCGGATCAGATCCGCCGCACGGTCGCTCACTTTCACGTGCAACGACAAACCGGGATGCCTGTGCTGAAAATCGTCCAGCCACGGCAACAGCAGGTTGCGTCCGAAGTCGGAGGGCGCGGACAGCCGCAGCGGCCCGGACAGCGCCCCCCGGCCATTGGCCAGCGCCTGCTCGCCCTGCTCCAGCGCGCCGATCATGGCCCGCGCATGCGGCAGGTAACGCTCGCCGGCCTCCGACAGTTGCATGCTTCGCGTGGACCGCGTGAACAGACGCGTGTCCAGCGCCTTTTCGAGCCGTTGTACGGCCGCGCTCGCATGGGCGGGCGCGAGATGCAGCTGGCGCGCCGCCTCCGAGAAGCTGCCGTAGTCCACCGTGTGCACGAAGATCTGCACGTCGTCGAGTCGGATTATTTTCATTGAAATGCCGAAAGTGTTTGGGCAGGGCGGGTCTTTATCTGCATATCGACGAAAGATAACATGCTCTCCAACACTTCTTGGAGACCACGTGTATGAAAGCCATCGGCTTCTATCAGAACCATCCCGTCAGCCACCCGCAGGCGCTGCAGGATATCGAACGGCCGACGCCGGAACTGCGTGACCACGATCTGCTGGTGGAAGTGAAAGCGGTGTCGGTCAACCCGGTCGATACGAAAATCCGGCGCGGCGGGGACATTCCCGAAGGCGGTGCGCGCATCGCCGGCTGGGACGCCGCGGGAATGGTCCGCGCAACCGGTCCGTCGGTCACGCGCTTCAAGCCGGGCGACCGCGTGTGGTACGCCGGCGACATCACGCGGCCTGGCTGCAACAGCGAACTGCACGCGGTGGACGAACGCATCGTCGGACCCATGCCGGCATCGCTGGACTTCGCGGAGGCCGCGTCGTTGCCGCTGACGACGATCACCGCGTGGGAACTGCTGTTCGACCGCCTGCGGGTGCAGGACGCGGATCCCGCCGGGAACAACGTGCTGCTGGTCATCGGCGCGGCGGGCGGCGTCGGTTCGATCCTGACGCAACTGGCGCGCGAGCTGACCGGCATGACCGTGATTGGCACGGCCTCGCGGCCGGAAACGCGCGAGTGGGTGCTGGCGCATGGCGCGCATTACACGCTCGATCACCATCAGCCGTGGGCACCGCAACTGGCCGCGCTCGGCATCGAGCACGCGACCCACGTTGCCGGCCTGAACCACAGCGCCGCGTATGTGCCGCAAATCGCCGCCGCGCTGCGCCCGGAAGGCCGGTTCGCGCTGATCGACGACCCGGTGGGGCTGGACATCGGACCGTTCAAGGGCAAGTCGATTTCGATCCACTGGGAACTCATGTTCACCCGTCCGATGTTCGCCACCGATTCGATCGCACGGCAACACGCGCTGTTGCGACGCGCGGCGGAGCTGGTCGATCAGGGCCGCCTGCGGCACACGCTGACCCGACGCATCGACGGCATCGACGCCGCCGGTCTGATCGAAGCGCACGCGCTGGTCGAGGCCGGCAACATGATCGGCAAAGTCGTCGTCGCCAACCGCTAACCCTTTTCGCCAGACAAGAGAAAAAACATGACCTCGCAAGTAATCAGCACGACAACGATCAGCCTGGAAGCCGCGCAAATCCTGTTGGCGGAGGCGCGCCGCGCGTGCGCCGCACGCGGATTCGCCGCGACGATCGCCATTACCGATGCAGGAGGCCACCTGCGCGCGTTCGAGCGCGCGGACACCGCGCCGTTCCTGACCGTCGACGTCGCCATCGACAAGGCATGGACCGCCGCGTCGTTCGGCATGGCCACGCACCAGTGGAATCAGTACATGGCCGAACCCGCCGTTGCGCCGCTCGCGCACCATCCGCGCCTGATGCCGGTGGGCGGCGGCGTGCCGATCGTCCATGGAGGGCGTCTGGTGGGGGGGATCGGCGTTTCCGGGGGGACGTCCGTTCAGGACCACGAGGCCGCTTTGGAAGCACTGCGCAACGCAGGTTTTCAGTAACGAGCGGGGCGCTGCCGGCAGGCGGATGACGCAGCGCGTGCAGCGCATCGCTATTTCAGGGGAGAGCACCATGAGCAATTTCGGGAGCGCCGGTTCGGGGGCAGGGCGCGACCCCGGCGTCGTCGGCGCGGCGCGCGACGAGAACGAGCGCGTCTGGATAGCGATTGCGCTGGGCGGCGCGATGACGGTGGCCGAAGTTGTCGGCGGCAGTCGTTATGGCTCGCTGGGTCTCGTCGCCGACGGTCTGCACATGGCGGCCCATGCGGCCGCGATGCTGATCGCCGCGTTGACGTACACGTACGCGCGCAGACATGCGGCCGACACCCGCTTCGCAGCCGGCAGCGGAAAGCTGGGCGACCTCGCGAATTTCGCCAGCGCCATCGTGCTCGCGATGATCGCGCTGCGGATCGGATACGAGGCCGTCTTGCGCTTCATGTCACCGGTCCCCATCCGCTTCGGCGAGGCGATTCCCATCGCCGTGCTGGGGCTGCTGGTCAATCTGGCGAGCATCGGGCTGCTGGGCGGCGACGACGACGGGCTTGAAGACGAACACGGTCGCGACGACGACGTGCATCGCATCGTTGGCCGCGCTGGCGTCTACGACCTCCGCCTGGCCTTCTCGCACGTGCTTGCCGACACGGCGGTTTCCGTGCTGGCGATCGTCGGCCTGCTGCTCGCGCGCGGGCTGGGCTGGGTCTGGATGGACCCGCTCGCGTGCCTGATCGGCGCACTGGTGATCGCGAACTGGTCGTGGAACTTGATGCGCGATACGGGCGGCGTTCTGCTCGACATGAATCTCGACCGGCGCATGGCCGAGAACGTCCGTCATGTCATCGAACACCACGGCGACACCGTGCTGGGCCTCGATGTGTCGCGCGTCGGTCCGGGGCAGGTGAGCGCGATCGTCGCGGTGGCGGCGAATCGACCTCACGCGGCGCTCTCCGGGTCGTCAGGGTAGTTAGCCTCGATATCTCGCGGACTGGGGCGGCCGGCGTAGCGTTGTTTCAGAAATGCAGCGCCCGCGGACGCAACGGCTCCGGCTCCCCAAAGCCCCGCAGATACGCCATTCGCCACGAGCGAGCCCTGGTTTGTCCCATACAGGCTTGCTGCGCTCGCGGCCCCGTTAAGCGCGGTACTGGTCAGGTCCAGTGCATGGCCTGCGTTGCCGTTGCCCTGGTAAATTTCGTACCCGGTTTGCGCCGCGTTGATCGCGGCAGCCGCTCCCCACGCGGTCCCGCAGACATAGGCCGCTTCCCCGTTACCCGGATAAAACTCCGATAACGCCTGCGCGGAACCGGCAATCACGTCCATGCCGCCGGCGACGCGAGTGGCTGGCTTGTTTCGCGGATCGGCGGCAATCATGCTGCCGGCGAGTCCCCACGCAGCGCCGCCCGTCGTTCCCAACTCCTTGGGCCAGGCCTTTAGAGATCCACCGGTGAACGCAGCGGCAGCGAATTGAGCCCCCGGTGGCGCGAAGTCCCTTGCATCGTCGGACGCACTTCGGTTTCCCGGCTGCGGGCGGACTCCGGTACTGGTCGCCGTGGTGGATGTTCGCGACATCGGCTGCATCGGGATGGCCGGACTGGATCCGGTCGATGGCA
This sequence comes from Paraburkholderia sp., assembly GCA_035492135.1. Lineage (GTDB taxonomy): Bacteria > Pseudomonadota > Gammaproteobacteria > Burkholderiales > Burkholderiaceae > Paraburkholderia. The sequence goes on along the minus strand of DATJJN010000055.1, from coordinate 50,652 downwards.
ATGAAGCTCGACGTTGGGTGCTCGCGTGGCTTGCTGCCGATCCCTGGCTGTCTGGCCGCGAGAGACCGGCAAACTGATCGGACTGGAACGAAGATCGCGAGGGCGTCCGGGTTGAAGTCGACGGGGCGTTTGCCTGGTTGCCAACGGCAACTTGACTACTTGCTCCTGAAGAACCAATTTTCATGACAAAAAACTCCACGTTCGATTCACTGAATTCACGGTGTGTCGAACGCCACGGTCAAACGCTCTAAACGCCGAGTGACTTCATGTTGACGTTTTTTGTATATAAAAATTGCAAAAAATGCGGGGGCTCGAGGCGGTGGCGGCGCGTGAAGGGCCGCGCGAGGGAGTTGAAGGACTAGCGGGGTTGCCCGGCTCACTCGACCAGCCGGTCGAGCAAATGAACCGCGGCTTTCAGGAGCGCGCGCTCTTCCGGGTTCGTCTTGCCGAGTAGCTGCCCGGTCAGCCACTGCACGCGCGCGGACCTCTGCTGTGCCATCTGATGCTGCCCGGCGTCGGTCATCTGCACGAGCCAGGCGCGGCGATCTTCGGGATCCTGCGTCAAGGTCAGCAGGTCTTGCTCGACCAGTTTCATGACGATCAGCCGCATCGTCTGATGCGTCACGCCTCTTTGCTCGGCCAGCGTCGAAATGCTGACCGGCCCGGTACGCTCCAGGGCGGCGAGTGTCTCGTTCTGCGCGTTCGAGTGCGTGCCGCTGTGCTCCCGGACATGCTTGACGAAACGGCTGACCACCTCGCGGAGGGATTCGGCGATCTGCGCAGCTTCGGTGGCATCGGAGGGATGGGTTGACGCCCGCTGCGACCGGCTCATCTCGCGGGATCTCACGCTTGCCGAAGTTGAGCCACAACGGCAGCCAGCGTGTTGACGCCCCAATGCTCGAAGTAACGGCCGTCGCGGATGCGAACGATGTCGATCACGTCGATCGACACGTCTTTACCCGTCGCTTCGATGCCGAGCAGCGGTCCGACATGTTTGCCCGAGACGGTCTTTCGCGTGATCACCTTGTCGCCGTCGCAGAGTTGCTCGTGAATGTGTACCTGCAACTGTCCGATCGCGGGGCGCAGCACGGTGGCGAAGGTTTTCCACATCGTTTCGGCGCCGCGTTGCGCGTCGCTGGGGGCCGACCAGTTGACGAAGTCCGGCGCCATCAGGGCTTCGAAAGACTCGCGGTTGCCGTCCTGGATCACCTCGCGATTGAATCGCGCAACGATGGCTTTTAAATCGTGGGGGGTCATAGCTCGTCCGGTCGTTTCGGCGCGATGGGGCGCGCCATGGAGGGGGTACGTCACGGCATAATATACAGCATGGCTGTATATTTCAAGCCGGGACGCCCGCTCCGATATCGCGGACGGCCAGGGACAGGCGGGTTTGGCGGTCCGGGCAATCGTGCGTTCGGCCCCGAAATGAGCCTGGCGTCACGATTGCCCGCAGGGTTGGCCGTCGTCAGGTCGGCGTTGCCGTCGGGTACGCTGCATCGACCGCCTGCAGCATCGTGCTGAAAAATTCGCCGGCAAACTTCGAATCGAGCCAGCGAACGATCAGCGCGATGCGCCGCTCGGGCTCGATCCACATGAAGGAACTGCCGGCGCCCACGCCGAAATAGCTCGACGCGGGGACGCCCGGAAACATCTTGCGATCCGTGTTGAGCCACACGAGGAACCCGTAGTACGGTGCGAGCGCGCACGGCGTGCGCATCCGCGCGATCCACTCGCTCGACAGCACGCGCCGGCCGCCGGCCATGCCGTCGTCGAGCAGCATCTGCGCGATCTTCAACTGGTCGTTCGCGCTGATCGACATGCCGCCGCCCCAGTGCGAACCGCCGGGCACCGATTGCACGCGCTGGCCGTTGACGGTGGTCCATGCGTTGTCGTAGCCGACCCAGCGCCAGTTGTCGCTGGCGCCGACGGGGCGCGTGATCGCCTCGCGAAACACGTCGGGCAGCGGCCGGCCGAACAGATGCAGCAGCGCGAGCGACAGCTGGTTGATGCGCACGTCGTTGTATTCCCAGTACGTGCCCGGCTGCTGCAGCGGCCGCAGATCGCCCTTGCGGCCGTCCGGCGGCACGCCGAACGTCACCGCGCGATAGTGGTCCGCCTGGTCCGACAGGCCGAAGAAGCTGCCTTGCCATTCGCTCGTCTGCTGCAGCAGTTGCGTCCACGTGACGGCCGCGTTGTGCTCGTCGTCGAAGCCGATGCCCGGCACGCGCACGCGCACCGGCTCGTCGAGGTCGGGCAGCAGGCCGCGATCGTGCGCGACGCCCGCAAGCAGCGCGAGATACATCTTCGCGATGCTGTAGGTCAGATCCGCGCGATCGGGCTCGCCCCACGTCGCGAGCAGCCGGCCGTCGACGGCGATCGCGCCCGACACCGGGCCGCGGTCGTGAATCGGCCCGAGGAGCCGGTTCCAGGGCGGCGGGTCGTTCTGATGCACGCCGAACCGGCCGTCGATATGTCGATCCCATGTCGATTCGTGCTCGATCGAAAACTGGATCGCGTCCTGCAGCGGCCGTGGTAAATCTTGTTGCATGCGTTCTTTCTCCTCTGAGTGGATGATGTCAATGCACGTGCAGTCTCGCGCGCGCCCAGAAGAGCGTGACGAGACTCACGATGGCGGCGAGCATCAGATACAGTCCCGGCGCGAGGCTGTTGCCGGTCGCGGCGATCAGCGAGGCGACCGCGAGCGGCGTGAATCCGCCGAACACCGTCGTGCCGATGTTGTAGCCGAACGCCATGCCCGTCGCGCGCGTGCGGGTCGGGAACAGGTCGGCCATCAGCGCGGGGATCGGCGCGAAGTAGGTGGCCTTCAGCAGCGCGATCCAGATGACGGCGGCCAGCAGCGTCGGCAGCGACGGATGCGCGTTCATGAACATGAACGCCGGGTACACGGTGACGAAGAACAGCACGCCCGCCGCCAGCATGATGCGGGTGCGTCCGACCTTGTCCGACCAGTGGCCGACGCAAGGCGTGACCACGGTGACGATCAGTCCGCCGATCAGCGTCGCGACAAAGCCCGACGACGCCGGCAGACCCAGTTGCCGTGCCGCATAGGTCGGCATGTAGAGGAGCATGTAGTTGGCGGTCGTCGTCAGCACGAGAGAGCCGATGGACACGAGCACGCGCGACTTTTGCGTGGCGAGCAGTTCGCGGATCGGCGACGCGGGCTTTTCGCTCTGCGCGAATTCGGGCGTCTCGTCGATCCGGCGGCGGATATAGAGGCCGACCGGACCGATCAGCATGCCGAACAGAAACGGCACGCGCCAGCCCCAGCTTTCGAGTTGCGGCGGCGTGAGCGTCCCCGTCAGCACGGCGCCGAACGCGGACACGAGCAGCGTGGCCGCGCCCTGGCTCGAAAACTGCCAGCTCGACATGAAGCCGCTGCGATGCGGTGCGTGCTCGACGAGGAACGCGGTCGAGCTGCCGAACTCGCCGCCGGCCGAGAATCCCTGCAGCAGACGCGAGACGAAGATGCCGATCGGCGCGAGAACGCCGATCGTCGCGTAGGTCGGCATCAGCGCGACCATGCCGGTGCCGAGCGTCATCATCGCGATCGACAGCGTGAGCGACGCCTTGCGCCCCCTGCGGTCGCTGAACGAGCCGAGCGCGAGCGCGCCGACCGGCCGCGCGAGATACGACAGCGCGAACGTGCCGAGTGTCAGCAGCAGCGACACCGTCGCGTTGTGCACCGGAAAGAACAGCTTCGACAGCGTGCTCGCGAAGTAGCCGTACGCGAGCAGGTCGAAGAATTCGAGCGCATTGCCGACGGAGGTCGCGACGATCAGTTTCGCGACGCCCCGGTGCGACGCGGGCGGCGCGACGGCGTGGTGGGCATCCGGCAGGTGCCGTGCAGAGGCCGATTCGGTGCTCATGGCGGTGTCCTCGTTCATGAAAGCGTGGTCGTGGTCCGCGCGGCGGGTTGCGTCGCGTGGGGCGGGTGTTCGCCGAGGTCCCAGAACAGGCCGGCCATGATGCGCAGTCCTTCGTGCACGACGCGCGCGAGAAGGTGCTCGTTCGGTGCGTGCTGCGAGCATCCGGGGTACGAGTGCGGCACCCATAGCGTCGGCATGCCGAGTATGTCCGCGAAGACTTCGTTGGGTAGCGTGCCGCCGAGGTTCGGCAGCAGCGCGGGTTCGGCGCCCGTCGTGTCGCGCAGCGACTGCAGCGCCCAGCGCACCCACGGGTTGTCCGGATCGACGCGCGTCGCGGGCGTGCCGCGCTCGGTCTCGATGTCGACCATGCCGAAGCCGTGCGCGTCGAGATGCCGTCGCACGATGGTTTCGAGGTGCTGCCAGTCGGTGCCGACGACGAAGCGCAGCTGCATGAACGCGACCGCTTCGTGCGGAATCGCATGCACGGGCTTGTCGGGGTTACCCGTGCGGAACGCGAGCACTTCGAGGTTGTTCCAGCCGAACACGCGCTCCGCAGGCGTGAGGCCGGGCTCGCCGTAGTCGGCATCGACGGCGGGCTCGCCCGGATGGCCGCCGACGTCGATGTCGGCGAGCGCGCGGCGCACCGCGTCGGAAATGGGCGGCGGACGCAGGCCCTCGACCAGGATGCGGCCGGACGCGTCGACCATCGACGCGATCGCATTCGCGAGCACGATGCCCGGATTGCGCAGCAGGCCGCCCCAGTTGCCGGAATGATGCGCGCCGTCGCGCAGCGACAGATGCAGTTTGAAATTGATGAGCCCGCGCGAGCCGAGGAACAGCGTCGGGCGGTCGGCCTGCAGCCGTGGTCCGTCGGACGCGATCAGCACGTCGGCGGCGAGTTCGTCGCGCAGTTGCGAGCACAGCGCATGCAGACCCGGCGAGCCGACTTCCTCGCCCATCTCGAACAGCAGCTTCACGTTGAAGCCGAGCCTGCCGCCGCGCGCATCGAGCACGGTCTTGAGCGCCGCGAGGTTGATGCTGTGCTGGCCCTTGTTGTCGGCGGTGCCGCGGCCGTACCAGCGCTCGCCGTCCACCGTCACGTCCCACGGCGTCAGGCCGGCGTTCCACTGCGCGTCGTAGCCGCGCACGACGTCGCCGTGGCCGTAGCTGAGCACGGTCGGCAGCGCGTCGTCCTCGTGACGATGCGCGATCAGGAACGGGGCGGCACCCGGCACGGGGTTGTCGACGATGCGGCAGCGAAAGCCCCATTGCGTGAGAAGCGGCGTGAGTTCGTCGTCCAGATATCCGCGCAGACGCGCGCCGCTGTCGGCCTCCTGGCTTTCCGTGCGATACGCGACGCGGCGTTTCAGATCGGCGAGGAAGCGGCCCGAGTCGTACTGACCGGCCGCGTGTTGAATGGCGATGTCACGAGTCAACGGCGGTTCTCCTGGGGGCGTTGCGCGAGCGCGCGGGGTCGTCGGAAAGAGTCGGGTCGATCGTGCGGTCGCCGATATTTCTGCACAATTTCAATATTGGCGATCTATCGTTGCCGAATCGGCAAAGCGAAAAAGGATCACGGCACGTTCATGGACAACACGGCATTGCGCTACTTTCTCGAAGTCGCGCGCAGCGGCTCGCTGAGCAAGGCGTCTGCGCGGCTCTACGTGGCCGTCTCGGCGTTGAGCCGGCAGATCGGGAAGCTGGAGGAGGAACTGGGCACGCCGCTATTCGAGCGGCGTCCGCGCGGCATGGTGCTGAGCGACGCCGGGCGGCTGCTCGCCGAGCACGCGCGGCGCAGCGTGCTCGAAACCGAACGCGTGGTCGACGAGATTCGCGGCCTGTCCGGCGGTGCGCGCGCGACGATCCGCATCGGCAGCTCCGAGGGCGTCGCGCCGCATTTCCTGCCGCAAGTGTTCGCGCATTTCCTGAAGACCTGGGAGGGCACGCAGTTTCAGCTCGACGTGTCCGCGCCGTCGATCGCGACGCAGCACGTGCGCGAAGGCACGGCCGACATCGCCGTGTGCTTCAGCATTGCGCCGGAAAAGGAGATCAACGTCCATTACTCGCAGCGCGCGCCGATCCACGCGCTGGTGCGGCGCGGTCACCCGCTTGCGTCGCGCGAGGCGGTGTCGCTGCGCGACCTGATGCCATGGCCGCTCGCGATGGACAACCAGGGCGTGACGATCCGTCAGTTGTTCGACATCTCGTGCAGTGTCGAAGGGCTGATTTTCGAGCCGGTGTTCATGAGCAACTACCACGCGTCGCTGCAGACCTTCGTGCGCCTGACGGACGCGGTGGCGCTGACGGGCTGGCTGACGGTTCGAAGCCGCCTCGAAATCGACGGGCTGGCGGCGGTGCCGATCACGAACCCCGCGCTGCAGCAGCGCACGCTGCAGGTGCAGACGATGGCGGGGCGTACGCTGCCGCAGACGATGCAGGCGTTCGTCAACCTGCTGACGCGCGCGATCGACGATCCTGCGATCGTCGATTGAGCGGCGCGGCAGCAAGGCCTCTATTCGATGCGGTGGCGTGCCGGATTACCAGCCCGCGGCCGCGCCGTCGCTGCGCGGATCGTGACCGGCTTCGAAGATTCCATTGGGATGACGAACGATCGCACCGGCGTGGCCCATCGCTTCGTCGTACGCGGCGAGCACTTCGACGTCGTGGCCGAGCGCGCGCAACGCGTCGATGGTCCCGGCCGGAAAGCGCGCTTCGAGCTTGAGCGATTCGGTCGACTGGCCCCACGTGCGGCCGAGCAGCCAGCGCGGCGCATCGATCGCGGCCTGCGGATTCCAGCCGAATCGCGCGATGCGCGAGAACACCGCGCTCTGCGATTGCGGCTGGCCATCGCCGCCCATGTTGCCGTAGACCATCGTGCGGCCATCGGCGAAATGCGCGAGCGCGGGATTGAGCGTGTGGAACGGACGGCGGCCCGGCATCAGCGGATTCAGCGAGGCCGGATCGAGCGAAAAGCTGCAACCGCGGTTCTGCCAGTTGATGCCCGTCTGCGGCAGCACGATGCCGCTGCCGAACTCGTGATAGATGCTCTGGATGAAGCTGACGGCGACGCCGTCGCCATCGATGACGCCCATCCACACGGTGTCGCCGGGACCGCGGCCGCGGCCCCACGGCGCGGCGCGCGACATCGACACTTGCTGCGCCATCGCGTCGAGCGCGGCGGGATCGAGCTGCGTGACCGGATCGATGCGCATGTGGTCCGGATCGGTCACATGCGCGTCGCGCACCTTGAACGCGAGCTTCGTCGCCTCGACGCACGCATGGACGAACTCGGGGCCGAGCGGGTCCATGTCGTCGGTGAGCACGCGGTCGAGCACGCCGAGAATCAGCAGCGACACGAGTCCCTGCGTCGGCGGCGGCATGTTGTAGACGGTGCCGAGCGTGTGCGCGAGCGCGAGCGGCGTACGCTCGCGGGCGGTATGCCGCTCGAGATCGTCGAGCGTGATGAGCGTTTCCAGCGACGCCATATCGCTCGCGATGCTGCGGGCGAGATCGCCGCGATAGAAGTCGTCGAGACCGGCGTCGGCGAGGTGTTGCAGCGTGGCGGCGAGGCGCGCGTTGACGAAGCGTTCGCCGGTCTGCGGCGCGCGTGCATCGGGCAGGAAGGTCTGCGCGAAACCCGGCACGTGTTCGAGTTCGCTGCGCTTGGCCTTGATGCAATCGGACTGGCTGCGCGTGACGGGAATCCCCGCCTTCGCATAGTGGATCGCGTCTTCCAGCAGACGCGCGACAGGCAGCCGGCCGCCGAGCGTTTCTTTCGACAGGCGATGCGCGAAGTCCCAGCCGGAGACCGTGCCCGCGACGGTGTTCGCGGCGAGCGGGCCGCGTGACGGAATGGCGTCGAGACCGAGCGCGCGATAGGCGCCGATGTCGGCGCGCATCGCGGCTGCGCCGCACGCCTCGATGCCGATGGGCGCGTGGCCTGGGCGCGAGATCAGCCAGAAGCCGTCTCCGCCGATGCTGTTCATGTGCGGATAAACCACCGCGATGGTTGCGGCGGCGGCGATCATCGCTTCGACGGCATTGCCGCCTTCGCGAAGCACCGCGAGTGCGCTTTGCGATGCAAGTGCATGCGGCGCCACGGCCATGCCGCGCGAGCCGCGCGTGGGATTGAGTGCTGCAGAGACTTCCAGAGACATCGACGTTTCCTTGTGTAAAACGAAAACAAACTTGCGAGTTCCGTGCCAGGCGTTGGTGGAGACCCAGAGCGGCCTTGGTTGGCAAGCGCCCGAGCATGGTACTCGACGTCTTTGAACGACGTCGATCGATGCCGCCAGATGGTGCGTCGCGCCGCGACGGTGCGCGAAGCCCGTCGAGCGCCCCGTTTCAGTGCGCGCGAAGCACCGCGGAAGGGGATTCGAATCGCTTCGTCGGCCGCGTTGCGAACCTCCTTCGCCTGTGAACAAACATTTGTGCGCGCTGAGACAAGTAGGCGGAATTTCGTCTACCTACTCTTGTGCTCGTGCGATGCAACAAGGCGTACATGGTGTGGGCCATTGACATTTGCCGCTCAGGGGAGTTTCGGGATGTATACCAATCTTGTCGATCACGGGCATGGTGTGCTGCGCGCAGGCGGTCTTGCGCGCCGCTGGCGCGAACTGGTGCTTGGCGCCGTCAGTCTGCTGGCGCTGTTGACGATCTCGGGCCACGCAGAGGCGGCTACGCCGGCGCCCGCCGAATGCTCGGCGCTGCAGGCGAAATATCCGCAATTCAAGGGCAAGACGCTCACCAACGCGATCAACCCGCACACGCCGGGCTACGAAGCGCTGGACCCGAACGACCCGAGTAAATATGTCGGCTTCGACATCGACCTCGGCGAAGCGATCGGCAACTGTCTCGGCTTCAAGATGGCGTACAAGCCCGTCGCGTTTGCGGCGCTGCTGACCACGCTGCAAAGCGGCCAGGCGGACATCGTGATCTCCGACATCTACGCGACCGAAGAGCGTGCGAAGGCGGCGGACTTCATCACCTATTCGAAAGTGTTCGACGGCGTGCTCGTCGCGAAGGGCAATCCGAAGAAGATCAGCGGCATCAACCCGAGCATGTGCGGCACGACGGCTGCGGAGAACACCGGCTACGTCGAGGTGCCGCTGATCCAGAATCTCGCGCCGGCCTGCAAGGCGGCGAACAAGCCGGTAGCGGCCGTGCAGCTCTATGACAACAACGCGAACGCGATCCAGGCGATTCTCGCGGGCCGCGCCGACACGTACATCAACGATGTGAACACGGTGGACGAGGCGGTCAAGGCGTATCCGGGCCAGCTCGAAAAGGCGAGCGCGGTGACGCTGCCGTATTCGATCGGTATCGGCGTTCCGAAAAACAATCCCGCCATGCGCGCCGCGGTGATGGCCGCGCTGGTCGCGATCCAGAAGGCCGGCATCCAGACCGGGCTGCTGAAGAAGTGGTCGCTCGGCGTGGACAACCTCGAAACTCCCAAGCTGATTGCGTCGAACTGATGAATTTGTTTCTGCACTATCTCAGCCTGCCGTATCTGCTGAGCGGCATCGGTTTCACGATCGCCGTCACGGCCCTCGGGCTCGCGGGCGGGCTGATCGTGGGACTGGTGCTCGCGAGCATGCAGCTGAGCAACGTGGGGCCGCTCGCGGTAATCGCGCGCGGCTACACGGTGATTTTTCGCGGCACGCCGCTGATTCTGCAACTCGTGTTCGCGTATGACGCGCTGCCGCACATCGGGCTCAAGTTGAGCGCGATGGGCGCAGCGGGTCTCGCGCTCGCGGCGAACGAAGGGCCGTTCATCGCGGAGATCCTGCGCGCCGGCGTGCTCGGCGTCGACCGCGGGCAGCTGCTTGCCGGGCAGGCGCTCGGCATGACGCCGACCGTGCTGCTGCGTCGCGTGATCGCGCCGCAGGCCATCCGCACGATGGTGCCGGCGCTCGGCAACGAGTCGGTCAGCGCGTTGAAGAACTCGTCGCTCGCCTCGGTGATCGCGGTCGACGAACTGACGTTGCGCAGCACCCAGCTCGCGTCGTCGACGTTCGACTTCTTTTCGATCTTCTTCGCGTCCGGGCTCATGTATCTGGTGCTGACCGGCGCGATCGCAGCCATCCAGTTGTTCGCCGAAACCGCGCTCGATCTCGATCGCAGCCCGTCCGCGCGTTTCGTGCGGCTGCTGCCGTGGCGCCGTGCCGCGACGGCGACGAGCCTGCCCGGCGCGGGCCCGGCGGCACCCGTCGATGCGCCGCTCCAGCCGGCGCGATCGCCGTCGAAGAAACCCGACGCGGCCGACGTTCAGGCCGGGCGCGCACAGCGTTACGCGGCGCTTCAAAAGGAGAGCGCGACCGTGCAGGTGAAGGGGCTGAGCAAGCGCTACGGCGCGCAGACGGTGCTCGACGGCTTCGACCTCACGGTCCGCTTCGGCGAGGTCGTCGCGCTCCTCGGGCCGAGCGGATCGGGCAAGAGCACGCTGCTGCGCTGTATCAATCACCTGGAGCAGTGGGATGCGGGGGAAATCCGCATCTCGGGCAAGCGGCTCGGTTTTCGGGTCGACGGCCGGCAGATGACTCCGGGCGAAATCGCCAACGAGCGTGCGAGCGCCGGCGTCGGCATGGTGTTCCAGCATTTCAACCTGTTCAGTCATCTGAGCGCGTGCGAGAACATCGCGGGGCCGCTGCGCTGGGTGCACGGCATGGCGCCCGCCGACGCCGAGCGCCGCGCGCGCGAACTGCTCGAACGCGTCGGCCTGAGTCACCGTGCCGATGCGTTGCCGCGCCATCTGTCCGGGGGCCAGCAGCAGCGCGTCGCGATCGCCCGCGCGCTGGCGCCCAATCCTCGCGTGCTGCTGCTCGACGAACCGACGTCCGCGCTCGACCCCGAACTCGTCGGCGAAGTGCTGGACGTGATCCAGCGGCTCGTGGACGAAGGCGGCCTGACGATGATCATCTCGACGCACCAGTTGCGCTTCGCCCAGCAGGTCGCCGATCGCGTCGTGTTCATGAGCGGCGGCGCGGTGGTCGAACAGGGGCCTGCGCAGGAAGTGCTCACCCGCCCGCGCCACCCGTTGACGGCGCGATTCCTGAGCGTGATGGGCGCCGACGACCGACTCGAAGCCGTGTCGTGAAGACACGCGCCGTTCAGCATCGCCGGCCCCTTGCGCCCGGCGCCTTACGAGGTTCGAACTGACATGAAGCACCATATTCTCCCCGTGTCGCCCGAGACGGTTCATTGGGGCTACTTCAGCAAGAAAGTCGCGCCCGCGTTGACGGTGCGCTCCGGCGACCGGATCACGATCGAGACGCTGACCCACCATGCGAACGACGATCACGAACGGATGGTCGCGGGCGACCCCGGCGCCGAGAGCATCTTTCACTGGACCCGGGAGCACAAGGCCATGCCGCGGCGCGGCGCGGGGCCGACCGAAGGCCCCTTTACGACAGGCTCCGGCGAAGGGATCGGCGTCCATCTGCTGACCGGGCCGGTCGCGATCGAAGGGGCCGAGCCCGGCGACGTGCTCGAAGTGCGGATTCTCGACGTGCGGCCGAGGCCGAGCTGCAATGCGTGTTATCGAGGCCGTTGTTTCGGCTCGAACGTGGCCGCGTCCTGGGGCTTCCAGTATCACGATCTGATCGAGGAGCCGAAGCCGCGCGAAGTCGTGACGATCTTCGAGCTGGATACCTCCGGCGAGCCGTTCGCACGCGCGGTCTACAACTACGTGTGGACGCCGCAGACCGATCCGGACGGCATCGTTCATCCGACGATCGATTATCCGGGCGTGAAAGTCGATCATTCGCTGGTCGGCAAGCGCGAGAACATCCTGTCGAACGTGAAGGTGCCGGCGAGGCTGCATTTCGGCACGATGGGGCTGGCGCCGACGGAGGCCGACTACGTCAGCTCCAATCCGCCCAGCTACACGGGCGGCAACATCGACGACTGGCGTGTCGGCAAGGGCGCGCGGATGTATTACCCGGTGGCCGTCGAAGGCGCGTTCTTTTCGGTCGGCGATCCGCATGCGGCTCAGGGCGACAGCGAACTCGGCGGCACCGCGATCGAGACCTCGCTGACCGGAGACTTCGAGTTCGTGCTGCACAAGAAGAACGACCTGGGCGGCACGATCCTCGAAGGCCTCACGCATCCGATGCTGGAAACCGACGACCAGTGGTCGGTGTACGGCTTCACCTTCCCGAACTACCTGGAGGCGCTCGGCCCGGCCGGACAGGTCGAGGTGGCCCAGCACGCGAGCCTCGACAAGGCGATGCGCGACGCGTTCCGCAAGCTGCGCCGGTTCCTGATGACCGTGCACAGGCTGAGCGAGGACGAGGCCATCGCGCTGATGTCGGTCGCCGCGGATTTCGGTGTCACGCAGGTCGTCGACGGCAACTGGGGCGTGCACGGCTCGATTCGCAAGAACGTCTTCGTCGGCGGAGCGAAGGGCTGAGCGTTCCCGTGCGTGGCGGCGGCACGATGCCGCCGACGTGCGATTGGCGCGGATATTGCTTTCTGCGATGCGCGGTCCGGTCCTTCGAATCCAGCGGGAGCGGGCGCCCCGCGACGCGCTCGCGCCGCGGGCATCGGCCCTGGAGTCCACTTGGATCCGCTGCGCTTTACTACCGAATCCTGGCCGGAAGCCGAACGGCTTCGCGCGTGGCAGGAAGCGCTCGACACGATGGGATGGCTCAGCGGCGCGATAGCGCCTGCACGGTTGTTGCACGGCACGATCCACGCGCAGCGGTCGGTTGGGGGCTTCGAACTGAGCTTGCTCGCGTCGGTTGCGCAGACGCTCGAACCGAACGCGGCCGGCGGCGACAGCGCGCTGATCGTGCTGCTGCTCGACGGCGCGGCGACGCTGCTCGCCGACGGCCGGCGCCAGCCGCTGACGTTGAACGACCTCGTTTATCTGCCGTCGCGCGACGGGTGCTCGCTGGTTTTCGCCACGGATTTCCGCGCGTTTGTCGTGCGTATCCCGCGTGCGGCGATCAGAGGGCGGCTTTTTGCGCCGTCGTCGATGAGTGCCGGCCGGATCGCGGGCGATGCCGGCGTCGGACACGTGTTTTCCGGTTTTCTGGCGTCGCTGGCGGAAAGCGTGGAGACATTGTCGGCCAGCGAGTTGCGTCCGTTCGAACTCGCGCTGATCGAGTTCCTCGTCGCGATTCTCGCCGTGCATCAGCGCGAAACGCCGATCAGCGGGCTGACCTCGTCCCAGGCGGCGATCTTCTCGCGCGTGTGCCGCCGTATCGACGAGCGGCTCAGCGACCCGAAGATCAGTCTCGCGCGGCTGGCCGCCGAGGAGCGCGTGTCGCAGCGTTACCTGCAAAAGCTGTTCGAAGCCGCCGGCCAGAGCTTTTCCGCGTATTTGCGGCTGCGTCGCCTCGAACGTTGCAGGGCCGAACTGGTCGATCCGCTCAACGCCAGGATGTCGATCTCGGATATCTGTTTCCGTTGGGGTTTCAACGATCCCGCGCATTTCAGCCGTGCGTTTCGCGAGCAGTACCACACGTCGCCGCGCGCGTTCCGCAACGAAGCGGGCCTCGATCTGGCCCGGCATCTGGTGCAGCGCATTTCGCGCGGACTGCCGTTCAACGCACAGGCGCTGCTGCTCCGCGCGCAAGCCGCAGCGCAGGCCGGCGCGCAAGCGCGCCCGCGCGAAGCAACGCTCGACGATGCCGCTACGGTCGTGGCCGGTTCCGCCGTCGACACGCGGACCGGGTCCGCAGCGGACGTCGCGCGCGGGCCGGGCAAGTCGCGCCATCACCTGTTGCGGGCGACGGCAAACACGGTGCACTGGGGCTATTTTTCGCACGACCTGAAGCCGGTGCTCGAAGTCGACAGCGGCGACACCGTGACGATCGAGACGCTGACGCAGCATGCATCCGACGACTGGGCGCGCATGGTGGCCGGCGACCCCGGCGCGGAAAGCGTGTTCCACTGGACCGCGGAGCGCAAGAACGTGAACCGGCGCGGCGCGGGACCGATCGATGCATCGATCTACGGACGCGGCGCGGGCGAAGGGTTCGGCGTGCATATCTGCACCGGTCCGATCGCGGTACGCGGCGCCGAACCGGGCGACGTGCTGGAAGTCAGGATTCTCGACGTCCATCCGCGGCGCTGCGCGAATCCGCAATTCAGCGGGCGCGCGTTCGGCAGCAACGCGGCCGCGTGGTGGGGCTTCCACTACCGCGAGCTGCTGACCGAGCCCAAGCCGCGAGAAGTCGTCACGATTTACGAACTGGACGCCGAGCCGCAGCCGCACGACGGACCGCCCTTTGCGCGCGCGGTCTACAACTACCGTTGGACGCCGCAGCGCGATCCGTTCGGCGTGATGCATCCGACGATCGATTATCCGGGCGTGCCCGTCGACCATTCGACGGTCGACGAGAATCACGGGATCCTGAAGGGCGTGAAGATTCCCGTGCGCCCGCATTTCGGCCTGATCGCGGTCGCGCCGCAACAGGACGGCCTCATCGATTCGATCCCGCCGTCTGCGTTCGGCGGCAACCTGGACAACTGGCGCGTCGCGAAGGGCGCGAGTGTCTATTTGCCGGTCGGCGTGCCCGGCGCGTTGCTGTCAGTCGGCGATCCGCACGCGTCGCAGGGCGATTCGGAACTGTGCGGGACCGCGATCGAATGCTCGCTGACCGGCGACTTCCAGCTGGTGTTGCACAAGCGGGCAACGCTTGCGGGTCGACCGTACGCGGACCTCACGTATCCGCTCGTCGAAACGCCTGAAGAGTGGGTGCTGCACGGCTTCAGCCATGCCAACTATCTGACGGAATTCGGCGCGCACGCGCAAAGCAAGGTCTACGAGGAATCGACACTCGACCTCGCGATGCGCGACGCGTTCATCAAGACGCGCCGCTTTCTGATGACGACCAAGGGCCTCACCGAAGATGAAGCGATCTCGTTGATGTCCGTTGCGGTCGATTTCGGCGTGACGCAGGTTGTCGACGGCAACTGGGGGATGCACGCGATCATCCGCAAGGCGCTGTTCGCGGATGAGTGAGTTTTTTTTATTCATGGAGTAACCGCAGATGGATTCATCGACGAAATTCTGGATGGTCGAAGGCGCGCCCACGCCGGTCGGTCCTTTCTCTCATGCCACCGAGCAGCAAGGCTGGGTGTTCCTCACGGGCCAGATGCCGACGTCGCCGGACGACGACCACGCGCCGCTTCCCGACGGAGTCGAAGCGCAGACCACCCGGGTCATGGACAACCTGATTCTCGTGCTGAAGGGGATGGGGCTCGGGCTCGAAGATGTCGTGTCCGTGCGAATCTTCCTGACCGAGTTCAAGCGCGATTACGCGGCGATGAACGCGGTCTATGCGGCCTGTTTCCCGCCCGGGAAACTGCCGGCGCGGACCTGCATCGGCGTGACGGGATTGGCGCGGGACGCGCTCGTCGAGATTGACTTCATTGCTTACAGGCGGGTTTCGGCAGCGGGTTGACGGACATCCCACTAAAATATCGAAAGCTGTCCGAACGAGCGAGGCCACTCAACCATACAAACTTCAGAAAACCTGCCGTAAACCGGAATGGAGGGTGAGCCCATCAGGCTGTCCCGGAAGACTCGATATCCAACGATCCGATATGAATGCCGATGTAACCGCACCGGTCGTGAGCGACCCGGTGCACAGCACGCCCGTGTCGCCAGTCGTACCCGAACTCCCGCCAACACCCGCCTATCCGCCGCCCGCAAACGTTCCAACCCAGCAGGGGCCGGCCGGCATCCGCTTCGATTTCAACGACGGCTGCCGCGTCACGCTGCCCGCCGGCAACTGGCGCGTCTGCCTGCGCGACTGCGATACGGGCAACGTCCTGTTCGAAACGGAAATCGCCCACGGCGTCGTGGCGAGCACGCGCAAGTACTACGCGCGCTTCGAAATCCTCGTCTGGCCGCGCGTCGCGCTCGCCCGCGACAGCAGGACGCCGCCGACGCTGCGTCACGTGTACGACGCGGCCGGCAAAAATGTCCTCGTGCAGTTTCCGGTCGGCACGCTCGGCGACACGATCGGCTGGATGCCCTACGCGGCCGCGTTCCAGCGCAAGCACGGCTGCCGGCTCACCTGCGCGATGGCGGAGAAACTGATTCCGCTGTTCCGCGACGCCTATCCCGACATCGAATTCGTCACCCATGAACAGGTGCACGCGCACCGCTTCTACGCGACCTACAGCTTGGGCCTTTTCTTCGACGACGCGGAAAAGATCCGTCAGCCGAGCGATTTCCGCCTCGTCGGGCTGCATCGCACGGCGGGCTACATCCTCGGCGTCGATCCGCGCGAGGAGCCGCCGCTCGTCGCGCTGCCCGACGACACGCGTCCGATCGCGGAACCCTACGTCTGCATCGGCGTGCAGAGTTCGACGCAGTGCAAATACTGGAACAATCCGACCGGCTGGCACGACGTGATCGCGTTTCTGAAGGACGCGGGCTATCGCGTCGTCTGCATCGACCAGAAGCGCGTGCACGGCACGGGGATGTCGTGGAATCACATTCCGCACGGCGTCGACGACGAAACCGGCGACCGGCCGCTCGTCGAGCGCGCCCGCTGGCTGAAGCACGCGGCGTTCTACATCGGACTGTCGAGCGGGCTGTCGTGGCTCGCGTGGGCGATGCGCACGCCGGTCGTGATGATCAGCGGCTTCACGCATCCGGTGAACGAATTCCATACGCCGTTTCGCGTCATCAACTATCACGCGTGCAACAGCTGCTGGAACGATCCGCGCGAACGCTTCGATCACCACGACTTCCTGTGGTGCCCGAGACACAAGGGAACGCCGCGGCAGTTCGAATGCAGCCGCCTGATCGAATCGAAACAGGTGATCGACGCCATCCGGACGATTCCCGGCGCGATCCGCTGAGCGCAATGCCCGCGACACGAGACACACCAGCAGCACCAGCGCAACCGCGCCACCTTGCAAGGAACCGGCAATGAGAATCGACGCTACAGGTCCGGACGCCTATTCGACCACCTGGCGCGGCATGACG
This sequence comes from Paraburkholderia sp., assembly GCA_035492135.1. GTDB lineage: Bacteria > Pseudomonadota > Gammaproteobacteria > Burkholderiales > Burkholderiaceae > Paraburkholderia. Next base: position 33,813 of record DATJJN010000055.1, on the reverse strand, counting down.
ATGCGGACCACGAGCGCCGGCGCGTCAGGCTACGTCCCCGACCCTCGGCAGCGGCGCGCGTCGCGTCTGCTGACAGGCCTGATGGCGACGCCGGCGATCTACGCCGCGAGCTTCGCGCCGACGACCGCCCACGCGCAGTCGACGGTCGGCTCCGGCGTCACCGTCGCGGGCGCGGTGGTCGGCGCGAACCAGGTGCTCGACGTCCTCGGCGAAACCGACAGCGCGACGATCGACGGGCAGGGCCAGCTGGTCGTCGGTTCGGGCGGCATCACGCGGTCGAGCTTCGTCGATCCGGGCGGGCTCGACACCGTCACGTCGGGCGGCGTCGCGTACGCGACGCAGGTTTTCGGCACCGAGGCGGTGTCGAGCGGCGGGGTCGCGAGCGGCACGGTCGTCGGCGGGGGCGGCCTGCAGATCGTCGCGTCGGGCGGCATCGCAAGCAGTACGACGGTCAACAACGGCGGCGCCCAGGTCGTCGACGGCGGCGTCGCGACGGCGGCCACGGTGACGAACGGCGGCCGCGAGGACGTGATGTCCGGCGGCACCGCGAGCGGCACGACACTCGCGAACGGCGGCGCGCAGAGCGTGCTGTCGTCGGGCATCGCGAGCGCGACGTCGATCGCGAACGGGGCCGCGCTGACGGTGCAGTCGGGCGGCTCGGCCGTCGCGACCACTGTGACGAGCGGCGGCCAGTTGCTCATCAGCGCGGGCGGCAACGCGACCGGCGTCGTGCAGCAGAGCGGCGGCATCCTGATCGCCGATACCGGCGCGAACGACGTCGCGGGCAGCAACGCGTCGGGCACGTTCACGATCACGGGCGGCGTCGCGTCGGGCCTGCTGCTGGAGAGCGGCGCGCTCTTCACGGTGCTGTCCGGCGGCACCGCGAGCGGCTCGATCATCCACGGCACGCAGATCGTGATGGGCGGCGGCGTCTCGATCGATGCGCAGGACATGTACACGCAGATCGTTTCGTCCGGCGGCCTCTCGCTCGATGCGCATGTCTCGAGCTTCGCGCAGAACACGATCCTGTCGGGCGGCATCGCGAGCGGCAGTCTCGTCGACACGAACGGGACCGAGGACGTCACGCCCGGCGGTATCGCGCGCGGCACGACGCTCGGCATCGCGGGCGTGCAGAACGTGTTCTCGGGCGGCACGGCGTCCGGGACCGTCGTGCAGACCGACGGCACGCAGATCGTCATGGGCGGCGGCGTCGCGAGCGGCACGCGCGTGTCCAGCAACGGCACGCTCACCGTCAGCGCGGGCGGCACGGCGTCCGGCGTCACGCTGAGCGCGGGCGCATCGTTCAGCGGTACCACCGACGATGCGTTCGTCAGCGGCACGAATTCGCTCGGCGGCTTCTCGATCATCGGCGGCGTCGCGTCCGGCGTGCTGCTCGAAGACGGCGGCTCGCTGACGGTCACCACGAGCGGCATCGCGAGCGGCACGGTCATCGGCGGCTACGGCAATGCGTTCGTGATTTCGGGCGGCATCGCCGTCGACACGGTCGACGCGTTCCAGATGACCGTCTCCGCCGGCGGCATCGCGAGCGGCACGGTCGTGTCGAACTTCGGCGACGAGACGATCGCGGCGGGCGGCACCGCAAGCGGATCGATAGTGTCGGATTTCGGGAAGGAAAGCGTGTCGTCGGGCGGCGTCGCGAACGCGACGTCGGTCGGCAGCTCGGGATCGATGACGGTCTACGGCGGCGGCGTCGCGAACCAGACGGCGATCGGCAGCGGCGGCACGCAGACGGTGTCGTCCGGCGGCGTCGCGAACACGGCGACGGTCGCGAGCGGCGGGCTGCAGGTCGTGTCGGCGGGCGGCGCGACGAGCGGCACGACCGTCGATGCCGGCGGCGTGCAGACGGTCTCCGCGGGCGGCGTCGCCAGCGCGACGACGGTCTCGGGCAGCGGCCGGCAGGACGTGCTGTCGGGCGGCGTCGCGAGCGGCGCGACGCTCGTCGGCGGCGGCGCGCAGGACGTGTTCGGCGCGGGCAGCGCGACCGGCACGACGATTTCCAGCGGCGGCGTGCAGACCGTGTCGTCCGGCGGCGTCGCGACCCAGACCACGATCGACGACGGCGGCCAGCAGACGATTTCCGGCGGCGGCACCGCAAGCGCCGCGACGGTGATGAGCGGCGGCACGCAAAGCATCCTGACGGGCGGCGTCGCGAGCGGCACGACGATCAGCCAGGGCGGCAACCAGCGGATTGCGGCCGGCGGCCAAGCGGACGCGACCACCGTGATGAGCGGCGGTCAGCAGGTCGTCTCGTCGGGCGGGATCGCGGCCGGCACGCTCGTCGAGGACGGCGGCACGCAGACGCTCTATCGAGGCGCGGTCGTCTCCAACACGGTCGTCGGCAGCGGCGGCACGCAGTACGTGTCGTCGGGTTCGACGGCGAGCGGCGCGCTGCTCGTGGGCGGGGTGCAGTATGTGTCTTCGGGCGGCGTGGCGGCCGGCACCCAGATCGGCACGGGCGGCACGCAGGACGTGCTCGCGCTCGGCGTCGCGAGCGGCGCGCACGTCGAAAGCGGCGGCACGCAGGCGGTGACGTCGGGCGGCGAAGCCGACTCGACCGTCGTCGATGGCGGCGGCACGCAGGAGGTCGGCTCGGGCGGCATCGCGAGCGGCACGCTCGTCAACAGCGGCGGCGTGCAGACCGTCGAGGCCGGCGGCACCGTCACGTCCGCGACGATGACGACGGGCGGCATGCAGTTCGTCTCGTCGGGCGCGGCGACGAACGGCGTCATGCTGAGCGGCGGCGGACAGACCGTGCTGTCGGGCGGCGTTGCGAGCGCGACGAGCGTGGGTGTCGGCGGGCAGCAGTTCGTGTCGTCGGGCGCGCTCGCGTACACCGCGGCCGTGCAGGGCGGCGGCACGCAGACGGTGTATGCGGGCGGCGTCGCGAGCGGGACGCAGGTGGCGGGCGGCGCGCTGCAGGATCTGTTCGGCACGGCGGACCTCTCTGTCGTGCAGGGGACGCAGACCGTGTACGCGGGCGGCGTCGCGAGCCGCGCGACGATCGACGGCGGCGTGCAGACCGTGATGTCCGGCGGTCTCGCGAACAACACGACGCTGCTTGCGGCGACGCAGACGATCGCGTCGGGCGGCGTCGCGAATGCGACGACCGTGAGCAGCGGCGGCCAGCAAGTGGTCGCGAACGGCGGCACCGCCAACGGCACCGCGATCGCGCAGGGCGGCACCGCGCAGAGTTTCGGCACGCTGAGCGGCGCGACGATCGCCGCGGGCGGCACGCTGCAGATCGCGGGCGGCAGCGTGAGCGGCAACCTCGCCAACAACGGCTCGGTCGTCTTCACCCGCGCCGACGACAGCTACTACGCCAACTCGCTGACCGGCAGCGGCGCGCTCGTCCTGGCCGGCGCGGGCACGCTGACGCTGACCGGCGACAGCAGTGCGTTCGCGGGAACGACAGTCGTGAGCGCCGGCAAGCTCGCCGTCGGCGACGCATCGAATCCGGCGGCGACGCTCGGCGGCGACGTCGACGTGCAGACGAGCGGCACGCTGCTCGGCCACGGCGCGGTGCTCGGCTCGATCTCGAACAGCGGCGTCGTGCAGCCGGGCGGATCGATCGGCACGCTGAGCGTGTCCGGCGACTACATCCAGCAGCCGTCCGGCACGCTGTTGATCGAACTGAACCCGACGTCCGCATCGAAGCTGCTCGTGAACGGCACCGCGACGCTCAACGGCGCGCTGCATCTGCTCTACGATCCGGGCACCTACGCGGCGAGCAAGACCTACGAGATCGTCTCGGCGGCGAACGTCGCCGGACAGTTCAGCAGCGTGAGCGCGGGCGGCGCGGGCGCGTCGCAGGTCACGCAGAACGTGACGTATGGCGCGACGGCGGTCGATCTGGACGTGACGGCGATCGACAACCCGGGCACAGGCACGGACACGCAAACGCCGCCGCCCGTGACCGTCGTTGCGCCGGTCGACACGAGCATCTTCACCGCGCTCGGCTCGACCGCGCTGCTCGCGGGCGAAGCGTCGGCGACGCAGTTGCTGCGCCATCTGGCGCAACGCGACGACAGCGGCCATGCCGACGGCGCGCTATGGGTCGCGAGTTCCGCCGATCGGCTTGCGCTGAACGGCGCGAGCGGCGGCATACCGGGCTTCAGCGTGAACCAGTATCAGTTCACCGCGGGCGCGGACTGGCGGCGCGGCGAGTACACGTTCGGCGGCGCGTTCGGCTACGGGCACAGCGACCTGTCGGAGAGCACGACGGGCGACGATGGCCGCATCGATACGCTGCGCGCGTCGCTATACGGCTCGAAGCACATCGGCCCGGCCGTGCTGTCGGCGCTGCTGTCCTACGGCTATGACGACATGTATCTGCGCCGGCCGCTCGGCGCGGCGGGCACGTCGAACGGCAATCCGGACGGCAACGAAATCGAACTCGGCACGCAGCTCGGTCTGCCGATGCCGATGGACACGTTCACGCTGACGCCGCGCGTCGGCATGCTGTACGGCTATTTCCACGGCAGCGCGTTTTCCGAACAGGGCGCGGGCGGACAGAACCTGCACGCCGGCACCGACAATGTGCACAGCGTGCAGCCGTATGTCGGAATCGAATTCGACAAGCCGTTCGACGCAGGGACGCATCCGCTGACGCTGCAACTGAGCGTCGATTACGCGCAGGAACTCGCGAAGCGCTCGCGCGAGATCACGGTCTACAGCGGCGACGGCACGGCGTTTTCCGCGACGGGCGCGCCGCTGCCGCACGGCCGGCTGATGGCGGCGGCGCGGATCGCGGGCGCGGTGACGTCACGGACGGAAGTGAGCGTCGGATACTCGGGGTGGCTCGCGACGGGCGGCGGGCGGTCGCAGCAGGGTGTCGAGGTGACGGTGAAGCAGGTGTTTTGAGGGGAACGCGCGTGAGTCAAAGCGGCCCACGCTAGCGGTCCCGCCTTGCATCCGTAGCGACCGTGACAGATTTTCAGGAAGCCATCACCGGCGGCGCCGTCACGATGGACCGCAGCTCGGGAACCGGCTCCGCCAGCGCGCTCAAATCCGGCGTGGGCCTCTGCAGCGCATCGTCCGCACCGAATGCCGCTTCGAGCGCCTCCGACACATCCAGCAACCGCCGCTCGCCGCGCAGCGGCCCGATCAGTTGCACGCCGAACGGCATCCCCACATGATCGACGCCGCACGGCAGCGACAGCGCGGGATTGGTCATCAGCGACACGAGATACGTGAGCCCGAGCCAGCGATAGTACGTATCGAGCGGCTTGCCGTTGATCGCTGCGAGATGCCATTGCGACCACGGAAACGGCGTGACGGACACCGTCGGCGAAAGAATCACGTCATAGCGCGCCATGAGCGCCTGGAAGCGCCGATACAGCGTCGTTTGCGTCGTGTGCGCCCACACGGCGTCGCCTAGCGTCATCGACGCGCCCATCTCGTAGTTCGCGCGCGTGTTCGGACCGAGCAGCGACGGGTCGCGCTCGTACGTCTGCGCGAACTGCGCGACGAATTGCTGTGCGCGCACCACATCGAAGCATCGGTCGACGTCGGTCATGTCGATCGCGACCGGCTCGCACACCGCCACGTGCCGCGCGATCCGGGCGATCTTCGCGCGGAACGTCGCGCGCGACGCGTCGTCGAGCGCGCAGACGCCGAAGTCGTCGGTGTAGCCGATGCGCAGCGTCGACGCATCGACCGGACGGCGCGCGGCGAGCGCGGCGGAATCGACTTCGTAACCGAGCGGATCGCGCGCGTCGAAACCGGCCTGCGCGGCAAGCAGCAACCGCACGTCGGCGACGGTGCGCGCCATCGGGCCGCTCACGGTGAGCGGCGACCAGCCGAGTTCGCGGCGGTCGGCCGGCACGAGCCCCGGCGACGGCCGCAAGCCGACCACGCCGCACAGCGCGGCCGGAATGCGCAGCGAGCCGCCCGTGTCGGAGCCGGTGCAAAGCGGCAGCATGTCGGTGGCGAGCGCCACGGCCGAGCCGCCCGACGATCCGCCCGCATTCAGCAGCGGCGCGAACGGGTTGCCGGTCGCGCCCCACACGTCGTTGCGGGTGTTCGCGCCGGCGCCCATCTCCGGCGTGTTCGTCTTCGCGGTCACGATGGCGCCGGCCGCGCGGATGCGCGCGACCATCGCGTTGTCTTCGTCCGGAACGTTCGCGCGAAAGCGCGTCGAGCCGTAGGTCGTGAGCACGCCGGCCGTCTCTTCGAGATCCTTAACGCCGACGGGCAACCCATGCAGCAGGCCGAGCGGCTCGCCGCGCATGACCGCGGCTTCCGCGCGGCGCGCTTCGTCGCGCGCGCGCTCGAAGCACGTCGCGGCCATCGCGTTGACGGCAGGATTGATCGCTTCGATGCGCGCGATGCATGCGTCGAGCAGTTCGACCGGCGAAATGCGGCGCTCGCCGATCAGGCGGCGCGCGTCGACGGCGGAGAGTGAGACGAGAGAGTCGTGCGTCATGGGAATCAGGGGGAAATCGGAAAAGCGCTCAGGCTGCCGCTTGCGGCGGCGACGCGAGACCGACGCACGCGACGATCGCATCGCGCGTGTTCTCGAGATGCACGCGCGTCTGCGCATGCACGGCGTGCGTGTCGCGCGCGCGGTACGCGTCGAGCAAGTCGGCGTGCTCGCGGTTGTTGCTGTCGAGGATGTTGTTCTTGACGTGCATCGACAGCGACACGTAAGGCCGCGCGACCACCGACAGTCCTTCGACGAGTTCGGCAAGGCGCGTGCCGGACGCGCCCGCCATCAGATGCTTGTGGAAGTCCACGTTGAGAACGGCCCACGTCTCGGACGACGACGTCGCGCACATTTGCTCGTGCACCTTCTTGGCGGCGGCGAGGTCGGCGTCGCTCGTGTGCGTGCACGCGCGCTCGGCCAGCATCGGCTCCAGCACCATCCGCAGTTCGTAGATCTCGCTCACGTCGGCGGCCGTGAGCGCGCGCGTGACGACGCCCTTGTTCGGATCGATCGACACCAGCCCTTCCGCGCGCAGATCGCGGAACGCTTCGCGCACCGGCGTCGTGCTGACGCTCAGGCGCTTCGCGATTTCCTCCTGCCGCAAGCGTGTGTTCGGCGGATACGCGCCGTTGAGAATCTCGGCGCGCAACGTGTCGAGCACGTACTGTTGAATCGTGCGAAAGGGCTGGCGCATGGTCGTCTCTGTCGTTGATCGTTATCTCGGGGGACGCATGCTGTCGTTCAATCCGGCACCGTGCGTCGTTCGAACTGCAGCAAGCCTTCGATGCGCGCGGCAACGCGCAGCAGCTTCGCGTCGTCGCCGAACGCGCCGACGACCTGGAAGCCGAGCGGCAGATTCGCGTCGCTCCAGCCGGAAGGCAGGCTCAACGCGGGCGCGCCCATCAGGCTCCACGGCGCGCAGAAGCGGGCGTCGCCGGTATCGCCGAGTCCGTACGGCGCTTCGCCGCTGGCCGGCAACGTGACGAGCGCGTCGCAGCCCTGCATCAGCGCGGCCGATTGCGAGCGCACCTGCGCCTGCAACAGCAACGCCTGCTGATAGCGTTCGAGCGGCATCGCCTCGCCTTCGGACAGCAGTCGATGCATGTGTTCGCTCACCAGCGCGGGTGCGCGTGCGCCCACGTCGCCGAGCACGCGATACGCTTCGACGGCGAGGATCGTCAGCGTCGCTTCGCGCATCTGCTGCAGGTCCGCGCCGTAGTCCAGCTCGACGATGCGCACGCCGCCTTCAGTGAGCTTGCGCAGCGATGCAGCGAAATTGTCCCGTTGATGCGGCGCGACCAACTCGTCCCAGAACGGCGTGCGAACGACGCCGAGCGTGAGCGCGGACGTGTCGCGCGGAAAGTGGTCGCGCCACGCCGCTGCGCTTTCGAGAGCCTGCGGCGCGCGTTCGACGAACAACGCATGCGCGATGGCCACGTCTTCGACGGTTCGCCCGAAAAAGCCGACGTGATCGAGCGAGACTGCAAGCGGATGCACGCCTTTGCCCGGTACCGCGCGATACGACGGCTTGTAGCCGACGACGCCGCAATACGCGGCCGGCCGCACGACCGATCCCACCGTCTGCGTGCCGATCGCGAGCGGCACGATGCCGGCCGCGACGGCCGCCGCCGATCCGCTCGACGATCCGCCCGGCGTGTGCGCGCGATTCCACGGATTGACGGTGGCAGCCGGCCCGCGCCACGCGAACTCGGTCGTCGTGGTCTTGCCGAACACCGTGCCGCCCTGCGCGCGGATCATCGACACGATGGTCGCGTCGTGCGCCGGCCGATTGCCGTCATACACAGGCGAGCCGTAGCCCGTCGGCATGTCGGCCGTGCTGATCAGATCCTTCACGCCGACGGGCACGCCCGCGAGCGGACGCGCCACGGCGTCGCGCACCGTGTACGTGTCCGGCCGATGCGTGAACGCGCGAAGCCACGGTTCGAGCGCGTTGGCGCGGGACTGCGCGTCCTGCAGCGTCGCGCGCGCGGCGGCTTCGTCGTGACGATTCGCGAGCAGCGTCGCGAGCAATGAGTGGCCTGATCGATTCATCGTTATTTGCTTGCCGCCGCAGCGAAAGTGTTGTCGACGCCGTTAGCATACGTGATCGTGCCAGGCTTGATGTTGCCGATCGATTCCTGCAGATCCAGTGCATTGCGGAATGCCTGCTCCGAAATATCGGGCGTGGCCGCGTAGATTTTCTGGTCGATCAGACGCTGCACCGCCGAATCGACGATCTTCGGATCGAGCGACGGGAACTCGGTGCGCGCGACGCTCTTCGCCGTATCGTGCGACTGCTGGATCAACGCCTCTGCTTCGCCGATCGACTTCACGAACGCGGCCACCATCTGGGGCTTGCTCTTGACGGTCGAAGAGAGCGTGTCGATGGTCGAGAACGCGTAGCCGCCCGGATACGCCTTCGGGAACGCATACACGATCCGGTAGCCCTGCGAGAGCCCCGTTTCCACTTGCGGCATGTAGAGCGCGGCGGCATCCGAGCGGCCCGCGGCGACCGGTGCGAGTTCCGTGCCGATCTGCACGGTGTTCATCTTCACGTCCGCGAGCTTCTGTTCGCTGATGAGCCGCTGCAGCAGATAGGTGCTGGTCGACGGCGGCAGCGCGGTGGACACGCTCTTGCCCGCCAGATCGCCGACGCCCTTGACGGTCGAATCCTTCGGCGTGATCACCCACACCGGCACGCCGGCGACGACGTTGGCCACGTTCACGAGCGATGCGCCCTTCAGGTTCGCGAGCATCGCGGTCATCGGGTCCTGCAGCGAGAAGTCCGCATGGCCGCCGATCACCGCCGCGACGCCCGCCGCGCCGCTGCCCGCGGTCACCTTCTGTACCGCGAGGCCGTTCTTCTCGAAGATGCCCTTGTCGATGGCGACATAGAGCGGCAAATACTGGATCGACTGAAACGCCTGATAGACGACGACCGGCTCGGCCGCGTGAGCGCCGGTCGCGGTGATTCCCAATGCGACCAGGCAAGCGGCCGCGATGCGGTTGAACCGAGCGTGTGTGTTTTTCATTTTTTCTTCCATGAAATAATTTTCGCTTCCGCGAATTGAACGATCCAGCTGAGAACCGAGGCCATCAAGGTCAGCACGATGATGCCGAGCCAGACGGTATTGAGATCGAACAGCGAGCCCGCGACGAACACCGAGTGGCCGAGCCCCGCCTGCGATGCGATGTATTCGCCGACCACCGCGCCGATCAGCGCGAAGCCGATGTTCACGCGCAGCGTCGAGAAGATCCACGGCAGCGCGCTCGGAACGATCAGCTTCGTGAAGATCAGCGAAGGCTTCGCGTTGAACGAACGAAAGAGATTGAGCAGGTCCTTGTCCACCTCGCGCGCGGCGGCGCAAGACGAGATCATCGCGACGGCGAACGTCGAGATGCCGGCGAGCCAGATCTTCGACGAAGCGTCCGAGCCGAACCAGATCACGATCAGCGGTCCGAGCGCGATCTTTGGAATGCTGTTCAGGATCACCGACAATCCTTCGGCGACGCCGGAAACCGCGGGCAAAAACCACAGCAGCAGACCGAGACCGATCCCGAGCCCGCTGCCGATCGCGAGACCGGCGAGCGTTTCATACAGCGTGGCCCACGTGTCGGACAACAGCGTGCCCTGCGTGAGCCCGACGACCGCGGCGTCATAGATGCCGGACGGCGAGCCGAGCAGCTTGCCGTTGATCCAGCCGGCGCCGACGGCGAGTTGCCACGCGACGACGAGCGCCACGACGATGCCGATGACGGCGCCGCTCGCACCCAAATTGCGGGGCACGCGGCGCGCGGCTTTCTTTTGCGCGACGTTGGTGGAGAGAACGGCTTCAGTCATGGACGGCTCCTGCAAGAGTGCTCGATTGCGCGGCTTCGTCGGCGTCGCGCGTGGTGACGTGTCCGCGCAAGCCGTTCCAGACCCGCGCGTGATAGCCGCGAAACTCCGGGGCCTCGCGCGCGGACACGGCGGTGCGCGGGCCGTGCGTGGTCAGTGCGATGTCGATCTGGTCTTCGATGCGCGCGGGACGCCCGCCGAGCAGAATGACGCGATCGCTCATCGCAATGGCTTCTTCGATGTCGTGCGTGACGAGCACGACACTCGTGCCGCTTTGCGCGCGCAGCGTGATGATGTCGTCCTCCAGTGCGAGACGCGTTTCGTAGTCCAGCGCGGAGAACGGCTCGTCGAGCAGCACGAGCGTCGGATCGACGAGCAGCGTGCGCGTGAGCGCCACGCGCTGCCGCATGCCGCCGGAGAGCGAGTGCGGATACGCGTCGGCGACGGCGCCGAGGCCGTAGCGGGCGAGCATCTGCCGCGCGCGGGCGACATCGTCCGGCCGGACCTTTCGATGCAGTTCGATGCCGAGCAGCGCGTTTTGCAGCACCGTGCGCCACGGCATCATCAAGTCCTTTTGCAGCATGTACGCGATGCGGCCGGCTTCGCCGTCCGCGCGCCTGCCGACCGATATCTCGCCCGATTGCGGCGTCAGCAGACCCGAAATCAGGTTGAAGAGCGTGCTTTTGCCTGCGCCGCTGCGCCCGACGATCGACACGATCTCGCCATGACCGACGAAGAAGTCGAGCCTGTCGAAGATGGTCACCGTGGAGCCATCGGGCGATTGAAATCCGTGACTGAGTTGCCGCACGCGCAGCGGATCAGGAGCCGCGCTGCCTGCCGCTGAGTTCGATCCCTTCATGTTGTCCTCGCAAGGTCTCGTACAAGTGAAGTCGTTGCTGCAATGCATAATGCACAGTCAAAAAAAAGAAACGGTCCTCGTCAAAAAAGTTTTTAGCGAAAGCGTCATTTCGCGCGATTCGTCGCCGCGCATTGGTGCGAATGCGCGTTTGCAGTGCGGGTGTTTTGCGTGAGTTGGTGCGTTCGTCGTCAAGGCGGTGCGGGCGAAACGCGAATAGTCGATGGCACGCTAATCGCTTTGTGAAAGTCACTTGAACAGCGTTCACGTCATTGGAACGCGACACCACAAAGGCGATATGCAAAAAGAAGAAGCGATCGATGCCCGCGCGAGCCAACAGTCGATAGCCGCCCGCGTTGCCGGCCTCGTCGATGCAGACAGCCTGCAGTCTTCGATCGAGCGACTGGCCCGCTTCGGAGCACGCGCCGACGGCGGCGTGGGCCGCGAAGCGCTGACGCCGGTCGAGTGCGAAGCGCGGCGCGCGCTGCTCGACGAGGCGCGCGAGCGCGGCTGGGAAACGTATGTCGACGATTGCGCGAACCTGTTTTTCCGTCGCAACGGCGTCGACGATTTGCCGCCGGTTCTGACCGGCAGTCACATCGACACGCAGCCTGCGGGCGGCCGCCTCGACGGCGCCTATGGCGTGCTGGCAGGGCTGGAAGTGCTGCGCGCGCTGGATCGAGCAGGCGTCGCGACGCGGCGTGCCGTCGAAGTCGTTGCGTGGACCAACGAGGAAGGCAGCCGCTTTGCGCCCGGTGCGATGGGGTCGAGCGCGTTCGTCGATCCCGCGCGGCTCGCGGGCTATCGCGAAGTGCGCGACGCCGAACGCATCAGCTTCGGACAGGCGCTGGACGAAACGCTCGCCGCAACGCCCGATGTGCCGCGCCGGCCGTTGCGCGCGCCCGCGCATTGTTATGTCGAACTGCACATCGAGCAGGGGCCGGTGCTCGAAGCCGCGGGTGTGCCGGTGGCCGTGGTCGACGGCATCCAGAGCGTGCGCTGGTTCGAAGTGCGCTGCAAAGGCCGCGCCGCGCATGCGGGCACCACGCCGATGGAATTGCGCGCCGATGCGATGAGCGCGGCGCTGGCGGTGGCGTCGCGGTTGCAGTCGTCGGCGGCGGCGTCCGCAGCGTCGGGCCTGCGCATGACGCTCGGACGGTGGCGCGTGTTCCCCAACTCCATCAACACGATTCCCGGAGAAGTCGCCTTCTCGATCGATGCCCGTTGCGGCGACGAGGCCGTGCTTGCCGCGTTCGAGGACGCGCTTCGCGCGGCAGTGAGCGACGCGCGCCGGGAATGGACGCTCGGCGGCGCGATCACGATCGAATCGCTGTTCAGCCGCGGTCCGACGCGCTTTGCGTCGCCCATGCTGGCGGTGATGGAGCGCGCGGTCGCGCAGGCGTGTTCGTCGGATGCGGACGGCGCGCCGGTGCATATCGTGTCCGGCGCGTTCCACGACGCGATGTATCTCGCCGAGTATTGCCCGACGGCGATGCTCTTCGTCCCGAGCCGCGCCGGCATCAGTCATAACCCGGCGGAGTACACGGAACCCGCGCAGCTTGTTGCGGGCGCGCGGGCGCTCGCGCATGCGGTGACCGAACTGGCCACGGCGGAAGACCAGAGGCGATCTTCATGACGAAGAAATCGGCAAGACGGGCACCACGCGTCGTCGACGAACCCGACAAGCCGGTGTCGCCGGCGGCCGTGCTCGGCATGCGTCTGCGGCACGCGCGCCGGGTTGCCGGCCTGACATTGCTGCAACTCGCGCACAAGGCGCAGTGCTCGGAAAGTCTCATCTCCAAGATCGAGAACGGCAGCGCGACGCCGTCGCTGGCTTCGCTGCATCGGCTCGCCGTTGCGTTGGAAACCAACATCGCCGCGCTGACTTCGCCCGTTGCGCCGCTGCCCGGACCCGTGATGCGCAGCGGCGAACGTCCGGTGGTGGCAGGCGCGATCTCGCTCGAACGCATCACGCTCGCGGCCGACAACGGCCTGCTTCAGGCGAACATCCATATCGTCGCGCCGGGCGAAGCGACGGACGGGTTGATCGAGCACGTCGGCGAGGAAGTCGGTTATGTGCTTGAAGGCGTCGTCGACCTGCAGCTCGGCGACCACGTCTACCGTCTGAGGGCCGGCGACAGCTTCAACTTTTCGAGCGGCGTGCCGCATGGGTATCGCAATCCCGGCAAGGTCGTCGCGAAGATCTTCTGGGTGAATACGCCCGCGACTTATTAATAGTGCGTGCTCTGCGCCGCAACAGTGCTTCACGCGACATTGCAGTGCGCTCGCTTGCGTCGCCGTCGCCGAAAGGCCGTCGAAACAAGGATTTTCTCGCCGCGGCCGTGTTTGGCACGGTCGTTGCGTACGATTCCAGCGACTTGAATGACATGAAAATGCCTGGAAGAGCAGCACCTTTGCCATTGACCGATCTGCGTTCACTACTCCATCAGGAAATAACCACAATGAAGCTACGCCTCTCTTCGTTCAATGCAGCCGGCGCACGTGTCGCGCTGGCTGTCTCGTCGGTCGCGCTCTGTCACGCGGCCTTTGCGGCGGATCCGGTCAAGATCGGCGTGCCAGTCGGGCTAAGCGGCGCGAACAGCGTGGTTGCGCCTTCGGTCGTGCAGGCCGGACAGCTCGCGGTGGACGAGATCAACGCCAAGGGCGGCATTCTCGGCCGTCAGGTCGTGCTCGAAGTGGCCGACGACGGCAGCGGCGCGGCGGGCGCGCAAAAGGCATTCGATTCGCTCGTGTTCGACAAGAAGGTCAACGCGCTGATCTCGATGGAGACGAGCGCGGCGCGCAACGGCGGCCTGCCGATCGTCACGCGCGGCAAGGTGCCTTATATCTATACGTCGTTTTACGAAGGCCGTTCGTGCAACCGCTATATGTACGTCGACGCATGGGTGCCCGACCAGCAGGTCGCGCCGATCGTCGATTACTTCAGCAAGCAGTACCACGCGAAGACGTTCTTCCTGATCGGAAGCGACTACGCATTCGGGCGCGGGATGCTCGACTTCACGAAGAACTACATCGAGAAGCACGGCGGCAAGGTGGTCGGCAACGAGTATCTGCCGATGGACGGCTCGGACTGGACGCCGATCATCAGCAAGCTGCAGGAGGCCAAGCCCGACGCGCTCATTACCTCGACGGCAGGCGGCGCGCCGAACGTCACGCTGACCAAGCAATTGCGCGCGGCGGGCGTGAAGATTCCGTACGGCAATCTGGCTGTGGACGAGGGCACCGCGAAAAGCATGGGCGCGGACGCGCAAGGCATCTATATCTCCGGTTCGTACGTGACGAACATCGACACGCCGGCGAACCATCAATTCCTCGCGGCGATGAAGAAGCGTTTCGGCGCGGATCTCAAGACGCCGAACGATCTGTCGGTGCCCGAATACGAAGCGGTCTATCTGTACAAGGCGGCGGTCGAGAAGGCCGGCTCGTTCGATACGGACAAGGTCATTCCGGCGCTCGCGCAAGTGAGTTTCGACGGCCCGCGCGGTCACATCCAGATGAGCAAGGAGCGCCATACGCCGCTCACGATGTACCTCGCGCAAGTGCAGGCCGACGGCTCGCTGAAGGTGATCGAATCGGTGAAGAACGTCGATCCGGGCGAACAGTGCCCGCAACTGAAGTAAGCACGACGAGGCCGCATCGCGATGCTGAATCTCCTGCTTGACATCGTCACCACCGCGGCGATTCTGTTCACGGTGTCGGCCGGTCTGTTGATCGTCTTCGGCGTGATGAAGATCATCAACTTCTCGCACGGCGCGTTTTTGACCGTCGGCGGCTACGCGAGCGTCGTCGTCGCGCAGTCGGGATTCAACTGGTGGTGGAGCGTGCCGTTCTCGCTCGTCGTCGGCTTTCTGCTCGGGATGGCGGTGGAGCGCTTCATCGTGCGGCCGCTGTACGGCCGGCCGCTCGATGCGATTCTCGCGACGTGGGGGCTCGGCATCATCGTCGGGCAGCTGATCACGCTCGCGTTCGGACGCGGCGTGCAGATGGTCGCGAGCCCGGTCAACGGCGCGGTGCCGGTGTTCAGCGAGCACTACTCGGCTTACCGGCTGCTGCTGGTCGTGGCCGCGCTGATCGTCGCGCTCGCGCTCGGCTGGCTGCTCAACGGCACGCGCCTCGGTTTGCAGACGCGCGCCGTCATCATGAACGAAGGACTCGCGCGCGCACTCGGGATCAGCAGCAGCCGCGTGCGTTTTCTGACGTTCTGCACGGGTGCGGCGCTCGCGGCGGCGGCAGGCACGCTGATCACGCCGCTTTCCAGCGTCGATCCGAACATGGGGGTCGCGTGGGTCGTCGGCGCGTTCATGCTGGTGCTCGTGTCGGGGTCGTCGCTCGTCAGCCTCGCGGTGGCGAGCGTCGTGCTCGGCGGCGCGCAGATGCTCGTCAGCACGTTCGTCGATCCGGTGCTCGGCGGCCTCACGATCGCCGTGCTTGCGGCCCTGTTGCTGCGTTTCCGTCCTGAGGGTTTTGCCCGTGGCTGACCGTTCCGTCTCACTTCCGCTCGCCGCGCGCGCGTTGCCTGCGTGGCGCACGCCGGTTGCGATCGGCGTCGTCGCACTCGTGCTGATTGCCGTCGGCAGCGTGACGATGCCCGCGTTTCTCATCAACAACCTGATTCGCGCGTTCCTGTATGCGGTCGTCGCGATCACCGTGGATCTGCTGTGGGGCTATACCGGCATCCTGACTTTCGGGCAGTCGGCGTTCTTCGGCATCGGCGCGTACGCGGCGGGCCTCGTTTTCACGCACGTCGGCTTTTCGCTGCCGCTCGCGGCCGGCGCGCTGGCCGCGAGCGTCGTCGCGGCGTGGGTGGTGTCGCGCATCATCGGCTGGCTCGCGTTCTATCACGGCGCGTCGCCGCTCTATGCGTCCGTCGTGACGCTGGTGCTGCCGATCGTGCTCGTGCAGGGCATCTATTCCGGCGGCGAATTCACCGGGTCCAGCAGCGGCCTGTCGGGCTTCGACAGCTTCGACGTGCCGCTCGAAGCGTGGTTCTGCATCACCGGCGGACTGCTTGTCGTCGTGGCCGTGCTCGCGTGGATGTTCGTGCGCAGCGACGCGGGCCAGCTGCTCGTCGCGATCCGCGAGAACGAGGTGCGATGCGAATATCTCGGCATCGACATTTCGCGCTACAAGCGCAAGCTGTCCGATGTCGCCGCGATCGTCGCCTCGCTCGCCGGGTTCCTGTTCGCCTGTATTCAGATGGTGGTCGCGCCCGAGTACGCGGGCTTCGTGTTCGGCACCGAACTGGTGATCTGGGTCGCGCTCGGCGGGCGGGGTTCGCTGATCGGCCCGATCTTCGGCACGATCCTGATCGACGTCGGCAGCGCGTATCTCAGCGGCAGCCTGCCGTATGTGTGGACGCTGCTCGTCGGCGTCGCGTTCGTCGTCGTGATCGTGGCGATGCCGCGCGGTCTCGGTCCGATCGTCGCGGTCGGGGCGCGGCGCGCGCTGCCGGCGCGCGCCCGTCGCAAGCCGGCGCCGATGACGTTCACCGTCGCGCCCGAGCGCGAGCGCAGCGATATCGGCTCGCTCGCGCCGGCGCTGTCGGTGCACGACGTGCGCAAGCATTTCGGCACGCTGAAGGTGCTCGACGGCATCACGTTCGACGCGCGCGCCGGGGAACTGCTGAGCCTCATCGGACCGAACGGCGCGGGCAAGAGCACGCTGATGCGCTGCATCGCCGACGGCTCCGAGCGTTCGGGCGGCACGGTCGAACTCGGCGGCACCGAGATCCGCAAGCTCGCGCCGTACGACTGCGTCGCGCTCGGCGTGGGCCGCAAGTTTCAGACGGCGACGGTGTTCGATTCGCTGACGGTCGGCGAAGCGCTGCGCGTGGCGCGCAATCGCATCGAGCCGCCGTCGCGCTGGCGACGGGAAACGACGCTCGCGCTGCCGCAACCCGCGCTCGACGTGTTGCGTCTGACGGGCCTCGACCGCATGGCGGATCGCGAATGCCGTTACCTGTCGCACGGGCAGAAGCAGGCGCTGGAGCTGGCAATGGTGCTCGCGCTGGAGCCGCGCACGATTCTGCTCGACGAACCGACGGCGGGCCTCACGAAACAGGAGCGCACGCAGATCGGCGAGATTTTCGTGTCGCTGTCGAGCCGCTATCGATTGTGTCTGCTGCTCGTCGAGCACGATCTGGAGTTCGTGCAGCAGATCAGCTCGCGCATCATCGTGCTGCATCAAGGGCGCATCGTGATGGACGGCGGCGTGGACGAAGTCGTCAAATCCGAGCTGGTGCGCGCCGTGTATGCGGGCGAAACGCACGCGGCCAAGGATGCATCGGGAGACGACGCATGAACGCACAGCCGATCGTTCAGGCCACCGCGCTCAAGAGCGGATACGGCGAGGCGATGGTCATCAAGGGGATCGACCTCGCGCTTGCGCGCGGCGAAGTCGTCGCCGTGCTCGGCAAGAACGGGATGGGCAAGTCGACGCTGCTCAAGACGCTGATGGGCTTCATCAAGCCGGCGGCGGGCGAGATCGCGTACTTCGGCGAGCGTGCGACCGGTCTCGCGCCCAATCGCATTGCACGGAACGACGTCGCGTACATTCCGCAGGAAAAGGCGCTGTTTCAGGACCTCACGGTGCAGGAAAACCTGCGTCTCGCGCTCGCGCGCGATCGCGATTTCGCGCCGAAATTCGAGCGCATTCGCGACTACTTTCCGTTTCTCGCGGAACGCATGAAGCAGAAGGCGGGCACGCTGTCGGGCGGCGAGCAGAAGATGCTGCTGATCGCGCGCGCGCTCATTCGCGAGCCGAAGCTGATTCTCATCGACGAGATCACCGAGGGCATGCAGCCGTCGGTGATCGAGCGGCTGGCGGGCATTCTCGTGCGCGAGCGCGATGCGGCGGGAACCGCGATGGTCGTCGTCGAACAGCATGTGCAGTTCGCGTTCTCGGTCGCGAGCCGCTATGCGGTGCTCGAACTCGGCGAAATTCCCGCGCAAGGGCCGACATCCGATCCGGCGGCCGCGGCGACCGTTTCGCGTTATCTGTCAATCTGACCTCGACCGGACATTCCCATGACGTTCTCGATCGTTGCACGATGCGCGCGCACCGGCGAACTCGGCGTCGCCGTCAGCACGGCGGTGCCGGCAGTCGGCTCGATGTGTCCTTATCTGCGCTCGGGCGTCGGCGCGGTATCGACGCAATCGTGGGTCAATCCTTATCTGGCGATGGACGCGCTGGACTGCCTCGCGCAGGGCGACAGCGCCGAAGCGGCGCTCGAGCGCGTGCTGCGCACCGACGCCGCGGCGGCGCTCAGGCAGATCGGGATCGTCGATCGCGACGGACGCAGCGCCGCGTGGACCGGCTCCGACTGCACCGGCTGGGCCGGACACCGGCTCGGCGCGGACTATGCGGTGCAGGGCAACATGCTGACGGGCGGCGACACCATCCACGCGATGGCCGACGCGTTCGAGGCAAGCGCCGGCGCGCCGCTCGACGAACGCCTGATGCGCGCGCTGGAGGCCGGGCAGGCGGTGGGCGGCGACCGGCGCGGACGGCAGTCGGCGGCGCTCTATATCGTCAGAAGGGAGGCGTATGCGGCGCTCGATCTGAGGGTCGACGAGCATGCCGAACCGGTTGCCGAATTGCGCCGCGTGCTCGAAGTCGCTCGACATCAACTGGTGCCGTTCATCGACGCGATGCCGACCCGCGACGATCCTGGCCGCGCACCGCCCGACGAAGTCACGCAGATGCTGCTCGCGTCGCCGGCGCAGCGTCCGGGCCGCGCAGCCGCAGCCGATCCGCACGCGCCGGCGAGCGAAGTCCTCGCGCGATGGATGGGCGCATCGTTCGCACCCGAGCGGGCGGCACGCAATCTGAGCCTGTACGGCGGCATCGTTGCGGAAATCGAGCGGCTGCGCGAACTGGATCTGACCGAGCTGCATCCCGCTGTGATCTTCGACCCGCTTCGCAGCCTCAAGTACGGCAACAACGGAGGCCCCGATGCCTGATTCGCGCCACGAATACGACCTCACCGACGTCGCGGCGCGCATCGCCGCCGGCGAACTCACGAGCGCGAGCGTGACCGAAACGATGCTGAGCCGCATCGGCAGGCTCGACGGCGATCTGAAGGCGTTCGTGCATCTCAACGCCGGCGCGCTCGACGAAGCGCGCCATTGCGACGAGGAAGCCGCCGCGGGACGCCGGCGAGGCGCGCTGCACGGCGTGCCGGTCGCGGTGAAGGACAACTATCTGACGGCCGGCATGCCGACGACCGCCGGCACGCGCGCACCCGGCTACCAATGGCCGATGCAGGATTCCGCGGCTGTCGCGCGCTTGCGCGCGGCCGGCGCAATCGTGATCGGCAAGACACGCACGCACGAATTCGCGTGGGGCACCGAGACGCCGCCGACCTGCAATCCGTGGGACCGCTCGCGCATTCCGGGCGGGTCGAGCGGCGGGTCCGGCGCGGCGGTCGCGGCGCGGCTCGCGTATGCGGCGCTGGGCTCCGACACGGGCGGCTCGATCCGCATTCCGGCGAGCCTGTGCGGCGTGGTCGGACTGAAGCCGACCTTCGGACGCATCAGCCGGGCCGGCATCGTCCCGCACAGCTGGTCGCTCGATCACGCGGGGCCGCTTGCGCTGACGGTGCGGGACGCGGCGCTGCTGCTGCAAGTGCTGGCGGGCTACGACCGCGACGATCCCGCGAGCGCCAGTGCGCCGGTGCCGGACTTCAGCGCCGGGCTCGATGCCGGCGTTCGCGGCTTGCGAGTCGGCGTGTGCCGCAATCATTTCTTCGGCCAGAACGAGGCGGATGTCGAGCGGCGCGTGGAAGCGGCGATTGCGGATCTTGCGGCGCTCGGCGCGCAGATCGTGGAATTCGAAGTGCCGAATCTCAAGTACGGGCTCGGCGCGATCTACGCGATCGAGCTGGCGTCGTCGTCCGCCTATCACGACCGCGCGCTGCGCGACGGCGCGACTGCCGCGATGGCCGACGATGTCCGTGCGCTCGTCGAGATCGGGCGGCTCGTATCGGGATCGGACTATCTGCGCGCCGAGCAGTTGCGCGCGCAACTGATTCGCGACTTCGAGGCGGTGTTTCAGCGGGTCGATGTGATTGCGACGCCCGCATCGCCGGTCACGGCATGGAAGAGCGGGCAGGCGTCCGTGATCACCGGAGGGCTGGAGGAAAGCCCGCTTGCGGCGTCATGGCGGCTGACCTATCCGTACAACCTGACGGGCATGCCGGCGATCTCGCTGCCGTGCGGCTTCGACGGGCGCGGCTTGCCGGTCGGCCTGCAGATCGCGGGCGCGCCGTTCGACGAAGCAACGGTGCTGCGTGTGGCCGCCGCGTACGAGCGCGTGCACCGCTGGCATGCGACGCTGCCGCCGATGGCGGCGTAACCGGAGCGAAGAATGACGACAGGCAGTGAAAGCACCCTCGTGGTCGCGTGCATCCAGATGCATCCGCATATCGGCGAAAAGGCGCAGAACGTCGCGCGCAGCGTCGAACTGATCGAACAGGCGTATACGCGCGGCGCGCGTCTCGTCGTGCTGCCGGAGCTGTGCAACTCCGGTTACATGTTCGAATCGCGCAACGAAGCGTTTGCGCTGGCGGAGCCGCTCGACGGCGGCGACACCGTTCGCACGTGGAGCGCACTCGCGCAGCGCCTTGGCCTGACGATCGTCGCCGGATTCGCGGAACGCGACGCGCAGGCGCTCTATAACTCGGCGGCCATCGTCGGACCGGACGGCGTATTGGGCGGCTACCGCAAGCTGCACTTGTGGGGCGACGAGCAGTTGTTCTTCGAACCGGGCAACCTCGGGATGCCGGTGTTCAACACGCCGTTCGGCCGCATGGCGTGCGCGATCTGCTACGACATCTGGTTTCCCGAGACTTTCCGCATGGCCGCGCTCGGCGGCGCGGACCTGCTGTGCGTGCCGACCAACTGGGTGCCGATGCCCGCGCAACGCGCCGACCTGCCGGTCATGGCGAACGTGCTCGCGATGAGCGGCGCGCATTCGAACGGGATGATTGTCGCGGCGGCCGATCGCGTCGGCACCGAGCGTGCGCAGCCGTTTCTCGGCAACAGCCTCATTGTCGACAGTCACGGCTGGCCGGTTGCGGGCCCCGCAAGCGCCGATGGCGAGGAAATCCTGATCGCCGAAGTGAATCTCTCCGACGCGCGGCGCAACCGGCAACTGAATGGATTCAATCACGTTCTGCGCGACCGGCGGCCCGAGTTGTACCGGTTGTGATCCTTCAGGCCGGTACGGACCGAACCCAACAGGATTCCAAATGAAAGCTCACGATGCGACTGTGCACGCCGGCTTGCGTGTCGATGGCGCGCGCCTCTGGAACAGCTTGATGGAACTGGCGCGGATCGGCGCGACGCAGAAGGGCGGCGTCAGCCGTCTCGCGTTGACGGAGCTCGACCGGCAGGCTCGCGATTTCTTCGTGCAATGCGCGACGGCGATCGGCTGCACGGTGAGAGTCGACGCGATCGGCAATATCTTCGCGCGCCGCGCGGGAACGCATGACGATCTGCCGCCGGTGGTGACGGGCAGCCACATCGACACGCAACCGACAGGCGGCAAGTTCGACGGCAACTTTGGCGTGCTGGCGGGTCTGGAAGTGCTGCGCACGTTGAACGACCACGACGTGCGCACGGCCGCGCCGCTGGAAGTCGTCGTGTGGACGAACGAGGAAGGTTCGCGCTTCGTACCGGTGATGATGGGCTCAGGCGTGTTCGCCGGCGCCTTCACGCTCGACCATGCGCTTGCGCAGATGGATCGCGAAGGCGTGTCGGTCCGCGATGCGCTCACGTCGATCGGCTATGCGGGCGAACGTGTTGCCGCGCATGACATGCGCGCGTATTTCGAAGCGCATATCGAGCAGGGACCGGTGCTGGAGGATCACGACAAGGTGATCGGCGTGGTGCGGGGCGCGCTGGGTCAGCGCTGGTACGACGTCGTCATCGACGGGATGGAAGCGCATGCGGGCCCCACGCCAATGGAATTGCGCCGCGATGCGTTGCTGGTGGCGGCTGACCTGGTGCGCGCAGTCAATCGCATCGCGCTCGATCATGCGCCGCATGCGCGCGGGACGGTCGGTTGCGTCGACGTGCATCCGAATTCACGCAATGTGATACCGGGGCGTGTGCGCATCACCGTCGATCTGCGCGCGCCGGATGACGCGACGCTGAGCGCAATGGATCATGCGTTGCGCGCGGCTTGCTCGCAGGCCGACCTGCCGGTGACGGTCACGGAGACCGTGTACTTCGCGCCGCAAGCATTCGATTCGTCGCTGGTCGAATCGGTGCGGGAAGGCGCGAATGCGCTCGGCGTGACGTCGATGGACGTCGTGAGCGGAGCGGGGCACGACGCTGTGTATGTCGCGCGCGTCGCGCCCGCGGCGATGATCTTCGTGCCGTGCAAGGACGGCATCAGCCACAACGAGATCGAGGATGCACGGGCGGAGCACCTGGAAGCGGGGTGCAATGTGTTGCTGCAGGCGATGTTGAGCGCGGCGGCGAAGTAGGTGAACGGCGGCGTGTGAGGAAGTGCCCGCGTTGCCGAACACGATGTCGGGATCGCTCGCATCGAGGTCGTGCGCGGTCTTCGCAAAAAGCTCGGCGGCAGCGCCGGAAAAGCCGCGCGAGACGTCCACGGACACGACCGCGCTGATCAGATCGGGGCGCTTCGCGGCGAGGCCGCGAGGCGGGCGGCGGTCTGTGCGCCCATCGAATGCCCGACGAGAATGAACTTCTGCCCCGGGCTACTTCATTGCGATTAACGCCTCGATGTCGGCGACGTAGTCGGCGGGCGTATAGCTCCCTAATCGCATCGGCTCCGATTTGCCGTGTCCGCGCAAGTCGACCGCGATAACCCAAAACCCTTTCGAATGCTTGCTCAGCACGAGCCGCTTCAAGCGCCCCCCACGGCACGCGGTGCCGCGAGAGTCTCCCGTTACGATGCGCGACGCCAGCACCGAGGCATCCACGAGCGCAGCGCCCGCACTGACGAGGGCGGCCCGCGGCGGCCAATGCAACACGAACAAGAGGCCGCGTTCGCGCGGAAAAATCGCCCGATCTGCTATCACATAGTGAATTCGGAACGCGACTCCGAGTAATGCATCGAACGCACTGAATCCGGCCGCGCGTGGCGCATCGAGCCGGACCCGCATGCCGCGTCGAGTCGGCATGAACGGAACGGTGCGTGGAGACCAGCGTAGTGCCCCAACCTCACGGAGGCTACATGAGCGCACCGTCACAGTCTCGCACCGGCGCTGCATCGCTGTTCGATGTGCAATGCATCGAAGCGCCGCTTCAGGCATGTCCACCCCCGCAATCGCCGCATCGATTTCATCGCCGAAACCGCGCGTTTCCCGAGCGTGCAAAAGCCGTCGTCGGCGCGGCATGCATCGCGACGTTAGCATTCGCGTGCGCGAGCGTCTTCGCCGATACCCAGGTGGGCGGGACGCTTCCGCCGCCCCCCGACATTCTGTATGGCGATCTGTTCGTCGCCGTGCAGACGGCGCAGATCTTCCCCGATCAAAAGACCTTCGTCGATTCGACGCCGAAAGCGAACCCCGCCACGATCGTGCAGCTATACGAAGCACAGAAGAGCCAGCCGGGCTTTTCGCTGCTGGCGTTCGTCAACCAGTATTTCACGCCGCCGGCGGACCAGAGCATCACGCCGCCCGCGAACCAGACGCTGCGCGAGCACATCGACTGGCTATGGACCGGCCTCACGCGCACGACCACGAGCGCGCCCGACTACAGTTCGCTCGTGCCGATGCCGAAGCCCTACGTGGTGCCGGGCGGGCGCTTTCGCGAAGGCTACTACTGGGACACCTACTTCACGATGCTCGGCCTGCAGGAGTCGGGACACGAAGATCTCGTCGACGACATGCTCGACAACTTCGCGTACATGATCGACACGTTCGGCCACATTCCGAACGGCAATCGCACGTACTATCTGAGCCGCTCGCAACCGCCGTTTTATTCATACATGGTCGAACTCGCCGCGCAGCAGGAAGGCGACGGGGTTTACCAGAAATACCTGCCCGCGCTGCGCAAGGAATACGCGTACTGGATGCAGGGCGAGAAGAGCACGCCGCGCGGCAGCGCGACGCGCAATGTCGTCGTGCTGCAGGACGGCACGGTATTGAACCGCTACTGGGACGAACTCGACACGCCACGCGACGAGTCGTATATCGAAGACGTGCAGACCGCGCAGAAGGCCAGCGGGCGACCGGCGAACCAGGTCTATCGCGATCTGCGCGCGACGGCCGAAAGCGGCTGGGATTTCAGCTCGCGCTGGTTCGGCGACAACCAGAACCTTTGGACCGTACGCACGACGTCGATCATTCCTGTCGACCTGAACAGCCTGCTGTTCCATCTCGAGATGACCATCGCGCGCGGTTGCAGCGTCGCACACGACTTCGGCTGCGTCGGCCGGTTCGTCGGTCATGCGGTGCGGCGTGCGGAAGCGATCAACCGGTATCTATGGAACAGGAAGGGCTATTACGGCGACTACGACTGGCAGCTCGGCAAGTCGCGCGACAATCAAACGCCCGCGATGCTGTATCCGTTGATGGCGGGCGTGGCCTGGCCCGAGCGCGCGCACAGGACCGCGGCGACGATGCAAAACATCCTGCTCAAGCCGGGTGGCCTTGCAACGTCGATCTACGACACCACCCAGCAATGGGACGCGCCGAACGGCTGGGCGCCGTTGCACTGGATCGCGATTCGGGGGCTCACGCATTATGGCCGGCCCGATCTCGCGAAGGACGTCGGCACGCGCTTTCTGGCGGACGTCGAGAACGTGTACAACGCGCAGCAGAAGCTCGTCGAGAAGTACGTGGTGGAAGGCGCGGGAACGGGCGGAGGCGGAGGCGGCGAGTATCCGTTGCAGGACGGCTTCGGCTGGACCAACGGCGTGACGCTGATGCTGCTCGACATGTACGGCGGCGGTTGAATACTTCCGGGAAAACGCACCCGGGCCAACCGCCCGGGTGCGGAAGACTTTCGCGCTGTACGGCAGCGCGCAGCACAACCCTGGAAACAGCGAGGCAGCATGGATCTGGTTATCGACGGCCGGCGCGCGTTCATTTGCGCGGAGCGCCGCGCTCAAGAAGCATCAGCCCACTCGTGATCGATCTTCCTGCCGTAAATCTGCTGGCAAGTGGACTGCAGCGCGCGCATCATCGCCCGCGCGCCGGGCGACGGCAACTGGTCGCGACGCGTGATGACGCCGAACGCGTCCATGTTGCATTGCATTTTCAGCGGCAGCAGCGAGGCCATTCCGTGCGATGAATAGTATTGTCCGATCGCCTCGCTGAGCACGGCGATCATGTCGCTCTGTTCGAGCATCTTCGTGATGAACGGCAGCGACGAAGTCTCGATCAGATTGATGGGCGGCGTGAGGCCCCCTTCCTGAAACATCAGATCAAAGCGATGGCGAAGCACGCTGCCGGCCGGCGGCACGATCCAGCCTGCCGTGTCCACGTCGCGCAGCGTCAGTCCCGACACCGACAGCAGCGGGTGCTCGCAGCGCACCAGCGCGCACACAAGCTCTTCGGAGAGCGGCTCGTAGCGATACATCGACTTGTCGTGCTCGGCGTTCAGACGCGCGACGACCATATCGAGCTTACCCTGAGCGAGTCGCTCCATCAGCACGGGGCTCGTGTCGATTTCGAGCGATACGCTCAGGTTCGGATGCGCCTTCTTGACCTCCGAGATCGCCTGCGGCAGCACCGCGATGCCGGGCGACGTGATCGCGCCCACCCCCACCTGACCGAACAGGCCCGCCTTCAGCGCAGAAATCTCGTCGTACGCCTGCCCCAGATTCGCGAGCACCATGCGCGCGTGACGAATCATCGATTCGCCGTACCACGTGGGCCGCATGCCGCGCGGCAGGCGCTCGAACAATTCGACTTCGAGCACATCCTCCAGATCCTTCAGCAGTTTGGACGCGGCCGGCTGCGTCATGTTCAGCACCTGCGCGGCGCGATGAATGTTGCCTTCTTCGGCCAGCGCCACCAGCAGCAGCAACTGACGCGTCTTGAGTCGGGCGCGAATGAACCAATGAGTGTACGGAGGCATGATCGGGCGATGCTATACCAAAAAACATATCGATCGCTACTTTTTCTCTATTAGACGGGTATGAATCGGAGCCATAGACTCGCGCAACCTACTCGAGGACAAGACACCATGCGTGTGGCGGCGGCGGGCGTCAGGAATTACATCAATGGACGTTGGGTGAGCGGCGTCACGATGGGCTGCCGTCTGAACCCGTCGGATACGCGCGAAGTGGTTGCTGAATACGCGCGCGCCGATCGCACGCATGCGGACGAAGCGATTCGCGCCGCGGCGGATGCATTCGTGCAATGGAGCCAGAGTTCGCCGCAGCGCCGCTTCAACGCGCTCGATCAGATCGGCACGGAGCTGCTGGCCCGCAAGGACGAACTGGGCCGCATGCTGTCGCGCGAGGAGGGGAAGACGCTGCCCGAAGCCGCGGCCGAAGTGGCGCGCGCAGGACAGATCTTCAAGTTTTTCGCGGGTGAGGCGCTGCGCATCCAGGGCGAGACGATGGCGTCGGTGCGTCCCGGCGTGCATGTCGATGTCACGCGCGAGCCGGTGGGCGTCGTCGCGCTGATCACGCCGTGGAGCTTTCCGTTTGCGATCCCTGCGTGCAAAATCGCACCCGCGCTCGCGTACGGCAATACCGTGGTGTTCAAGTCGGCCGAGCTGGTGCCGTCCTGCGGCGCCGCGCTGACGGAAATCATCAGCCGGGCGCAACTGCCGTCGGGCGTGTTCAATTTTCTCGTCGGCAGCGGCCGCGAAGTAGGGCAGGCCCTGGTGGACAGCCCGCTCGTCGACGCCATCAGCTTCACCGGATCGCAGGACGCCGGCGCGCAGATCCTGCGCTCGACGGCCGCGCGAGGCGCGCACGTGCAGCTCGAAATGGGCGGCAAGAACGCGCTGATCGTGCTGGCCGACGCGGATCTCGACACGGCCGCGGACTGCGCGATTCAAGGCTCGTTCTATTCGACGGGCCAGCGTTGCACGGCGTCGAGCCGGCTGATCGTCGAATCGTCGGTGCGCGATGCGTTCGTGCAGAAGGTCGCGAACCGCATGGCGGCGCTGAAGGTCGGCAACGCCGTCGAACAGGGGGTCGACATCGGCCCGGTCGTCGACGAGAGCCAGCTTGCGCACAATCAGCGCTATCTGGAGATGGCGCAGGCCGAAGGCGCCGAGCGCGTGTGCGGCGGCGAGCGGATCGAGGTCGCGTCGCCGGGGCACTATATGCGTCCCGCGCTGTGGCTCGCGCGTCCGCAGGACCGCATCGCGCAGGAGGAGATATTCGGGCCGGTGGCCGCCGTGCTGACGGCCGACGACTACGATCATGCGCTGGCGCTCGCGAACGACACGCCGTACGGGCTGTGCGCGGGGTTGTGCACGAAGTCGCTCGCGCGCGCCACGCATTTCAGGCGTCACGCGGCAGTCGGCATGACGATGGTGAACCTGCCGACCGCGGGCGTGGATTTTCACGTCCCGTTCGGCGGACGCAGGCATTCGAACCACGGACCGCGCGGACAGGGGCGCTATGCGGCCGGGTTCTACACGACGGTGAAGACCGGGTATATCCGGGTTTGAACCAGGCAATCCGAAATACAACCGCAGTTATTTCAACAACCTGCCTGCCTGGACTGCGGCCAGAAGGGCATCCATGCTTCATGGAAGGAGACAAAACGATGAAACGACTGATCCTGAAGACCCTGGTCGCGGTGATGGCACTGCCGATGATCGGCGCCGCGCATGCGGACACCGGCAAGGGACTGGTGGCCGTTGCGATGCCGACGAAGTCGTCGGCGCGCTGGATCGCCGACGGCGACAACATGGTCAAGAACCTGCAGGCGGACGGTTACACGACCGACCTCCAGTACGGCGACGACGACATTCCGAACCAGCTCGCGCAGATCGAGAACATGGTCACGAAGAAGCCGAAGGTGCTCGTGATCGCCGCGATCGACGGCACGACGCTCACCGACGTGCTGAAGAAGGCGCACGACGCCGGCATCAAGGTGATCGCGTATGACCGCCTGATCAAGGGCTCGCCGAATGTCGACTACTACGCGACGTTCGACAACTTCCAGGTCGGCGTGCTGCAGGCCCAGTCGATCGTCGACAAGCTCGGCCTGAAGCAGGGCAAGGGGCCGTTCAACATCGAGCTGTTCGGCGGCTCGCCGGACGACAACAACGCGTACTTCTTCTATAACGGCGCGATGAGCGTGCTCGATCCGTACATCAAGAGCGGCAAGCTCGTGGTGCGCAGCAAGCAGTTCGGCATGGACAAGGTCGGTACGCTGCGCTGGGACGGCGCGGTCGCGCAGGCCCGCATGGACAACCTGCTGTCCGCGTACTACGGCAATGCGAAGCTCGACGCCGTGCTGAGCCCGTATGACGGTCTGTCGATCGGTATCCTGTCGTCGCTGAAGGGCGTCGGCTATTGCACGGCCCAGCAGCCGTGCCCGATCGTCAGCGGGCAGGATGCCGAAGTGCCGTCGGTCAAGTCGATCCTGCACAACGAACAGTACTCGACGATCTTCAAGGACACGCGCCAGCTCGCGAAGGTGACGGTCGCGATGATCGACGCGATGGCGCAGGGCAAGCAGCCGGAAGTCAACGACACGAAGACCTATAACAACGGCGTGAAGGTCGTGCCGTCGTACCTGCTGAAGCCGGTGCTGGTCGATTCGTCGAACTGGAAGCCGGTGCTGGTGGACAGCGGCTACTACAAGGAAGCCCAGCTGAAGTGAGTTGATGCCGGGTCGCATTCCCGCCGGCGCTGCGTCGCGCACGCCGGCGGGCGGGCCCTGCTGCGGCAAATAACAGAATCAGGAGACAGCGTGGCGGACGAGACGATCCTCTCCATGCGCAACATCACCAAGACGTTTCCGGGCGTGAAGGCGCTCGACAACGTCAATCTGACCGTCAAGGCCGGAGAAATCCACGCGGTCGTCGGTGAGAACGGCGCGGGAAAGTCCACTCTCATGAAGGTGCTGAGCGGCGTGTATCCGCACGGCACTTACGAGGGTGACATCCATTTCGAGGGGCAGGTGCAGCGCTTCGCGGACATCAGCGACAGCGAAGAACGCGGCATCATCATCATTCACCAGGAACTCGCGCTCGTGCCGATGCTCTCGATCACCGAAAACCTCTTTCTCGGCAACGAGATCGCGCAAGCCGGCGTCATCGACTGGCACAAGGCGCACGCGCGCACGCGCGAACTGCTGCAGCGCGTCGGCCTGAAAGAGTCGCCTGATGCGGTCGTCGGCAAGCTCGGCGTCGGCAAGCAGCAACTGGTGGAAATTGCGAAGGCGCTGTCGAAGCGCGTGAAGCTGCTGATCCTCGACGAACCGACCGCAAGCCTGAACGAGACCGACAGCGCCGCGCTGCTGCAATTGCTGCTCGGGCTGAAGGCGCAGGGCATCGCGTGCATTCTGATCTCTCACAAGCTGAACGAGATCACGCAGGTGGCGGACCAGATCACCGTGATTCGCGACGGCACCACGATCGAGACGCTCGATTGCGCATCGGGCGAGGTGAGCGAGGACCGCATCATTCGCGGGATGGTCGGGCGCGACATGGAGCACCGCTATCCGCAACGCCAGCCGCAGATCGGCGACGTGATCTTCGAAGTGCGCGACTGGCACGTGCATCACGAGCAGTTCAGCGAACGCGAAGTCATCAAGGGCATCGACCTGAAGGTTCGCAAAGGCGAGGTGGTCGGCATCGCGGGCTTGATGGGATCGGGCCGGACCGAACTCGCGATGAGCATCTTCGGGCGCTCGTACGGGCAGAAGATCAGCGGCACGGTGCTGATCGACGGTTGCGAAGTGGACGTGTCGACGATCGGCCGGGCCATCCGGCACGGCATTGCGTACGTGACTGAGGACCGCAAGGGTTGCGGCCTCGTGCTCGAACAGGAAATCCGCAAGAACGTGACGCTCGCGAATCTCGGCGCGGTGGCCGAGCGCGGCGTGATCGACGAAAACGCCGAGGCCAAGGTCGCGCAGCACTATCGCGAGTCGCTGCGGATTCGCAGCGCGGGCATCGAGCAATTGACCGTCAATCTGTCGGGCGGCAATCAGCAGAAGGTCGTGCTGAGCAAGTGGCTGTTCACGAAGCCGCGTCTGTTGATCCTCGACGAGCCGACGCGCGGCATCGACGTCGGCGCGAAGTACGAGATCTACACCATCATCGACGAGCTGGCCCAGAAGGGCGAAGGCATTCTGATGATCTCTTCCGAAATGCCCGAATTGCTGGGCATGTGCGACCGCATCTACGTGATGAACGAGGGCCGGCTCGTGGCCGAGCTGGATAGAAGCGAGGCAAGCCAGGAGCGCATCATGCGCGCTATTGTGAGTACCAGTCATGCGTAATCTCTCTCTACCGAATCAACGCTCGTCCATGAAGCTCGGCTTCCTGAAGAGCAATCTGCGCGACTACGGCCTGCTGCTGTCGCTCGTCGCGATCATGGCGTTCTTCCAGTTCAAGACCGGCGGCGTGCTGATGCAGCCGCTGAACATCACGAACCTGGTGCTGCAGAACAGCTACATCGTCGTGATGGCGCTCGGCATGCTGCTGGTGATCGTGGCCGGCTATATCGACCTGTCGGTCGGGTCGGTGTGCGGGTTCATCGGCGGACTCGCCGCCGTGCTGATCGTGCAGTTCGAATGGCCGATCGTGCCGACGATCATCGTGTGTCTGCTGGCGGGCGCGGCAATCGGCGCCGCGCAGGGCTGGTTCGTCGCGTATGCACGGATTCCTTCGTTCATCGTGACGCTCGCCGGGATGCTCGTGTTCAAGGGCCTCGCGCTCGCGTTGCTGCAGGGGCAGTCGGTCGGGCCGTTCCCGCTGGATTTCCAGCGCATCAGCACGGGCTTTCTGCCGGATCCGTTCGGCGGCGAGAGCGTGCGTGTGCTGTCGCTGATCGTCGGCATTCTGCTGGCGCTCGGCCTCGTGGCGGCCGACATGCGCAAGCGCATGAAGGCGAAGGCGCACGGAATGGATGTCGAGCCGATGGTGTTCTTCGTGACGAAGAACGTGCTGTTCGCGGGCGCGGTCGCGTACCTGTGCTGGCTGCTGGCGACGTACAAGGGCCTGCCCGACGTGCTGATCCTGATGGCGGTGCTGATTCTCGTGTACCAGTTCGTGACGAATCGCACGACGATCGGTCGGCGTATCTATGCGCTGGGCGGCAATGAGAAGGCGACGCGTCTGTCCGGGGTGAATACGCCGCGACTGTCGTTTCTGACGTTCGTGAATATGGGCGTGCTGGCTGCCGTGGCCGGCCTGATCTTCGCCGCGCGTCTGAATACGGCGACGCCGAAGGCCGGGCTCGGGTTCGAACTCGATGTGATCGCGGCGTGCTTTATCGGTGGGGCTTCCGCTTCCGGTGGTGTCGGGAAGGTCGTCGGGGCCGTCATCGGCGCGTTCATCATGGGCGTGATGAACAACGGGATGTCGATGATGGGCATCGGGATCGACTATCAGCAGGTCATCAAGGGACTCGTGCTGCTCGCCGCCGTGTTTCTGGATGTCTATAACCGGAATCGGGCGTGACGCGTCAGGACGGTGTGTCCCGCCTGGCCGGTTTCTGTTCCGAAGGCGGGTTGTCTCGCCTTCGGACGAGCCACGTTCCGCAACACCTTTTCACTGCGTTGCCGCACACGAATGAAATCAAATAGAAATAATTGTGTACCGGCAATGTATGAGGCTGTAATCGTTTCCGTTACTGCGTATTCCATCTGACGCAGGTGCATGTCGCCCATGTTTTGTATTTGAAATATAAAGTTGGCGAATCGATGGCCTGTCGGTCCGGCCTGTGTGGCGTCTCTGCGCCCGCAGGTCCTCTTCACGCACAGTCGGCCTCAAAAAAGATGTTTTTGAAAGGCGTGCGTGTAACAGCGCATTAATATTGCGCCCCGTCGTTCCGACTAGACTCCGCGGATCGTTTTGTCCGGGAGCGCATATGTCCTCGCCATTAGGCCTCGCGATCGATTCGCTGCGCAGCTTCGAACTCACCGAAGACGGCGAGTACCTGATGCTGAACAGCAACCAGCCCGACAGGATCGCGCTGCACTGCTCCGTGATGCATCAACTGCTCGCTGCGTTGTCGAACGCGATTGGTTCGTCGCAGCGGATCCGCCACAAGACGGCGAGCGTGAAGTTTGCGATGCCGTGCGAGGCATGGGAGATCGGTCAGGAAGCGGGTTCTGCACAGAACGTGGTGGTGAGCTTTCGTTTGCCTGGGGGCGCGGAGCTGTCGTTCAGGCTGCATGCGAAGCAGGCAACCCATATGACCGAAGTGCTGTCGCTCGTGACCGGTCTTGTGCGCGTAGCGAAGCCGGACGGGCTGAGTCTCCAGTAGACAA
This sequence comes from Paraburkholderia sp., assembly GCA_035492135.1. Taxonomy (GTDB): domain Bacteria; phylum Pseudomonadota; class Gammaproteobacteria; order Burkholderiales; family Burkholderiaceae; genus Paraburkholderia. The sequence continues at coordinate 1,256 of DATJJN010000055.1, read as the reverse complement.
CGATCGCACTTGTCGCAGCGACGCCGGTCGGCGTCGCATTCGCCGCATACGCGGCTATTTTTGCACTTCCACTTCTCATCTGCATGACGGCTTCGAACCTGATGGGGCGCACGATTCGCGCATTTACCCTTTTCGGCCTGGGCGCCACGACGTTATCGGTGTCTGCGGCCGAACCGCTCGTCGTCGGCGACATCCGCATCGAAGGGCTGAAACGCATCGAAGCCGGGACCGTCTTTGCCTATCTGCCGATCAAGCAGGGCGACACCTTCACGGACGACAAGGCGTCCGAGGCCATCCGCGCGCTGTATGCGACGGGCTTCTTCAGCGACGTCAAGATATCGACCGAGGGTAACGTCGTAGTCGTGCAGGTGCAGGAGCGTCCGGCAATCGGCACGATCGACTTCGCGGGCATTCACGAATTCGACAAGGACAACCTGACGAAGGCGCTGAGCGCAGTCGGCCTGTCGCTCGGCCGCTATTACGACCGCGCGCTGGTCGACAAGGCCGAGCAGGAACTGAAGCGTCAATATCTGACGCGCGGCTATTACGCGGCCGAAGTCACGACGACGATCACCCCGATCGACCGCAATCGCGTCGGCATCCTGTTCACGGTAATCGAAGGGCCGAGCGCGAAAATCCGCCAGATCAACTTCATCGGCAATCACACCTTCAGCACCAGCACGCTGCTTGACGAGATGCGGCTGTCCACGCCGAACTGGTTCTCGTGGTACACGAAGAACGATCTGTATGCGAAGGAAAAACTCACTGGCGACCTCGAGAACGTCCGCTCGTATTACTTGAACCGAGGCTTCCTCGAATTCAATATCGACTCGACCCAGGTGTCGATCTCGCCGGACAAGCAGGACATGTACCTGACCATCACGGTGCATGAAGGCCAGCCGTACACGGTGTCGGGCGTCCATCTCGCGGGCAATCTGCTCGATCGTCAGGCGGAGCTCGAAAAGCTGGTCAAGATTCGCGCGGGCGAGCGCTTTTCGGCGGAAAAGCTGACCGCGACGACGAAGACGATCGTCGACAAGCTCGGCGAATACGGCTATGCGTTCGCGACCGTGAACGCGGTGCCGCAGATCGATCAGGTCAATCACAAGGTCGAGCTGACGCTGCAGGTCGATCCGGGCCGCCGTGTGTACGTGCGCCGCATCAACGTGGTGGGCAACACCCGCACGCGCGACGAAGTGGTGCGCCGCGAAATGCGTCAGCTCGAAAGCTCGTGGTTCGATTCGAACCGCCTCGCG
>DATJJN010000054.1:0-2486 GCA_035492135.1 Paraburkholderia sp. | reverse complement strand
CGCACCGATCTGCTCGGCGACGAGCTCAATAATTTCTCGACGCTGATCGATCGCTACGGGCACATCCCGAACGGCAATCGCACTTACTATCTGAGCCGCTCGCAACCGCCGTTCTTCGCGCAGATGGTGCGGCTCACGGCCGAGCGCGAAGGCGATGCGGTCTATCTGCGTTATCTGCCCGAACTGCTCGCCGAATACCGTTACTGGATGGATGGAGAAGACGATGTCGCGCGCGGCGGCGCGTACCGGCATCTCGTGAAGCTGCAGGACGGCACCGTACTCAACCGCTATTGGGACGCGCGCGATACGCCGCGCGACGAGTCGTATCGCGAAGACGTCGCGACAGCCCAGCAAACGCCGCAGCGCGAGGCGGCCGATCTGTGGCGCAATCTGCGTGCGGGCGGGGAAACGGGCTGGGATTTCAGTTCGCGCTGGTTTGCCGACGGCAAGACGCTCGGCACGGTTGAAGTGACGTCGCTCGTGCCCGTCGATCTGAACAGCCTGCTCACCGATCTCGAACGCACGATTGCACACGCGTACCGGTTGAAAGGCGATGCGGCGCAAGCGGAACGTTTCGAGAAGCGCGCGGCCGCACGCGCGGCGGCGATTCGCCGCGTGCTGTGGGACCCGCAACTGCATGCGTTCGGCGACTACGACTTCGCCGCGCGGCGGCTCACGCACCGGCTCAGTGCGGCAACCGTTTATCCGCTTTACTTCGGCATTGCAGATAAGGCGCAGGCCGGCGAGGTCGCGTCGACGGTGCGCGCGCGGCTGCTGCGCGCAGGCGGGCTCGCCACCACCTCCGTGCAATCAGGCCAGCAATGGGATGAGCCGAACGGTTGGGCGCCGCTGCAATATCTCGCGGTGGCCGGCTTGCGGCGTTACGGTCAGTCGGCGCTGGCCGGTCAGATTGCGACGCGCTGGATTCAGACGAACGTCGCCTATTACCAGCGCACCGGCAAGCTCGTCGAAAAATACGATGTCGATGCGAAGGCCGGGTCGACCGCCGCGGGCGGCGGCGAATATCCGCTGCAGGATGGTTTCGGCTGGACCAATGGCGTGCTACGCGCGTTGATGGCGATGTATCCGGCCGCGGCGGGATCGACGCGGCCCGTCGATGTGCCGGAAGGGCCGCGCGGCGTATCGGAGGCGGCATCGTCGGCGGCGGCCGCACCGCAAACGTCGCATCGCTTGCAGGAGACGCCGGCGAAATAGGGCGCGCGGCCAGGGCGGACAAAAAAGCGGCGCGCAAGCCGAACGGCACGCGAGGGGGCGCATCGGTGTCGCAATTGCTCGCGCGACTCGCGCTGCGCTATGTCGCCCGCGTCACACGGCCAGCCATGCCGCAACAAAAAAACCGAGGCCGATCAACGCGATGGCGCCGGTCACGGTCTGCAGCCACTTCTTCTTCGTCAGCAGGGTGATCGCGGCGAGTGCGATCGAGATCTGGATCAGCGTCGTCGCTTGCGCCCAGCGATGGTGCTGATGCTGTAGCGACTCGCTCGTATCGTTGTCCTTCTTCGCTTCGGTTTCGAGCGATTCGGCTTTGGTGCGAATCGGCTCCTTGTCGGCGGCATACCGTTTTTCGTCGACGACGAATTTCGCGTGCGCGGCCGACGAAGGATCGCTCAACGCGGCGCCCAGTTCGGCGAGATTCTGCTTCTCGCCCTTGGCCTGGAAATACGCCCACTGGTCCGAGGCTTCGGTCTTGTGGATGGCCGCTTCGTTCTTGTAGAACAGCGCGAGGTTCTCGTTCGCGCCGCTCTGGTACGACGCGATGGCGCCGACGCTCGCGAGGATCGCCGTCATGACCGCGATGCGCGACGCGCTGGGACCGGCGGCATGGCTACCCGCGTGTTCGACCGCGTGATCGTGCGGGCCGTGGACTTCGTACTCGTCGGACATCGTTCGGGTCTCGCGCAAAAGGCGCAAGCATAACGCATGCATCTGACGTAGACGCGTGCAGTCGTTGTGGTCAGGTGCCGGGTCCGGACACGTGCATTTTCGTCACGCGTGGAAAGAATGTTCGCATCTATCGAAACACGCACGCCGCGCGGCCGGGTAACGTGTCGCCGTATGTCCGCTGAACGGCAGGCGTCGAGAACCGGACGTAAACGCTCGAATGGTCGAAATAATTGCATTCGAAATACGCAAAGGTCCTTTCTCGTTATAAGGGTTTTCCCTAGGACTTCCTGCCGCTAGACTTGTATCCAACAGTCACAGACAAGTTATGTCGTGGCTTCGTCAACGGCTTTGGGAGGTGCTTCATGAAATCGTTTATCAGCGCAATTGCGGTTGCCGCAGTGCTTGCTACCCCTGTCGCGTCGTTCGCTCAATCGACGAACGGGCCGGTTACGCGCGCTCAGGTGCGCGCCGAACTCGCGCAAGTGCAGAAGGCAGAACAAGGCGCGCCGCTGTGGAATGCCGGCGATGCGCATTATCCGGACGGACTCGCGGCTGCAGAGTCGCAAGTGGTTGCGCAAAAC
>DATJJN010000053.1:0-2006 GCA_035492135.1 Paraburkholderia sp. | reverse complement strand
CGCACGACGCAGGCGGTCGCGCTTCAGCCGCTCGTGCTCACGCATGCCGGGGCGGCCGTGCGCCACGATGGCCGCTCGGTCATCCGCCTTGGTTTTGCGCTGCATGCTTCGGCGCGCCGCGAGGCAACCCATTTGTCGCGGCTGCGCCTGTATCTGAACGCCGATCTGCCGACCGCGTTCGCGATGCATCTCGCGCTGACGCGTGAGATCGATACGGTCGCGTGGCGCATTGCTGGCGTACGCGACGGCGAAGCGCAGCCGCTTGCCGGCGTGACGGTCGAGCCCGCTGGCTTCTCGGCTGAAGAGCGTCTGTGGCCGAAAGCCGACGCGGCGTTTTCCGGCTATCAGTTGCTGCTCGAGTACTTCACATTCCGCGAAAAATTTCTGTTCGTCGACCTGTGCGGGCTCGAGATCGCGAAGTTGCCGGCGCAGTCCACACATTTCGAACTCGAGTTTGTTCTGAAGCACGCCTTCCCGTCGGATCAGCGTTTCAGCGCGGAAAACGTGCGGCTTTTTTGCACGCCCGTCATCAATCTGTTCCGGCTCGATGCGGAAACGATCGAGGCCAATCATCACGAAACCGAGTACCGCGTCGTGCCCGCCGGCCGTTATGGCGAGCATATCGAAACCTACTCGGTCGACGCGATCGAGTCGTTCGACCACACCACGGCCGAACGGTACGAGTATGTGCCGTTCACGACGTTCCGCCATCGCGGCGGCATGCTGCGCCACGAAGCGCCGGAGCGCTACTTTCATACACGCGTGCGGCCCGGCGTCAGCGGTCTGCACGAGACGTGGGTCGTGCTCGGTGGTCATGCGTGGGAATCGGCCGAGACACTGCCGCCGGAAAGTCTGTCGCTACGCGTGACCGGCACGAACGGCATGCTGCCGCGCAAAGCGTTGCGCGAGGCCAGTATCCACGAGCTGGGCGAGAGCACGCCCAATGTTGCCGCCGTGCGCAATCTCGTCGCGCCGACGCTGCCGTTGCATCCGCCGACTGGCGACCGTTTCCAGTGGCGTCTGCTGTCGCATCTGGCGCCGAACTTCCTGTCGATGATGGACGCGGAAACACTGCGCGGCACGCTCGCGCTTTACGACTGGACCGACGACGAGCTGAACCGCAGGCGCCTGGCCGGCATTCTGTCGGTGTCGCAGGAACTGCTCGAAGAAGTGTCGGGCGGCGCGGTCGAGCGCGGCGTGCATATCGAGGTGACGCTCGATTCGCATGCGTTCGCCGGCGACGGCGACGTGATGCTGTTCGGCGAGCTGCTGCATCGCTTTTTGGCGCTGTACGCGGAAATCAACCTGTTCACGAAGCTGTCGATCGTGAGCCTGCCGTCGAAGGCCCGTACCGCGTGGCCGCGCAGCAAGGCGCAAAGGGCGGTGCTATGAAGCCGGTCGATCTGCCCGCGCTCGAACCGCTCGTCGTGGCGCTGCTCGCGCGCGCGCCGCATATGAGTTTCATGCAGCTGTGCAGGCTGTTCGAGATGCGCGCGCCGGCGCTTCCGGGGTTCGGCACGCGCGACACGGTCGAGCATGAGCCGGTCCGGTTCCGTCCGCGGCCGAGGCTCGGTTTCCCGGCCGGCGAAGTCGCCGCCGTGGAATTCGACGACAGCGACGAAAGTCACGTTAGTTACGGCAATTACGGCAATCACAGCATTCACGAAACTCACCGCAGCCAGGAAATCGGCGCTTATCGTGACCATGCCCAGCATCGCGATCCGTATCGCGACGCTCACCGTCCCGCGCCACCGACGGTCCGCACGACCTTCATAGGCCTTTACGGCGTGGACGCCGCGATGCCGCCGCACATGATCGACGACATCGCGTTGCGCGAAGAAGGGCATGAAGCGCTCCAGGCATTTCTCGATCAGTTCAATCACCGGTTCGTCACGCTTTTATTCCGCGCGTGGAAAAAGTATCGCTATCCGGAAAGCTTCCGCGCGGGCGGCGTCGACGCGCATTCGCTCAATCTGCTCTGCCTCGCGGGCTTCGGATGGGGCGAC
>DATJJN010000052.1:0-2630 GCA_035492135.1 Paraburkholderia sp. | reverse complement strand
CATCTCGCCGATCTCGTCGAGAAAGAGCGTGCCGCGATGCGCGGCTTCGATCAGCCCCGCCTTGCCGCCGCGGCGCGCACCCGTAAATGCCCCCTCTTCGTAACCGAACAGTTCGCTTTCGAGCAGCGCTTCCGGAAACGCACCGCAGTTGATTGCCACGAACGGAAAGTCGCGCCGCGTACTCAATTGATGCAGGCTCTGCGCAATCATCTCCTTGCCCGTGCCACTTTCGCCGCGAATCAGCACGGTCGCGTCGGACTTCGCATAGCGCCGCGCCAGCTGCCGCACGCGCGCGATCTCGGAACACGCGCCGATCAGATCGTCGAGCCGGTAGCGCGCGACGAACTGCTGCGCGCGCTGCCGCGAGCGCAGCGTGCGATCGAGCCGCTCGACCGCGCGCGACTCCTGGAACGTCAGCACCGCGCCGTTGTCGACGAGCGGCCCGCGATGCACGACGTAGCTCACGCCGCGCAGGGTTTCGAGCGATTCGCCGTCGGTCTGCGGCAGGCTCGCCGCGATGTCCGGCGCGAGCTCGGCAAGCGGCCGGCCCACCGCGAGCGACGGCTCGATGCCGAGCACCGACGCGAGCCGGCCATTGATCGCTTCGACGCGGCCGGTCACGTCGAGCGCAACCACCCCGTCGCGCAGATGGTGGATCACGTTGTCGAGCCGCTGGCGACGCCGCGCCTCGCGCCGCATGGCCTGCGCGATCTCGAGCGCGTTGTCGAACGCCGTGCGCACCGACGGCCGCGAATACAGAAACACCGACGCCAGTCCGAAGCGCGCGGCGAGATCGGTCACGAGGCCGGGCCCGACGATCGCGCGCACGCCCCGGTCGCGCAGATCGAGCACGCAGGCCTCGGCATCCTGCGCGGTTTCGTACGACGCGAACACGATGTCGAGACCGTACGCGCTGACGAAGCGGCGCATTTCGATCGGCGTGTCGCCGTGCGTGACCAGCGCGACCGAGTCGCCGTCGCGGCGGGCGCGGGCGAGCGCCTGCATCACGTCGAAGCCGGTCGGCGTGACCAGAATCACCGGCACGTCGACGCGCGCTTTCAGATACGCGCCGTTCGAGCCGGCCGCGACGATCACGTCGGGCCGCTCGACGCCCGCGGCGGCGACTTCGGCGACCGCCTGCTCGTAGCCGCGCGCGACGAGCCGCAAATCGGCGCGGTCGTCGTATTCGCCGGCGATGTCGCGAAACAGGTCGCGCAGACGGCTGATGCCGACGGCCCACACGCGCGGGCGCGGGCCGAAGGTGGAGGGACGGTTCATCGTCGACCCCTTGCGTTCGAGCGGAAACCCATGATTATCCGCCGGCCGTTTCGTTTTTGAAACGCGTGTTTCCACGATGAAATGCAACGCACGGCGCGAGCAGCGGCAACCGGAAGCAAAATCAAGGGGTTACCGTCGCCGAGAGCGCCTGGCACGCTCCCTGCAAAATCCGCCCGACCTCAATGGAGACCCACGCATGAGCCCCACTTCCATCATCAGCGCCGGCGCGAAATTCCGCGCGGCCGTCGCCGCCGAACAACCGCTGCAAGTCGTCGGCGCGATCACCGCCTACGCCGCCAAACTTGCCGAGGCCACCGGCTTCAAGGCCGTGTACCTGTCGGGCGGCGGCGTCGCCGCGAACTCGCTCGGCATTCCCGACCTCGGGATCAGCACGATGGACGACGTGCTGACCGACGCGCGCCGCATCACCGACGCCGTCGGCATCCCGCTGATGGTCGACATCGATACGGGCTGGGGCGGCGCGTTCAACATCGCGCGCACGATCCGCTCGTTCATCAAGGCGGGCGTCGCGGCCGTGCACCTCGAAGACCAGGTCGGACAGAAGCGCTGCGGCCATCGGCCGGGCAAGGAAGTCGTGCCGGCCGACGAGATGGTCGACCGCGTGAAGGCCGCCGTCGATGCGCGCACCGACGACCAGTTCGTGATCATGGCGCGCACCGACTCGGCTGCGTCGGAAGGACTCGACGCGGCAATCGAACGCGCGGTCGCGTACGTCGAAGCCGGCGCGGACATGATCTTCCCGGAGGCAATGAAGTCGCTCGACGACTATCGTCGCTTCAAGGCGGCGGTGAAGGTCCCGATTCTCGCGAACCTGACCGAATTTGGTTCGACTCCGCTCTTCACCATCGACGAGTTGCGTACGGCAAACGTCGATATCGCGTTGTACTGCTGCGGCGCCTATCGCGCGATGAACGCGGCGGCGCTGAACTTCTACGAGACCGTGCGCCGCGACGGCACCCAAAAGGCCGCCGTTCCGACCATGCAGACGCGCGAGGACCTTTACCGATACCTCGGCTATCACGCGTACGAGCAGAAGCTCGATGCGCTTTTCGCCACAAAGAAATAATTCGGGCATCAAGGAAGACACCATGAGTGAAGCAGACAACAGCACGCCGGCGGCAGGCGCATTCAAACCGAAGAAGTCCGTCGCGCTGTCCGGCGTGACGGCGGGGAACACCGCGCTGTGCACGGTCGGCCGCACCGGCAACGACCTGCACTATCGCGGCTACGACATCCTCGATCTGGCCGGCAACTGCCAATTCGAAGAGATCGCGCACCTGCTCGTGCACGGCAAGCTGCCGAACATCGCCGAGCTGACCGCGTACAAAACC
>DATJJN010000051.1:0-38221 GCA_035492135.1 Paraburkholderia sp. | reverse complement strand
CTCGCGCTCGGCGCGCAATATGTGCCGCTCAATACGCTGCTCGCCAGCGCCGATATCGTGAGCCTGCACTGCCCGCTCGTGCCGGCCACCTACCATATGATCGATGCGGCCGCGCTCGCGAAGATGAAGCGCGGCGCGATGCTCATCAACACCGGGCGCGGCGGGCTCGTCGAAAGCAATGCGCTGGTCGGCGCGCTGAAAAGCGGCCAGCTCGGGCACCTCGGGCTCGACGTGTACGAAGAGGAAGCCGGAATCTTCTTCGAGGATCACTCGGACCTGCCGCTGCAGGACGACGTGCTCGCACGCCTGCTGATGTTTCCGAACGTGATCGTGACCGCGCATCAGGCGTTCTTCACGCGCGAGGCGATGAGCGAGATCGCGCGCACGACGCTCGGCAACGTCGCCGCGTGGCGCGACGGCGTCGCGTCGAACGTCGTTCAGGTTTCCGGCTGAGCGCCCCGCAGGTCGTCGTCGGACAGCACCGTCCCGCACAGTTCGCGCAGCAGCGGCGCCTCGCGCTCCGCCACCTCGACGGGCAGCCACAGCGCGCCGGCCCACGCGAGATAGCGCGCGCGATGCTGGCCGTTGCGAAACGCGACGACGCCTTCGTGCGACAGCCTCAACCAGCCGGCCATGCCGGGCGACCGACGCGTCGACACCGCCACGTACGGCATCTGCGGCACGCGCTCGTTGTCCGGATCGAGAAACTCGCGGATGCCGCGCACCTTGCCCGCGTGCCATTCGTCGACGGGCTTCAGCACGTAGTCGGTTTCGTCGCGATCCGCGCACAGCAGCAGCTTGCGCACGTCGACAATCACCACTTCGTGACGTGTGCCGTCGCACGCGAACACGCGCGACAGACGCACGTGGTCGTAAGACGGATGGTCGGGCAACGGCACGATCCACAGCGGCCTGGAAGCGGGCCGGGGCACGAAGGTCGGAATGGCGGACACCATGAACGGGGGAAAGCTCCGGTAAGCGTTATCGCGGATCGAATGGAAAAGCGCTCCACGCTACGGGGGATTTGTGAATGCACTATGACGGTGAATCTTTCCATTCCGAAGGAATGAAGAGCACATGACGTGCCGAGCGAAGCCGACGCACCTTCGGTACAATCCGTGACCGCACGTCCTCCTGCCGGTTTCGGCGTTTTCCGGCAATCCGGCGCGCATCGCACGCCACGTGGCGCGCGGACACTTTCACGCGTCATCCCCGATCATGCCCTTGCCCCTGTTAGCTCTTGCCGTCGCCGCGTTCGGTATCGGCACGTCCGAATTCGTCATCATGGGGCTGTTGCCCGACGTCGCGCGCGACCTCGCCGTGTCGATTCCCGCGGCCGGGATGCTCGTGTCCGCGTATGCGCTCGGCGTGACGATCGGCGCGCCGATCGTCGCGATCGCCATCGCGAACGTGCCGCGCAAGCAGGCGCTGATGCGGCTGATCGGCATCTTCATCGTCGGCAACCTGTTGTGCGCGCTCGCGCCGAGCTACGCCGTGCTGATGGCCGCGCGGATCGTGACCGCGTTCTGTCACGGCGCATTCTTCGGGATCGGCTCGGTGGTCGCGGCCGGGCTTGTCGCGCCGAACCGCCGCGCGCAGGCCATCGCGCTGATGTTCACCGGTCTCACGCTCGCCAACGTGCTGGGCGTGCCGCTCGGCACCGCGCTCGGGCAGATCGCCGGCTGGCGCGCGACGTTCTGGGCCGTCACCGGCATCGGCCTTGTCGCGGCCGGTGCGCTCGCGGTGTTCCTGCCCGCGAACATCCCGATGCAGAAAGCGAGCCTCGTGCGCGAGTTCGGCGTGCTGAAGAATCCGCAGGTGCTCGCGGTGCTCGGCGCGAGCGCGCTCGCGTCCGCGAGTCTGTTCGCCGTGTTCACGTACATCACGCCGATTCTCGAAGACGTGACCGGCTTCACGCCGCACGCGGTCACGTTCGTGCTGCTGCTGTTCGGCCTCGGGCTCACGGTCGGCAGCACGCTCGGCGGCCGGCTCGCGGACTGGCGCCTGATGCCGTCGCTGCTCGGCTTTTTGCTCGCGATCGGCGTAGTCCTCGCGGTGTTCGCCGCAACGATGCACTACCCGGTCCCCGCGATGGCGACGATCTTCGCGTGGGGCGTGCTCGGGTTCGCGATCGTGCCGCCGCTGCAGATGCTCGTCGTCGATCGCGCGAGCGACGCGCCGAATCTCGCGTCGACGCTGAACCAGGGCGCGTTCAACCTCGGCAACGCGGGCGGCGCGTGGCTCGGCGGCACCGCGATCAGTGCGGGTGCATCGCTCACGTCGCTGCCGTGGGTCGGGCTCGTGATGGCGCTTTCGTCGTTCGCGCTGACGCTCGTGTCCGCATCGATGGAACGCCGCGCACAGCGGCGGCGCGCGCAGGTGGCGAGCGAAGCGACAGGCGAGACGACCTGCGTCTGAGCGCGCGGCTAGCACGCGGCGTGGAGCGCCGCGCGAGAACGCACGCCGTGCACCGGCATCGCGTTCTCGTGGTCGAGCAGCCAGCGCTTGCGGCCGACGCCCCACGCATAGCCCTTCAGATCGCCATTGCCGCCGATCACGCGATGGCACGGCACGACAATCGCAATCGGATTCGCGCGGTTGACGACGCCGATGTCGATCGCCGCGCGCGGATCGTCGAATCCGAGCGACCGCGCGAGCTTCCCGTACGTCGTCGTGGTGCCCGCAGGAATCTGCCGCAACGCGGCCCACACTTCGCATTGCAGAACGGTGCCGACCGCGGCCGTGCGCAGACCCTCCGTTGCGTCGAGTTCTCCCGAGAAATAACGCGCGATCGAATCGGCGATCGCGTCCGGCGCGGGTGCGTCGATCAACGCGACCTCGCCGTAGTGCTCGCGCAAGCCGCGATGCAGATGCGCGCGATGGTCGGCGAAATCGAGCGCGCGGATCGCCTGCGCCGTGTCGGTGACGAGCAGCATGTCGCCGAGCGGCGACGCAAGAGGGCTGATGAAGAGCGGCGACGCATTCATGTTCCGGCTCGCTGGCAAGGAAGGAGATGAACGTGACGATAGATCGTCTGCGCGGCCGTCTCGATCCGTTTCTTGCGGTTCCATCCGACGGCGCCGCGATGAAAGCACGCCGGCCGTAGTAGCATTTTCCCGACGGTCAGGGCTACGACTCCGGCAACACGCTGTTTCGCCTGCGGCTGCGGCGAGGTTTCGGTTCGACGCCGATGCGCGCATCGCGCGCGAGCACGAGCGCCACGATGTTCTGCGCGACGCTTTCGAACGCGGGATCGTACTGCGACACATAAAGCCATTTGCCGAGCACCGGATGCGGGCGCAACGCGGGCATCTCGTCGATCAGCGCGGCATGGCGCTCCTGCGACGTGCACACGAGAAGGCCGCTCCACGGCTCGTCGCGATCGGCGGCGACCGCGCAGAGCATGCCGCCCAGGTACGCGGCGTCACAGCCGAACATCCGCTTGCAGACGTAGGTCTCGTCGCACTCGAAGGGTTCGAAAATCCAGATGAGCGAGTTGGGGGTGGGGGAACGCATGGGAGGTCGCAGAGACATCAGCGATGCGAGCGAGCTTCTGCAACACCGCAAATACGCCGAATGGTCGCCATAAGAATCACGTAGAGGATGGCGGCGATGATCGCACTCGCCAATATCCCGGATATCGTATCGAAGAGTTCAATGTCGTGAAATCCCAGCGATCCTGCGACCGTCAGAGAGTAACGCTGATTCCATGACGGGATCGACGACCATGGTGCGTAGATGTACCGGGCCGATAGAAAAAAAAGTCCTGCATACACGAGCGATTTGAACAATCTACGGACAAGCGTTGCCATGTGCGATCACCTGTATTCAATCGACGGGTTGGCGATGACGGAACGGGAGATGACGATCTTTAACCGGTTCAGGCCGAGTACCGGGGAGGGGCGCTCTTCGACCCTTTGCTGACGGTCGTGTCGGTCCGCTTTCAGGCTGGCTGGCTACGAAAACATTTGACAGGAGCAGCAGCTCGAAGCCGCAGGCCGCCAGCTGTCCCCTCGATGGACGCGTTGCCCCCAATCGCTATCCTCGTGCGGCCGCCGTGAGTGCATCTATAAGCCATGCCGCGTCTCGCTCGAAACGAGCAACGTAGTCCGTCGTAGCCTCGTCAGCAAGCCGTATCGTAGATTCAACATAGCGCGCATGACTTGTGAGGTTCGTAAGGGAATCATCGAACTGGAACAAGCGATCGAGGCGTTCAGTTGCTTGACGCATATGCTCGATGTCTCTTTCCATAGCAGGAGTGGCAAGCTGAACGATTGTTTCGATTGTGCCTAAAAACGGCACGACCTCGCCTGCTAAATCCTTTGCTAAAGCTTTGAAGAGAGAAACGGCGCTGGAAAATGTGCTGTCTAGAACGGAGGGTCTGTTGAGAAATGCTCGTAGCAGATTGAGGTGGAAGAACGGGAGTGAGTAGAGGGGTATATTTACAGAAGAAATTTGGACAGCCCAAACTTCTGGGGCCTCCACAAGCGATTGGATCGCACGCTTGCATTGCGCAACCAACTCGGCGTCCTCGAGCTTGGTAGCGTCGAGATTTCTAACAAGTGCGAACGCTTTTCCTAGCCGTTCGTCCTGCTTAGACTTCTTGTGGCGATCAATAACGATTGATGAGTGGCTTGATAGTCTGACCGCGGCGTTTATGATCTCTGCGTGTTTATCGATTGCTTCACTGAGAATCGCCCTGGTTCGATCAGATGAACTTGTAGCGATTGCCTCTCTGAGAATCGCGTCGACCTGCGGCACGAGGGAAGCGATTTCGACAAGCACCGGTTTCACGGCGTGGCCTAGTTTGGTTGCCTCCACAAGGAGCCTTCGCGCAGCAGCAGCATCGGGGGTGCGACTGGTAGAGTTCGACATCTAATACTTCTCCTAGTATCCGTGGACTCTGATCAGTGGATGCCCAACTTTTGATTATTTGGACGCGTCAGTCGGGTTATACATTTCCCGCCTTAAGTCACCATCAGTGACGCAAGTCCACGGTTGCGAGGCGATTTGGAAGTGTTTGGTCCGGCTAGGTCTGGGTCAGTATAGTCGAACCCAGATGATGCCGGTATCGTGTTTCCGCGCGATGGGGCTAGCAAAAAGCGAGCCTCGGGTGACCGCTTTAGGGCGACGTGAAGGGCTGCGGCCGGCAGCTCCTGGCCGCACTCGGTCAGCGATGAACTTATCGCCGCCTTGTTCTCAGACGTCTCCGCAAGAATTCGCTGAACTGCGAATTCGAGGAAGCCAAATTCCAGCGAGGCGACCATTAAGCGATTGGGCGCATCTCGCCAAATGCATTGTCACGCGATCTGCTGAACCCATTGACTCCGCCAACCCGGCGCTTCAAAAGAATCCGAAAAATACTGGGTCTCGTGAATGACCTTGCCGTTGCGGAACTCCATAATGCTTACCGTGTAGGCCGGCCGCCCGTTATAGGTGATGGAGTATTCCGTGATCCATAAATTACCTTCTCCTTGAATTCGCCTGACATCGAAACCTGCTGGCTTGTCTGGATGATGACTCCGCAGTGCCTGCAAATTCATTCGCCCGAGGATTCGTTCACCGGACTGGGGATAGTCACAGATGGCATCGTCATCGTAAATATCGTGTTCTGCGTCGAGATCGCCGGCCGCCGACGCTTGCCAGTGCGCATTCAGGGCTTCACGTATTTTCTCTTCCTGCATGGAGTGCCTCCGGATACCGTTTGCGTTCACCTCTTACGTGCGTCGTGGAATAAACCCGGGCTGCCCGTCTTGACGACTTCGAGACTCCACGAAGCTTGTGCTCAATGAGTGCTCTTACCGCGGGAAGTAGGGGTCTCAACTTCATCGTGATGGGCAGTTGCTAGCAAGGGGGACGACTTCGCGAATTGTCTACGATCTTCGAGCCGGTGTCGAACGACCGTTTCTGGCCGCACTACGACCGACGGACCGGTGCGGCAATCACCTCCGGTGCATCGTGCAAAGGGCGTAGGCCGACCCACAAGGGACGGTCGCGTCGCAACATAGCGGTCCATTCGTAACGCGTGGTCATACCCAGTTACCGTCTACGCGATCTCTTTTTCACAGTGACGCTTGCCGGGCCCGCGTGCCCGTTGCTGTCTCGTATCTTGCGTGTCGTTCGACGAAAGCCGCTATTGAGTCAGCCGAGATGCGCATCGGAATTCCAATCCAGTTGCTTGTGAAAGAACGTTGTCCCGCACGGCTTACCGTCCGGCATCAGCGCATAGTTCGGCACGTGGCCGACACGTTGCCAACCTGCGCGTTCATAAAGCCTTTCGGCATCGCCACCCGTGACCGTGTCGAGAACGAGCACTGTCTTGCCTGCGGTCCGGGCGACCTCATCTACCGCGTTCATCAGTTGCCCTGCAACACCCCGGCGTCGCGCGCTACGGTGAACGAGCATTTTTGCAACGTCGGCGCGGTGCGGCTGGTTTTCAGGCTGGGACACGATCACGTGGACGGTGCCAACAATCCTGCTGTCATCGGCTCTCGCAATCAGAAGGATTCGCTCATTGCGTGCGACGCTGTCGGCAATATATGTCCAGAAGTCGACTGCCGTCTTTCGAGAAACCGGAGACATGAAGCTAACCGATGCGCCACCTTCGACACAGTCAATCAGGATGTCGGCCAACGCATCAACGTAGGCTCGGGCCTCGCTTCCATCAACTTGCTGGATAGCAATCGTCGCGCTCATGTCTTACTCCGTGATGTGTCGAAAGCCAGATTGCAAAGGGCAACCAAGTACCGGGCCGGTTGACGTGAGGGATTGCGATAGCTGACCGGGGAGTCCAACTTCATTGCAAGGCAGTCGCCGGTTTGCAGTTCCCATCGTTGATCACCTACCGTCACGATCATCACGCCTTCCGTTATCCAGATCTGCTGATAAATTTCGGCATTCCGAAGCTCGGTCCCGTAAGCAATCTGTTTACCCGGCGGGAATTCGACCTCGACTAATTGAATAGGTGAACGCAGAGACGGCGACAGGTTGCGCCGCCGATATCCCGACTCGGGATCGATCCAGTTTGGCTGGTCGCAGAAGGGTGAATGAGGCGACGGCTCGGCCGACCCGGGCCCGCCCTCTGGCTGCTCAAAAAGGGAAGCCAGTGGGATGCCGAGCGCAGTAGCCAGCTTATCGAGCACGACGGCGGTTGGACTGCTTTGTCCTCGTTCGATAAGGGAGATGTTGGAGCGGCTGACCGTACTTCGCTCGGCAAGCACCTCGAGCGACCAGCCCTTCGCGTCGCGAAGTTCGCGAACTCGTCGCGCGATAAGCGTTTGAACGTCCATGAATTCCAGTTTAAAGGATATATATTCCAGTAAACTAGATGGTCTGGGTTCCACTGTCAACTAGTCCTGAAGGCTCGCGTCGGTCCTTGTGTCTTCCCAAGCGGATCTTCGATGCCGTAATCGCAGACGATCGCGCTGGCGATCTAAATGAAGGCACCGACTTGTCGACGATGTAGAGTTCCGCGGCGAGTGACCGGTTATGGCCGACTACAGCCCATCCGCAACCGGCCTCCCCCCGGAAATCCGCGAAGAACCATTAAATAGCCCTCGGACGGTCAGCGAATAGCGTGTCGGAGACCCAAGGACCCCGCGAAGCCATGCACTTAGGCGCCATCGGCGCGCTACCTTTGACCACTGAAAATCACGTTCGAAAAAAAATCGTCGCATGCCGAAAGCCCGCGGCTCCGACATGCGACGCTGACATCCGAAGCTAGCTGCCAGAAGATCAGGCAGCGTCGCCCTCAATGCTTCAAACAACTATCCGCATTCTTCCAGGTGCAAACATCGAGCCCCGTATGAACGACCGGCTGCACCGACTTTCCGTCCGCCAGATCGCGCATCACCATCGCGGCCTGATAGCCCATTTCCTCCGGCCGCTGCCCGACGAGCGCGTTGACCTTGTGATCCTTCAGCGCCTGTAGCTCAGGCCCGAGCGTATCCGCCGACACGATCACGAACTTGCCCGACGCGATCTTCGTCATGATCGGCGCAACCACCTGCGAATACGCCTGCGGAGCAAAGAGCGGCCAGCCGCCCTCGAACACGAACGCATCGAGCCCCGCGGGATTCGCGGTCAGCGTGTCCTGCATCATCTGGTTCGCCTTCGCCGCGTCGTCGTTCACGTACAGCGGGCACGCGCTGATTTCGCGCCAGCCGTTCTCGCCGCCGAGCTTCGCGATGCCCTTCTTGCCCGACAGCACGTCGCGCGTGCCCTGCGCGCGCTGGTTGATGTTTTCGGCCGCCGGATTGCCCATCACGAGGCAGACGTTGCCGCCCTTCGGCATCAGCGTCTTCAGCTGCTCGCCGAGCTTCGCGCCCAGCTCGTAATTGTCCGTGCCGACGTAGCTCTTGCGCAGCGACTGGTCCTTCGGCAGCAGGTCGGCATCGGCGGTGATGATCGGGATCGTCGCATGACGGCGGCGCAATACCTCGGCGACGGCCGGCGCATTCGACGGCGACACCGCGATCGCCGCGACGCCCTTCGTCAGCAGGTCGTCGATGATCTGCACTTCGGCGCTTTCGTCGGCGGCCGTCGCGGGACCGGTGTAGTAGCAGCTATAGCCCTGCTTTTGCAGCGTCTGGTTTGCGCGGTCGCAGCCCTGGTGCATCAGATCGAAGTACGGGTTGTCGAGCCCCTTCACGACGAGCGCCAGCGTTTTGTCGGCCGCCACGGCTGAGGTCGCGATGGACATCGCACCCATCGCGGCAAGACACATCAGTGCTTTCTTCATTGTCGTCTCCTGTTCGACGCCGGCTTGCCCGGCGCGTTTTGTCTGCCTTCCTCTTACGTCTGCCTACTCCCGTTTCAGTCGCCCTGCCGCGCGCCGCCGAGCCGGTTGAACAGCACGGCGATCACGATGAACGCGCCGACCACCGTCCCCTGCCAGAACGAATCGACGCCGAGCAGGATCAGGCTGTTGCGGATGACTTCGATGAGCGCCGCGCCGACGACCGTGCCGAACGCACTGCCGACGCCGCCCGCGAGGTTCGTGCCGCCGATCACGGTCGCGGCGATCACGCGCAGTTCGTCGCCGGTGCCGAGGCCCGTCGTCACCGCGCCGAGCCAGCCCACTTCGAGGATCGCCGCGACGCCGGCCATCAGGCCGCACAGCACATAAACGGAGCAGACGATCGCGCGCACCGGAACGCCGGTGAGATTCGCCGCATAGCGGTTGCCGCCGACGGCGAACACGTATCGGCCCCAGCGCGTCCAGCCGAACGCGAACCAGAAGAGCAGCGCGAGCACGACGAGGAACCACACCGGATTCGCGACGCCGAACGTCGCGCCGCCGCCGAGCGCGAGCAGCTTGTGCCCGTCCGGGCCGAAATCGAAGATCGTGCGGCTGCCGGAGATCACCATCGCGAGGCTACGGCCGACGCTCAGCATCGCGAGCGTGACGACGAACGGCTGCATGCCGAGCCACGCGATCAGCACGCCGTTCACGAGGCCGACGAGCCCGGCGGTGAGCAGCCCCATGCCGATGCCGGCCCATAGCGGATAGCCGGCGTTCATCACGACCGACAGCACGATGCCGCTGATGCCGATCGTCGAGCCGACCGAGATGTCGATGCCGCCCGTGACGATCACGGCCATCATGCCGAGCGCGACGATCGCGACGAACGCGAAGTTGCGCGTCACGTTGAACAGGTTGCCGGGTGTCGCGAAGCTCGATGTCGCGAACGACAGCACGATGCAAGCGACGATCGTCGCGAGCACGACCCAGAACACCTGGCTTGCGGCGAGCGCCGTCCAGCGGGTGTGGGTTTTTGCGGCGTGTGGATCGTCGAGCGAGGTCGGCACGGGGTCGGGCCTCCGCGAAACATCGTTCAATTTCGGTCTCCCTTTAACTTCGTCAGTCTCCCCGTCACGCCGCCGCAATCGCCCCCGTAATCAGCCCCGTCACCTCCTCAGGCGACGACGCTTCGGTCTTCTTGTCCGCGACCTTGTGCCCGCGCCGCATGACGACCACGCGATCCGCGACCGCGAACACGTCGGGCATCCGATGGCTGATCAGCACGACGGCGATCCCATGCTCGGACAGACGCCTGATCAGGTCGAGCACCTCGGCCACCTGCCGGACGCTGATCGCGGCGGTCGGCTCGTCCATGATCACGAGCCGCGCGTCGGACAGCCGCGTGCGCGCGATCGCGACCGCCTGCCGCTGTCCGCCCGACATTTGTCGGACGAGATCGCGCGGACGCGTCTCCGATTTCAGCGCCTTGAAAAGCTCGCCCGCGCGCCGAAACATCGCCGCGTGATCGAGAATGCGAAACGGGCCGAAGCCGATCCTCGGCTCGCGGCCGAGAAAAACGTTCGCGGCGGCAGTGAGGTTGTCGCACAGCGCGAGATCCTGATAGACGACCTCGATGCCCTGCGCGCGCGCGTCGACGGGCCTGCTGAAATGCACGGGCTTGCCGTCGATGAGGATGTCGCCGTGCGAAGGCGGATAGTTGCCCGCAATCACCTTGACCAGCGTGGATTTGCCGGCCCCGTTGTCGCCCATGAGCCCGACCACCTGGCCCGGCTCGAGCGCGAGCGTCACGTCGTTCAGCGCGTGTATGGCGCCGAAGTGCTTCGAAACGCCTCTGAGCTCCAGAAGACTCATGATTCGTCGCGCCCGCTTCAGTGGTGCCGCCCGATGCGGCGAGGCGGCCATCCGGGATGCCAGCTTTGTTTCTAGAGCACGATGGCCCGTTTTTCAAGGTTCGGGTAAATGCGCACGCGCGCGGAAAACGCGCCGATCGGCACCGCTGCAATCCGCGCCTGTAATCGACCGTAATTGCCCGCGCCGGACAACGTCAATCAGCTTGTGCTAGATTCCGCCGGACTCGTTATCGATAACAAAAAATGAAAACAGCAACCGGGGTTCGGCGCTTCTTGTTGCTCGCGTGCGTTGGCGCATCGTTTGTGCTTTCGCCGTGTGCGTCTGCCCAACCGGCCAACGAAGGCGCAAGCAGTCAACCACCGCCGGCGACGTTCGCTGACGCGCTCACGCCGTCCACCGCCGTGCCGTGCCGCTTTCCTCGCCTGCATTACCCGGCGCTGCAGCGACGCCTCGGAATCGGCGGCAGCGTCCATCTGACTTACATCGTCAATACGATCGGTCGAATCGATCTCGTCGTCGTCGACAAGAGCAGTGGCGACGACGCACTCGACAGCGCCGCCCGCGAAGCTTTCACGCAGGCGACTTGCGCGCCCTACGTCGTCGATGGCGTCGCGCACCGGGTCGTGCAGCACGTGACATTCAACTTCAACCCGAGACCGGCGACCGGGCCGGCGCACCCGATTCCCGAGCCGCCGGCCATTCCACCGACTGCGACGGCGACCGCGGCGCCGCCGCCGCAAAACAGCGCACCGGCGAACCCGCTCCTTGCGGCCGGCCCCGCGACGTCGGCAAACGCCACGACGCCGGCTGCGCCCTCGTCGCTCGACGAGGCCATTGCAGCGGCGAGGCTTCAAAAATTGGGCATTGCGCCGGATTCGTCGAAGGCGGCGCTGATCAAGCGCTGGGGCGAACGCATGCGCAACGATCCTGACGTTGCCCGCTTCCTCGGTCACGGACCGAATCAGCCCAACGTCTTCCTGCTCAGCCCGTCATTGCGCGCGGGGTTCTTCGTCGAAGCCATGTTGAGGCTTTCGCCCGAGGACCGCACCACGTACGCGGAAGTGACGACGAAGGCGTTCGACAACGCGCCGCCCGACTGCGGCGGAGTGAAGGACATGTCGCAGGTGATTGCGCGCTACACGTCGCTCGGCACGATGTCGGACGCCGAACTCGATGCGTACTTTCGCGTGGTGTACGACATATTCAAGCAATCGGCGTTGCAGTCGCCGCTTGCGCACGTGACCGAGGAGCAGCGCGTAAAAGGGCTGCAGACGGTTTCGCAATCCATTCAGGACATCCTGAAAGACGACCCGGAAGGCACGCGCGATGCCGCGGCAACGTTCGTCACTCCGGCCGATGTTTCCGCGGAAGGCTGGTGCAGGAGCGTGCGCACCTTCAATCGCGCGCTGCTGAAAACACCGCAGCCGTTCCGCGACTGGGCGATCGTCGCGGCCGATACGGACGCGAAAGCGATGCTCGATGCGCAGCCGCAGTCACGGGCGCTGGCGGATTCCGCCGCGCAGGACTTCGCGACCCAGGTACAACGCCGGGTGCGGCCCAACATCGTCTGGAGCGGACCGACGCTCGATCTGCAAACGGCCATCACCGTGCACTGTTCGCCGACGGGAAGGATTCTTTCGGCGACGATCACCCGCAGCAGCACCAACGCTGCGTGGGACATCGCCGCGCTTCTCGCGGTCCAGCGTTCCGACCCGATGCCCGTGGGCGCCGACGGCCGAACGCCGCCGCAATTCGTCGTCGTGGTGCGGCCCGCCGGCTAGCCTCGCGACTGCGACCAGATCGCCATAAAGAACCGGCGCGTGTTGCGGGGCGCCGGCCGTATCGTTCGCGCTAACGATCCGGCTCTTCCGCGACGTGCCGGGCGTCTTCTGCCAATCGCCCGGAAGGTGCGGGTCATCGTTGCGCCGGATCGAAATGTTTGGCGAGGCCCTGCCAGCACGCGTAGTAGTCAGCCTGACGCTGCGGCGTGTCGAGCGCGAAGCGCGTCGGCCGGATCAGCGTGCGGGTCTCGAACATGAACGCCATCGTGTCGCCGACCTTGTTCGGCTTCGTCGTATCGGACTTCGAAGCTTTCTCGAACGTGTCCGCGTCCGGCCCGTGGCCGGCCATGCAGTTGTGCAGGCTCGCGCCGCCCGGCACGAAGCCCTCGGCCTTCGCGTCGTACGCGCCATGCACGAGGCCCATGAACTCGCTCGCGACATTGCGGTGGAACCACGGCGGACGGAACGTATCCTCGGCCGCGAGCCAGCGCGGCGGAAAGATCACGAAGTCGACCGCGTCGACGCCCGGCGTGTCGGTTGGCGAATGCAGCACGAGGAAGATCGACGGGTCCGGATGGTCGTAGCTGATCGAACCGATCGTGTTGAAGCGGCGCAGATCGTACTTGTACGGCGCGTAGTTGCCGTGCCACGCGACCACGTCGAGCGGCGAGTGGCCGATGTCCGCGCGCCACAGCCGGCCGTTCAGCTTCGCGACAAGCTCGAAGCGGCCCTCGCGATCCTCATACGCGGCGCACGGCGTGAGAAAGTCGCGCGGATTCGCGAGCCCGTTCGAGCCGATCGGCCCGAGGTCCGGCAGACGCAACAGCGCACCGAAGTTCTCGCAGATGTAGCCGCGCGCGTCGCCGTCCGGCAGCTCGACCGAAAAGCGCACGCCGCGCGGGATCACGGCGATCTCGAACGGTTCGACGTCGACCCGCCCCATCTCGGTCGCGATCGAAAGGCGCCCGTGCTGCGGCACGATCAGCAGTTCGCCGTCGGCGTCGTAGAAAAAGCGGTCGGTCATCGGCCGGTTCGCCGCGTACAGATGAATCGCGCAACCGCTCATCGACGCCGCCGACCCATTGCCGCCCATCGTGACCCAGCCGTCGACGAAGTCGGTCGGCGCGGACGGCATCGGCAGCGGGTTCCAGCGCAACGGGTCCGGCGGCGTCGGGGGCACATCGGCGGAGTCGGCGGAGTCGGCGAAATCGGCGACGAGGCGGCGCGCGCCGTCGACCGTGCCGCCCGCGAGCGGCGCGAACGGCTGATGGACGGCGGCCGGACGGATCCGGTACAGCCACGAGCGGCGGTTGTGCGAGCGCGGCGCGGTGAACGCGGTGCCCGACAGCTGTTCCACGTACAGACCGTACGCGGCGCGCTGCGGCGAGTTGCGGCCGGCCGGCAGCGCGCCGGGCAGCGCCTCGGTCGCGAACTCGTTCGCGAAGCCGCTCATGTAACCCCGCGCGGCGTCGGGGCTTTGTCGCAAGGTTGCGTTCATCGACGGTTGTCTCCACGTTGCTGCCCAGCGATGCGTCGGCAGCGAGGATGCAGCGGGGTTTCGCGAGCAGGATCACCCGCGATATTTACGGATCGTAAAAGCAATTACGTTTAGTGAAACAGCGCGTATACCCTGGCTCCGCTGGTCCGGCGAGAAACGCGGCCGATAACGTTATGACCAATTCGTCCATGTCGGTACGCCACCTGCTGCTACCATCGATGGACACCTGCGGCTTACAGCCGCACACTGTTCGACGCGTGACTACCTCTTGGCGCCGCGTGTCGGACGGCACTTAGATAACGATGATTGCACTCACCATCCCCGAACTCGTCGCCCGCGCGTCCGAGCATCCGTTTCTCGGCGAGCATCTCGCGATGGGTAGCGGCACCCGCCACACCCAGGCCGTCGCGCGGCGCGCCGGACTCGAACTGTGCAGCGCGTACGAGCCGATCTACGACGTGACGGTCCACGGACTCGAACAGTCGCTCACGTCGGAGCCCATCAGCGCCGCCCGCTTCGGCGACGAACTCGGCTTCCAGGCCGTCACGCTGCGAACGGAATCCGCGCCACAAGGCATGCCGGCGGACGCTACGCCGTCCGTTCCGTGCGATCCGTTCAGCCTCCCGCTCGACGACCCCGAACTCGTCGCGTTCGACCGGATGATCCGCGCGCTGCACGCGATCAATTTTTTCGGTTCGCGCCAGCACGGCCTGCTGTTTCTGCGCGTGCACGAGCGCCTGCTGAAAAGCGTGAAGTACGACCACGGCCGGCATTTTTCGAATGTGCTCGTGTCGTTCGGACTGAACCCGGGGCGGATCGTGATCGAGCTGCCGTCGGCGGCGGTCGCGCACCGGACGTTCCTCGGCTACCTCGTGCAGAGCTACCAGCGCTACGGCTTCAAGGTGGCCGGCAACCTGCCGAACGCCGGACAGATCCTCGCGATATCCGACATGGCGCGGCTCGACTTCGTGAAGATGGACGCGAACACCGCATTGCGCGACTCGATGGTGAAGCCGCTCGTGAGCTACGCGTCGCGGCTGCGCATTCCGCTGATCTTCAGCCGCGTCGCGGATGCCGCGCAGTTCGATCTGCTGCTGAAGTACGACGTGCGGTTCGTGCAGGGGCCGCTGTTCGCGGCGCGCGAACTCATCGCCTGAACGCCTGACGCCTCAAGAAGCCTCAAGAAAGGACGCTGCGCCGCCGTTAAAAACCCCGTTGTCCCAGAACAATCACCACCACAACGGGGTTCAGCTTTGAAAACTACAACGATGGCCGTGCTGGCGGCGCTCGCCGTGTCGGCGACGCTCGCGGGTTGCGTGACCAGCGGGCCGGCGCGGGTCACGGCGACGATTCCCGCCGCGCCCGCTCCGCAGCCGGTCGCCGAGGTGTATCAGCCGATGCCGGCCGACGTGTATGTGTCGACGATCGCCGATCGCGATGTCGTCGTCTTTCGTGGCGATACGTATCTGTGGGTGACGGGACCGGACGGCGTGCGCCGCCGGCAGTTCTACGCACACGGCGATCATCGCGCCGATGTGTTCCGTCGCCGCGAGCAATTGCATGCGGTGATGGCGCGCCACGAAGGCCGTCTGCCTCAGCCGGAACATGCGATGGGGCGTCCGGGCATACCCGCGCCGAATCGCGGGCTGCGCCACGCGCCGGTTGCCGCCGCTGCGAGTCGCGGCATGGGCAATGCGCCGGTCGCGCGGGTATCCGGTCATGCGGCGAATCACGCAGCGAATCGCGCACCGAATCACGCGCCCGGCAACGCGCCGGCCTCGCACATGCAGGCGCAAGCCCGCCCGGCGCCGGCCTCGCAGCACCACGACACCAAGGAGAAGAATTCGTCGAACGAAGGACGCGCGCCGGTCGCCGTCAGAGGCTGACCGGCTCCTGCTCCAGCTCGACGCCGAAGCGCGCGCGCACGTCTTCGCGGATTGCGCGCGCGAGTTCGAGGATGTCCGCGCCGGTCGCGCCGCCGCGGTTCACGAGGACGAGCGCCTGACGCTCATGCACGGCCGCCGCGCGCAGCGCGCGGCCCTTCCAGCCGCAGCGGTCGATCATCCAGCCCGCCGCGAGCTTCACGCGCCCGTCGGCCTGCGGATACGACACGATGCCCGGCTCGCTCGCCGCGAGCGCATCGAACTGCCCGGCATCGACCACCGGATTCTTGAAGAAGCTGCCGGCGTTGCCGAGGACCGCCGGGTCCGGCAGCTTCGCGCGCCGCACCGCGACGACCGCGTCGAACACGTCGCGCGCGGCGGGTGCCGCCGACACGCCGCTCGCTTCGAGCGCGCGCGCCAGGTCCGCGTAACCGGCATGCGGCGCCCACGCCTTCTGCAGACGGAACGTGACCGACGTGATCACGAACCGGTCGCGGCCTTCGCGCTTGAAAAAGCTGTCGCGATAGCCGAAGCGGCACGCAGCCGCGTCGAATTCGACGACGTCGCCGGACGCCAGCTCGATCGCGCGCACCGATGCGCAGCGCTCCGCCATTTCGAGCCCATACGCGCCGATGTTCTGGATCGGCGCGGCGCCGACGGTGCCCGGAATCAACGCGAGGTTTTCGAGGCCGGGCATCCGCGCATCGAGCGTCCACGCGACGAAATCGTGCCAGTTCTCGCCGGCCGCCGCCTCGATGTACCACGCGGCGGCGTCCTCGCGGACCACGCGCCGGCCGCGCATCCCGACGAGCAGCACGAGGCCGTCGAAGTCGCGCGTCAGCACGACGTTGCTGCCGCCGCCGAGCACGAGCCGGCGCAGCCCGGCCGCGCGCGGATCGCGCAGCGCCGCCGCGAGATCCGCCTCGCTTGCGACGTGGCACGCGAAGCGCGCGCGCACGTCGAAGCCGAACGTGTTGTGCGCGCGCAGCGGGTAGCCGGCGGAAAACCACGCGGGCGGCACGGCGGACGACACGGCAATGAAAGCGGATACGGACATCGAAACGGAACGAGGATGACTGGAAAGGAGCGACAAGCCACGCGGTCCTTGCACCGGATACCGCGCAGGCACGGTCATGATCCGAAGCACCGGGAGCATTCGCGATTCCGGCGGGCGGCCGGCTGCAACGCGGCTACAAACGCGGCTGCAAACGCCATTGCGGCCTTGGGCAAACGAGAGGTGCGCCGGTAAAATGACGTCGGTCCGTGATTATAGCGAGTGTGCGGCCCGCGCCCGCGTTCCGTGCTGCGACGCCTGAGGCCGCGATCCGACACTGCACTACTGGGAGAACGAGAATGCCATCGTTTGATGTCGTCTGCGAAGCGAACATGATTGAAGTGAAGAACGCGATCGAGCAGTCGAACAAGGAAATTTCCACGCGCTTCGACTTCAAGGGCTCGGACGCACGCGTCGAGCAGAAGGAGCGCGAATTGACCGCGTACGCCGACGACGACTTCAAGCTCGGTCAGGTGAAGGACGTGCTGCTGTCGAAGATGGCGAAGCGCAATGTGGACGTGCGCTTTCTCGACTACGGCAAGATCGAGAAGATCGGCGGTGACAAGGTGAAACAGGTGATCACCGTGAAGAAAGGCGTGTCCGGCGACCTCGCGAAAAAGATCGTGAAGCTCGTGAAGGACAGCAAGATCAAGGTGCAGGCGAGCATCCAGGGCGACGCGGTGCGCGTCGCCGGCGGCAAGCGCGACGACCTGCAAAGCGTGATCGCGATGCTGCGCAATGACGTGACCGACACCCCGCTCGACTTCAACAACTTCCGCGACTGACGCGGCGCGGCGGGCACCTTCGCTCGCCCCGATATCGACCGCGCCGGCCACGCGTCGTCACTGGACGACCACCGCCGTCGCCGGCTGCGCGCGGCGACCGTCGCTCATGAACGGATGCTCGACGAAACGGAACGTGACGAGCGACACGCCGACCGTCGCCGCGCCGATCAACGTCGCGACGCCCGCATACGCCACGTCGCCGATGCCCGCGACCGGCACGAACGCATTCAGCAGCTGCAGCCCCACGTAGAGCATCACGCCGTGGACCAGATACACGCTATAGCTGACGAGCCCGAGCACGCGCGCGGACAGCGTCGTCAGCGCGCCGAAGAAGCTGTTGCCGTACAGCGCGCCGACGAATAGCGGAAAGAGCAGCAGCGACTGCAGCGGCCCGTACATCTGCGCGAGCGGCAACGCCGTCGCCGCCAGCGCGCCGAACGCCGCAACCGCCGCCAGCGGATGCCGCAAGCGGGGCAACTGCGGCCAGCGCACGTGAATCAGCGCGGCGAACGCGCCGAACAGAAAATTCACGATCACCGCATCGACGCCGAGCGCGTACGTCAGAACCAGCGTGACGGCGACGAGAACCGGCGCGCGCTTCGGCGTCGCGAACAGCGCGATGGCCGGCAACGCCGCATAGAAGAGCCATTCGTAGCGCAGCGTCCACATCGCGATGTCGATCAGCATGGTCTGCCGCAGACCGTTCAGATCGGGGTGCAGCAGCACACCCAGACCGAGCCAGTTGAACGCACGGAACGCGAGCGCGAGCGGCGGGTCGCGCAGCACCCAGCCGGTCTTCTGCGCGACGACGACGAAGATCGCCAGCGTGACGAACACATACAGCGGCGCGAGCCGTCGCAATCGCCCGACATAGAGTCGCTTCCAGTCGACGCCATCGTGCGCGGCGCTCACTTTCCGCGTGAACAGAAACGCGGTGATCATGAAAAACAGCGCGACGGGCACACGCCCGCACAGCGTGTAGACGACCGAGTCCGGCCACGCCCACTGGCCGGTCGCATACCACCCCACGCTCGTCGCAGCATGCGTGAGAAACACCCCGAACGCGAGATAGCCGCGCAGGCCGTCGAGATAACCGTAGCGCGCGGCGGCGTCGGCGCCGCCCGCGCGCATCGCGTCGCGAAAGAAACCGATGCGGCGCGCCGCGAGCCCCGCCGCCGCGAACGCGACGACGGTCGCGGCGCAGCCGGCCCAGAGCGGAAAGTGTGTGGTCGCCATCGCGCGTGCGTGCCATCGGAATTTCACTGAGGATAGCAGCGGCCCATTCGTCGGCCGGCCGGCTGGCGAGCGGATACCGAAAATTGTCCGACGCCGCAGTCCGCCTTGACATGCAACCAAATGGTTGCATAATGACCGGTATGGACGACGACGCTGTTTTCCGCGCGCTCGCGGACGCTTGCCGCCGGCAACTGCTCGACCGGCTGCACGAGCGCAATGGCCAGACGCTCACCGAGCTGTGCGATGGCCTCGACATCACCCGCCAGGCGGTCACCAAGCATCTGGCGGTGCTCGAGCAGGCCAACCTCGTCGCGACGCGGCGGCACGGCCGCGAGAAGCGACATTTCATCAACCCCGTGCCGATCGGCGAGATTGCGCGACGCTGGATCGGCAAGTTCGAGCGCTCGCGCGTCGATGCGCTGGTGGATCTGAAGCGCTCGCTCGAACGCGATGACCAGGATGGGAGAAAGTGATGACTGACACCACAGCCGGTTCCAGCTTCGTCTACGTGACGTTCATCCGCACGACGCCGCAGAAGTTGTGGGTCGCGCTCACGAGCCGCGAATTCACCGAGCAGTACTGGTTCGGCATGCATCACGAAACGGACTGGCAAACCGGCTCGCCGTGGCTGCTGCGCTTTCCCGACGGCCGGATCGCCGACGAAGGCGAGATCGTCGAATCCGAACCGCAGAAGCGCCTCGTGCTGCGCTGGCGCAACGTGTTCCGGCCGGAACTGCAGGCCGAAGGCTATTCGCTGTGCACGCTGGAAATCGAGCCGCGCGACGACGACGTCGTCAAGCTGACGGTCACGCACCGCATCGACGAGCCGGATTCGAAGTTCATCGAAGCGGTGTCCGGCGGCTGGCCGTCCGTGTTGTCGAACCTGAAGTCGCTGCTGGAAACGGGCGACGCACTGATGAAGCAGCGCATCACCGGACGCTGACCGCGCGCGAAGGCGGCACTACGCCGCCGCCCGCGCCCCGCTCACGACTGCTGCGAGTCGCGTTCGGCCTGCTGCCGCTTGCGCTTGTCGCCGATGCGGCTTTCGGTGCCCGCGATCAGCTTCGAGATGTTCGACCGGTGCCGCCAGACGAGCAGCGCGCTCATCGCGAGAATCGCGAGCGACACGAGGCTCGGCCCGAACAGAAACACGTCGAACACCGGCGCGAACACGGCGGCGGCGAGCGCCGCGAGCGACGAGTAGCGGAAGAAGAACGCGATGATGAGCCACGTGAGCAACGTCGCGCCGCCGAGGACCGGATGAATCGCGAGCAGCACGCCGGCCGCGGTCGCAACGCCCTTGCCGCCCTTGAAGCGGAAGAACACCGGATACAGATGGCCGAGGAACACGGCGATCGCGGCGAGTGCGATCGCCGCGTTGCCGAACCCGAAGCCGGGACCGAAGCTCACGACGAGCCACACCGCGAGCCAGCCCTTGAACGCATCGCCGATCAGCGTGAGCACCGCGGCCATCCTGTTGCCGCCGCGCAGCACGTTCGTCGCGCCGGGGTTGCCGGAACCGTACGAACGGGGATCGTCGAGGCCCATCGCGGCGCTGACGATCACGGCGAACGAAACGGAGCCGATCAGATAGGCGAGAACGGCGACGATCAGGTTGTACATGCGCGAGACCCGTGAATACAAAGGCAGAAAAAGCATGACGCGCGCGGGCCGAAAAGGCTCGCGCGCGATGCGACGGCGCTCATTCTACCGAAGCGCGGGAAGCGTGGATGCCCGTTCGCGCGCGCGTCATTCGACGCTCGCGCAATTCACCGGCGTCGCGCGAAGCAGCGGCTGCAGCACCGACGGCGACAGGCTCACGAGAAAGCCGCGCCGCCCGCCGTTCAGGTAGATCTCGTCGAGATCGAGGATCGACGCCTCGACATACACCGGCATCGCCTTGCGCGTGCCGAACGGCGACGTGCCGCCGACGAGATACCCCGAATGACGGTTCGCGACCTCGGGCTTGCACGGCTCGATGCGTTTCGCGCCGATCTGCCGCGCGAGGTTCTTGGTCGACACCTTGCGGTCGCCGTGCATCAGCACGATCAGCGGCTTCGCGTGCTCGTCTTCCATCACGAGCGTCTTGATCACGCGATGTTCGTCGACGCCGAGCTGTCGCGCGGATTCCTCGGTGCCGCCATGCTCGACGTAGTCGTAAGGATGCTCGCCGAATGCGACGCCGTGGCGGCGCAGCATCTGCGTCGCCGGCGTTTCGGATACGTGTTTCGATTTGCTCATCGGCGCATTGTAATGGCGCGCACGGCGTGCGGCGCCGGCGCGAGTCACCCGCGCGGATGATGCGTCGCGTGCAGCACCCTCAGCCGCTCGCGCGCGACGTGCGTGTAGATCTGCGTGGTCGAGATGTCGCTGTGGCCGAGCAGCATCTGCACGACGCGCAGATCCGCGCCGTGGTTCAGCAGGTGCGTCGCGAACGCATGGCGCAGCGTGTGCGGCGACAGCGGCGCATGCACGCCGGCCGCGAGCGCATGGCGCTTGATGATGTTCCAGAACTGCTGGCGCGTCATGCCTTCTGCGCGCGCGGTCACGAAGAGCGCATCGGCCGTGCGCGCGCCGAGCAGCGCGGGCCGCGATTCCCGCAGATAGCGTTCGATCCACGCGTGCGCTTCCTCGCCGAACGGCACGAGCCGCTCTTTCGAACCCTTGCCGAGCACGCGCACGACGCCCTCGTTCAACCCGACCTCGACCGTCTTCAACGTGACGAGTTCGGTCACGCGCAGCCCGCTTGCATACATCAGTTCGAGCATCGTGCGGTCGCGCAGGCCCAGCGGCGTCGCGACGTCGGGCGCGCCGAGCAGCGCTTCGACCTGCGCTTCGGTCAGCGTCGACGGGAAACGCGGCGCCTGTTTCGCGGAGCGGATCCGCACGGTCGGGTCCGCATGCACGCGCGCCTCGCGCAACGCCCAGCCGTAGTAGCGGCGAAACACCGACAAACGCCGGTTCGCAGACGTCGATTTGTCCTGCTTGCGCGTGGCAGAGTATTCGTGCAAGTGCTGCTCTTGCGCGGCGTCGATCGACACGTCGCGCGCCGTCGCGAGCCATTGCGCGAACAGACGCAGATCGAGGCGGTACGCATCGAGCGTGTTGCGCGACAGCCCGTGTTCGAGCCACAACGCGTCGCAGAACTGATCGATCGACGACAGGCTCGCGGCAAGCGACGGAGACGGCGGCGGTCGATCGTCGGCCTCGGCTGGCGCGAGCGCACGAACCGCCGCGCGATGCTTCTTCGCAGCGGCACCCGTCGCACCCGTCGCACCCGAAGCGCGGGGCGCCGCCGTCTTCCGCCGCTTCGTGCCCGCGGATCGCGCGACAGGCGTTGCAGCGCCGTCCGCGCCGGGCGTTTGCGCGGCCGTATCGCCGGACGACTGCGCGTCGTCGGCAACCGGCGTCGTGTCGATCGGCGCGCCCGTCATTGGATACGCACGCCTTCGTGGGCGAGCAGCCAGCGCTTCACGTCGCGAAAGAAACCGTCGCCGCCGTGATGCGCAAACCCGCCGATGCCGCTCGCCGACACCACCCGATGACACGGAATCACGATCGGAAAGCGATTGGACCCGCACGCCTGCCCGACCGCGCGCGGCACGCCGCCGATGCGCTGCGCGAGCTGCCCGTAGGTCAGCACGGTGCCGGCGTCGATCGCGTTGATGCCCGCCCACACGCGCCGCTGGAACGCCGTGCCGAGCACGGAGAGCGGCAGGTCGAAACCGGCGCTCGCGCAATCGAAATAGCGCTGGATCTGCGCGGCCGCACGTTCGGCGAGCGCGCAGTCAGGCGCGACGCTGGCCGCCGACGCGGGCAGATAGACGATCTCGCACACCGCGTCTTCCGACGTGCGGATGCCGACCTTGCCGAACGGCGCATCGATGACTGCATTGAACATGGTTGCCTCCTGACTCGCGCATCCCGCTACTTTACCGCCGCCGCCAACGCCCATCGCACATGCTCGCGCACGATCGCCGACGCGTCGTTCTCGCGCGCGACAAGCGCATCGACGAGCGCGGCGCGCGCATCGACCGGCAGTGCATGTTCATCGCCGCGCAGCGCATTGCCGATCGCGACTGCGAGGTTGCGCGACCAGCGCTCGTAGCCGATGCGCCGGATCGCGCTGCCCTGCATCCGCGCGTCGAACTCGGACTCGCTCCACGCGAACAACTCGACGAGCGTCGCGCGATCGAGCCCGTGGCGCACGTCGAAGTCCGCGACCGGCGAGGCCTGCGCGAATTTATTCCACGGACACACGAGCTGGCAGTCGTCGCAGCCGTACACGCGGTTGCCGATCAGCGGCCGCAGGTCCTCGGGGATGCTGCCGTGCAGTTCGATCGTCAGATACGAAATGCAGCGCCGCGCGTCGACGCGATACGGCCCGGTGATCGCACCGGTCGGACACGCGCCGATGCAGCGCGTGCAGCTGCCGCAATGCGCGCCGGGCGTCTCGGGTGCGGCCGACGAGGGGTCGTCGGCGTCGGTCGGCAACGGCAGATCGACGTAGATCTCGCCGAGAAAGAACAGCGAGCCCGCATCGCGCTGAAGCAGCAGCGTGTGCTTGCCGCGCCAGCCGATGCCCGCCTTCTGCGCGAGTTCGACTTCGAGCACCGGCGCGGAATCGGTGAACACGCGATGGCCATACGCGCCGACCTCCGCCTCGATGCGCTCCGCGAGCTGCTGCAAGCGCGCGCGCAACACCTTGTGATAGTCGCGTCCGCGAGCGTAGATCGACACGACAGCGGCCTGCGGATCCGCGAGTCGCGCATGCTCGCGAGCGCGCCAGTCGCCGGCTTGCGCAAGGGCGTTCGCGTCGTCGCGCAGCACGCGTTCATCGCTCGACTCATTCGCAGACGCAGCCTGCACGCGACTTTCGCGCGCCTTTCCGTCGGCCTGCGCAGCGAGCGAATCAGCGGGCAAATAGGCCATTCGCGCGGTGATCACACGTCGCGTTCCGGCCACAAGCTCGGCGGGACGCGCGCGTTTCATCCCATGTTTGGCCATATAATCCATCTCGCCGTGGCAGCCTGCTTCGAGCCATGCGGCGAGCCCTGCCTCGGCATCGGTCAAGTCGGTGTCACTGATGCCGATCGCCCCGAACCCCAGTTCGCGTCCCCATGCGCGGATGCGCGCCGCCAGCGCGGCGAGCGCTGCTTCGTCGAGAGGCGGCGCGGTGCGCGAAGCGCCTTCGTGCGACGGCTCGCACAACGGCGGCTCGCCGGCGCCTGCTGCGCGAACGTGCGTTTCCGACGGCGCCTGCAATACGGCCTGTAATGTGGGATGCAACGGACTGCGGTTCATCACGCTATTTTACGAGAATGCCCGTCACGTCCGGTCACGACCCAGCGCCTGCGTCTTTTGCCCCTGTGCGGCTCGAACGCCGCTTCGACCTCGCCGACGAAGCCGCAACCGATGCATTCGGCGCCCGCTTTGCGAACGCGATCGTCGCGATTGTCGCGTCAGGCGCGAGCCGCGAGCCGCTCGCGGGCCTGCAGGTGCAGCTGGCCGGCGACCTCGGCGCGGGCAAGACCTCGCTCGTGCGCGCCACGCTGCGCGCACTCGGCCACGCGGGACGCGTGCGCAGCCCCACCTATACGCTCGTCGAGCCGTACACGATCGACACGCCGAGCGGGGAACTCCAGCTCTATCACTTCGATCTGTACCGTTTTAGCGACCCGGCCGAATGGGCCGACGCCGGCTTTCGCGAATATTTCGACGCGGGCGCCGTGTGTCTCGTCGAATGGCCGCAACGCGCGCTCACGCTCCTCGGCGTGCCGGACCTCGTGCTGACGCTCGAACCCGGCGCGAACGGCGAAGGTCGCGTGCTCACCGCGCACGCATACAGCGAATCAGGAAAGGCATGTCTAGAAAGATGTTAATCAAACCGTTCCGATCGATCGAATCCGCCGCCACCGCGACGCACAACTGGCGGCGCAGGCAGATTCTGAAGGCAGGCGCGTCGACGCTGGTGCTCGGCCTCGCCGCGCCGCGCGCCGCGTGGGCGACGTCGGTGATCGGCGTGCGCGTGTGGCCGGCGCGCGACTACACGCGCGTGACGATCGAATCGGATCAGCCGCTGCAGAATTCGCAGCAACTGCTGCCGAGCCCGGACCGGCTCGTCGTCGACCTGAGCGGCCTCGATCTCGACGACGCGCTGCGCAACCTCGTGTCGAAGATCACGCCGAACGATCCGCAGATCGAGGCGGTGCGCGTCGGTCAGTATCAGCCGCACGTCGTGCGCATGGTGTTCGACCTGAAAGGCTCCGTGAAGCCGCAGGTGTTCACGCTGGAGCCGGTCGGCTCGTATCGCTATCGTCTGGTGTTCGACCTGTATCCGGCTGTGCCGCCCGATCCGCTGATGGACCTGCTCGCGCAGACCGAGCGCAAGCAGCAACAGCTCGACGCGCACGAGAACCTGCGCAACGTGCCGCCGTCGACGCTCGCGGGGCCGGCCGCGCCGCCCCCGCCGCCGCTCGACAACAGCGATGCGTTCTTCCAGCGCTACGCGCAGGGCGATGCACAGCCGGCGCCGGGCGCGGGCGCCGCGCCGCGCGCGACGCCGTCGGCGCCGTCCGCGCTCGCGCAACGCCAGAAGCCCGCGGCCCCGCCGACGCTCGCGCAGGACGGCGACGACAGCGACGGCGACAGCTACGGCTTCGTCGCGCCGCCAACCGGCAAGGGCGGCAAGGGCCGCACTGTGCGTCTGTTGACCGTCGCGATCGATCCGGGCCACGGCGGCGAGGATCCGGGCGCGATCGGCGGCGGCGGCACGTACGAGAAGCACGTCGCGCTCGACATCGCGAAGAAGCTGCGCGCGAAGATCGACGCCCAGCCGAACATGCGCGCGATGATGACGCGCGACGCCGACTTCTTCGTCCCGCTGAACGTGCGCGTGCAGAAGGCGCGGCGCGTCGGCGCGGACCTGTTCGTGTCGGTCCACGCAGACGCGTTCACGACGCCGGCCGCGCGCGGATCGTCGGTGTTCGCGCTGTCGGAGCACGGCGCGTCGAGCGCGGCGGCGCGCTGGATGGCGAACAAGGAGAACTCGTCGGACCAGATCGGCGGCATCAACGTGCAGACCGCCGACGCGGCGGTGAACCGCGCGCTCTTCGACATGTCGACGACCGCGCAAATCCGCGACTCGCTGCGCTACGGCGGCTTCGTGCTGAACGAGATCGGCGACATCAACAAGCTGCACAAGGGCTCGGTCGAGCAGGCCGGATTTGCGGTGCTGAAGGCGCCGGACATCCCGTCGATTCTCGTGGAGACCGCGTTCATCAGCAATCCGGAAGAAGAGCGCCGGCTGAACGACGACGCCTATCGCGACCAGATGGCGACCGCGATCATGAAGGGCATCAAGCGCTACTTCGCGGCGAATCCGCCGCTCGCGAAGAACCGGATGACGTGATGCGCGACGCGGCAACGGTGACCGTTCGGGCCATCGACGAACTGCGGACGTCGACGCACGCGGATGCGGCCGATTGGCGAGTGCCGGCGCAGGCCAACGGCGCCGGCCCGTGCGAATCGACACAAGCGCAGATCGCTGGCTTGCGCGACGCGTTCGTCGAACTGCGCGCAGAGAGGAAAGCCGACTTCGCCGCACTGCGCGCGGAGCTGCGCGAGGAACTGGCCGCGTTTCGGTCCGAGACCGAATTGCATTGAAGAGCGACATCGCCGCGTGGCGCAGCGCGCTTGAATCTCGCCTTTACATGATGGTCTGCTAAACGGTCCTCACCGTCGCCGACAGCATCGCCGGTCTCGCGCGCATGCTGCATTGACCGGCGCACGGGGTCGCGGGTCGGCGCGCGTTAGTGCGAATCAACGCGCGGCGGCCACGCGCCTCCTCACCCATCCGCCGAACACGTTCACCGCCAGCCCGCCCATCACGAGCGCCGCGCCGCCGATCTGCGCGGCGGACAAATGCTCGTCGAGCAACACTGCGGCCGCCGCGAGTCCGACAATCGGCACGAGCAGCGAGAACGGCGCGACCTGGCTCGCCGGATAGCGTGCCAGCAGGCGGCTCCACAGGCTGTAGCCGAGCAGCGTCGCGATGAACGCGAGGTACACGACCGCGAACACCGACATCGTGCCGATATGATGGAGCGCGCCGACCATCCGCTGCGGCCCTTCGAAGAAGTACGACAGCACGGCGAACGGCAGCGGCGGCACAAGGCTCGCCCACACGACGAGACCAACCAGATCGACTTTGCCGACCTTCTTCGTGACGATGTTGCCGAGCGCCCACATCACCGCCGCGCACAGCGTGAGCACGAAGCCGGCAATCGTCATCGGGTGCGCGCCCGCCGCCGATGCATGCAGTGCGATCACCGCGAGGCCGCCCGCCGCGATCAGCAGACCGGCGACGTTGTGCGCAGAAAAGCGCTCGCGCAGAAACAGCGCCGCAAAGCCGAGCGTGAAGAACGCCTGCGCCTGCAGCACGAGCGATGCGAGTCCTGCCGGCATCCCGACGTACATCGCGGAGAACAGGAATGCGAATTGCCCGAGCGAGATCGTCGCGCCGTATGCGAGGAGCCAGCGCAGCGGCATCTGCGGCCGCTTCACGAACAGCACGGCCGGGAACGCGGCCAGCGCAAAGCGCAACGCGCCGAGCAGCATCGGCGGCATGCCGTCGAGCCCCACCTTGATCACGACGAAGTTCACGCCCCACGCCACGACGACCACCAGCGCCAGCAACAGATCCCTCGGCGACATCGCCCTCTCCCTGTCATTTCGTTGTTGTGAACCCGAAGTGTACCCAGCCGCTGCGCGAGAGGCGGTGCGGGCGCTAGAATGGGCACTCGCCCGCGCGGACCGCTGAGTCGCGGTCGTCGCGTTCCTCAAGCCCCCAACGGAAGCACTCATGTCTGAATCGGTCAAGGCGGTCCTCACGCCGCATCAACGCGACATCGGCAATCTGATCGTGCGGCGCGTGCTGCCGGCGCTGGCCGCGCGCCTCGTCGGGCCGTTCATCTTCTTCGATCACATGGGGCCGGCGACGCTCGCGCCCGGCAGCGGCGTCGACGTGCGCCCGCATCCGCACATCGGGCTCGCGACAGTCACCTATCTGTTCGACGGCGCGCTGATGCACCGCGACAGCCTCGGCTCGAAGCAGAAGATCGTCCCCGGCGACGTGAACTGGATGACGGCCGGACGCGGCATCGTCCACTCGGAACGCACGCCGGACGAAGACCGCCCGCACGGCATGACGATGCACGGCATCCAGACGTGGGTCGCGCTGCCGCTCGACCACGAGGACACCGACCCGTCGTTCCATCACCATGCCGCGACGACGCTGCCCGAGTTCGAGCGCAACGGCGTGACGATGCGCGTGATCGCGGGCACCGCGTTCGGCCACACGTCGCCGGTCGCGACGTTCTCCGGCACGCTCTACGTCGCCGCGCAGTTCGCGCCGGGCAGCGCGCTCGCACTCGAACCGGAGCACGAGGAGCGCGGTGTCTATCTGGTGGACGGCGACCTGTCGATCGACGGCGAACCGCTGGCACCGCAGACGATGGCGATCCTCGTCCCAGGCGAGACCGCGACGCTGGCCAGCACGTCCGGCGCACGCGTGATGCTGCTCGGAGGCGAACGGCTCGAAGGCGAACGCTTCATCGAATGGAACTTCGTCGCAAGCACCCGCGAAAAGATCGAGCAGGCCAAGGCCGCATGGACCCGGCAGGAAATGGGGCAGGTTCCGGGCGAAACGGAGTGGATTCCGCTGCCGGAAAAGAAGCCGCGCTGAACGCACGCCGTGCGCGGCGCCCGTTGAATCCGCCGGATTCGGCCCCACCTGAACCTGAACCGTTTTCCGAAGAGGATGCAATGGACACCACTCTGGCCACTTTCGAAAAGGATGTGATCGAAGCGTCGACGCTCGCGCCGGTGCTCGTCGATTTCTGGGCGCCGTGGTGCGGCCCGTGCAAGACGCTCGGCCCGCTGCTCGAAAAGCTCGAGGCGGAATACGCGGGCAAGTGGCGGCTCGTGAAGGTGAACGTCGACGAGAACCAGGAACTCGCGATGCACTTTCAGGTGCGCAGCATCCCGCACGTGATCGCGTTCGCGGACGGCCGTCCGGTCGACCAGTTCATCGGCGTGTTGCCGGAGGGACAGTTGCGGCAGTTCATCGACCGGATGGTGCCGGACGCCGCCGAGAGCGAATGGCGCGCCGCGCGCGAGGCGCTCGCCGAAGGGCGTCGCGACGAAGCGTACGACGCGCTGAAGGCCGCGCTCGCATACGACCCCGGCTTCGACGAAGCGCGCATGGACCTGATCGAGATGCTGCTCGCAGACAACTACGCCGACGAAGCGCGCAACGAAGTCGATCTGCTGTCGCCGAAAACGACCCAGGGCATCGACGCGCGTTTCAATGCGCTGAAAACCCGCCTCGACGCGCTCGACGCCGCCGCCGACCTGCCGCCGACCACCGCGCTCGAAGCGCGGGTCGCCGGCCAGCCGGGCGACCTCGAAGCGCGCTTCGACCTCGCGAGCGCGCTGATCGCGCACCGCAAGTACGCGGCCGCGCTCGAACATCTGCTGGAGATCGTCAAGCGCGACCGGTCGTTCCGCGACGACATCGGCCGCAAGACGATGCTGTCGGTGTTCGATCTCGCGGCGCACCAGCCGCAACTCGTCAGCGAGTGGCGGCGCAAGCTGAGCGCGGCGCTGTACTAGGCGCGACGCGACGCAACGCAACGTCGAAAGCAGGAAACGCGGCCTTGGCCGCGTTTCTTCATGCAGGCTGCGTACGCTCGTGTTCGTCTACCGCGGCGCCGAGTGCGCAAGCGCGCGCAATACATGCGCCGCCGCCGCGAATCCGAAGCTCGCGGTCACGCACACGCTGGAGCCGAACCCCGCGCAATTCAGGCCGACAGGCCCGTGATGTCCCGGCGACGTCTCCACGTGCCCCGCCTGCGGATCGACATCGCAAACAGCGGCCTCCGGGTAGATCAGCGGCTCGTCGGAATACACGGCGCTCACCTTGAACTTCGCCTTCGGCCCGCGCGGAAATCCATGCTGCTTGCGCAGTTGCGCGCGCACTTTCGACAGCAGCGGATCCTGGATCGTCAGCGCGAGATCGTCGATGCGGATGCGCGTCGGATCGAGCTGCCCGCCCGCCCCGCCGACCGTGATCAGCGGCTGCCCGCGCTCGACGCACCACGCGATCAGCGCGGTCTTCGTGCGCACGCTGTCGATCGCATCGACCACGTAATCGAAGCCGCCGCCGAGCGCCGCATCGAAATTGCCGGGCTCGACGAAATCCTCGACGAGCCGCACGTCGCACGCCCGATCGATCAGCGCGATGCGTTCGGCCATCGCCTCGACTTTCGGCTTGCCGTAGTTGCCGTCGAGCGCGTGAATCTGCCGGTTCGTGTTGCTTTCCGCGACGTTGTCGAGGTCGATCAGCGTGAGCGTGCCGATCGCGCTGCGCGCGAGCGCCTCGGCCACCCACGAGCCGACGCCGCCGATGCCGATCACCGCGACATGCGCGCGCTCGAACGCCGCGAGCGCCGGTGCGCCGTAAAGCCGCGCGATTCCGCCGAAGCGGCGTACCCGGTCAGGTTCAACAGCTTCTGTCGGGGCGGTAAGATCGGTCTGCGGCGAAATCGGGATAGTAGACATGGCGGACGAAAAGCGGCGAGTCGGAGGCGGACGGCCTCTGAAAGCCGTGGTTCCGCGAGACCGTATTTTGCCTGATCGCGCGTCGGCCGTCGGGCCGCGCCCATGCGACGCGCACGTGACGTTCCTTCGCCATACTTTTCCGCCGTTGAAGCGGTTGCATAAAACATGACCACTCTCGCCGATCTTCGCAAGAACTACTCGCTGGGCTCGCTCGACGTCGCCGACGTCGATCCCGACCCGATCCAACAGTTCCACACGTGGTTCGCGCAGGCGCTCGACGCGAAACTGCCCGAGCCGAATGCGATGACGGTGGCGACCGTCGACGCAGCCGGCCGCCCGGCCGCGCGCATTCTGCTGATCAAGGGTGTCGACGAACGCGGCTTCGTGTTCTTCACGAACTACGAGAGCCGCAAGGGGCGCGAGCTCGCGGCCAATCCGCATGCGAGCCTGCTGTTCCACTGGATCGAGCTGGAGCGTCAGGTGCGCGTCGAAGGAAAAGTCGAAAAGACGAGCGCCGTCGAAAGCGACGCGTATTTTGCGTCGCGCCCGCTCGGCTCGCGGATCGGCGCGTGGGCGTCCGAGCAGAGCCAGGTGATCGACAGCCGCGCGTCGCTCGAAGCGCGCGAAGCCGAAATCAGCGCGAAATACGGCGAAAATCCGCCGCGTCCGCCGCATTGGGGCGGCTATCGCCTCGTGCCCGACAAGCTCGAATTCTGGCAGGGCCGGCCGTCGCGACTGCACGACCGGATCCGCTACACGCGCACCGGCAGCGACTGGCAGATCGAGCGTCTGTCGCCGTAAGCGCCGCGCGCACCGGCCGTCGGCACACGCATTGCGGTCCACTTTGCATTCGCTTTTTGTGTCGTTCATTAGAAACGGAGAAAAACGTATGTTCTGGGAGAGAAAGCTGGCGCAGTGGGTCGACAAGGTGCGCGACACGGCAAACCTGCCTGCACGCCTCGTGCTATGGAGCGGCGAGCAATACGACTTCGGCACGTTCGCCGCGCCGCAGGTCACGCTGAAGGTGAACAGCGCGGCGGCGTTGCCGCTGTTGCTCGAACCGAGCCTCGACAATCTCGGCGAGGCGTATGTGAAGGGCAAGATCGACATCGAGGGCAAGCTGTCGGACATCATCCGCATCGGCTATGCGCTCGCGCGCAACACGGTGACGAGCGCCGGCAAGCTCGCGCGCGTGCGCCGCTACTTCACGCACTCGAAGGCGACGGACAAGCGCGCGATCCAGTACCACTACGACGTGTCGAACGACTTCTACAAGCTGTGGCTCGACGAAAACATGGTCTATTCGTGCGCGTACTTCGAGAACGGCGACGAAGACCTCGCGACCGCGCAGATCAAGAAGATCGACCACATCCTCACGAAGATCCAGCTTCAGCCCGGCCAGCGCCTGCTCGATATCGGCTGCGGCTGGGGCGCGCTCGTGCTGCGCGCCGCGCAGAAGTTCGGCGCGCAATGCGTCGGCGTCACGCTCTCGCAGAACCAGTTCGATCTCGCGACCGCGCGCGTGAAGGCGGCCGGCCTCGAAGACCGCATCGAGATCCGGCTGCAGGACTATCGCGACGTGACCGGGCAGTTCGATCGCATCACGAGCGTCTGGATGTTCGAGCACGTCGGGCGCAAGAATCTGCCCGACTATTTCCGCAAGGTGCACGACCTGCTCGCCGACGACGGCGTCGCGATGAACCACGGCATCACGTCGTCGGATGCGGACAGCGGCGAGACGGCGCTCGGCGGCGGAGAGTTCATCGACCGCTACGTGTTTCCGGACGGCGAGCTGCCGCACATCGGCCTCGCGCTCGAAGCCGCGCAGCGCGGCGGGCTGGAGGCGGTTGACGTCGAGAGCCTGCGCCGTCACTATGCGCACACGCTCGATCTCTGGGCGGAAAACTTCGAGACGCACGCGCACGTCGCGAAACAACTCGTCGACGACGAGAAATTCCGCATCTGGCGCGTGTATCTGGCAGGCTGCGCGTACGCGTTCGAGAACGACGACGTGTCGATCTATCAGATCGTCTGCCGCAAGGCCGGTCGCAGCGCGAAAACGCTGCCGTGGTCGCGCCGGTATATGTACGAACGGCCGTCGCTCGCGAACGCATAAGCGGCGCGCGTCGGACGACGGCGCGGCGCGCCCATCTCAAACGCAACCCGAATGAACGAAAGCGACGCCGCGCCGGCCGAACCGTCGGACTGGCCTGAACATCTGGATCGAGCGTCCGCCGATGCAACGGCGGACGCGCCCGAAGCGACGCCGCAGGCCGATCTGTTCGGCTTTACGGCGGCGGAAGCGCCGGCGCCCAAACCTGCCGCGCGCAGTAGCGGTACCGGCCGAGCCAAACCCGCGACCGCGCATCCTTTCGCCGAACCATCGTCCGGAACACCCTCCCCCGCCGACGCCGATCCTGCACGTCCGCCGAAACGCCGCGCACGCGGCGTCGTGCCGGCCGAACCGTCGCAACAGGTGCTGGACCTCGCCGTGAATCTGCCGCCGACGGTGCGCCTCGGCACGTCGTCGTGGTCGTTTCCGGGCTGGCGCGGGATCGTCTACGGCGACGACTACAGCAACTCGAAGCTCGCGCGCGACGGACTCGCCGCGTATGGCGCGCATCCGCTGTTGCGCTCCGTCAGCATCGACCGGTCGTTCTACGCGCCGCTCACCGTCGCCGACTATCTGCGCTACGCGCAGCAGGTGCCCGACCACTTTCGCTTCATCGTGAAGGCGCCCGCGCTCGTCACCGATGCGTCCGTGCGCGGCGACCGCGGCGAGCCGGTGTCCGCGAATCCGTGCTTCCTGAACGCCGACCTCGCGGCGAGCGAATTCGTGCGGCCCTGTCTCGACGGGCTCGGCCCGAAAGCCGGCGCGCTCGTGTTCCAGTTCCCGCCGCTGCCGGACGCGATGCTCGCGGACCCGGCCGCGTTCGTCGAGCGCTTGTCCGCGTTTCTCGCCGCGCTGCCGCCGCTGCCGACCGGACCCGACGGCCCGTGCTACGCGGTCGAGATCCGCGACGCGAGCCTGCTCACGCCGCGCTTCGTGCGCGCGCTGCGCGCGGCGAACGTGCGCTACTGCGTCGGACTGCATGCGCGGATGCCCGACCCGCTACGTCAGGCGGCCGCTCTCGCGCTGATGGACGGCGCCGGGCCCGCGGGTCCGCTGATCGTGCGCTGGAGCCTGCACAGCGGCTTCAAGTATGAGCAGGCGAAGGCGCGCTACGAGCCGTTCGATCAGATCGTCGATCCCGATCCGCACACGCGCGACGCGCTCGCCGAACTGGCCGCGCGCTACGCGATCGCGGGCCAGCCGGTGCTGATCACGACGAACAACAAGGCCGAAGGCTCGGCTCCGCTGTCGTGCGCGAAACTTGCGCAGGCGATCGTCGACGGGTTTCTTCGTCTGAAGGAAGGCCGCGCGGAACACGACGCCGGCAAGGGCCTCACTCCGCCTTGAGCCGG
The DNA here is from genome assembly GCA_035492135.1 of Paraburkholderia sp. Lineage (GTDB taxonomy): Bacteria > Pseudomonadota > Gammaproteobacteria > Burkholderiales > Burkholderiaceae > Paraburkholderia. The sequence continues at coordinate 4,282 of DATJJN010000051.1, read as the reverse complement.
TGCGCGAATTTCTGCCGGAACTTCGCGACCTTCGGCGCGACGACGAACGCGCAATAGCCCTGATTCGGGTGCTGCGCAAAGTAGTTCTGGTGGTACGCCTCGGCCGGCCAGTAGTGGTTGTCGAGCGGCTCGACCTGCGTGACGATGTGGCCGTCGAAGACGTCCTCCGCCTCCAGCTCGCGGATCGCCTGCAACGCGATGTCCCGCTGTTCGTCCGAGTGCGTGAAGATCGCCGACCGGTACTGCGTGCCGACGTCGTTGCCCTGGCGGTTCAGCTGCGTCGGGTCGTGTGTCGCGAAGAAGATGTCGAGAATCTCGCGATAGCCGATCTTCGCCGGGTCGAACATCACGTTGACGACTTCCGCGTGACCGGTGTCGCCGTCGCAGACCTGCTCGTAGGTCGGCTGCGCGACGTGGCCGCCCGCGTAACCGGACTCGACGGAGATGACGCCGTCCACGCGCAGGAACACCGCTTCGGTGCACCAGAAGCATCCGCCGCCGAGCGTCGCAAATTCGACTGACTGACTCATGCTGTCCACTCCTCATTGCCGCCGCCGACGGGCCGTTCGCCCGCGCGGACGGGTTCCGTTAGAATCGGGGCAACTCTGCTACCTTGCCCATGACGTTCAACCACTCCGCCTCGCCGGCCGTGCCGCCGGCTTCGCGCGCGCATCGCGCGTGCCCCGACTGCGGAGCGCCGCGCCGATGACCCGCCACGCCAGGTCCCCCAATTTCGACGATGCCGCGTTCCGCCGCGCGCTCGGCCAGTTCGCCACCGGCGTCACGATCATCACGACACGCGCCGCCAACGGCCAGCCGATCGGCTTCACCGCGAGTTCGTTCAACTCCGTGTCGCTGAATCCGCCGCTCGTGCTGTGGAGCCTTGCGACGCGCTCCGCGTCGATGCCCGTGTTCCGCTCGAACAGCCATTATGTGGTGAATGTGCTCGCCGCGTCGCAGCTCGATCTGTGCAAGCAGTTTGCGTCGGTGAAGGGCGACCGGTTCGAAGGCGTATCGCATGCGGGCAGCGATACGGGAATGCCGGTGATCGACGGCGCACTGGCGTGGTTCGAGTGTCACAACCGCAGCCGCTACGACGAGGGCGATCACGTGATCTTCGTCGGCGAGGTCGAGCGCTGCTGGGTTCGCGACGATGCGGCTCAAGTCGGACCGCTCGTTTTTCAGAGCGGGTCGTTCCATCGGCTGCAGCCGCTTTGAATTGGCGGCGGCTACGCGCCGCCGCCCTTGTCCGTTTTATCCGCCTTCTGGTGCACGAGGTCGATCGGCACGCCGGTTTCGACCTTGAGCGTCTGCAGCACGATGATCGAGCGGACGTCCAGCACGCCGGGCGTCCTGTAGAGCTTGCTCAGCACGAAGTCCGAATAGTGCTTCAGGTTGTGCGCGAGCACGCGGAGCATGTAGTGCGTGTCGCCGGTCACGACGTACGCGCTGGTGACCTCGGGCCAGTGGCGCAGCGCGGTCGCGAATTCGTCGTGCCAGTTCTGCTGGTCGTTGCGCATGGAGACCTGGACGAACGCCTCCATCTCGAAGCCGAGCATCTCGCGGTTCAGGCACGCGCGGTAGTGCTCGACGACGCCTTGCTCTTCCAGCAGGCGCAGGCGGCGCAGGCACGCGGACGGCGACAGGGCGATGCGTTCGGCCAGATCGAGGTTACTGATTCGGCCCTCATTCTGGAGTACCGACAGGATCCGACAATCCGTGGCGTCCAGCGAGATTGCGTTCATATTTGGTCTCCGTTTTCGGCGTCGGGAAAATTATGTGCCGAAAAGCGGCTCCTGAGGCGTTTTTCTACGTTGCCCCGCGGGGCTGGCCGAAGTCGCCGGAGCGGTCGACCATCGGAGCACGCAAAAAAACGGCCAGCAAAGCTGGCCGCCCTTGATCCCTCAACGTGGGACGACAGCGTCGTTACACCACCACCGTCTGCGCCTCCCCTTCCCGGCTCGCGCGCACGACGCCGATCTTCCAGACCTGCTCGCCGGCCGCGGCCAGCAGCGAAGCCGCCGCATCGGCCTGATCGGCCGCGACGATCACCGCCATCCCGATCCCGCAGTTGAACACCCGATGCATCTCCGCATCGGCCACGCCGCCGTGCTTCTGCAGCCACTGGAACAGCGGCGGCAGCGGCCATGCGCGATGATCCAGCTCGGCCGTGAGCCCGTCGCGCAGCACGCGCGGAATGTTCTCGACCAGACCGCCGCCCGTGATGTGCGCCATCCCCTTCACGGCGATCTGCTCCATCAGCGCGAGCAGCGGCTTCACGTAGATGCGCGTGGGCGCCATCAGCGCCTCGGCCAGCGGCCGCCCGTCGAAGTCGGCAGCCAGATCGGGCTGCGCACGCTCGATGATCTTGCGCACGAGCGAATACCCGTTCGAGTGGACCCCGCTCGACGCGAGCCCGAGCACCACGTCGCCCGGCACGATCGTGCTGCCGTCGATGATCTTGCTCTTTTCGACCGCGCCCACCGCGAAGCCCGCGAGATCGTATTCGCCGTCCGGATACATGCCCGGCATCTCGGCGGTCTCGCCGCCGATCAGCGCGCAGCCAGCCAGCTCGCAGCCCTGCGCGATGCCCTTCACGACCGTCGCGGCCGTGCCGACTTCGAGCTTGCCGCACGCGAAATAGTCGAGGAAGAACAGCGGCTCGGCGCCCTGCACGAGGATGTCGTTCACGCTCATCGCGACGAGGTCCTGACCGACCGTATCGTGCCGGTTCAGCTGGAACGCGAGCTTCAGCTTCGTGCCGACGCCGTCGGTGCCGGACACGAGCACCGGCTCCTTGTACTTCTTCGGCACTTCGAAGAGCGCCCCGAAGCCGCCGATGCCGCCAAGCACGCCGTCGCGCAGGGTTTTCTTCGCAAAGGGTTTAATTGCGTCGACGAGCGCGTCGCCCGCGTCGATGTCGACGCCGGCATCGCGATAGGACAGGCCCTCGTTCGACGACTCGGAGGCGGATTTCGGTTGATTCATGGGGAAGAGCGAGAAGGTCGGTAAAATGCGATTTTAACCGATTGACGCTTGGCCGCCGCCCGCAAGCCCCGAATCACTGGCCCGCCGAACCCCGGGAACCACCGCCTTGTCGCCCAACACACCGATCTTCACGCCTTACCAGCGCCAGGCTTTCATCTGGACCGCGCTCGCGCTCGCCTTCGGCATCGTGCTGTGGCTGCTGCGGCCGGTGCTCACGCCTTTCCTGCTCGGCGCGATCCTCGCGTACATCCTGCAGCCGGGCGTCGCCGCGCTGGTGCGCCACCGCGTGCCGCGCTCGCTCGCCGCGCTGCTGATGATGCTGCTGTTCGCGCTCGTCGTCACGATGCTCGTCGTGCTGCTGCTCGTCGTGATCGAGAAGGAAGGCCCGCAGCTGAAGCAGCAGGTGCCGCAGATGCTCACGCATCTGCACGACTGGCTGCAGCCGAAGCTCGCGTTCCTCGGCATAACGGACTCGCTCGACTTCCAGAACCTGCGCGACATGATCACGTCGCGTCTCGAAGAAAGCGCGCAGCAGATCGGCGTCGCGGTATGGGCGTCGATCCGCACGAGCGGCAACGTGATGATCACCGTCGTCAGCAACGTGGTGATGGTGCCGCTTGTGCTGTTCTATCTGCTGTACGACTGGAACGCGATGCTCGCTCGCGTGCAGACGTTCGTGCCGCGCCGCTGGTTCGCGCGCACGATGGAACTCGCGCGCGAAATGGACCGGATGCTCGCGCAGTATCTGCGCGGCCAGTTGCTCGTGATGGCGATCCTCGCCGCGTACTATGCGGGCGCGCTGACGATCGCCGGCTTCGAGGTCGCGCTGCCGGTCGGCGTGTTCACGGGCCTCGCGGTGCTGATCCCGTATCTCGGCTACGCGACCGGGCTCGTGCTCGCGCTCGTCGCCGCGCTGCTGCAATTCGGCAACCTGTACGGGGTCGGCGCGGTTGCGCTCGTGTACGGGATCGGCCAGATCCTCGAAGGCTTCTTCCTGACGCCGAGGCTCGTCGGCGAGCGCATCGGCCTGCATCCGCTCGCGGTGATCTTCGCGCTGCTCGCGTTCGGCCAGTTGTTCGGCTTTTTCGGCGTGCTGATCGCGCTGCCCGTCAGCGCGATACTGTCTGTCGCGTTCCGCGAGTTGCGGCAGAGTTATCTGTCCAGCTCGCTTTACAAGAACTGATCGCTTATCGGTTCGCATATCGGTCATTAACGGCTTATCTATTGTGTCGCGCCAATTGACGCTCGATCTCGGCACCCCGCCGCCATCGACATTCGACAACTTCTTCGCCGG